>JBKBJT010000001.1:0-166373 GCA_046294345.1 Ferrovibrio sp.
GCCGATCTGGACCCGAAACAGTTTGCCTATGAGCTGCAGGGCATTTTCCTGACGCTCAATTATTACCGCCGCCTGTTGCGCGACGGCTCCGCGGTCCAACGCGCCGAGCAGGCTTTTACCCAGCTGCTCGCCCGGTCAGCCGCAATCCACTGACTTAACAACAAGAAAAGAGCCTCCCCATGACCTACCACAGCGCTATCGACTACCCCTCTGGTTCAGAAAAGCACGATCGTTCGTTAATTAAGCCATTCGCCCGGCCGAAGACGCCGTCGGCGCGGCCGCACCCCGACTGGCTGGCCTCGCCCCTGGCCCCGCCGCCGAGCAAGGCCGAGCTGCGCTGGCTGGATGGCCTGCGCGACCCGGCCGCCCTACAGGGCCTTGACCGGCCGTGGTGGCAGATGATGCTGCCCGCCCTACGCACGGCCTTCGCCATCTGGCGGCAGCGCAGCCGCATGCGGCACGATCTGGCACAGATCGATGCCCACACCCTGCGCGATGCCGGCATCTCGCCGGGCGCGGCAGCCTTCGAGGCGACCCAGCCTTTCTGGGCGACGCCGATCTCGCTGCGCGACATCGACGCCGAGCGTCCCACGGCCTGAAGCTCGGCGCCTGACGTCGGGACCCTGGCCTGAACGGGTGATCGCCGCATCGCCATGCCGCGACCATCCGCCAGGCACGATCTTTTCAATTGCATACAAAAGCGATCAATGCGTTGATCCTTTGTCTGCGGCTTCGTAAGCTGTCGGTCCGACAATCGGACCGACAGCAAGCAGGTCCGGGCACGGGGAGGAAAAGAATGTCACAGGGTTTCGGCGCGCAGGGTGCCGATCATTCGGCGCGTGGCCAGGATTCCGGCCGTAACGGCGCCGCACCCCCGCCCCAGGATCAGATGGTCGAGGAACTGGCGTATCGCCGGCTGTCGCCGCTGATGCGGGCCATCTTCGTGCTGATGACCCTGCTGACCCTCGTCATGGTGCTGAACCAGCAGTTCAACCTGCGCCTCTTTGATGTCACGCTGATCGAGAACCGTTACCTGTTCCTGCTGGCGGCGATCACCTTGCCGCTGGTTTTCCTCGCCTATCCCTGGCGGCCGAAGGATGCCGCCAGCGGCAAGGTCGCACTGCATGATATCGCCCTGGCGCTGGCCAGCCTGGCCGCCATCGGCTGGTTCGCCTGGGTGGCGGAGGACATCCTGGCCGAGGGCTGGGAATTCGCCCCGCCGCTGACAGCGCAGATCCTGGGCGGCGTGCTGTGGGTGATCATCCTTGAGGCCCTGCGCCGCACCGGCGGCATGATGATTTTCATCATCGTGGCCGTGATGTCCCTCTACCCGGTCTTCGCCGACAGCATGCCCGGCCCGATCCGCGGCATCCAGCAGAGCCTGGAAGACACCTTCGCCTATCATATCGTGTCGTCGGAAAGCGCCTTCGGTATCCCGATGCGGGCCTTCGGCGAGATCGTGATCGGCTTCATCGTCTTCGGCGTGGCGCTGAACCACACCGGCGGCGGCAAATTCTTCAACGACCTCGCCTTCGCGCTGGTCGGCCGGGTGCGCGGCGGCGCAGCGCAGGTGGGCGTGATCTCGTCGGGCCTGCAGGGCTCGATCTCGGGCAGCGTGATCTCGAACGTGATCTCGTCGGGCGTCGTCACCATCCCGGCGATGAAGCGCACCGGCTTCCGCGCCGACTATGCCGGCGGCGTCGAGGCTGTGGCCAGCACCGGTGCGGTGCTGATGCCGCCGGTGATGGGCTCGACCGCTTTTGTGATGGCCAGCTTCCTAGGCATCTCCTACACCGAGATCGCGTTGGCCGCCGCCATTCCCGGCCTGCTGTTCTATTTCAGCCTCGTCGTGCAGATCGACGCCTATGCCGCGCGCCAGGGCCTGAAGGGCCTGAAGAAATCCGAGCTGCCGTCGCTCTCCGAAACGCTGAAGGCCGGCTGGCTCTATATCCTCGTCTTCCTGGTGCTGATCTTCCTGATGGTGTGGCAGCAGCGCGAGGCCGTCGCCCCCTTTGCCGCCACCGCCCTGCTGCTGGTGATCAACCAGATCCTGCCGAAAAACCGCCTGGGCTGGGAAAAGCTGCTCGATCTGCTGGCCGCCACTGGCCGGGCGCTGGCCGAACTGGTCGCCATCCTGGCCGGCGTGGGCTTCATCATCGGCGCCTTCTCGGTCACTGGCCTCGCCGGCACGCTGGCCAACGACCTGGTCTATCTCGCCGGCGATAATGCCCTGATCCTGCTGCTGATGGGCGCGCTGACCAGCTTCGTCTTCGGCATGGGGATGACGGTGACGGCCTGCTACATCTTCCTCGCCATCGTGCTGGCGCCGCCGCTGGTGAAGGCCGGGCTCGATCCGCTGGCCGTGCATCTGTTCATCATGTACTGGGGCATGATCTCCTTCATCACGCCGCCGGTGGCGCTGGCCACCTTCGCCGCTTCCTCCATCGCCCGTACCTCGCCGTTCAAGATCGGCTTCCAGGCCATGCGGCTGGGTGCTGCGATCTACATCATCCCCTTCTTCTTCGCCCTCAACCCGGCGCTGATCCTCAAGGGCGAACCGATGGAGGTGGTCTCGGTGATCGTGAGTGCCGCGCTGGGCGTGGCGCTGATCTCCAGTGCGATGCAGGGCTACCTGTTCGGCGCCGGCCGCCTGGACGGATCGCCGCTGCGGCTGCTGGCGCGCGCCATGCTTCTGGTGGCCGGCTTCGCGCTCGCCGTGCCCGGCGGCAACCTCATTCCCGTCAGCAACCTGACTCTGGCGGCCATCGGCGTGGTCCTTGCCCTCGCCGCCTTCCTGCTGCTCCGGCTGACCAACCGCAATACCGTCACCGCATGACCAAGAGTAAAAACACGAGGAGGAAACCGAAGATGCGTCACACCAAAACCTTTGCCCTGCTGGGGGCCGTCGCGGCGCTTGCCGTGTCGACATCGGCATTTGCGCAGAAGCTGCCCGACCAGCTGACCTGGACCGCCTATGACGTGGGCTCAGGCGGCTACAACCAGGCGGTCGCCATCGGCAATGCGCTGAAGAACAAGCAGGGCGTGACCCTGCGCGTGCTGCCCGGCAAGAACGACGTGTCGCGCACCGTGCCGCTGCGCGAGGGCAAGGCGCCCTTCTCGGCCAACGGCGTCGGCGGCACCTACATGGCGCAGGAAGGCATGTATGAGTTCGGTGCCAAGGACTGGGGTCCGCAACCGGTGCGTTCGCTGCTGCTGAACAATTCCGACGCGCTGCTCACCGTGGCCGTGGCCAAGGATACCGGCGTGAAGACCATCGCCGACCTGAAGGGCAAGCGGGTGGCCTGGGTGGTCGGTGCGCCGTCGTTGAACCAGAACATCACCGCGCTGCTCGCGTTCGCCAACCTGACCTGGAACGACGTGCAGAAGGTGGAATTCGGCGGCTTCGGTCAGGCGATGGACGGCATCATCAACAACCAGGTGGATGCCGCCTTCACCTCGACCATCTCGGGCAAGGCCTTCCAGATCGAATCCTCGCCGCGCGGCATCACCTGGCCGGTGGTTCCGCACAACGACAAGGAAGGCTGGAAGCGCCTGAAGGCCAAGGCGCCGTTCTATGTGCCGTTCATGGGCACCGAGGGCGCCGGCCTGTCGAAGGACAAGCCGGTGGAAGGCGCGACCTATCCCTATCCGGTGCTGATGACCTACGACAAGGTCGATGCCGGGCAGGTCTATGCCATGACCAAGGCGATGGTCGAACTGTTCAACGACTACAAGGACGCCGCGCCGGGCAACGTGGGCTGGGACATCAAGCGCCAGGTCTTCGACTGGGTGGTGCCGGTACACGAGGGCGCCATCAAGTACTTCAAGGAGATCAAGGTCTGGAAGCCCGAATACGACAAGAGCAACGCCGACCTGCTCAAGCGCCAGAAGGTGCTGGCGGATGCCTGGGCCGCGCACCAGAAGGCCACTTACGCCGACGACAAGGCGGCGATGAGCGGCTGGCAGAAGATCCGCGCCGAGGCCCTGACCAAGGCCGGCATGGAACCCGTGCTGACCGAATGGTAAGCGCAGCGATCACCGTGTGATACCCGACGGCCCGCCCTCACCGGCGGGCCGTTTGAGTTTTATGCAATTGCAGCCGGACAATTCCGCGCTTTGCGGCCGTTCCTTCCCGCCTTACGCTGGCCACATGACCAGCACCGACATCCTGCTTGAGCATGTGCGCCGCATGGCGCGCTACAACGCCTGGGCCAATGGCCGCATCTATGACGCCTGCGCCGCGCTGCCGGCGGCAGACTATTACGCCGCGCGGCCCAGCTTCTTCGGCTCGATCCACGCCACGCTGAACCACATCCTGGTGGGCGACAGCGTCTGGCTCGGCCGCTTCAGCGGCAAACCCGCCAGCCATGTAAAGGCGTTGAACCAGATCCTGCACGAGGATTTCGCCGGCCTGCGCCAGGCGCGGCAAACCAAGGATGCCGAGATCATCGCCTATTGCGACGGGCTGGATGCGGCCGCCCTGGCATCGACCTTTTCCTACACCAACATGCGCGGCGAACCCTTCACCGATCCGCTGCTGCCGCCGCTGATGCATTTCTTCAATCACCAGACCCATCATCGCGGCCAGGTGCATGGCCTGCTGAGCCATGCCGGCGCCAACCCGCCGGAACTCGACCTGATCTATTTCCTGCGCGTAAAGCCCTAGAGCGAATCCCCGTCCGACCGCACCGGTGCATCGGAGGGATAGATCTGGCCCGCCACCAGGCGGTCGATCCGGCCGCTCTGCGGATCGGCCAGCGGCAGCACCAGATATTCCAGCGCATAATTCCTGCCGGCGATCTCGCGGCGCGCCCGCACATGTACCGGCCGACGCGACTCCACGACGACGGCGCAGGATCGCGGCCCCACCCTGGCCAGCACCGCATCGGTATGTTCGTCCATCCAGGTTCCGGTGACATCGCGGCCGCGACGCGCCACCAGCGGCGCGCCCACAAAGCGGTAGCGGAAACGCGGGCGGCCATCCGCTTGCGGCACCGCATCGAAGATCACGATCTGGCCCTGCATATAGGCCAGCCGCTGCAGGTCGGCGAAATCATGGCCGGGCAGGCTGTCCGGTGGCGAGGCGTTCAGCCAGTCGGCCAGCAGGCGGCGCAGCAACGGATGCCGCAATTCCACCGTGGAGACGAGGATGTCGTATCCTGCCTCTGTGGTGTGCGGTTCCGGAGTCTGCTTTTCCGGCATGCTGTCACAGCCTCGCGAAATCAATCGCGCCATGGCGGTCGAGCGGCTGGCCGCCATCGGGCATCGGGTATTTCAGACCCGCCGCGCAGTTCCACAGCACCACGCGATCGCTCTTTTTCACCTTGCCCTCCGCCAGGGCCTGCTTGTAGGCGGCATAGGTGGCCGCCCCCTCGGGGCACATCAGGAAACCTTCCTGTTTCGCCACCTCGTTCAGGGCAGATGTGATCGCGGCATCCTCCACGGCCATGGCGAAACCGCTGGAATTGCGCACGGCATCGAGAATGAGGAAATCGCCGATGGCCGCCGGCACGCGGATGCCGGCCGCCACCGTATGGGCGTTCTCCCAGAGTTTCGCGTGGCGCTCGTTGCCCTCAAACGCCCGCACGATGGGGGCGCAGCCGGCGGCCTGCACGGCGATCATCTTCGGGCGTTTGGAACCGATGAAGCCGATGGCCTCCAGTTCCTCGAACGCCTTCCACATGCCGATCAGGCCGGTACCGCCGCCTGTCGGATAGAAGATGGCATCGGGCAGCTCCCAGCCGAGCTGTTCGGCCAGTTCCAGCCCCATCGTCTTCTTGCCCTCGATGCGGTAGGGCTCCTTCAGCGTGGAAGTGTCGAACCAGCCGGCGACTTCCTTGCCGGCACCGACCAGTTTGCCGCAATCGTTGATCAGGCCGTTGACCTTGTAGAGCCGCGCGCCCTGCAGCGCGATCTCGTTCATGTTCACCTGCGGCGTGTCGTCGGGGCAGAACACCACGGTTTCGATGCCGGCCCGGCTGGCATAGGCGGCGAGCGCCGCGCCGGCATTGCCGTTGGTGGGCATGGCCATCTTCTTCACGCCCAGCTCTTTCGCCATGCACACGGCCAGCGCCAGGCCACGCGCCTTGAACGAGCCGGTCGGCAGGCGGCCTTCATCCTTCACGATGATCTCGCCGCTGACGCCCAACGCCTTGGCCAGGCGCGGCAGGGTGAGGATCGGCGTCATCACCTCGCCCAGGGAGACCACATTCTCGGTCTTGCGCACCGGCAGCATTTCACGATAGCGCCACCAGTTCGGGGCGCGGGAGGCGATCTTCTCTTTCGTCAGCGCCGCCTTCACCCCGGCCAGGTCGTAACGCACCAGGATCGGATAACCCCTGGGCGACAGGTTATGCAGGGTATCGGCCGGCAGCCGCTCGCCCGTCATGCCGCATTCCAGATGGCTGACGAAGGTGGGGGTATCGGGAATGAGGGGCTGTGAAACGGGGCTGGGCGTGGCGGTCATGACGGAGCAATAAGCCTATGTGGTTGAACGGGCCGGAAAATTGTTCGAATCGTAGCATGAGCCTGTGCCAGTCGGGAGAGCGGGATCGCCGCGATGCCGTTTGCGACCGTTTTGAACCATTCCGGTCCGTTTGGGTCCGTTTTGAACCATCCGGGTCCATTTGGGTCCATTTCAGCCCATCCGGGTCGATCCAGGTCCATTTCGGTCCATTCAGGTTCGTTTGAGTTCGTTTCCACTCTGCCCTGCCCGACGGGCGGGATATGCAACTAGGAATATAAAGTTTGATAAATTAGAACATATATAGTACGAATGGCCTGACAAGACAAGGCCGGCATTGGATTAGGCGACAGATTGACTTGGACGCCGCCGCCGGCCATCACACCGGCAGGATTGCATCACGGGAGGACGGACATGGCGGAAGCCACGATTCACAAGGGCGGCTGCCATTGCGGCGCGGTGCGTTATGAGGTGAGCACGGCACTGGATACGCCGGTGATCTCGTGCAACTGCTCGATCTGCCAGAAGAAGGGCACGCTCTTAAGCTTCGTGCCGGCCGACGCCTTCAAGCTGCTGAGCGGCAAGGATGCCGTGCAGGATTACCAGTTCAACACGAAGAACATCCATCACCTGTTCTGCAAGACCTGCGGCGTGACATCGTTCGCCACCGGCACGGCGCCAAACGGCACGCGCATGGTGGCCGTCAACGTGCGCTGCCTGGACGATGTGGACCTGAAATCTTTGCAGGTGATGGAGTATGATGGAAAAAACGCCTGAGCATCGGGAGGGACATTGAACAAAAACAATAACGCCGACCCCATCTCGGAGGGCTTCCGTAATCCGCCTGACAATATTACTGACCCTTGCTTAGTTTATATGGCACGGGTGATGGATTTACGTAAATTTATCGCGTTCGTATTCGGATATATAAAGACTTCGGCTGAGCTAGCGAAACTTATACCGGAAGATCAGCATAAGCAGCTTCATGAGGGCACATTTAAACTGCTCCGCTATAGTTATTCTGAGCACCGACAATTAGTTAACGAAATCATGCTTTCACGAGCAGTTGAATCATTCGATCTCTATCTAACAACCATATTGCGCGACATTTTCATCGCTCGTCCGGAAATGTTGAAATCCGAGGCCACGGTTGACATTTCAACTATCATAGACGCTGGCAATTATGAGAATCTCATTTGGCAAATCGTTGATCGAAAGGTGCACGATCTTTCTTATAAGTCGCTTTCTGATTTGCGCAAATTTATTACCAGTCGGACAAATATAGACATATTCTCAAGCGAATCGATGTTTGAGATAGTTCTTATTGCATCAGAAATTCGGAATCTGATCGCACACAATGATTGCGTCATAAATGATCAATTCAAATCAAAGATCGGTACTACCAAAATTCCTCTAGATGTCACCAGTACTGGAAAAATAAAAATTGACGATGAATGGCTCAGAAGGGCGAGTTATACGCTTGATGGGATTGTTTTTCGTTTTGATGAACTAGCTTCGAAGAAGTTCGATCTGTTAACGCGGTTTCGTTCGGGGGCCTTTCTCCTCCGAGATTAATGACATGCCCTGTATGTATTCCAACGCGGAAACGCCATATGATTTCCGCCGCATGACGGAAGCCGACCTGCCGCTGCTGCGCGGCTGGCTGGAAACGGAAGCATGGCGGACCTGGTGGGGCGAGCCGGCGGCCGAGCTGGAAAACCTGGTCGCCGACCTGCACGAGCCGGCGATGCGGCTGTGGATCGTGTCGCAGGATGGCACGCCGTTTGCCTTCATGCAGGATTACGCCATCCATGCCTGGGACGACCATCCCTATCGCGATCTGCCGCCGGGCACGCTGGGCATCGACCAGAGCATCGGGGTGCCGGCGATGATCGGGCGCGGCCATGGCAGCGCCTTCATCCGCCAGCATGTGGCACGCCTGTTCGCCGAGGGCGCGCCTTTTGTGGCGACCGACCCCGATCCCGACAATGCACGCGCCATCCGCGCCTATGAGAAGGCGGGATTCAGGATTCTGGAAAAGGAAGCGCGGATCACCGACTGGGGCCGCGGCCAACTGATGCTGGCCGAGCCGTCCTGACGACAGATAGTCCGCTAAAGATTGAAGAAGCCGCGCGCGATGCGGCAGGCCTCGTCGCCCGGCTGACATTCGCGGCAGACATCAGGCCGCACGTCATAGGCCTTGCAGAACGTGTGCTGGCCGACGACACCGCTTAAGGCCGAGCAGCGGTCGCCGTCACAACGCATCCGGCCCGCCTCGTCATCGACGAAACGGGCCGGAATGCGCGCGAGCGCGGCATCCTCTTCGAGCGAGAAACGGGGCCAGTCGCGCGAGAACGCGCAACAGGCGCCGCAGCTCTGACAGTCGAAGGCTGCCGCGCCCTGGATCGCCTGATGAATCAAGCGAAGATCAGGTAGATCAGGCGGCCTGGATGGCGCGCACGGCGGTCTTGCCCGAGCGGCTGTCCTGTTCGGTGTCGAAGGAGACCTTCTGGCCTTCCTGCAGCGCGCTCATGCCGGCACGCTCCAGCGCGGTGGCATGCACGAACACATCCTTGCTGCCGTCTTCCGGCTGAATGAAACCGAAGCCTTTTTGATCGTTGTAGAATTTGACAATGCCCGTTTGCATGGGATTTTCCTTTGGTGCGATGAACGAAGGGAACAGGGCGCAGCAAAACTGCGTCCGGCGCCCGGTTTTCGATTTTTTTGGAGAGAAAGTCGGAAGACGCGCCCGGCAAAGCCAGAGCGAACAGCCAGAAGGTCCGGCCAAAAAATTTCGATGGGCGGACCCTAGGCCTTATTCGCGGCGAATACAAGCTGTTCTTTTTAGGCCGACCTTCCGGCCTTAGCTGTAAAGCAGCAATATCCGCGCGATTTCGCCCTTTTCCTGCAGGCGGCGCAACGCGGCCGCCAGTTCCGCCGCGCGCGCAGCCAGCGGCGAGGCGCGCGACAGCACGATATAAGACGGGCTGCCTTCGATACGATAAGGCGAGAGCGGCCAGTTGAGCTGCTGCCAGCGCAGCAGCCAGCGCGCCTGCTGCTCGGGCATGATGGCGGCATCGACACGGTTGCCGCCCAGCAGGCGCAGGGCAGCGTCGTAATCGGCGACGGGAATTTTCTCCAGCGTCGCATCGCCGTCGAAGCGATTGGCATAGCGCGCGCCGCGCAGAACGGCGATGCGCAGGCCGCGCAGGTCTTCATACCGCGCGATGCGCGGACCCTGCGGCTGGGTGACGAACACCTTCGGCTCGGCCTGCAGCGGCGGATCGAGATACAGCAGATAGGCTTCGCGCTCGGGTGTGCGGTTGGGCCCCAGCATGATGTCGGCCTCGCCGGCCCGCATCATGGGAAAGCCACGCGCGAACGGCGCCTCGATGAAATGCAGGGTCAGGCGCGTTTCGGCGGCCAGGGCGCGCAGGATGTCGACATAGATGCCGCTATGGCCCTCGTCGCCGCGCGCGCGGCTGACGATGCGGTAGGGCGGCGCGTCGTTGATCAGCACGCGCGCTTCTGTGGACGTTGCCGGCACAGGTATTGTCTGGGCAGGCGGTATCTGGGCCGCCGCCGTTCCTGCCGCCAAATACGCCAGCATGCAAACGGCCAGCAGGACCGCAACATGACAGCGCGCGGCGACTGCATTCCTCATGCGGCGATCATACACGCAGCGCGAGGATACGGGATAGCGGGAATCTGCGGCCCTTACGGCTTCAGCAAAGCCTTGAGCTGATACAGCAGGTCGAGCGCCTGTTTCGGCGAAAGCGCATCGATATCGGCGGATTTCAGCGCGCGCTCGACTTCCGACGGTTTCGCGGCAACAGCGGCAGCCGTCGCTGGCGGAGCCAGCGAGAAGAGAGGCAAATCGTCGACCAGTTTGGCCGAGCCGCCGGTCTGGCCGGATTTCTCCAGCGTGTGCAGCACGGCGGAAGCGCGTTTGAGCACCGCATCGGGCAGGCCGGCGAGTTTGGCCACCTGGATGCCGTAGGAACGATCCGCTGCACCCGGGCCGACCTCATGCAGGAAGACCAGCTCGCCCTCCCATTCCTTCACTTTCAGCGTGTGATTGGACAGCTGCGGCAGTTTTTCGGCCAAAGCCGTCAGCTCGTGGTAATGGGTGGCGAAGAGGCCGCGGCAACGGTTCTTCTCGTGCAGGTATTCCACCACCGACCAGGCAATCGACAGGCCGTCGAACGTCGCCGTGCCGCGGCCGATCTCGTCCAGGATCACCAAAGCCTTGGGACCGGACTGGTGCAGGATCGCCGCCGTCTCCACCATCTCGACCATAAACGTGGAGCGCCCGCGCGCCAGATCGTCGGCCGCGCCGACGCGGCTGAATAGGCGGTCGACCACGCCGAGATGGGCCTTCGCCGCCGGCACGAAGGCGCCCATCTGCGCCAGCACACTGATCAGCGCATTCTGGCGCAGGAAGGTGGATTTACCGGCCATGTTCGGGCCGGTGAGCAGCCAGAGGCGGCGGCCCTCGCCTAAATCGCAGTCATTGGCGACGAAGCGTTCGCCCTGGCCGGCGCGTTCAAGGGCTGCTTCCACCACCGGATGGCGCCCGCCCTCGACATGGAAGGCAAAGCTGTCGTCCACCTGCGGCCGCACCCAGCCGCGCTGCACGGCAAGCAGGGCCAAAGCCGCGGTGACGTCCAGCGCGGCGAGTGCCTGAGCGGCGCGGTTGATCGCCTCGGCCCGCGCCAGCACTTCGCCCGCCAGGCGCTCGAACATCTCCAGTTCCAGTTTCAGCGCGCGGTCGGCGGCCTGGGCGATTTTGCTCTCCAGCTCCGACAGTTCGGGTGTGGCGTAGCGCACCGCGTTCGCCATGGTCTGGCGATGGATATACTGCACGCCCATCTGCGGCATGTGCTTGGGCGCCACCTCGATGTAATAGCCCAGCATGTTGTTATGCCGGATCTTCAGCGTATTGATGCCGGTTTCCTGGGCATACTTGTCCTGCAATGCAGCGATATGGCGCCGGCTTTCGTCGCGCAGGACACGCAATTCATCCAGCGCGGCATCGACGCCTGCGCGGATGAAGCCGCCATCGCGCGTGTACATCGGCAGTTCGTCGGCCAGGGCATTGCCGAGCGTTGCCACCAGCGCATCGTGGCTGCCCAGCCCGTCGTGCAGCTCGGCGAGCGCCGGCGGCAGCATGGCCTCCGCGCCCAGCCGCGCCTGCAGGGCCTGCGCCTGGGCCAGGCCGTCGCGCAGGCTGGCCAGATCGCGCGGACCGCCGCGGTTCAGGCTGAGACGCGAGAGCGCGCGGGCGAGATCGGGCACTTTCTCCAGCGCGCCGCGAATATCGTCGCGCAGACGGGGCGTGTCGACCAGATAGCCCACGGCATCGTGGCGCGCCGCGATCAACACCGGATCGGTGAGCGGCGCCTGCAGCCTCTGGGCAAGAAGCCGTGCGCCGGCGCCGGTGAGCGTGAGGTCGATGCAGGCGAGCAGCGCGCCGTCGCGGTTGCCCGACGTGGTTTCCACCAGTTCCAGGTTGCGCCGCGTGGCCGGATCGATGGCCATCACGCTGGTGGGCGACTGCCGGGCCGGCGGATCGAGGCGGGGCAGTTTGCCGCATTGTGTGGTCTCGACGTAATCGAGCAAAGCGCCGGCGGCACAGAATTCGGCGCGGCTGAAATCGCCATAGGCATCGAGTGCTGCGACGCCGAGCGCGGTTTTCAGCCGGCGCTCGCCGGAAACACTGTCGAATCGTGCCGAGGGCAAAGGCGATAACGCCACTTCAAGCTGTTCGAACAGCGCCCGCAGTTCGGGCCGGCCCAGCAGGCTTTCGGGCAGCACCAGTTCACGCGGATTGACCCGGGCGAGGTCGGCGCCGAGCGACGCGGAGGTTGTTTCCGTCAGGCCGAATTCGCCGGTCGACATGTCGAGCCAGGCCAGCGCCAGGCTGCCATCGGCGCCGCCGGCCTGGCCGAGGGCTGCCAGGTAGTTGTTACGGCGCGATTCCAGCAAGCTGTCTTCCGTGATGGTGCCGGGCGTGACCACCCGCACCACGTCGCGCCGCACCACCGATTTCGAGCCGCGTTTTTTGGCTTCCGCCGGGTCTTCGGTCTGTTCGCAGACCGCCACCTTGAAACCCTGGCGTATGAGACGGGAGAGATAGGCTTCCGCCGCGTGAACCGGCACGCCGCACATGGGAATCGGCTGGCCGTCATGCTCGCCGCGTTTGGTCAGCGCGATATCCAGCGCCCGGGCGGCCTTAGCCGCATCGTCGAAGAACAGTTCGTAAAAATCCCCCATCCGGTAGAACAGCAGGCAGCCGGGATAGGCCGCCTTGATGGTCAGATACTGCGCCATCAGCGGGGACGTTCCGGGGGGAAGGGTGAGCTCGGGTTTGTTCATGGGCGAAATATTATGCAGCCCGCAGACATAGCACAGCACGCGGGCCTTTTAACCCCCCGGGGCTTTTAACCTCTTTGGCCTTGGCCTTATGATGCTCCACGGGAGCGAAAACCGCCCGCGTGTGAAAACCGGAAACACAGAGAAAAATGAGCGAATCGAAAAGCCCGTCACTTTACGACGACGCCCTCGAATTCCACAAAATGGGCCAGCCCGGCAAGCTGGAGGTCGTGCCGACCAAGCCGATGGCCACCACCCGCGACCTCAGCCTGGCCTACAGCCCGGGCGTCGCCGCCCCCTGCCTGGAAATCCAGAAGGACCCCGATACCGCCTACGACTACACCTCGCGCGGCAACATGGTGGCGGTGATCTCGAACGGCACCGCCGTGCTGGGCCTCGGCAATCTCGGCGCGCTGGCGGGCAAACCGGTGATGGAAGGCAAAGCGGTACTGTTCAAGCGCTTTGCCGATGTCGACTGCATCGACCTCGAGGTCGATACCGAGAATGTCGACGAATTCGTCAATGCCGTGCGTTATCTCGGGCCCAGCTTCGGCGGCATCAACCTGGAAGACATCAAGGCGCCGGAATGCTTCGTGATCGAGCAGCGCCTGCGCGAGCTGATGGACATCCCGATCTTCCATGACGACCAGCATGGCACCGCGATCATCGCCGCCGCCGGCATGATCAACGCCCTGCAGCTCACCGGCCGCGACATCAAGGACGCCAAGATGGTGGTCAACGGCGCGGGTGCTGCCGGCATCGCCTGCACCGAGCTGATGAAGGCGATGGGGATGCGGCATGAGAATGTCATCCTCTGCGACACCAAGGGCGTGGTCTACCAGGGCCGCACCGACGGCATGAACCAGTGGAAATCGGCGCATGCCGTGAAGACCGACGCGCGCAGCCTGGAAGACGCCATGAAGGGCGCCGACGTGTTCTTCGGCCTGTCGGCCAAGGGCGCGGTGACGCCCGACATGCTGCGCTCGATGGCGGCCAACCCCATCGTCTTCGCCATGGCCAACCCGGATCCGGAAATCACCCCGGAAGACGCGCTGGCCACGCGCGGCGACGTGATCATGGCCACCGGCCGTTCGGATTACCCGAACCAGGTGAACAACGTGCTGGGCTTCCCCTACATCTTCCGCGGCGCGCTGGATGTGCGGGCGAAGACGATCAACGACGAGATGAAGATCGCCGCAGCGGAAGCCATCGCCATGCTGGCGCGCCAGGACGTGCCGGATGAAGTGGCCGCCGCCTACAAAGGCGACCGCCCGAAATACGGCCCCGGCTACATCATCCCCTCGCCCTTCGATCCGCGCCTGATCGTCGACGTGCCGCTGGCGGTTGCCAAGGCCGCCGTGAAGTCCGGCGTGGCGCGCAAGCCGATCACCGACTGGGCGGCCTATGCCGCCAGGCTGCGCGCGCGGCTGAACCCCACGGTGGGCAGCCTGCAGATCTTCTTCGACCAGGTGGTGGCGAATCCGAAACGCGTGGTGTTCGCCGAGGGCGAGGAAGAAACCGTGATCCGCGCCGCCCTGGCCTTCCGCGATGCCGGCTACGGCACGCCGGTGCTGATCGGCCGCAGCGAACGGATCGAGGCGACCATGCAGGCCATCGGGCTCAAAAACCTGGATGGCTGCGAGATCCACAATGCCCGCATCAGCGAGCATAACGCGCGTTATACCGAGTTCCTCTACAAGCGCCACCAGCGCCGCGGCATGCTGCAGCGCGACGCGCAACGGCTGGTCAACCTGGACCGCAACGTGTTCGGCGCCTGCATGGTGGCCAACGGCCATGCCGACGCGATGATCACCGGCGTGACCCGCACCTATTCGGTAAGCTACGATGGTATCCGCATGGCGATCGACGCCCAGCGTGGCCAGCGCGTGATGGGGCTTTCGATCATCGTGGCCAAGGGCCGCACGGTCTTCATGGCCGACACCACCATCACCGAACTGCCCGAGGCGAAGGACCTCTGCCAGATCGCGGTGCAGGCGGCCGGCGTGGCGCGCCAGATGGGCCACGAACCGCGCGTCGCCCTGCTGTCGCATTCCAATTTCGGCAACGCGCCGGGCGGCGTGGTGGAAAAGGTGCGCCAGGCGGTGATGGAGCTCGACGCGCTGCATGCCGGCGGCCATGGCGCCGAATTCGAGTATGACGGCGAGATGTCAGCGGCTGCCGCGCTCAATCCCGACCTGATGAAGATCTATCCCTTCAGCCGCCTGTCGGGCCCTGCCAACGTGCTGATCATGCCGGGCATCCACTCCGCCCTGCTGTCGTCGCAGCTGCTGCAGGAACTGGGCGGCGGCACGGTGATCGGCCCGCTGCTGATCGGCCTGGAAAAGCCGGTGCAGATCGCCCAGATGGGCGCCTCTGTGAGCGACATCGTGAACCTCGCCGCGCTGGCGGCTTATAACGCACGGTGATCATTTCCCGTTATGCGTCATGGCCGGGCCCAGGAATATCCTTCCTGGCCGGCCATCCACGTCTTAAAAACTCGTGGATGCCCGGGCCGTGAAGTTTACCGCCGGGCCGACCTTCGGTCGGTCCCGGTGGTCCGAGCATGACGATTTTGGCTACACGCCGCCTCCGATCTGCTCGCGCGTCAGGCCGACATCGCGGAGCTGCGCATCGCTGAGATCGCGCAGGTCCTCGCGTCGGCGCCAGCGCCGCTGCAGTTCGACAAGCCGAACAAGCCCGCCGACGAGCCATTCGGACGGCGACGGCAGATGCCAGATCGTGCTTGCGCCGGGTTGCAGAACCGGCGGATGGACCGGGGAATCGATTCGGGAACAGGTACCGCCACAAGACATGCCTCACCTCCTGACGGAGCGAGACAACGCTTGGCGGCCCATGATCCTGAAAAAGGGGAAGGTCGCTGACCGGGCGGTTGTCGCTGGCCCGGTGACGGCGAAAGATAATACGGCGCCAAACGAAGTCAATCGCGAAACCAACCCTGCTTCGTCAGCACACATCCGTTTATTCTGGGGCGCCGCGGCTTGCATGCCGGCGGCTTTTTCTTACCCTCCGCGCAGTTTTTGTCGCGGAGTTCATCATGCGCATTCTCGCCTTTCTGGCTGTTGTTTTCCTGAGTGTCACGGCACGGGCCGAGACGGTTCGTATCGCCTTCATCGATCCCCTGTCAGGGCCGGCGGCGGCCGTGACCGAGAATGCGCTGAACCACCTGAAATTCATGGCCGAGCGGCTGTCTTCGCCGCAGGCGACATACGAGATCACGGGTTACGACAACAAGCTGAATGCGCAGGAAAGCATCATCCAGGCGCAGAAGGCCATCGATGCCGGCATCCGCATCATCGTGGCGGGCAATTCTTCGGCCGCCGCCGGCGCGCTGAACGAATTCATCGCCAAGCATAACGAGCGCTACCCCGACAAAACGGTGCTGTTCCTCAACATCTCGGCCATCGATCCGGCGCTGACCAACGAGAAATGCAGCTCGGCGCATTTCCGCTTCGATGCCCATGCCGAGATGAAGATGCTGGCGCTGGCCAAGTTCATCGCCACGCAGAAACAGATCAGACGCGTGTATCTGATCAATCAGGATTATTCCTTCGGCCAGGCGGTGCGCGCCGCCGCGTTGAAGATGGTGAAGACCGCGCGGCCCGATATCGAGATCGTGGGCGACGAGCTGCATCCGCTGGCCAAGATCACCGACTTCGCGCCCTATGTGGCCAAGATCAAAGCTAGTAATGCAGATAGTGTCATTACGGGAAACTGGGGCAGCGACCTCGCCCTGCTGCTGAAAGCCGCCGCCGACGCCAACCTGCAGGCCGGCTGGTATACCTATTACGCCAACGGCATCGGCAGCCCGACGGCGGTGCGGCAGACCGGCCTGGAGCATCGCGTTTTCGCCGTGATCGAGGGCCATTCAAACATGACGATGAGCGACGACCTCGATGCGGCATACCGCGCGCGGTTCGGCGGCAGCTTCAACGTGCCGCGCGCGCGCCTGCTGATGGAGATGCTGAACGACGCCGTGCGGGCGGCCAAAAGCGCCGAGCCGCGCAAAATCGCGCCATTGCTGGCCCAGGCGCAGCGCAAGACCATGTATGGCGGCACCGCCAGCATGCGGGTCCAGGACCATCAGGTGCTGCAGGACCTGGTGATCGCCTCCTTCGGCCCGTTGGATGCGACGATGAAATTTGACGAGGAAAAGACCGGCTGGGGCTGGAAAACGGCCGGTGTGGTGAAGGCGGCCGATACCGCGCTGCCGAGTTCGTGCCGGATGGGCGGCCTGTAGGGCCGGCATCATAAAATCGGCCTTGCCAAACTCCCCGCCCCATTCTATTCTGTATTTCTAGAATTATGGAATAATTATGGCCGCCGCTGCCAGAAAACCTGCCAAAGCGCCCGAACTGGACCTCGCCGATGCCGCGCTCTGCCTGGCCGAGCTTGGCAATCCGGCGCGGCTGGCGGCTTATCGCATCCTGCTGGCGGCCGGCTTCGAGGGTTTGCCCGTCAACGAAGTTCGCGATCAGCTCGACATACCCGATTCAACCCTGACCCACCATCTGCACCGCCTGCGCCAGGCCGGACTGATCACGCAAAGCCGTGAAGGCCGCGTGATCCGCTGTCGCGTCGATTTCCAGAGGATGGACATGCTGATGCGGTTCATGGTTTCCGAATGCTGCCGGGGCGTCACGCTCCAGGGCAGCAACACCTGCTCATCCCCCACCTGCTGCTGAAGGATTGAACGGCCAGGAGGTCCGCTCCGCCTTGCCTGCGTCCATATTATTCGATAATTCTGGGAATATAAAACTATGCTGAACTTCGCCCATCACCCTCCGCTCCTGGCCCTGCCCGCACGCCTGCTGCTGTTTCCTGTCACGCTGACTGGCGCGGTGGCCACGACCACCCTTGGCCTGCAGCAGGACCTGCCCGGCCTGCCGCTTCAGTTCGGCGGTTTTCTGGCGGCACTGGCAGCGGTCGCCCTCGCCGAGCGCCTTTCCTCCGACAAGGATCGTGGCGCGAGGACGTATCGGAACGACTGGAGGCTGGATGCCCTGTCATTCGGCATTCTGATGGCCGCGGTCAATCCGGCCCTGGAACTCGGCTTGCCCCTGCTGGCCGCCGGGCTGCTCGCCGCCGCCGACCTGCCGGCGGCGCTCGACTGGTTTCCCGATCATTGGCCCTTTGCGGCGCAGGTCGCGCTGGCCGCGCTGCTGGCCGAATTCGGTCAATACTGGATGCATCGCCTGGCGCATGAACGGCCGGCCCTGTGGCGATTTCACGCCTGCCATCACAGCGCGGAGCGGATGTATTGGCTGAACGGCTTCCGCGTCCATCCCGTGAATGCGATCTGGCACCATCTGGCCGGAGTTTTTGTCCTGAAGATGATTGGTGCCGAAGCAGAGGTTCTGGCCGTCTGCCTGACCATGGCCGGCGTCGTCTCGGCCTTTCAGCATGCCAACTTGAACCTGCTTCATGGCCCGCTGAACTGGATATTCGCCACCAACGAACTGCACCGATGGCATCATGCCGACCACCCCGAGCAGGGTAACCGCAATTACGGCGGCATGCTCAGCGTCTGGGACTTGGTATTCGGGACATACCTGCGCCAGACCGGCAAGGCGCCGGAGCGTTATGGCCTTTATGCCGGCAACGAATTCTATCCGCGCAACAGCCTGTGGCGGCAATACGCGATCCCCTTCGCCTGGCCGCGGCAGGGCCAGACGGATCGGCCGGAATGATCGCCGCCATGACAGCATCCCGGGCCATCCAGATGCCGCTGCCGCCGGCCGAGATGCCACCGGCCGAACCGCCGTTCGCCGCCCTGCCCGCATCATTCGTCCAGTCCGATCTTGCGAAGATCGGCGGCGGCTTTCCCGACACGCCGGAGGCGCAGGCCCGCCTTGCGGAAAAATTCTCGTCTGCAGCCATCCTTCTGCGCCAGGACATGACGGAACGCATAGCCGATATCGCGCTGGCCCTGGATGCATTGATGCGCCTGCCGGCCTATCGCGAAGCCTGCCTGGCCGCGGCGCCACCCATTGCACAGATCGACCAGGGAACGCGCGGGATTTTCAATGCGCTCGACTTTCACCTTGCCGCCGAAGGGCCGCGATTGATCGAGGCCAACACCAATGGTGGCGGTGCCTTCCTGCTGGGCCTGCTGGGCGAGCTGAGCGGCGGACAGACGCGCGACGAGTGGGAAGACCGCCTTGTCGCCATGCTGCGCGCCGAATGGGCGCTAGCGCGGCCCGAGCAGAGCCTGCGCCGCGTGGCCATCGTGGATGACGCGCCGGAATCGCAGTTCCTGCGCGATGAATTCACCCTGGCGGCAGTAGCGTTGCGGCGGCGCGGCATCGACTGCTTGCTGCTGGATCCAGCAGATCTTGATTTTCATGACGGTGCCCTGCGCCACCGCGGCACGGCCATAGATTTCGTCTACAATCGACTGACGCGGTTCAGCCTGGAGGGCGAAGCCGAGCGAGCGCTGGCACTCGCATATTGCCACAACGCCGTCGTTATCAGCCCCAATCCGCATATCCATGCCATATGGGCCTGCAAGCGCAATCTTAGCGTCTGGAGCAGCGCGTCTGCGCTGCGCGCCTTCGGCCTGCCTGCGCCGATGGCGCTGATGCTGGCCGAATCAGTGCCGGCGACCGCCATGGTCACGCCTGACAATGCGGAGGCGATATGGCGCAATCGCAATGCGCTTTATTTCAAGCCGGTCGACGGGCATGCATCCAAGGGCGTCTATGCCGGCGCGAAAATCACGCGCGGCGCATGGCAGGAGGTTTCTGCCGGCGGCTACGTGGCGCAGGAGCGCGTCGATCCACCGCTTCTGCAGACACCGTCCGGCATGATGAAGGTCGATATCCGCGCCTTCGTGTGGAATGGCGCGGTGGTCAGCCTGGGGGCGCGGCTGTTCCGCGGGCAGACGATGAATTTCCGCACGCCGGGCGGCGGCTTCGCGCATATCCGGCGTTAATGGCCGCCGGGTGCGGGGATGCCGATTTACAGATTCACACCATGCCGGTGACGAGGTCGACCGGCTGATCCAGGTCCATGCCCGCCTTCTCGAAGCCCTTGCGCCAGTCGTCGAGATGGCGGCGCGTCCACAGGCGGCCGAGTTCCCGGTCGCGCCGGCGCAGGGATTCCACCAGCATGCGATGCGCCTCGATCAGGCGCCGCGTGCCATGTTCGGTGGCGCGCACCGCCACGTTGGTGGTGGGATAGATCAGCATGTTGGATGGCTCGCGCGCCAGTTCCAGCACGCGGTTGCGGCCGCATTTCTCCAGCAGCAGGTGGAATTCGCTGTCCAGCGTGGCAACCGCCACCGGATCGTCCATCGCCTCTTCGGTGGCGGCGATGTTGGCATCCAGCACCGCAATCTCTTCCGGCGTGGCACGGTCGACCGCCAGTTCGATGGAGGCGAGGCTGAGCGCCATGGTGGCTTCCCACAATTCGCGGAAACTGACCTGGTGCAGCATCAGCGCGCGGCTGGCGCGGGTGGCGAGCCGGTCGTAATGCGGCAGGCCGACGGCCAGGCGGCGGCTGGAATCGCGATGCACCATGCCGCCCTGTTCCAGCAGGCGGATGCCTTCGCGCACGGTGGAGCGATTGACGCCGAACTGGCGCACCAGCTCGGCCTCGGTGCCGATGGGATCGCCCGGGCGCAGGCGGCCCGACAGAATCTCGCGCTCGATCGCCTCGGCCACCATCTGATAGGCGGGCACCGGCGTGATGCGCGTGAATTTCTCGGCCGTCTCAGACATTTACCCCCCGATCCCGAACCCGTTTCCGGCGCGGCCGACGCAGCGATTCGCGACCACCGGCAGAATGGGTGATGATCGGCATTTCCGCCAGCCGGGTCCAGCAATTGAGTGTTTGACTTAGGTCGGATTGTCCGACAATCATGGTCGCCAAGCAAAATAAAAATGGTCCAGGGAGGCCGCGCCGATGAAAGTGTGCCGTTTCGGGCAGTTCTTGATGGCTGTCCTTTTCACTGGTTTTGCTCTGCATACCCCGCTGCCCGGCCTGAACGGGCCAGCTTTGACCGGCGCCCGCGCCGCGGAGCTGCTGCCGCAGGGCGATCCGGCGGCCCTTGGCTTCGCCCCCGACCGCCTCGCCCGCATCACCACCCGCCTGAAAGCCGATTCCGAGGCCGGAATCATCCCCGGCGCCGTGCTGCTGATCGCGCGCCAGGGCAAGATCGCCTATTTCGAGGCGATGGGCCTGCAAGATCCGCAGACCAAGGCGGCGATGAGGCGGGACACGATCTTCCGCATCTATTCGATGACCAAGCCGATCGTCACCGTGGCGGCGATGATGCAGGTGGAAGAAGGCCGCATGGCGGTTGGCGATCCGCTGGCCCGCTATGTGCCGGCCTTCGCCAAGCCCCAGGTCGGCGTGGAAAAGCCGGGCGCCGACGGCAAGCCGGTTCTGGAACTGGTGCCGGCGCAGCGTGCGATCAGCATCCAGGACCTGATGCGCCATACCTCGGGCATCACCTACGGCTTTTTCGGCGTCGGCGCGGTGAAGGCGCAATATCGCGAGGCCGGCGTGATGGACGGCGAATTCGACAATGCCGAATTCGCCGAACGCATCGCCAAGCTGCCGCTGGCCTATCAGCCCGGCACGGTCTGGGATTACAGCCATTCCACCGACATCCTCGGCCGCGTGGTGGAAGTGGTGGACAAAAAGCCGCTGGGCCAGGCGCTCAAAGACCGCGTACTCGGCCCGCTCGGCATGAAGGACACGGACTTTTTCGTCACCGATGCCGCGAAGCAGCCCCGCGTGGCCGAGCCATTCCCCGATGACCGCAGCCTGGGCGGCGGCGTGGTATTCTTCGATCCGCGCAAGGCCGGCAAATACGAATCCGGCGGCGGCGGCCTGACCGGCACGGCGATGGATTACGCGCGCTTCCTGCAGATGCTGCTGGATGGCGGCACGCAGAACGGCAAGCGCTATCTGAGCCTGAAGACGCTGGCCTACATGACCTCGGACCATATGGGCACCGGCGTGGTGCCGGGCCCCTATTTCCTGCCCGGCCCCGGCTATGGCTTCGGCCTGGGCTTCGGCGTGCGCAAGGACAGCGGCGTTTCGGCCGATCCCGGCAGCGCCGGCGATTACTATTGGGGCGGCGCCGGCGGCACCTATTTCTGGGTCGATCCCAAGGAGAAGATGTTCGCCGTCTTCATGATGCAGTCGCCGAAACAGCGCCTGACCTATCGCGCCCTGGTGCGCAACATGGTCTATGCGGCGATGGTGAAGTGACCTGACGCGGAGAAGGACTACGCCCGACGCGACCTGAATTGCATACAGGCAGAACCGAATACAGGAATTCGCCGCTAGACCGGCGGATCGGCGGACCGGAAGCC
Source organism: Ferrovibrio sp. (assembly GCA_046294345.1). Classification (GTDB taxonomy): domain Bacteria; phylum Pseudomonadota; class Alphaproteobacteria; order Ferrovibrionales; family Ferrovibrionaceae; genus Ferrovibrio. The sequence goes on from JBKBJT010000001.1 coordinate 22,183, forward strand.
GCCGTGACATAACTGGATGGAGGAAACAATGCCGACTCGTCGTTATGGGACAGGCCTGGCCGTTGCCGCGCTGGCGGCCGGCCTGGGACTGGCAGCACCGGCCTGGTCGCAGGTGAAAATCGCGTTCATCGATCCGCTCTCCGGCGCCATGGCGCCGATCGGCGAGCATGGCGTGAAGCATTTCCAGTACATGATCGACAAGATCAACGCCAAGGGCGGCGTGAACGGCCAGAAGATGGAGCTGATCACCTTCGACAACAAGCTCAGCCCGCAGGAAACGGTGATCGCGGCGCAGAAGGCCATCGATGCCGGCGCCCGCATCCTCACGCTCGGCAACGGTTCGGGCGCGGCGGCGGCGATGATCGACTTCGTCAACAAGCATAACGACCGCAACCCCGGCAAGGAGGTGGTCTACCTCAACTACGCCGCGGTCGATCCGGCCTTCACCAACGACAAATGCAGCTACTGGCATTTCCGCTGGGATGCCCATAGCGACATCAAGATGCAGGCCCTGACCACCTACATGAAGGGCAAGCCCAGCATCAAGAAGGTCTACCTGATCAACCAGGATTATTCCTTCGGCCATGCCGTGCGCAAGGCGGCCAACGAGATGCTGAAGGCCAAGCGCTCCGACGTGCAGATCGTGGGCGACGAACTGCATCCGCTGGCCAAGATCACCGACTTCGCGCCCTATGTGGCCAAGATCAAGGCCAGCGGCGCCGACAGCGTGATCACCGGCAACTGGGGCAGCGATATCGCGCTGCTGCTGAAGGCCGCGGCCGACGCCAACCTGCAGGTCGACTGGTATACCTACTATGCCGGCGGCGCGGGCGGCCCGACCGCGATCAAGCAGACCGGCCTGAAGGACCGCGTGTTCCAGATCACGGAAGGCCTTGCCAACATCAACACGCCGGAGAACTACGCCTGGGAAGAAGACTTCCGCAAGAAAAGCGCCGGCCAGGGCTGGTGGTATCCGCGCGTGCGCAACGAGATGGAAATGCTGGCCCGCGCCATGAACGAGGCCAAGTCCAACGATCCGAAGGTGTTCGCCGAGAAGCTGCGCGGCATGAAGTACAAGAACATCTACGGCAAGGACACCTACATGCGCGCGGAAGACCACCAGTTCTTCCAGGACATCTACATCTCGGCGCTGACTCCGCTGTCGGGCGACATGAAGTTCGACGAAGAGAAGAGCGGCTGGGGCTGGAAGCTGTTCGCGACGGTGCCGATGGCCAATACCGACGTGCCCACCACCTGCAAGATGGCCAAGCCAAGCTGAACCGCTTGCCTGACGCGCGGCCCCGGGTGAAAACCGGGGCCGTGGCGTCTGTTCTGTCGTATCGTTGCCGGGTCGGGAATTACGGGGGCGTTTCTTGCTGGAACTGGTGATCTTCTCCACGCTGAACGGCGTGCTCTACGGCATGCTGCTGTTTCTCCTGGCCAGCGGCCTGACACTGATCTTCTCCATGATGGGCGTGCTGAATTTCGCCCATGCCAGCTTTTACATGCTGGGCGCCTATTTCGGCTTCCAGATCAGCCAGTGGCTCAATTTCTGGGCGGCGCTGGTGGTCGCGCCCGTGCTGGTCGGCCTGATCGGCGCCGCAGTGGAACGCTGGGGCCTGCGCACCGTGCATAAATGGGGGCATGTGCCCGAGCTGCTGTTCACCTTCGGCCTCGCCTTCGTGATCGAGGAACTGGTGCAGATGATCTGGGGCAAGCTGCCCGTGGATTACCGCGTGCCCGAGGCGCTGGATTTCTCCGCCTTCACGCTGTTCGAGACCACCTATCCCGCCTTCCGCATGTTCATGCTGCTGATCTCGGTGGCGATCTTCATCGTGCTGCTGCTGGTGCTGACGCGCTCGCGCACCGGCCTGATCATCCAGGCGGCGCTGACCCATCCCAACATGGTGGCGATGCTGGGCCATAACGTGCCGCGCGTCTTCATGCTGGTCTTCGGCTGCGGCTGCGGCCTGGCGGCGATTGCCGGCGTGATCGCCGGGCCCGCCCTGGTGACCCAGCCCAGCATGGCCCATGTGCTGGGCCCGATCCTGTTCGTGGTGGTGGTGTTCGGCGGCCTGGGCTCGCTGCCCGGCGCCTTCATCGCCTCGCTGCTGATCGGCCTGATCCAGACCTTCGCCATCGCCATCAACTATTCGCTGGGCGACATGCTGACCGCCATCGGCATGGCACGGCCGGTGCAGGGCATGCTGAACGACCTCTGGCAGGTGACGGTGGCGCAGATCGGTCCGGTGGTGCCGTATCTGATGCTGGTGCTGATCCTGATCTTCCGGCCCACGGGCCTGATGGGCACGCGGGAGACCTGAGCCATGGCGATTTCCGCGATGACCAAGCCGAACTCCCTGCCGCTCGACCTAGCGAGACGCTATGGCATCTGGCTGCTGGCGGCGGCCGTGATGATCGTGCTGCCGAAAATCTTCACCTCGGGCGCTGCGCTCACCACCATGTGCCTGATGGGTATCATGATCGTGTTCTCGCTCAGCTATAACATGCTGCTGGGCCAGACCGGCATGCTCAGCTTCGGCCATGCCGTCTATTACGGCCTGGGCGGCTTCCTCGCGGTGCATGCGATGAACGTGATCGCCGCCGACAAGCTGCCGATCCCGCTGCCCGTGCTGCCGCTGGTGGGCGGGTTGATGGGCCTGGTCTTCGGCATCATCTTCGGCGCCGTCTCGACACGGCGCGCCGGCACCGTGTTTGCCATGATCTCGCTGGGGCTGGGCGAGCTGATCGCCTCGCTGTCGCTGATCCTGCGCGGCTTTTTCGGCGGCGAGGAAGGCATCACGGCCAACCGCACCAAAATGCTCACCCTGTTCAACGTGCGCTTCGGGCCGCAGATCGAGGTCTATTACCTGATCGCTGCCTGGTGCTTCGTGTGCATCGTGCTGATGTTCGCCTTCACCCGCACGCCGCTGGGTCGCATGTGCAACGCGGTGCGCGAGAATCCGGAGCGCGCGGAGTTCGTCGGCTATTCCACCCAGATGGTGCGCTTCATCGCCTTCTGCATCTCGGGCTTCTTCGCCGGCATAGCCGGCGGCCTGGCCGCGATCAACTTCGAGCTGATGAATGCCGTGAACATCTCGGGTGCACAGTCGGGCGTGGTGCTGCTGATGGCCTATATCGGCGGCATCGGGCATTTCTTCGGGCCGATCCTGGGCGCCGTGCTGGTCACGCTGCTGCAGGTGATGCTGTCCGACATCACCGGGGCGTGGATGCTGTATTTCGGCCTGATCTTCATCGGCATGGTGATGTTCGCGCCGGGCGGCATGGCCGGCCTGATCATGCTGCACCAGCCGCTGTGGCAGCGCGGCACGCTGCTGCGCGTGCTGCCGCATTACGCGGTGATGGCGGTGCCTGCCCTGATGGGTCTGGCCGGCCTGACCCTGCTGATCGAGACGGCGCATCACCAGATGGTGAAGGCGGCCACCGAAGGCCCGGCAATGGCGATGCTGGGCATTCCGTTTGCCTCCAACACCGTGCCGCCCTGGATCGTTGCACTCGCCTTGCTCGGGGCAGGCATCTGGCTCGGCCGGCTCTATGGCCCGAAACTGGCCGCCGCCTTCTCGGATGCGGCGCATGGCAGGGACCTGGGCAGGGAGGCAGTGCGATGACAGCCCTGGCCCTCGAAGACCTGCACAAGAGTTTCGGCGCCACGCCGATCATCCGCGGCGTGTCGCTGGACGTGGCCAAGGGCGAACGCCATGCCATCATCGGCCCGAACGGCGCCGGCAAGTCGACGCTGTTCCACCTGATCTCGGGCCGCTTCCCGCTGACCAGCGGCAGGATCAGGCTGAACGGCGAGGACATCACCGGCCTGAAGCCCTACCAGATCAACCGGCGCGGCCTGTCGCGCAGCTTCCAGGTCACCAACATCTTTCCGCGCCTGACCGTGTTCGAGAACCTGCGCTGCGCCGTTTTGTGGCAGCTCGGCTATCGCTATTCCTTTTGGCAGAACATCCGCAAGGCGGACGATGCCAATGCGCGCGCCGAAGCCGTGCTGCAGCAGATCGGCCTGGCCGAACGCGCCATGATGCCGGCCGGCCTGCTGACCTATGCCGAGCAGCGAGCGCTGGAGATCGGCATCACGATTGCCGGCGGCGCCGAGGTGGTGATGCTGGATGAGCCGACGGCAGGCATGAGCCGCTCGGAAACCGCGCATTTCGTCGCCCTGATCCGCAAGATCACCGAAGGCCGGACCCTGATCATGGTGGAGCATGACATGGGCGTGGTGTTCGACCTGGCCGACCGCATCTCCGTGCTGGTCTACGGCCAGATCATCGCCTGCGACACGCCGGTGAAGATCCGCGGCAACAAGGCGGTGCAGGAGGCTTATCTCGGCCAGGCTTTGGAGGCGGAGCACTGATCATGGCGGAAGCAATGCTCGATGTTCGTGACCTGCATGCCTATTACGGCAAGAGCCATATCCTGCATGGCGTGACCTTCACGGTGATGCCGGGCGAGATCGTCTCGCTGCTGGGCCGCAACGGCGTGGGCCGTTCCACCACCATCAAGGCGATCATGGGCGACGTGCCGCCGCAGGGATCGATCCTGTTCAAGGGCGAACAGATCGTGGGCCGCAAGCCGCACGAGATCGCGCGCTTAGGCCTGGGCTACGTGCCCGAGAACCGCGACATCTTCCCCGCGCTGACCGTGCGCGAGAATCTCTATCTGGGCCAGAAATCGACGAAGGGCGGCGGCCGCTGGTCGATGGCCGACATGTTCGAGATCTTCCCCCGCCTGGAGGAGCGCGCCGACACGGCGGCCGGCGTGCTCTCGGGCGGCGAGCAGCAGATGCTGACCATGTGCCGCACCCTGATGGGCGATCCCGACCTGATCATGGTGGACGAACCGACCGAGGGCCTGTCGCCCATGATGGTGGAACATGTGGGCAAACTGCTGGAGCGCATCGCGGCGCGCGGCGTATCGATCCTGCTGGTGGAGCAGAAGCTGACCATCGCGCTGAAGATCTGCCAGCGGCTCTATGTGATGGGCCACGGCCACATGGTGTTCGAGGGCACGCCGCAGCAGCTGCTCGACGATGCCGCCATCCGCAAGGAGTGGCTGGAGGTGTGAGCTTCAGGCCGGCGTCGCCAGCTTGAGCCCCACGATGCCGGCCACGATCAGGCCGATGCAGACCAGCCGCAATACCGCGGCGCTTTCGCCGAACAGCACGATGCCGAGGATCGCCGTGCCGATGGTGCCGATGCCGGTCCAGATCGCATAGGCGGTGCCGAGCGGCAGATCCTTGAGCGCCAGGCCGAGCAGCCACAGGCTGACCAGCATCGCGACAATCGTGCCGACACTGGGCCACAGCCGCGAGAATCCCTCGGTGTATTTCAGGCCCACGGCCCAACCCACCTCGGCGAGGCCGGCGAAAAACAGAATGACCCATGCCATGCGAATCGCTCCTTCGCTGCGCTGGCAGGGTCGTCCCCGCCGATCCGTCCGGGAAGGCCGGGTCGTCCCGGCTCGAAATGCTATGCCGCGCGCGATATGGCGCGGGGGCGTGGGCGGGTCAAGCCGGGCTGTCGCCCGGCGTCATGATCTGCGCCGACAGCATCATGTCGGGCGTTTCGCCATCCGAGGCCAGCGGCAGGATCATGCCTTCGAAATTCGCCGACAGGCCGTGCATGGTGAAGCCGCTGACCGTGGCCCAGAGCGGCAGGCGGGACCGCATCGACTGCAGATAGGCTTCATGGGCGCGGGCGGCGAAGGCCGGATCGGGATGCTGGTCGAGGAATTGGCCGGTAAGATCGAAGCCGCGATAGGTCGTCACCGCGCTGCCGAACAACCGGTAGCGGAAACGCGGGCCTTGTTCCCCGTGCACGATGTCGAGCAGGAAAAGATGGCCGAGCAGGTATTGCAGGGCCTCGGCGCCAAAATCGCCGCGCGCCGGCAAGGCGCGGGCGCCGCGCCAAACCTGCCAGTCCTGCAGCAGCCGCGCCAGACGCGGGTCGACGACATGCGGCGCGACGGTGTCGGGCGGCGCGCAGATGATCTGGCGCGGCGCAGCCTCATTCAGCTGCACCGGCGCAGCATCCCGACGTTTTTTCATCGCATCTGGCTATCAGAATTCCTGCCAGTCGTCATCGGCCGATGCCGCCGACGCAGCCGGTTTGGCCGCCGCGGGTTTGGGCGCCTGGGGTTTGGGTGCCTGGGGTTTGGCCGTGGCGGCGTTCGGCGTGGCGGGCCTGGTTCCGGCGGGCTTTGCCATGACCGGTTTCGGCGCGGATACCGCTGCGGATGCCACCGCCGGAGCGGACGACGAAGCGGATGACGGGCCGCCGAGGCGGAAGAAGCCCACCAGCGCCGAGAGTTCACCCGCCTGGCTGGCCAGATTCTGCGCCGAGGCAGAGGTCTCCTCCACCAGCGCGCCGTTGCGCTGGGTCATCTCGTCCATGCTGCCGACCGCCGTGTTGATCTGGTCGAGACCGGTGGCCTGCTCGCGCGAGGCTGCCGCGATCTCGGCCACGATGTCGGACACCTTCTTGATCGACGTGACGATATCGGTCAGCGACGAACCGGTCTGATTCACCAGGGTCGCGCCGGTCTTCACCTGGGCATTCGATTCCTGGATCAGCGCCTTGATGTCCTTCGATGCATTCGCACTACGCTGGGCCAGGGCACGCACCTCCTGCGCCACCACGGCAAAGCCCTTGCCGGCCTCGCCGGCACGCGCCGCCTCGACGCTGGCATTCAGCGCCAGCAGGTTGGTCTGGAAGGCGATCTCGTCGATCAGCCCGACGATGTCGGAAATCTTGCGGGCGCTTTCCTCGATCTGCGTCACGGCCGAAACCGCGTCGGCGACCACGCTGCCGCCCTTCTCCGCCGTGTCGCGGGCGGCGACTGCCAGCTGGTTGGCGGCCTGGGCGTTATCCGCATTCTGCTTCACCGTCGTGGTGATCTCGTGCATCGAGGCGGCCGTTTCCTCGATGCTCGCCGCCTGGCTCTCCGTGCGCTGCGCAAGGTCCTGCGAGCCCGAGGAAATCTCCGCCGAGGCGGTCTTCACCGTGTCGGCGCTTTCGGCCAAACGCCCGGCGAAATCGCGCAGGCGGGAAACGGTATCGCTGGCCGCCTGGGCCAACGAAGCGAAAGCGCCCTTGTAACTGCCAGACGTGTTCTTGGTCAGGTCGCCGCCGGCCATGGCCTGCAGCACACCGCCCAGATCGTTCATCACGCCCTGCATGGTATCCGCCAGGCCGTTGAGCTGGCGCGAGAGTTCGGCGAACACGCCATCCTTGCCGGCCATGTCGATACGGCGCGAGAAATCGCCATCGCCGACAGCGGCACAGAACTGCGCGATCTCGCGGCTGATGGCGGCTTCGGCTTCGCGCTGGCTCGCCATGCGTTTCGCCTCGCCTTCGGCCCGGGCACGCTCTTCCGCCTCCAGCTTCGCTTTTTCCTCGGCATTCTTCTGGAAGACGCTGAGGGCCTGCGCCATGTCGCCGACTTCATCCTTGCGCTCGACATAACCGATCTCGGCAGATTCGCCGTGCGAGATGCGCGTCATGGTTTCGGTGATCGCCCCGAGCGGCGCGATCACACGGCGCAGGAAAAACACCGCACCGAAGACCAGAACCAGCACGGCTATGGCGGCGATGCCGCCCTCGATGGCGACATGCCGCGTCCGCTCCGCGATCAGAGTATCGGCCACTTTCAGGGCGTCCTCGATGGCGGCATCGCGCATATAGCCGGCGGTGTAGAGCAGCGGATTCTGCTTGGAACGGAACTCGCCGATATTGGCAAAGGGATAGGCCTCGCCCTTGTCGCTGGCGGTATAGATGCCATCCAGCATCTGCTTGAGGTCGACGTAGAAGCCCTTGCGCGTCTGCTCGACCTTTTCCTTCAGGTTCGGCGACGCATCGATCATGCCCATGGTCATGACCACGCGGGCCCAGATCGCATCCACCTTGCCAGTCTGCTCGGCAAGGAAAACACGGGTGGCCGGCGGGATCGGCTTGGCGGACGCGATCACGTTCACCGTGGTGGTGCCGCGAATGCTGGCCTCGGCGCGCATATCGGCGGCCAGTCGCGCAATCGTCATCGGCATGGCCACGTCGTCATCCGAGCGGCTGATCGCGGAATCGATCCGGTTGAGCAGCGGCGTCAGTTTGTTGACCATGTCGGCCAGCGCCGGCACATAGCCGTTCATCACCTCGGCCGGTCGTTCGGCCATCGGCTTTGCCACGGCAGCCTCCACCTTCTTGCGCCATTCCTGCAGAGTGCTCTGGATCGCCTGGATGGCGGCAAGATCGATGGCGGGATGGCCGGACGCGCGCCCGTTGGCCAGCGCGGCGGCGATGGTGTCGTCGGAGGCCTTGCGCGGCTTGGCGAGGAAATCGCCGTTCGGATCGGTGGTCTTTTCGTCACGCAGGGCGGCGTTGTAGGCACCGCGTTCGATGCCGATCAGTTCGACCAGCCGCAGCAATTCGCCCTGGGTTGCCGCCAGGCCGCGGGCATCGATCACATTGGTCCGTTCACGCAGGCCGTCGTTGATCACCCAGCCGGCAAGCCCGAGCACGATGATGCCGATCAATGCGACGAAAAGCAGGAAACTGGCGCGAATACGCATGGTCGACCCCCAGTGATCGTCCGCCTACGGCGGTCCGTGAATTGTGGATAACCACAATCTACCGTCGGTCGCTAACCGGAGATATATGCAATTTCAGCATGTTACCGTAATTTAACGCAGCGTCATCCGGGCTGCGGGGAAACGGCGCTTCACGGTTGAAAAACAACAACTAAGCAACAGAAATTGCCTGGGCCAGAAGCACCAGCCAGAAGCCTGGTCCATGCCGAGCCGGCAATGCGGCCCGTGAATATTCAATGACAGGATAAAAATAAGGGGCCGCCGCGGTTACGAGACGGGGACTGTCGCGGCGGCCCCAGGATCTGCCAGGCGGAGGGGCGGGAGAGCCTGGCAGATATGGAGATGCGTTTACTCGGCAGCTTGGGCCAAGGCCTCGCCCATGGCGCCCTCACCATCCAGCGTGACGGCGACGGCATGCACCACGGCGGCAATGCGCGCGGCCTGCTGCACCTGTTCGGCGGTCATGCCGGCCTTGCGCAACTCATGCTCGTGGGCGACCAGGCACATACCGCAGCCCTTCACGGCCGAGACGGCCAGCGACCAGAGTTCGAAATCGACCTTCTCCACGCCGGGCTTGCCAATCACGTTCATGCGCAGTTTGGCCGGCAAGGTCTTGTACTGATTCTCGCCGCCGCCCTCACCCATCAGGTGGACGAAGCGGTAGTAGATGTTGTTCATGCCCATGATCGCAGCAGCGGCCTTGGCGGCGGTCAGCGCTTCCGGCGAAAGCTGCGGGCCGAATTCGGCCAGGATGGCGCGGATCGTGGACGGTTCGCGGGCGGCGAGCGCGGAGGCGATGAAGGTGCCGGCGCGCTGCTGCTCGGTCAGGCCCGGCTCGGTGGCCAGCGAGCCCAGGTTGAGCTTGAGGTCGCGGGCATAGTCGGGCAGGCGGTTCTTCAGGCTTTCGAGGCTCATGACGAATTCCTTGATAAATCCGGGTGGCGGAGCCCCGCCGCGCTGCATGGAGCGCGGCGGGATCCCTGGTTGCCTTAGGCGGCGGGCTTCAGAACCTCTTCGCCCTTCTGCCAGTTGCAGGGGCAGAGTTCGTCGGTCTGCAGGGCATCGAGCACACGCAGCACTTCCTGCGGGTTGCGGCCGACGCTGAGGTCGTTCACCGACACGAAGCGGATGATGCCTTCCGGATCGACGATGAAGGTGGCGCGCAGGCAGACGCCCTCGGCCTTGTCGAGGATGCCGAGATTCTGGCTCAGCTCGCGCTTGATGTCGGCGATCATGGCGAAGGGCAGGTCCTTCAGGTCGGCGTGGTTGTTGCGCCAGGCCAGATGGACGAATTCGCTGTCGGTCGACACGCCGTAGACGACGGTGTCGCGGTCGTTGAAGTCGCCGTTCAGCTTGCCGAACGCCGCGATCTCGGTCGGGCAGACGAAGGTGAAGTCCTTCGGCCAGAAGAACACGACCTTCCACTTGCCCTTGTCGGACTCGCTGGAGATGTCGGTGAAGGCCTTCTTCGGGTCGGTCGAAACGACGGCCTTGAGGTTGAATGCGGGGAACTTGTCGCCGATGGTCAGCATTTAATTACGCTCCTCTCTTGGATACGAAACGGTCTCAGGTCTGGGGCGGCGGGGCTGGTCGAGGCATCGGTGATGCCCCTGTGTCCCGCTCGAAGTGATAATTAGACGCTTTCTAATTATCGTTCCAACGGATAATTTCGTTGAAATTAATCGATAAAATCGATTTAAATGGGGCATGCTGAACCTGCCCACCCTGCGACAATGGCGCTACCTGGTCGCTTTGGCGGAAATCCGCCATTTCGGCAAAGCCGCCGAGGCCTGCTTCGTCACCCAGTCCACGCTGTCGGCCGGCATCCAGGAGCTGGAAAGCCAGCTCGGCGCCGCCCTGGTCGACCGCACCAAGCGCAAGGTGGTGCTGACCCCCCTGGGCGAGGAGCTGGCCGGACGGGCGCGCGAGCTGCTGCGCGAGGCCGAGGAGATGGTGCTGGTGGCCCGCGCTGCCGCCGCGCCGCTCAGCGGCCCGTTGCGGCTGGGCGTGATCCCGACCATTTCGCCCTTCCTGCTGCCGCGCGTGCTGCCCACCCTGCGCCGGCGCTTTCCCGACCTGAGGCTGTTCCTGCGCGAAGACCTGACTGCGCGGCTGATCGAGCAGTTGCAGGCCGGCAAGCTCGACCTGCTGCTGATCGCCCTGCCCTATGAAGGCAGCGCGCTGGATACGCTTGAACTCTTCGACGACGAATTCATGGTGGCCTGCCGCGACGATCATGCGCTGACCAAACGCCACTCGGTGAAGCTGGACGACCTGGCCGATGCGCCGCTGCTGCTGCTGGAAGACGGTCATTGCCTGCGCGACCATGCGCTGGCCGCCTGCCGCCTGCCGCCATCGCCGCGCCGCGACGGGTTCGCCGCCACCTCGCTGCACACGCTGGTCCAGATGGTCGATAGCGGCCTTGGCGTCACGCTGCTGCCGCGGCTGGCGCTGGATGCCGGCATCCTGCGCGGCACCGACGTGGTGACGCGGCCGCTGGCCAATGAGGGCAAGGCGAAGGCGCCGGCGCGCCATATCGGCCTGGCCTGGCGGCGCGGCACGCAGCGCGCCAAGGAATTCACGCTGTTCGGCGAGGCGCTGGTCGCCGCCCTGAAACAGCCCGCCTCCGAACCGCAGAGCAAGAAAGCCTGAGCATGAGCAAGACCCTGATCCGCCCGGCAACGCCGGCGGATGCCGCTACCATCGTGAACCTGGTGCAGGCCCTGGCGATTTACGAGAACGAACCGCTGAGCAGCGTGAAGATCACGCCCGAGGATGTGCTGCGCGACGGCTTCGGCATCGAGAAGCGCTTCGAGGTACTGATCGCCGAACTGGATGGCGAACCGGTCGGCTTCGCCCTGTTCTTCCACAATTACTCGACCTGGGAAGGGCGCGCCGGCATCTATGTCGAAGACCTGTTCGTGCTGGAACGCGCGCGCGGCCATGGCCTAGGCCGGCAGCTGATCACCGCGCTGGCCGCCATCGCCGATGCACGCGGCTGCAAAAGACTCGACCTAAACGTGCTGGACTGGAATCCGACGCGCGAATTCTACCACCGTATCGGCATCACCCACCTGAAGGAATGGCTGCCCTATCGCATCACCCAGCCGGCGATCGCGGCACTGGCGGCGCAGGCCGACCGGGCATGGTTTCCCCGGCCATGAAACCTCGGCCATAAAACCCCCGCCACAAAACCTTTGTCGTTCCGCAACGACCTGTGACAGACTCGGACCGGGAAACTGATCCGGGATGACCGAGCGGAAGAACCACACGACGGCACCGATCCCGCGGCGCGGCCGCGGCATACCGCGCGGTTTCGGCGCCGTCGTCATCGTCGTCGCCGCCCTGCTGGCTGCCGCAAGCGCGCTGATCTATGCGCTCGTACTGAATTTGCGCGATGCCGACCGCGACCGCATCAACCTGCAGGCCGCCGGCCTGAGCCGCAGTCTGGCGGATACGGCGCAGCACCAGATCGACGTGGCCGACCTGCTGCTGCAATTCGGTGGCGCCGAGTTGGGCGATCGTCTTTCGCAAAACCTGGACCCGAGCACCGCGATTGCCGAGGCGATGAGCGAGCGCGTCGCCATGCTGCCGCAGGTGGATGGCGTGCACGTCTACGACACGGCAGGCACGCGGCGCTTTTCCACCGGCACGGCGGCGATGCCGCTCGATGTCGCCTGGCATCCGGCTTTCGACCGCCATCGCGACGGAACTCTGCAGCAGATTTCCGCCGGCTGGACCGACAGCGCGAGCAGCCTGTGGCTGAGCCGCCGCCTGGCCGACCGCGACGGGCGCTTCGCCGGCGTGATCGTCGCGTCGCTCAACATCACCGGCAACGACCTGCTGGATCCGAATTACCTCGGCCTGCCGGTCTCGACCGCGGCGCTGGTGCATGAACAAGGCCGGCTGATCGTCGGCTGGCCGCAGGACGAGGCCGCCGAACTGGCAGGACTGACCGGATTTATCGACGGCGAACGCGGCCATGTCACCATCGACGACACGATCCTGTACTGGTCGCGCCTGTCCGGCTTCCCCATCAACGTCATGCTGCGCGTCGAACAGCACGACATCGACAGCAACTGGCAGCGCGCCGCGATCGGCTATGGCCTGCTGCTCGGCATCGTCGCGCTGGGGGCGGTCGCCGCGTTATGGGCCACCTGGCGCCAGTTGCGGCGGCGCGCAGCCAGCGAAGCGCTGCTGCAGGGCATGATGGACAACCCGCCGATCATCATGGCCCTGCAGGATGCCCAGGGCCGCTACCTGATGGTGAACCGGCATTACGCCGAACAGATCGGCCGCCCCGCGCAGGACCTGATCGGCCGCACCCCGCATGAGGTGTTCTCCGAAGCGATGGCGACGGATTTCATGCGGCAGATCGGGATGACGCTGGCTGCTGGCAAGCCAGTGGTCTTCGACACAGAAACTCCCGACAGGACCGGCCAGGCGCGCAACCACATCATTGTCCGCTTCCCGATCTACGACGAACGGCACAAGTTGCTGGCTGTGGGCAGCATCGCCACCGACATCACCGAACGCAAACAGCTGGAGGCCGCTTTGCGCGAGCAGGCGGCCGAACGCGAGCGACTGGCCGAGAGCTATGCGCGCCAGCGCGAGGTGGCGGAGACCGCCAACCGCGCCAAAAGCGAGTTCCTGGCGCATATGAGCCACGAACTGCGCACGCCCTTGAACGCGGTGATCGGTTTCGCCGACATGATCGCCAACCAGATGCTGGGCCCGCAATCGCCGAAATATTTCGAATATGCCGAGGATATCAGCCGCAGCGCGCATCACCTGCTGGGCGTGATCAACGACATCCTCGACGTGTCGAAAATCGAGAGCGGCAAGCTGGAGCTGGAGCCGGGCGCGCATCTGCCGCAGGACCTGGTGGACGACAGCCTGCGCCTGGTGCGCGGCCGCGCCCGCGAGGCCGGGCTGAAACTGCTCAGTCGGCTCGACCCCGACCTGCCGCAGCTCTGCGTCGATGCCCGCGCCATCAAGCAGGTGCTGATCAACCTGCTGGGCAACGCGATGAAGTTCACGCCCAATGGCGGCACCATCACGGTCAGCGGCCGCCGTTCGGCCGATGGCGGCGTGACGTTGATCGTGGCCGATACCGGCATCGGCATCGCGCCGGAAAACCTGTCGCGCGTGTTCGAGCCCTTCTGGCAGGCCGATGCCGGGGTGCGCCGCATCGAGGGCAGCGGCCTGGGCCTGAGCATCTGCCGCAAGCTGATGGAGTTGCATGGCGGCGCGATCTCGGTGCGGTCGACGCCGCAGCAAGGCACCGAGGTGACCCTGGAATTCCCGCCGCATTGCGTGGCACCGGCGCCGCAGGGCTGAATGAATAACAAAAAACGGCGCGCCTTGCGGGCGCGCCGTCTGAACCGGGAAATGCGGCCCGGATTACTTAACCAGGTTACTTGGCCGGCTTGACCTCGATCTCGCTGCCCGCATCGGCGGCCTGGCTGATCGTCGGCGACACCGACGGCTGGCGCGGCTTGCGGTTGGCGATCTCGTCGGCGCGGCGCTGGCGATAGACGCTGCGCAGGGTGACGTAATAGTCCAGCGAGGTTTTTTCGAGGTTGTCGAGGGTGTCGAGCAGCTCGGCGCGGGCATCCAGGCCGGTCAGGCCGGTGCGGGCATAAATCCAGCCCTCGCGGTCGGTATTGTGCAGATACCAGTTGAGCGGATCCATCGCCGAGTCGGCGGCCAGGCCGACCAGGTCGCGCGGATTGCTCGGGCCGATCACCGGAATGAACAGATACGGGCCTTCATCGGCGCCCCAGGTGGCCAGGGTCTGGCCGAAATCCTCGGTGTGGCGCGGGATGCCGAACCACTTGTCGGCGGCATCGATCACACCCAGCACGCCGACGGTGGAATTGATGGCGAAGCGCTGCAGCGTGACGCCGGCGCGACCGGTCTCGCCCTGCATCAGGTCGTTGGCGAGGAAGACCGGGGTCTTGAGATTGAGCAGCGCATTGCGCACGCCTTCGCGGGCGGGCTCGGGCACCAGCATCGTGTAGGTGAAAGCCGCCGGCTTGAGCAGGAAGTTGTCGAGCACCTGGTGGAATTCGAACAGGGCGCGGTTCACCGGCTCGAGCGGATCGTTGTTCTCTTCATAGGCCGCACGGCCCTGCGGATCGGCGGGCGGGGTGGCGCAACCGCTGAGCACACCGCCGGCAAGAATGGCGAGGGCGGCAAGAGCCTTCCAGTGCGGCAGGCGCTGGCCGGACGAAAGCGAGGCAACGGGCATGGGTTTGGAACCTCTTATACTTCTGAATAGTAAGCTTATCAGATATCCCGCTGCCGGGGGCAAGCCGAATCCCGATCCGGCCGGCCACCGGCTGGCCATACCGTTCACAACTCTCACTTTTTCCATCAGGGTGATGCAGTTCTGCAACAGCCCCCATCGGAATCGGAGGGGTCGGACGGGCAGCCACAACCGGGCCGGCAGTACAACCTGACGGGCCGTCAATGCAGGGACGGATCTGGACGGCCGGCGCCGGGGCTCGCCCCCGATTCCACCCCGGATTCGTCGTCCGGATCGTCGGTTTCCACCGCCGGGATGGCATAGGCGCCCTTCAGCCAGCGGTTCAGGTCCACGTCGGCGCAACGCGGCGAGCAGAACGGGGCATGCTTCTCCGCTGCCGGCTTGCCACAGATCGGGCAGGCTTTCGCGGCCGGCATGGTCAATGCCCCAGCCGGCTGACGGCGAAGGATTCGCGGCGGCGGCCGGTTTCGGGTTTCACATGCACCATGGCGCCGATCTGGCGTTCCAGCCGGGCGCGCAGCTCGGCATCCACCAGCGCCGCCACCTCTGGCGCGCAGGCGATTTCCAGCTTGCCGCCGCCCGTGCCGCCGGGTCCGCCGCTGCTGGCCTCGCGCCAGGCCCGGCGCAGCAATTCGGCCAGCACGGCGGGCAGCGAGGGCAGCCGGCCGTCGCCGTCGCAGGTGGGGCAATTCTCGAACAGCCGGGCGGCCAGCGGCTCGCCAATGCGCTTGCGCGTCATCTCGACCAGCCCGAGGGCCGACATGCCCAGGACCTTGGTGGGTGCCGGGTCGCTTTTCAGCGCGTTGCGCAGGGCATTCACCGTCTGGGCACGATAGGCGGCATTTTCCATATGCAGGAAATCGATCACCACGATGCCGCCGATGCCGCGCAGGCGCAGCTGGCGGGCGATCTCGATGGCGGCCTGCAGGTTGGTCTGCAGCGCCTGCTCCTCGAAAGCCTGGCCGCTGCGGCCGGAAGCCCGGCCGGAATCCACGTCGATGGCGGTGAGCGCTTCCGTTTCGCCGAACACGATGGCGCCGCCCGAGGGCAGCTCGACGCGACGACCGAGCGCGGCGGCGATGTCGGCCTCGATCTCGAACAGCTCGAACAGGCCGGCGGGATCGTCGAAGCGCTCCAGCCTTGAAACGTAATCGGGCGCATGTTCGAACAGCCAGGCGCGCGCCTCCGCAAAGCCGGCGGCGGCATTGACGCGGATGCGGTCCAGCTTCTGCCCGACGAAATCGCGGAGCGCGCGGCCCACCGGGCCCATCTCGCGCCACAATTCGGCCGGCACGTCGGAACCGGACGCGGCCTTGGCGCGACGTTCCTCGATGGCGATCCAGCGCGCGCGCAGGCGTTCGAGATCGGCGAACAATTCCTCTTTCGACACGCCATCGGCATTGGCGTTGACGATGCAGCCCATGGCCTTGCGGCGCTCGTCGCCCTGGCGGCGTTCGGGTTCGCGCTTCACCGGCCTGGCGACGCGGCGGTCGCCGGCGCGGTGCTGCAGCCGTTCGCTCACCTCGCGCTGCAGCCGGGCGGTGACTTCCAGCGGCGTCTGGTCGGCCAGCGCCATCAGGCTCTGCATCACCGCGGCAAGCCGCATGCGCTCGGCATCCTGGCCGATCCGCTTGGTGACGCGCACGGCGGGATCGAACGGCGTGAGCGACAGGAAACGGCCCGGCAGGGTGATGCGGCAGGTGAGCTTGACGCCCTTCTCGCCGACCGGATCGCGGCTGACCTGCACCAGCACGGTCTCGCCTTCATGCAGGCATTGCTCGATCGGCTTGTCACCCCCGGAACCATTGGCGCCCACCAGGTCGTCGCGGCCCAGAAAGCCGTCGCGGCTGAGGCCGATATCGACATAGGCGGCCTGCAGGCCCTTTTCGATGCGGCGCACGCGGCCAAGAAAAATCGCGCCGAGCGCGGAATCGCGTTCGGGCCGTTCGAGATCGAGATGCACCAGGCGGTCGTCCTCGACCAGCGCGACGCGCGTCTCGGTCAGCCCCACATCGATCAGCAGCTCGTTGGCCATCGAATCGACTATACTAGTTTTCCGGCCACAGCGGGTAGCCGAAGCCGCGCAGCATCTGGGCAGTTTCGGCCAGCGGCAGGCCGACCACATTGGAATACGAGCCGCCGAGCCAGGCCACGAACATGGCGGCGCGGCCCTGGATGGCATAACCGCCGGCCTTGCCCAGGCCCTCGGCGCAGCGCAGATAGGCGGCGATCTCGGCATCGTCCAGCCGGCGGAAGCGCAGGATGCTTTCCACCGTGCGGCTGACCGTGCGGCCATCGGGATGGATCAGGCAGAGGCCGGTCAGCACGCGGTGGCGCCGGCCCGACAGCAGGCCCAGGCAGTGGCGCACTTCGGCGTCGGATTCGGCCTTGGGCAGGATGCGGCGGCCCAGGGCCACCACGGTATCGGCAGCCAGCACCATGGCATCGGGGCGTTGCTGCGCCACGGCCCGGGCCTTGGCCTGGCTCAGGCGCGCGGCCAGCGCACGCGGCAATTCGCCCTTAAGCGGGGTTTCGTCGAGTTCGGCGGCGCGGATTTCGGCCGGCCGGATGCCGATCTGATCCAGCAGATCGCGCCGGCGCGGCGAGGCGGAAGCCAATACGAGCGGGGCCAAGACAAGAGGTGGCACGGCCACGATTCCGGCCCCTGACCAGGCTTACTTGAAGCGGAAGGTGATGCGACCCTTGGTCAGGTCGTAAGGGGTCATTTCCACCATGACCTTGTCGCCGGCCAGGACGCGGATGCGGTTCTTGCGCATCTTGCCCGAGGTATGGGCCAGCACTTCATGGCCGTTGTCGAGCTTGACCCGGAACATCGCGTTGGGCAGCAACTCGTCGACCACGCCGGGGAACTCCAGCAATTCTTCCTTCGCCATTCAGCCTCTGTTTTACGGTAGTCGCGCGTCCGGAAACGACGCGGCACGGGATGCGCCATGCAGCGCGGGCGAGAACATGCGCGCGACGGGCCGGAAAATCAAGCGCAGCCCCACTCCGGGATCATGAGGGAGCCGCGCCCGAACGGAACAAAATGCGAAAACCGCCGCCGGGCGGCGTATTCGACCGCGATGCGGCCTATTCCACCTCGATGCGGATGGCCGACCAGACCCATTTGGCGTCGTCCTGCTTCTTCAGCTCGGGGCTGGCGTCGCGCGGGAACACCACCCAGGTGGGGCCGCGGCCGCCGAGGCCGAGATACTTGCCGTCGGCCTTGAGCGCCAGCAGCACGTCGAATTTCTCGATCTCGGCCATCGGAATCTCGGCGCCGTAACCGTCGATGGCATAGACCTTGACGCTTTTCCCCGAGGCGCCGGCGGCTTTCAGCACGTCGCGCAACAGCGGGCCTTCGAAGCGGTAGGCCTTCGGCCAGGTGTCGTATTTCACCGTCAGCGTCTTCATGCCCAGCTTTTCCAGCATGGCGAGATCGAAGGCGGCACCCTTGTCGAAACCGACATTGCCGAACTTGAAGAAGGCATCGTCGAAGGCGTCCACCGCGCCGCGATTGGTGTTGGCGATCTTGCCATGCAGCGTCAGCACGACGGGCCCTGCCGGCTGCCCCAGGCCGGCCGCATCGGCGCGCAGCGGCATGACGGCGAACAGGCAAAGGGCAACCAGGGCAACAAGAATACGCATAACATCGTCCTCCCGAAGGCGTTTCATCCCGCTCTGGTTACGCGGGAAGCCGATCATCGTCCAGTGAATTGATTTTTAGAATCGGTGGCCGGCATGGCCGCCCGGGATGGGCAGATCAGGTCGCGGCCGGGAAAACCATCGTCGCCGTGGTGCCACGGCCGAGCTCGCTTTCGATGAGCAGCCGGCCGCCATGCAGGGCCATCAGGCGGTGCGAGATGGCCAGGCCCAGGCCGGTGCCCTGGCGGCGCTGGTTCTTCGGGCCGGCCTGGTAGAAGGCCTCGCCCAGCCGCGCCAGATCGGTCGGCGCGATGCCGGGGCCATCGTCGCTGACACTGATGCGCAGGGCACCATGATCATCCACGCGTCCGGCCACCACGATGCGGCCTTCGGCCGGCGTGAACTTGATTGCGTTGGAAATCAGGTTGAGCAGCACCTGGCGGAAGGCGCTGCGGTCGGCTTGCAGGACCGGCAGATCGTGCAGCGAAGCATCCATCACCAGCGACAATTCCTTCTGCCGCGCCTGGGTGATCAGCAGCGAGATCACGGCATCGGCCTCGTCCACCGCTTTCAGGCGATCGAGCGTCAGCGTCATCTTGCCGGCCTCGATGCGCGAGAGATCGAGGATCGAGGTGATCACCTCCAGCAGATGCTTGCCGGCGCGGCCGATCAGGCCGGCATAATCCTTGTAGTGGCTGTCGCCGAGCGGCCCATAGGCCTCGGTCTCCAGCAGTTCGGCGAAACCAATCACGGCATTGAGCGGCGTGCGCAGCTCGTGGCTCATGAAGGCGAGGAACTCGCCTTTCGACCGCGATGCCAGCATGGCCTCTTCGCGGGCGGTTTCGGTTTCGACCAGCGCGCGATGCAACTCCAGCGCATCCACCACCAGGGCGGCAAGTTCGCGCAGCTGCGACTGCGCCTTGTCGTCGAAGCGGCGCGCGACGCCGTCGAAGATCGCCAGCGTGCCGACCGCCTGGCCATCCTGGCCGACCAGCGGCGCGCCGGCATAGAAACGCAGGCCGCCCACGCCCGCCACGAAGGGATTGTCGGCGAAGCGCCGATCCTGCGAGGCGTCCTCGATGACGCAGACTTCATCCTTGAGAATCGCCCAGGCACACAGGCCATGTTCGCGCGGGATCTCGCGCAGGTCGATGCCGCTATGGGCCTTGAACCAGAGCCGGTCGGAATCGACCAGGCTGATCATCGCGCCGGCGGTGCCGAAGACGCGGGTCGCCAGCTGCACCAGACGATCGAAGCGCGCGTCGTATGGTGTGTCCAGGATGGCGAGGCGGCGCAACGCCGTGAGGCGTGCGGCTTCGTCGGACGGCAGGGGTGCGGCGACCAAGGGAACGGGTCTCTCGGGGATGGCTTGCGAAGCGCTTTTAAATAGAGGCGGACTACCGCCCCTGCAAGCATTGCTTTGCGCGACGGCGACAGCCTCCGCGATTAACCATGATGCGACCGCGACCGGAAATGGAAATCATGCCGCATCACATGTCGGAATCGGATCAGCGACGCCTGATCAGCGGCGTCTGAGGATCGCCTCGCCATCCACGGTCATGCTCACCGTCTGCTCGCCGGCGGCGGTTACCGGCGGCACACCGGCCGCCATACCCTTGGCTTCGGCGGCGCGCATCAGCATCGGCCGCGACACGCCGCCGCCATGCACGCCGACACGCGCCCAGCCGGTGAATTCCATGCCCAGCGCCGCTGCCGCGCGCTGCGCCCGCGCCGTCAGGCGCTGCAAGGCCTCGGCCACCAGATCGTCCTGGATGCTGCGCTGCTGTTCGCGCGAAATCATGTATCCCAGTTCCTGCAATGCCAGGCCTTCACTCTGAAGAATGCCGACCGCTTCCAGCAGTTTCGCATCCTCCTTCGCGCTCAGGATCAGGCTCTGCTGCGCGCGCCACACCGGCGCCGGCGGCTTGGTGCCGGCCGGCAGCGCCTGCGGACGCGGCGGGGTTTCCTGCCAGGTGTTGTAGCCGCCGGTTTCAACCTCAAGCCCCAGCGACCGCGCGCGGGCCAGCGCCTTCGTCATGGCGGCATTGACGCTGGACTGCGCGGCGGCAGCCTGTTCGGAGGTAGCCTGCGCCACCAGGCGGGCGCGGATGGTATCGGGCGTGACGTCGCGCTCGGCCTGTTCGTTCAGGGTCAGCAGCGTGGCATCGTCGGGCAGCACGCGCTGGGCGGTCTGGGCGGCGGCGACGCCCGAAGACAGCACGGGGGCCAGCAGCAAGGCGGCGGCGAAAGCGGGAAGGATAAGGCGGGATGGCGCCATGGCGGTGAATCTCCGGATCGTTTGCCGCAGCATAACCGGAGAACCATGGCGACTTTGCGGCAAAAAACCGGAACCACACGGCTGCGGAGCCGGATAGCCGGCCCCGCAACGCATGATGGGCTCAGTGGGTATCCAGCAGGGGCCGCATGCGATCCTTGGCATGGAAATACTTGCGGGCATAAGCCACCACCTGGCCATCGGTCGGGTGATCGACCGTCTCGACGCCCATGATCTTCGGCTCGATTTGCGGCACCGCCTTGTGCACATGGCGGATGAATTCCAGCTTGGCCGCGCCGGGGCCGAGCACGAGGATTTCGCTGCTGCCGTCCAGGGCGCGGCAGATTTCGTCGTAGAAGGCTATATCCGCCGGCTCCCGGCCCGAACCCATGACGGAACTGGCCTTGTGATGCAGATGGTGCTTGTGGCCATGCACCGTCAGCTTTTCGGCCTCTTCCCTGTTGAACTGGAAGACCCGGGCCTCGGCATGATCGAGCCAGACCACGGCGTGGTAATGCGACATCGTGTTTTCCTCCAACGGACGATGTTGGAAGCTTACACCCGCCGTGTCAGGACGCCTTGACGCAGGTCAATCGCCGCCGGCGGAAACCGCCGTCCGGGTGAAACGGGCACGGATCTTCTTCATCAGGAAATCGCGCACCTCGCGATAGGCCTGCAGGCGCTGTTCGCGCGTGCCCTCGACGATGGTGGGATCGAAGGTGTTCCAGAATTCCACATCGCAGGCCATGGTGCGGGTCATGTCCACGGCCGTATGCTGCGCTTCCGGAGACAGCGAAATGATCAGGTCGAAGGAGCTGTCTTCCAGGTCGTCGAAGGTCTTCGAGCGGTGTTTCGAGATATCCAGGCCGATCTCGTCCATCACCTCGACCGCGAGCGGATCGACCGGCTGCTTGCGCACGCCGGCGGAATCGACGAAGACCTGCTTCGGGTAAAGCGCCTTGAGGATGCCCTCGGCCATGGGGGAGCGCACGCTGTTCATGGTACAACAGAACAGCACGCTGCCGGGAAGCCGATCGCTCATATGGCTTACCGGATATGCAGGACGCAGATCAGGGTGAACAGCCGGCGGGCGGTGTCGAAATCGGTGTCGATCTTGCCCTTCAGCCGCTCGCGCAGCAATTCCGATCCCTCGTTGTGCACGCCGCGGCGCGCCATGTCGATGGTCTCGATCTGCGACGGCGAGGACCGCTTGATCGCCTGGTAATAGCTGTCGCAGATCTCGAAATAATCCTTCACGATGCGGCGGAAGGGCGACAGCGCCAGGATGATCTTGCCCAGCGGCGTGGCGCCCTCGTCGCGGATGTCGAAGACCAGCCGGTTGTCCTCGATTGCCAGCATGAGCTGGAACGGCCCCTGGTTCTCATGGGCGCCGATGGGCGAGAAGACGTTCTGCTCCAGCAGGTCGAAGATCGCCACGCGCTGCTCGTGCTCGATATCGGCGCTGCGCCGCACGACGGTGCGCTCGTCGAGCTGCACGTCGACGAGGCGGTGGCAGGCCGGCGGCGCCTTCTCCGTCATGCCGCTCCCTTGGCCAGCCGGATCGCGACCGACAGCGCATGGCCCTGCAGACCCTCGGCCTCGGCCAGAGCCACGGCGGCGGGGCCGATCTTTTCCAGCGAGGCCTGGTCGCATTGCACCAGCGTGGTGCGTTTCATGAAATCGAGCAGGTTCAGGCCGGAGGCGAAACGCGCCGCACCCGCGGTAGGCAGCACATGGTTCGGCCCGGCCACGTAATCGCCCACGGCTTCCGGCGTGTGGCGGCCGAGGAAGATCGCGCCGGCATGGCGCACCCTGGCGGCCAGCGCCTGCGGATCGTCGATGGCGAGCTCCAGATGCTCGGGCGCGATGGCATCCACCAGGGGCGCGACATCGGCAAGCTGCTTCACCGTGATGAGCGCGCCGAATTTTTCCCAGCTGGCCGTGGCGATAGCGCTGCGCGGCATGGTGGAGAGCTGCTGGCGCACGGCAGCGCCCACCTGTTCGGCGAAGGCGGCGTCATCGGTGATCAGCACCGACTGCGCCACCTCGTCATGCTCGGCCTGGCTGAGAAGATCGGCGGCGATCCAGGCGGGATCGTTCTTGCTGTCGGCCACCACCAGAATCTCGGAAGGCCCGGCGGGATTGTCGATGCCGACCTGGCCGAAGACCAGCCGCTTGGCCGTGACCACGAAGCTGTTGCCCGGGCCGGTGATCTTGTCGACCGCCTTGATGCTTTCGGTGCCGTAGGCCAGCGCCGCTACGGCCTGCGCGCCGCCGATGCGGTAGACTTCCGTCACGCCGGCCAGCTTCAGCGCCGCCATCACCAGCGGATTGAGTTCACCGCCCGGCGTGGGCAGCGTGACCACAACACGGCGCACGCCCGCCACCACGGCCGGAATGGCGTTCATCAGCACGGAGGACGGATAGGCCGCCTTGCCGCCGGGTACATAGAGACCCACGGCATCCAGCGGCGTCCAGCGATGCCCCAGCTTCACCCCTTGAGGATCGGTGTAGAAATCGTCAGCCGGTTTCTGGCGGGCATGGAACGAACGGATGCGCTCGGCGGCAACCTCAAGAGCGGCAAGCGTTGCCTTGTCGACCAGGGCTGCGGCAGCATCGATCTCGGCCTGGCTGATGCGCAGGCCGAGTCTGGCGGAATCGACGTGATCGAATTTTTGATTCAGCTCGTGCAGGGCCGCGTCGCCGCGCTTGCGCACATCGGCGATGATCTGCACGACCGTGGCCGAGACATCGGCCTCGGCGTCGCGCTTGGCCTTCACCATCGCGTCGAACCGCGCGGCGAAATCCTGATCGGCTGCGTTGAGGAAAACGGGCATCAGACGGCGACTTTCTTCTTCGCAGCCGCTGCCTGATCGACGGCGGCGCGGAACTTCTCCAGCCAGCCGCCGACCTGCAGCGGCCGGGTTTTCAGCGCGGCCCGGTTCACCACCAGGCGCGAGGTGACCTGGGCGATGATTTCCACCTCGACCAGGCCGTTCGCCTTCAAGGTAGCGCCGGTGGAGACCAAGTCCACGATGCGGCGGCACAGCCCCAGCGTGGGCGCCAGTTCCATCGCGCCGTTCAGCTTGATGCATTCGGCCTGCACGCCGCGCGCGGCAAAGTATTTCTGCGTCACATGCGGATATTTGGTGGCCACCCGCACATGGCTCCAGCGTTTCGGATCGTCGGAGGCCGAGAGTTCCACCGGTTCGGCCACCGACAGGCGGCAATGGCCGATATCGAGGTCGAGCGGGGCATAGATCTCGGGGAAATCGAATTCCATCAAGACGTCATTCCCGGCCACGCCGAGCTGGGCGGCGCCGAAGGCAACGAAGGTGGCGACGTCGAAGCTGCGCACGCGGATCAGCTCGATATCGGGCTGGCTGGTGGCAAAGCGCAGCTTGCGGCTGTTCTCGTCGGCGAATTCCGGCTCCGGCACGATGCCCACGGCATGCAGCAGCGGCATCACCTCTTTCAGGATGCGGCCCTTGGGCAGGGCCATCACCAGTTTGTCTGAAGAGGCGGCGTTCATGACACTTCCTTGTGCTTGGGCGCGTGGCGCACCGGATAGGGCTGGCCGATATCCTGCATCTGGGCATCGACGCATTCGACCTCCAGGCGCACGGCGCCGCCACCGGCAAATACCAGCGTCAACGTGGCCGCCGGCGCCTCGCCAGCCGGCTCGGCCAGGATGGAGAGCAGTTCGAGCGGCGTTTTTGCGTCATGCCGAGCGATACCGGTCGACTGCACCTTCAGCACACCCTCGAAATGCAGGCCGGCCGGCACGCGCACATGGGGCACGGCGCGGATCAGCAGGCGCTGGCGGTCGGCCAGATGCTCGTCTTCCCAGCGGAAACGGTTCAATACAAGCGCGAAACGGCGCTGACGCGGCTGGAAGGTCATGTCGGTGGCATGCAGCGTCGCATCCTGCAGGCAGGCCGACAGCACCGTGATGTCCTCGACATCCTCGGCGCGCAGCTTCAGCGGCATGAAACGCGACGGTGCCATGGGTTCAGTCTTTCAACCTCTCGATCTGGGCGCCGCAGGCGGCCAGCTTTTCTTCCAGCCGCTCGTAGCCGCGATCCAGGTGGTAGACGCGGTTGACGATGGTCTCGCCCTCGGCGGCCAGGCCGGCCAGCACCAGCGACACGGACGCCCGCAGGTCGGTGGCCATCACCGGTGCGCCGGTGAGTTTCGGCACGCCGCGCACCAGCGCCGAGGCGCCATGCACCACGATATTGGCGCCCATGCGCGCCATCTCGGGCACATGCATGAACCGGTTCTCGAAGATCGACTCGGTGATCATCGAGGCGCCCTCGGCCACCGACATCGCCGCCATCACCTGGGCCTGCATGTCAGTCGGGAAACCGGGATAGGGCTGGGTGAGGAAATCGACGCCCTTCAGCCGGCTGCCGTTGCGGCCGATGGAAATGCCACGCGCGGTCTCGGCCACGTCGCAGCCGGCCTCGCGCAGCTTGTCGGCCACGGATTCGATCAGGTCGAGCCGCGTGTTCAGCAACTCCACTTTCCCGCCGCAGATGGCGGCGGCAGCGGCGAAGGTGCCGGTCTCGATACGGTCCGGCACGATGCGATGTTCGGCACCATGCAGCGACTTCTTGCCATGGATGGTGAGATGCTCGCTGCCGATACCGTCGATCATCGCGCCCATCGCCACCAGGCAATAGGCCAGATCGGTGATCTCGGGTTCACGCGCGGCATTCTCCAGCACCGTGGTGCCCTCGGCCAGCGTGGCCGCCATCAGCAGGTTCTCGGTGGCGCCGACCGACACCATCGGAAACCGCACCACGCCACCCTTAAGGCCCTTCGGCGCGCGGGCCTTGATATAGCCGTTCTCGACATTGATCTCGGCGCCCAGCGCCTTCAGGCCCATGATGTGCAGGTCCACCGGCCGCGTGCCGATGGCGCAGCCGCCGGGCAAGGAAACCTCCGCCTCGCCGAAACGCGCCAGCAGCGGGCCGAGCACCAGCACGGAGGCGCGCATCTTGCGCACGATGTCGTAGGGCGCGAGCGTGGATTCGATCTTCGCCGCGTTGAGGTGGATGGTGCGGCCCTCGGGCGTGCCGTTGCCGCCATCCATCGACACATCGACGCCATGCTGCTGCAGCAGCTGCGCCATGGTGGCGATGTCGGCCAGGTGCGGCACGTTGGACAGCGTGAGGGTATCGCCGGTCAGCAGGCTGGCCGCCATCAGCGGCAGGGCCGCGTTCTTGGCACCGCCAATACTGATGCTGCCTTCCAGCGGCCGACCGCCGCGCAACCGAATTCGATCCATAACGCCTTGATTCCAAAGGGCCTTCGGCCAGACGGCCAAGGCCACGCCAAACTTGTCCCGTCTGTCTAGCGCAACGGGGCGCGAATCGCCAGTGCGGGGCAGCATCGGCCCGGCGGCCATGGATTGTGAAGCCAATCACAGGCGGCAGGGTTTCCCGTTGCCACCCCCGCCAGCACAATCCAGCCTGCCACCGCAGCAGGGGGCCAGCATGACCACATTTCTTGCCATCACCGGCCGCATCCTCGGCGGCACCCCTGTCTGGGTCTGGGGCCTGCTGGCCCTGCTGGTCTGGCTAGGCAGTCTGGGCCTGAAGCAGCGCAACGTGGCGCTGGGCCGGGTGGCTATCGTGCCGGCCGTCTTCATCGTCTGGGGCCTGTCGGGTGTGGCCGGCAGGCCATTCGATGCCGCGACCATCGCCGGTCTGTGGCTGGCCGGTCTTGCCGGCGGGGGATTGCTGGGACTGGCGACCGGACCACGGATTTTAAGCGCCGATCCCGTTGCCCGCCGCGTCACGCTGCCGGCCAGCATCTGGCCCCTGGCGCGCAACCTGATCTTCTTCTTCGCGCATTACGTTTTGAACGTTGCTGCCGCAATCCAGCCGGCGAACAAGGCCGTGCTCATCCAGGCCACCATCGCGGTGTCGGGCGCCAGCGCCGGCTACTTCACCGGCTGGAGCGTGGCCTTGTGGCGGCGTTACCGCGCCGCCAGGGAAATTCCTACAGCTTCGGCAGGGTGACGCCGCGCTGGCCCATGTATTTGCCGGCGCGGTCGGCATAGCTGACCTCGCAGGGCTGGTCGCCCTTGAGGAACAGGAACTGGCAGGCGCCTTCGTTGGCGTAAATCTTCGCGGGCAAAGGCGTGGTGTTGGAGAATTCCAGCGTCACATGGCCTTCCCATTCGGGTTCCAGCGGCGTGACGTTGACGATGATGCCGCAGCGCGCATAGGTGCTTTTGCCAAGGCAGATCACCAGCACATCGCGCGGGATGCGGAAATATTCCACCGTGCGCGCCAGCGCAAAGGAATTGGGCGGAATCACGCAGACATCGGTATCGAAATCGACAAAGGAGTTCGGCGAGAATTCCTTCGGATCGACCACCGCGCTGTTCACGTTGGTGAAGATCTTGAACTCGCGCGCCACGCGGGCGTCGTAGCCATAGGAGGATAGGCCGAAGGAAATCGTGCCCTCGCGCTTCTGCGCCTCGACGAAGGGCTCGATCATGCCATGCTCGCGGGCCATCTGGCGGATCCAGATATCGGACATGACGGCCATCGGCGGCGGTCCCTTCTTTGTTGCGGAAATATTGCCTGCCAGCGGGCTTACGCGGGCGGGTCGTCGCGGTCAAGGCCTGGAAGAGGTGCGGCGCCAGCCTTGCGGTCGGCCTCCTGATCGGAGTCGTTTCCCCCGGATTCGTTTTCCCTGGCCCGGACCTGCTGCTTGCGGCGGGCAAGGTTGGCGCGCAGCTTCTGCGCCAGTCGCGCCGCGCGTTCAGTCTGCGCCGGCATGAAGGCCTTCGTCCCGCGTGGTGCCGTCCAGCAGACGGCGCGCCATGGCGAGCAGCTCAGGCGGCGCCGGCTGCGGCGCGGCAGCACCAGGCGACGCGGCCAGGGCGGCGTTGTGATAACGCGGATCGCCGGTCACCTCGGGGCCGAGCCAGGCCGGCAGCGCGACGGGATAATCGGGACGCGGCAGCTCGATCTCGGCCAGCCACAGGCCGTGGTGGCGTTCGAGGAAACGATCGATCTCCCAGGCCAGGCTGCTGCCCTCCACCGGCAGGCGGTAGCGGATCTTGCTGATGATCTGGTCGGGCGGCAAGGCGGCCAGCAGGCGGCCGGCCAGCTCGAAGGGCACCGGGCTTTCGATTTCCTGGCGCGTCATGCCGGTCTGGGCCGATTTCAGGGTCAGCCAGGCCCGTTCGCCGGCGGTGCGCAGCCGCAGGGTCCAGCCATCCAAGCCGCCGAAATAACCCTGCACCAGCGGCGTGCCGGCCAGGCCGGCGACAACCCCCGTGTCGCGCACGAGGAACTTGCGCTCGATCTCTGCGGCGGCCGTGGGGGTTTCCGCACCGATCATAGGTGGCTCCGGAGGGCTGGCGGGGCCCTAGCGATAGCCAAGCGGCGGTGGTGCCGTCAAGGTGGCAGCGGGACGCAGGCCTGAGATTAGGCAAGGCCATGGAAAAAAGGGCAAATATGCCTTTTGCCAAAAGTCGTTATGTCTGGCTTGCACGATCTGCCCGGCTGTGGCAGTTTCCGCGCCCGACGCCGGCCGGGCTGCCGCCCAAAGCCGGCTTGTCTGTTTCGGCCCGCCATGCTTTCCGGCCGGGCCCGGGCTGCTGTAGCTCAGTGGTAGAGCACCTCATTGGTAATGAGGAGGTCGCGAGTTCAATCCTCGCCAGCAGCACCAGCTTCTTCCGTCTTCCTGTATTGCTCCTCGTGGCGCGGCAAGCCTCTATTGCCGGAGCCGGTATATTAAGGCACAACAGACAACCTTAAGGCGTCGCCGTCGAATTTTAGACACTTCATGCTCCCTGTTATCCTGTGTTGATATCGCTCCGAAAGCATCTGCGGTCTGTCCTGTATATCCTGGTTTCAGCAGCGCTGCTGGGGGCCGCACTCTATCTGGTCGGGATACAGACATCGCTCAACGCGCTTGCCGGCCTGAAACTTGAAGCAGGGCTGGTCGCATTACTGCTGATCCTCGGCAACACGTTCTTTGTTTTTTTGCGATTTCGCTCTGTGTTGAAGAATTTCGGCTACAGGCCTAACTGGTCAACCTCAGCGCTCGCCTTCATCGCCGGACAGATATCGAATCAGGTTCTGTTGAACGTCGTGGGGCAGAGTCTGAGCCGGGCCGCCACCCTGCAAGCGGCAAACATTCCCTTCGGCGTATCCGTCGTGACCACGTACTGGGAGCGCGTTCTGGCCGCCGGGCTGTTATTTCTTTTTGCTCTCGTCGCCGCATTTTTCCTTTTCCTGGATAGCGGCATAGAACTCAGGGACGGCAGCGCCTATCTCGTTTCCGTCATCGCCGCCATTGCCATCGTGGCGGCGGTGATCTTTTCCGCGCATTTCGCCAACCCCGGATTCCGCAGCAAATTGTGGATGATCCCCCGGCGGATTCTGCGGTTCTGGCCAGCAATCCTCCTAACCATTGCCGCGCATCTCAGCATGCTGCTGGCATATGTGGTACTGCTGGTTGCCCTGGAGCCGCATCCGGTATCCGCTGGATTGATTTGCGCCGTAACCATCGTGATGTTCAGCGCCAGCCTGCCGATCAGTTTCTCGGGATGGGGTGTGCGCGAACTGAGCGCCGCCCATGCCCTGGCTTTTGTTGGCTTCAGTTCATCGGCTGCCATCGCGGCCGCGCTGGCCATCGGCCTTCTGGGTCTGCTCATCACGGCCTGCGGCGGAGTGATCGCGCTTTTCCTTTTTGCCCACATGCATCTCAGCAACAAAGCCATTGCGCCAGCTGACATCGGGGACACGGTCTTGATGGATCAGGACCAATGGCTGGGCATTGCCGTGATCATCGCCGGGATCGCAACTGCCGTCCTGCTTTTCTTCCAGATCCAGATTCCCACCGCGAATGGCGGGATCACCGCCAATATTGCCGATATCCTGGCACTGACCGGCCTTGGCCTGTTCCTGCTGTTGCTGATGCGGCGCCGATCCGTTTTTCCGCTGCCTGGTTGGCTGATCATTTCGATGGCGGCGCTGTCGGCGCTGATCCTACTTGGCATCATCAGCGGCTATCTGCGGTTCGGCTCCAATAGCTGGGCATTGCTTAACCGCGGCTTTGGATGGCTGGTGATCCTGGGCTATGTCTCGCTAGGCGCCATGATAGCCTTGATCCCGCAGCGGGGCGTGGAAAAAAAACTGCTGCAGGTGTTTGCTCTCGCCGGCGTTACAGTCGCTGCAATTCAGATCATACTAATGTTTTGCTCGCTTCTCGTAATCCCTCTGCCCAGGGAGGTGTTTTCAACACCCATGAAGGCCTATGCGATAAACTCGAACAGCTTCGCCATCCAGATGGTCTTAACAGGCATCAGCATCGTTATTGCGTCCCGCCTCCGGCTGATGAAACTAACACCCATCGTATACACCGGCGCGCTCGCGATTGTTCTTGTCGCGATATTCTATACCTATTCTCGCGTCGGCATGGCCATGATGGCCGTCCTGATTGTGTTTATGCTGGTTTTTGCCTCGCCGGATGAACGGCGCCAAGGGTACAAAACAGTCGCAATTCTTGGCTTCGTCTATCTATTCCTGCTTTTCGTTCCGGACATCATCGCCGCCGCAACATCATTCCTGCCCAACGATGCGGTCTCCATCAACAGCGAAGTTTACCCTGCGAACCCGCTGGAAATGTCGCGGGCATATTCTGACAACGAACGCTGGGTCACACTGATCGAAGGCTGGAGCCTGTGGCTTGAGCACCCCATCCTGGGCGCGGGCATCGGCGCTTATATCCAGAACCGCCTTGATGCAGGCCTTGATGTGCTCGTCATCCATTCAGTTCCGCTCTGGCTGTTGGCCGAGACAGGCATAGTCGGCCTTCTGATTGTAACGGCCGTTCTTGCCGCGATGACACGGGCCGCTGTCCTGGCCATGAAAGATCCGGCAACGCGCGCCTGGGGTTTAGGGTTCTTGATCATGCTGACATGCATCGCAGGAGCCAGCTTGGTACATGATCTGTTTTTCCAGAGGCCATTCTGGTTTTTGCTGGGCCTGTTCTCCGCCGCCACGGCGCGGTACGCATCATCGGCCCAATTACAGCGCGTTTAATCATTATTCCCCGCAATTCCGCTTCCCTTTCGGGCCGCACAATCCCTATCTTTCGGTTGTGCGACACGGAATAGCGGCATATGCACGATAGCGCTGCCCCCCTCTTCGCCGACGAACCGGCCCTGGCAATCGTGGCCGCCTATTGGCAGGCTCGGCGGCGTGGCCGCCTGATGCCGGATCGCGCCGATATCGACCCCCTCGACTTGTCGCCCTCGTTATGGCCGAACCTCCTCATCACGGAGCCTGCAGGCGACGGGGTGAACTGGCGCTATCGTCTGGTCGGCTCCGCCCATGTCGAACGCTATACCTACGATTTCACCGGCAAGACCACCGACGAAATCATGCATGGCAGTTATCGCGACTACATGAACCGCATATACGCCACTGCCTTTGAGCAGCGCGTACCGGTCTATTCGGAAAGCGTGTTCCGCTGGGACGTGGAGGGTTACGCCGCGACGCGCCGCCTGATGCTGCCGATCAGCCATGGCGAAACCGACAGGCCGGTCATGGTGTTCAGCGTGCAGGTCTGGCCCAGCGAAAAGCCGGCGCAACCCCGTTCGATCAGCGAGATCAGTCGCCGCGGCGAATTCCGCAACGGCTTTTTCCTGGCACTGGACCACGACACGTTCCAGCCTCTACCGCAGCAGGAGGGCGCGCCGATTTCCCGCCTCGGGATTTGATCCGGCCCGAGTCAGGGCAGACGGATTCTTTCCTGATACCGGGTCAGCACGCGTAGCGGCACGCTGCCGCTGTTCTTCACCGCAACATAGCTTCCGCCCTGGCCATAGGCTCCGTACAGTTCCACCTTGCCACCGGCGGGCACCTCGACAATCTGGCCGGGGGGCGTACCAAGCTCCAGCCGGCCGGCCACAGTGCCGTTGTTGCTAATGGTGATCGTCGTGTAGCTGCCGCGGTCTGCCACGTCGATCTGGCCGGTGGCACCCGGTGCGATTTCGATCATGCCAGCCCGGGCCGGCGGCGCGACCGCCAGGGCCAGGATGGCGAATACAAGACCGGCAAAGGCCGGTATACGGATCGAGGTCATGGTCTTCTCCTTCGGCAGTGCAAAACCGCCTGCGGAGAAAATGGCGCGGGAACGGACGACACCAAGCCATGACGCACCGCCTTCACGACAGTTTGTGGCTGCGGTCACCCAAACCCCATCAAACGAACAGGGCACAAAGATCACGCGAGAATATGCTCCAGCTATGCAATTGCATTTAGCAGAACAGCATTAATCATAATTCGTTAGTGCATTCTCATTATATGAAATATTATTAATCGGGCTGCACGCAGGGGTGTTATCCCGGGGGAGCAGATAAAAATGTCACAGCGCTATCCATTCGTGAATTACCAGATCGACGGCAAGGTCGTGACCTTGATCATGGTCTCGGAAGCCGGCGTGGCCACGCCGGAAATGGCGCAACGCTCAATGGCCGCCTTCAAGCAGCGTCTGAAGAAGGACGAGGTCGTGCTGGTTGCCAAGGGCGTCAGCCTCGCACCGGTCTATATCGGCGCCAAGCCCTTTGTCGACAAGCTGAAAGACGTGCCGCTGGGCAGCATCCCCTGGAGCCAGGTGGAGATGTAGGCCGCCGGCCCGTCCGGCCGCCGCACCATTCCCCGTTCCGTCATTGTTCAGTTTTCCAGTTGGATGCTGTCCGGCGGCATCTCGTAGGCGTCGAGCTCGAATGTCTCGACATCGCCGATGGTGATCTCGTGCTCTTCCACCTGGCTGGGATTGCGCGTGTTGATCTGATCGTCCAGCTTGATGCATCCGAGCAGATGGTCGATCCGTTCGCCGGTCTCCGACAGGGGCAGCAGCAGCCGCGAATAGCGGATATATGGCCGGCCGGCGAGGTGCAGGGTGTTGCGCCGGAAATGCACCTTCTTGTCGAAGGCCGCGATACAAAAGCCTTCATCGAAGAATTCGCGCAACGGCGAGCGCAATGCCTCGTCCAGCCAGCGGCCATGCAGCTTCGTCTGCACCAAGGCCTCGACCTCGGCGCCGGCCAGACGGTAGCGGAATCGTTGCTGTTCGTGATCGACCTCGATGATGAACAGCGAAGGCAGCAGACGGCGAATCTCGGACGGATCGATCGCCGAGCGCGGCGGCGGAAACCGGCTGGTCTTTTTCGACAGCCAGTAGAAGTAAAGCTGACGAAGATCCTCTTCGTCGATTTTCTCGGCGAAACGCATGGAATTCTTCCCGCTCCGCTAGCAAAGGCAAAATTGAATTCCTGCCCACTATGATTGGTATCGATGCCAGGCCGCAATAAAGTTCCGCCTGGCTGCGTTTATGATCGTGAAATTCGATCATTTTGCCATAAACGATCAATTTCCCCCGTTAACAGCCGCTGGTTAGACTTTCCTCGTGGCATGCGGGCTCTTCCGCCGCCGCGATCAGGAGACGGCCGGCGCAGATGCATCGGCCGTTTTCTTTTTTCAGAAATTCAAGCGGCGCCGCTGATGCCGGCGCAGTCGCGTAGATCGGCCCCGGCGAAATTCGCCTTGGCCAGCTTGGCACGGCTGAAATCGACGCGGTCCAGCACGGCACCGCGCAGGTCGGCGCCGGTCAGGTCGGCATCCATCATCACCGGATACAGCGTGCGGCCGGTGGCCTGATGGCTGGCGCTGAACAGCGGCGCACCCACCAGCTTGGCGCCACGGAACGTGGCGGCCGCCAGGTTGGTATTGGCGAAATTGACACCGCCCAGATCGGCCTGGTCGAAATTCGCCTTGACCAGGTCCGAGCCGAGGAAGCTGGCAAACAGAAGCTGGGCGTTGGAGAAATCGGCGCCCTTCAGGTCGCTGCCATGCATCTCTGCGCCGCGCAGGTCGCAACTGGAGAAATCGCAGCCCGCCAGCTTCCGGCCGCTGAGCACGGCGCGCGCGCCTTCCTGGCCACCGGTTGCGATCCAGCGGCTGTGGGCATGCAGCAGCACCTCGATCTCGGTCGGCAGGCTGGCCGTCTTGCGATAGGTGGCGTGCGAGAGATCGACGCCCTTGAGGTTCACCTTGGACAGGTCGACATTGCGCAGGTTGGCGCCGCGCAGATCGGCGCCTTGCAACAGCGCGCCTTCAAGCTTGGCGCCCAGCAGGTTCACATCACGCAGGCGCGCCGCGGTGAGGTTGGCGCCCGAGAGGTCGGCGCCGGCCAGGTTGACGGCAAACATGCTGGCATTGGCAAAATTCGCACCGGTGGCGGACGAGACCGCCATATTGGCCTCGTCGAGCTGGGCAGAACGCAGATCGGCGCCGTCCAGCTTGGCTTCGCTCAAATTCGCCGAGCGTTCCTTGGTGGTCCCGTCATCGACCACGATCTGGCCCGGGCGCAGGTCGGCCTGGTTGAGCGAGGCGCCGCGCAGAATGGTCTTCATCATGTTGGCGCCGCGCAGGTCGCTGCGATCCATCACGGCGCCCGACAGGTCGGCCCGCATGAAATCGACGGCGAAGAGATCGGCCCGGCGCAACTCGGCCTTGACCAGCGAGCTGCCGGTGAACAGGCAACGCGCCAGGATCGCATCGTTCAGCTTGGCGTTGTCGAGTCGCAGGAAGGACAGGTCCTCGCCGCGGCGCTGGATCCGCTCGCCATCCGACCGGCCGCCGGCCCAGGCCGCATGACGCGACAGGGCGACGGTGATTTGCTGGGACGGGAATTTCAGCTCGCCCATCGGCGGATGACCCACTTTCTGCGAGAAAAACCGTTAACCGTTTTCTAGCAACTAGATTATGTCAGCCCTCTGAACAGCCGCAAGGCGATTCATGGGCGACCTCTGACCGGCACCATAGCCAGCGAACCGCCCCGGCAAGGAGTTGAGATCCGTTAACCTGAAAATCCGCCTGCGGATCAGAGCGGGAGCCCGGGCCGATGCCGTTCGGCCCCGGTCAGCCGGGGCGGCCGGTCCCGATTCCCGTGCATTGCCGCAGATCGGCGCCCTGGATGTTGATCTTGTCGAGCCTGGCGCTGGAGAAATCGATCCCTTCCAGGATGGCGCCGCGCAGGTCGGCCCCGGTCAGGTCGGCTTCATCGAAACGCGGATAGATCACCTTGCCGGTACGCTGGTTGCGCGCGTTGTAAAGGTCGACGCCGACGACACGCGCGCTGCGCCAGCGACTGGCGCCCAGATTGGCGCGGGAAAAATTGGTGCCCGACAGGTCGGCCAGATCGAAGCAGGCCTTTTCGAGATTGGCACCGGCAAAACTGGCAAACATCATCTGCGCATTGGAGAAATCCGCGCCCCGCAGCGAAGCGTCATGCAATTCCGCGCCGCGCAGGTCGCAGCCGCCGAAATTGCAGCCATCGAGATTGCGCTGGCTCAGCACGGCGCGCTCGCCCTCGGCGCCATTGGTGGCGATCCATGTGCTGTGCGCCTTCAGCAGGATCTCGATTTCCTCGGGCAGCGCATCGCCCTTGCGATAAACCGCACCCTGCAGGGCCACGCCGTCGGTATCCACCTTTGACAGATCGACATTGCGCAGATTGGCGCCGCGCAGGTCGCAGCCTTTCAGCTTGGCGCCGGCAAGATTGGCGCCGATCAGGTTGGCATCCTTCAGCTTGGCACCGGCCAGATTGGCGCCCGACAGGTCGGCACCGGCCAGATTCACCGCGAACATGCTGGTGTTGCTGAATGACGCACCGACAGCCGACGACACCGCCATGCTGGCATTGTCCATCTGGGAATTCTTGAAATCGGCCCCGTCCAGCTTGGCGCCATCGAGATTGGCGTTGACCTGTTTGCTCTCGCTGGTCTCGGCCAGCATGATCTGGCCCGGCCGCAGGTCGACCTGAGACAGCGAGGCATGGCGCAGGATGGCGCGGCCCATATTGGCGCCGCGCAGATCGGCGCGGTCGAACACGCCGCGGGTCAGGTCCGCGTTCTGGAAATCGGCGCAGAAGAGATCGGCGCGGCGGAACTGCACCCCGGCCAGAGACGCATTGCCGAAGGTGGCGCGCGACAGGATGGCGTCATCCAGCATTGCGCCATCGAGCCGCAGGTTGGCGTATTGGCCGCCCGCCTGCTGCAGGCGCGCGCCACCCGGCCGACCGGCCAGGAAGGCAGCATGCCGGGACAGGATGACCTGGATATCGTGCGGCGGAAGGGAGCGGTCCTGCATAAAAACAACGCCTGCTAGTACATTCTCGCAGGCTAGGACACGCTGTTACCGGCAGGCAACTACAAACTGCATAATTGTTAAAATATTACAATTCCTGCATTCCCCCGGGGTAAGGGGGCGGGTCAGCCGCGCTTGCCGCTGCGCATGCCGGTGCACTGGCGCAGATCGGCACCGCCGATATTCACTTTTTCGAAAATAGTACTAGAAAAATCAATACCTTCCACAACAGCACCGCGCAGATCAACCCCGGTCAGGTCGGCATTGTCGAAGCGGGGGAAGATGGTCTTGCCGGTGCGCTGGTTCAGCGCGTTGTAGATCTCGACCCCGACAAGCTGGGCTCCCCGAAACACCGCGCCGGCCAGCAATGCGCCGGAAAGATTGGCGCCGCCCAGGCTGGCTTGGTCGAAATTCGCCTTGCGCAGGTCGGCATTGATGAAGCTGGCGAACAGCAACTGGCTGCGGGTGAAATAGGCGCCGGCCAGGTTGGTGTCGTGGAAAATGGCGGCCCGCAGGTCGCAGCTTGAGAAATCCACGCCCGGCAGCTTCATGTTGCTGAACACCGCGCGTTCACCCGACAGGCCGTTGGAAGCGATCCACTTGCCATGGGCGGCCATCTTGGCCTCGATCTCGGCCGGCAGCTGCACCTGACTGCGATAGACCGCGCCCTGAAGATTCGCGCCGGTGAGATCGACGCCGGTAAGGTCCACGCTGCGCAGGTTGGCGCCGCGTAGATCGCAGCCGGCCAGCTTGGCCCCGTCCAGGTTCGCGCCGACGAAGGTCGTGTCCTTCAGCCGCGCGCCGGAGAAATCGGCGCCGGAAAGATCGGCGCCTGTGAGATTGACGGCGAACAGCGAGGCACCGACGAAGGTGGCGCCGACCGCGCTGGAATTGCTCAAATTCGCCTGATCCATATGGGCATGGCCCAGATTGGCCTCGTCGAGATTGGCGCCGGACATGTTCACCGGCACGTCCACCGGCTTTTCCTCGCCTTCCTTTTCATGGCGCACAATCTGGCCCGGCCGCAGATCGGCCTGGCGGAAGGAGGTCTGTTTCAGCGTCGCCATCAGGAAATTGGCGCCGCGCAGGTCGGCGCGGTCGAACATCGTGCGGGTCAGGTCGGCATGGGTGAAGTCGCTGCCGAACAGGTCGGCGCGCAGAAACTGCGCCGATTGCAGCGACGAGCCGGCGAAGCTGCAGCCGGGCAGGATGGCATCATCCAGCACCGCGCCATCCAGCTTGAGGTCGGACATGTCCTCACTGCGCCGCTGGAGCCGGACTCCGCCCGGGCGGCTGTTCAGATAGGCGCTGTGACGCGATAAGGCCCAGACGACGGGCTCCGGCGGGATCCGCGCGGACATGGCGACTATTTTCTGTGCTCGTTCGAAGACATGCCCTGCCACTTTAGATAATCGGCGCCGCGCTCGCCATGCTTTTGTAATATGACCAAGCCGTTATTTGCCCTTCCTTCTTTCCGGCGGCCTCGCTACTGTGGCGCGAGATGCAAGGAGAGACGCGCGTTATGGCCGCCGCAAGCCGCAAAGCGATCCGCAAACCCAGCCCAGCCCGCAAAGCCAGCCCAGCCCGCAGCACACCCAAAACCGGGCCCAAGGCCAAGCCGAAGGCCAAGGCAGCGCCGAAGAGCAAGGCCGCGCGGGCGAAGGCAGGTACCGCGACCGGGACCAAAGCCAAGGTGAAAACCAAGGCGAAGATCAAGACAAAGACCAAGGTCAAAACGAAGCCGAAAGCGGCAGGCAAGACCAAACGCGCGGCCACCAAGGCGCCCGTCAAGAAAACGCCGGCGAAGAAGGCCTCGGCGAGGAAGTCGCCGGTGAAGAAGGCGACAGCGAACCGGCGCCGGTTCGACCGCCGCGACACCCGCATCGCCGCCCGGCTGGAGCATGCCGGCGGCGTCACCGAGGGAACCGTCACCAACCTGTCGCTCGAAGGCTGCCTGTTCGCGCCACGCATCGACCTCAAGCCCAACAGCCGCATCAAGCTCTATCTGGCAAGCGAGAAGAATTCGGTTGCCGCCACGGTGAAGGCGGTGAGCGAGTTGGGCGTGCATTGCCTGATGCATGCCGGCGGCGCGACGCTCGGCCGCCTGTCGACCGACCTGGACGACATGGCCCTGCTGATGCTCAGCGCCGGCCGTCCCCATGTGGTGACGCCGAAGGCCGAATAACGCGTTCGGGCGTCAGTTCTCCATCAGGCGCGGCAGGATCGTCATCAGGCCCGGGAAGGCCGTGGCGATCAGCAGACCCACGCCCTGCAGCAGGAAGAACGGCACGATCCCGCGATAGACGATGCCCATATGCAGCGCCTTGGGCAGCACACCCTTCATGTAGAACAGCGTGTAGCCAAAGGGCGGCGAGATATAGCCCATCTGGATCGTGATGGCGTAGAGCACGCCGAACCAGATCTCGTCGAAGCCGAGGAATTTCACGATCGGGATGAAGACCGGCACGGTGAGCAGGATGATACCGATCTCGTCGAGTACGGTGCCGAGAAAGATCAGGATCAGCAGCATCACGGCCAGGATCACATAGGGCCCGACCTCCAGCGACTTGATCATGCC
The DNA here is from genome assembly GCA_046294345.1 of Ferrovibrio sp. GTDB lineage: Bacteria > Pseudomonadota > Alphaproteobacteria > Ferrovibrionales > Ferrovibrionaceae > Ferrovibrio. Next base: position 60,748 of record JBKBJT010000001.1, read on the forward strand.
GAGCAGCGAATCCGCACCGCCCAGGCCGGTGAAGATCGCCACATAGGCCTTGGCGCCGATGGTGATCCACAGGATCATCGCCGTGGCCTTGCCGGTATCGGCCGCCGCCGAGACCAGCGCGTCGAGATTCAGCTTCTTCTCCAGCGCAGCCGCGATCAGCGCGCCGAACACACCCACGGCCGCAGCCTCAGTGGGTGTGGCGATGCCGAGGAAGATCGAGCCGAGGATCAGCACGATCAGCAGCATCGGCAGCACCAGGGCTTTCAGCGCGAGCAGCCGTTCGCGCAGCGGGGCCGGCGCGTAATCCTCGCGCAATGGCGCCGCGCCGGGCTTCAGCCAGGCCACCAGCAGAATATAGGCGATGTACAGCACCGCCAGGATCAGGCCCGGCACGAGGCCGGCGATCAGCATCTTGCCGATGGAAACCTGGGCGGTGACGGCATAAACGATGGTGAGTACGGAAGGTGGGATCAGGATGCCCAGCGTGCCGGCGGCGCAGATCGTGCCGGTGGCCAGCTCGGGGCTGTATTTGCGGCGCAGCATCTCGGGCAGGGCCAGCATGCCCATGGCGGTGACGGCGGCGCCGACCACGCCGGTCATCGCCGCCATGATCACGCAGATCACCACCGTGCCGACGGCGAGGCCGCCGCGCAGGCGGCCGAACCACAATTCCATCGCGCGGTAGAGTTTTTCGATCACGCCCGACCGCGACAGCAAAGCCGCCATCAAGATGTAGAGCGGAATGGCGAGCAGCGCTTCCGACTTCATGGTGTCGAAAATCTGCAGCACCAGGATGATCACCGCCTGGGGATTCCAGAACAGCACGGTGATCAGCAGCGACAGGCCGCCCAGCACGAAGGCGATCGGCAGGCCGGTGAGCATGAACAGCGTCAGGCCGCCGAACATCAGGATGAGGATGGCGGTGGAGCTCACAGCGCGGCCTCCTCAGGATGCCGGTCTGCAGCATGGGGAGCGCGGAACAGTACACGCAGGAATTCGGCCAGTGCCTGCAGCAGCATCAGCACGAGCGACAGCGGCACGGCGGCCTTGGTCCACCAGATCGGCGGATTCCATGCCGAGAAGGAAGTTTCGCCGTAGTTGAAGGAATCGATGGCGGCCGGCGCCGAGAACCAGATCAGGATGGCGCAGAAGGCGATGATGATCGGCAGGTTGACCAGCTCGACCAGGCGGTCGGCCTTAAGGCTCAGCCGCTGGCGCACCAGGTCCATCGCCACATGGCCCTTCTGGTGCAGCACATAGGGGCCGGCCAGCAGGAAATACGGCCCGAACAGCAGAACGGCCAGTTCCATGCCCCAGACGGTGGGTGCGTTGAAGGCATACCGCATCACCACGTCGATCAGCATGACCGGCGCGATCAGGTAGATCAGCAGGATGGCGAGATAAAAGGCCGCGCGGTTGAGGCCGGTGACGGCGCCAACAAAGCCGGCGATGACGGGCGGCATGGGCTCTCCCGATGACCTGGGGAAAAAATGCGGCGGATGCCAACAGGCACCCGCCGCAGGATTCGATTTAAGCCAATACGCCGAGACGCTTCATGAAGGCAACCTGGCTTTCCAGAATCTTCTTGGCCAGCGCGTTGTCCTTGGTCGCCGCCTGCCAGGCCGCCACGGCCTTGGGACGGTTGGCCAGGATGTCGGCCGGATCGAAGGTATGGATGGTGCAACCCTTGGCCTTGTACTTCTCCAGCGCGATGGCGTCCTGCACCAGGATATGCTGACGCAGACTGGACGAAATCTCGCGCGCCGCCACGGCCAGCGCCGCCTTGAATTCGGCCGGCAGCTTTTCATAGGCACCGCGATTGGCGACATAGCTGGTGGCCGTGGTAGGCTGGTGCACGCCCGGCACCACCACATGCTTGGCCACCTCGGCGATGCCGGCCTCGAAATTGGCGGTCAGGTCGCCACGGTCGGCGATGTCGATCACGCCCTTGTCGAGCGCCGAATAGACCTCGCCGGTCGGCAGCGGCGAGACGCTGACGCCGAAGGCCCCCATCACAGCAGACGCCAGACCGACGAAGCGGCCCTTCTTGCCGGCTAGGTCGGCGATCTTGGTGATCGGCATCTTGGCGTGGATCGGTTCCTGGCCATAGACGGTCGGGGCGATATACATCAGCCCGGCCGCGCCATAAGCCTCGCGCGCCATCTCCAGGCCGCCGACCTCGTAGAACCAGGCCTCGTACTGGTCCGATTCCGGGAAGCCGAAGGGAATCGTGCTGGTGAAGGCGAAGGCGGGAATCTTGCCGGCTTCGTAGCCGTCGAAGGTCTTCATCATCTCGAAGGCGCCGCCGCGCACAGCATCGAAGGCCTGCGCCGCCGGCACGATCTGGCCGCCGGCAAAAAGCTCGATGGTGAACTTGCCGCCGGTGAGTTCCGACACGCGCTTGACGAAACGCTCCTCGAATTTCTGCGGCGTGGTGCCCGGATCCCACAGCGCCTGCATGCGCCATTTCACCGCGCCGCTCTGGGCCAGCGCCGGCGTGGCGGCGGCGAAGGTGGCGGCACCCGCGAGGGCGGCGCCCGAGCCGAGCAGCTTGCGTCGATTGATCGTCATTCCTGTTTCCTCCGTTGTTTTTCTCTTGGGTGATGAAACGCGACAGAACTATGTCTTGCGCAGGCGGGCGAGGATCTCGGCCGCGCGGTCGGTGCGCACGTCGTGGCTGGCGGCCAGTTCGGCGGCAACCTTGTCGATCTCCTCGCCGGCGGCGCCGGCGACAATGGCGATGTTGCGGGCATGCAGGGCCATATGGCCGCGCTGGATGCCTTCGGTGGCCAGCGCGCGCAGGGCGGCCATGTTCTGCGCCAAACCGACGGTGACCGTGATCTCGGCCAGTTCCTGCGCCGTCGAAACGCCGAGGATGCGCAGCGCCAGCTGCGCCAATGGATGCGTCTTGGTGGCGCCGCCGACCAGGCCCAGCGCCATGGGCATTTCCAACGTGCCGACCAGGCGACCGTCGTTGCTGAGTTCCCAGGTGGTGAGCGAGGTGTAATGCCCGCCGCGCGCCGCCCAGGCATGGGCGCCGGCCTCGATGGCCCGCCAGTCGTTGCCGGTGGCCACCACCACGGGATCGATGCCGTTCATGATGCCCTTGTTGTGCGTGGCGGCGCGGTAAGGATCGACGGCGGCGAAGGTATAGGCATCCAGGATGCCGTCGATGATCCGCCGGCCGGAGAACTCCTTGGTCGCCAGCGATTCTTCCGTCAGGCTGACGCGGGCACGCGCCAGGCGGCGGTCGGCGAGATTCGACAGAATGCGCAGCCGCACGCTGCCGCCGGTGACGCGCTCGACGATGGGTGCCACCGTCTCGGCCATGGTGTTCACCGTGTTGGCGCCCATGGCGTCGCGCACGTCGACCAGCAGATGCAGCACCACGATGGGGCCGCGCGGCGTCTGCGGGAAGACATGCACCTCGATGTCGCGGCAGCCGCCGCCCAGGCCGATCAGCACCTTGTCGCGGGCATTGGCGGCGGCGAGGATCTCGTCGCGGGCGGCCAGAATCTGCAGCCGCGCGCCATGGGGATCGGACAGGCCGATCACCTGCACCTGGGCGCGCATGATCGGCATGGTGGAGGAGGTTTCGAAACCGCCGCAGCCGCGCGCGATGCGCGCCATGTAGGAGGCGGCGGCAACGATGGAAGGCTCCTCCACCGCCATGGGGATCAGGTAGTCGCGGCCGTTGATCTGGAAATTGGTGGCGACGGCAAAGGGCAACTCGAAGGTGCCAACCACATTCTCGATCATGCCGTTGGCGCGTTCCACCGGCAGGGCACCGGGCGCGGCCAGCAGGGCGCGGTCGGCATCGCTTAAGGAAGCCGCATCCGCCAGTGCCGCCAGACGCTGCGCCGGCGTCATGTTGCGGTAATTCTCGATACGCGAATTGACACTTCGCCCTGCCGCATTGGCAGAGACCGCCTTGCTCATCGGTGTTTCCTCCATTCGGCCACTGCCTGTGCCGGCGCGGCCCTGATGACGGCCCAAAATCGCGGTGCATGCCCTTTTAAACAAGGGACAATTCCGGCTATTGTCCGATCAACTGTACTGATTGATTATCTGGTACAGTTCGGGAGGATCAACAGCATGCGCATCGCCAGGGCGGAGCAGATCGCCCGCAACATCGCCCAGCAGGTGGAACGCGGCCATCTGGTGCCGGGCGCGCGGCTGGGTTCGGTGCGCCAGGCCGCCACCGAGTTCGGCGTGTCGAAGAACACCATGGTCGAGGCCTATGACCGGCTGGTGGCGCAGGGTTATCTGGAGCCCCGGCGCGGCTCGGGCTTTTATGTCGCGCGGCCCCGCCCCAAAGCCTCGGCGGCGATCCGGCCCGCCCATGTCAGCGAGGCGATCGATCTCGTCTCGCTGCTGCGCGAACAACTCAACCAGCATTATGCCGTGCGCGTCGGCGATGGCCGCCCGCCAGCGGCGTGGATGGAGGGGTCCGAACTCGGTCGCCATCTGCGCCTGAGTACACGCGGCGGCGAACGCATCGAACATGGTTATGGCGCGCCGCAGGGTTACGGCCCCTTACGCGAGATGATCGCCGGCCGGCTGATCGAACGCTCGATCCATGTGACGGCCGAGCAGATCCTGCTCACCTTCGGCGCCAACCATGCACTGGACCTGATCGTGCGGCATTTCATCGAACCGGGCGATGCCGTGCTGGTCGACAGCCCCGGTTACTATCCGCTGTTCGGCAAGCTGCGGCTGGCGCGTGCCAACGTGATCGGTGTGCGCCGCAATGCGGACGGCCCCGATCCGGACGATCTGGAGGCCAAGGCCGCGCAGCACCGCCCGCGCCTGTTCTTCACCCAGACGCTGGCGCATAACCCGACCGGCACTTCGATGACGCCGGCCGGCATCCACCGCCTGCTGCAGCAGTCCGAGCGACTGGGCATGATCCTGGTGGAGGACGATCCCTTCGCCGACCTGCTGCCACCGATCACGCCGCGCCTGGCGGCGCTGGACCAGCTTGAGCGCGTGATCTATGTCGGCACGTTTTCCAAGACGCTGTCGGCCAGCCTGCGCACCGGCTACATCGCCGCCGCCCCGGCGCTGATCCGCTCGCTCACCGACGTGAAGATGCTGACCGTGGTGAACAGTTCGGGTTATGTCGAACGCCTGATCCACGACCTGATGGCCGACGGGCATTACCGCCATCACCTGAACCGCCTGCGCGAACGCGTGGCGCGCGCTTCCGCCCAGGCGATGGCCGACCTGGCCGGCATCGGCCTGCGGGATTTCAGCGCCCCGGCCGGCGGTTATTACCTGTGGTGCCCGCTGCCCGAGGGCGTCGATGATGTGGCGCTGGCCCGCCGCGCCTCGGAGGAAGGCATCTTCCTGGCACCCAGCTCGATCTTCACGCTGGACCGCGAGGCGCACCGCCCCGCCCTGCGCATCAACGTGGCCTATGCCGAGGATCCCGCCTTCCTGGATTTCATGCGCCGCGTCTGCAACGGCGCGACCTGAGCTTCAGGCTTTCGCGGCGGAAATCACCCGCTCGATGCTGAACATGCCGCCCAGCAGCAGGATGCCGAGCAGGCCGATGGCAACCAGCACATGGGTGGAATGCGCCACCGCGCCGAAAATCAGCGCCATCAGCATCGCCGCCACGCTGGCCACCGCCGCCGCCAGGCCGCTGCCGGCCGGCAGATCGGCAAGCTGCAGATTGCGCAGGGCCAGCGTGTCGCAGGCCAGCCAGTAGGATTGCCCGGCCACGGCGGCGACGAAGAAAACCGGCGCATAGGCCTCGGCCGTGCGCCAGCCCAGATGCAGGTCGAGCAGCAGCGCATAACCGGCAGCCAGCAGCGCCAGCACCGGCGCCGCGCGCAGCACCAGTTCCACATGCCGGTCCAAAATCCGCGCCAGCAGCAGGCCCGCCAGCGCGCCGCCCAGGGTGGACGCGGCAACAAAAAGCCCGAGCGCATGAGCCGCGCCGGTGACATTGGCGGCATGGATGGCGAAGAACGGCACCGTCATGTCGATGCCCTGCGCCACGCCGCGCATCTGCAGATACGAGCGATACCAGCGCGAGCGACCGGCCAGCCGGAAGCCATCGGCCAGCGAAGGCAGGTGCGTGCCGGCCGCCGCGCCGCGGTTTTCAAAGAACAGCAGGATGGCGAGCGCGCCGAGCGTGAGGCAGATGGCGGCGATCAGCAGCTTCCAGCCATACCCGTCGATGCTGCGCGGCGCGTCATGCTGGCTGTAGAACACATAGAGCAGCAGCACGGTGAACAGGCCGCCGGCGGCCAGCCGCAAGGCCAGCAGCGCGCCGCGCCGATGCGCCGGGATCGCCTTGGCGGCAAGCTGGCGGAAGCCCAGGCCGCCCAGCCCGTTGGCCAGCCCGACCAGCAGCAGCAGAACCACGATGGCGACAATGGCGGGCAATGGCGGCAGCAGCCAGGCGGCCAGCGCCATGCCGCCAAGGGCGATGGCTTTCGCGAAGGTGGCCAGGCCGACCAGCAGTTTCGCCAGCGGCGCGCGCACCACGGCGGGCCCGAGCGCCAGCGAGGCGGCGAGCTGGCCGGCCCGCACCAGCGGCACGGCGGCCGAGACAACGAAAGCGAAGGCGCCCAGCGCATGCAGCAGCCAGGGCACGACGATGTTGGGCGAGGCGATCTGGTCGCTGGCATCCACCAGCGTGCCATTGGCGATGCCGAGGCCAAAATTGCGCAGCAGCAGCGGATCGGTCGGTGCGGTGTGTTCTGGTTCGGTCATGCGGAGATGCGAATCGGATCGGAAGACCAGCTTGGCATCGCTGGCGACGACAATAAAGCGCCGGGCGAGGAAGCCGGCCCATTGCGCGGCCGCCGGCGAGGCGGCATTACAGGCCCATGAACACGACCCCTGTCCATCGCATCGCCATCATCGGCGCCGGCCCGGCCGGACTGATGGCCGCCGAGGTGATCGCGCGCGAGGGCAGCGGGGCTGTCGCGGTGACGGTGTTCGAGCGCATGCCCAGCCCGGCCCGCAAGCTGCTGATGGCGGGTCGCGGCGGGCTGAACATCACCCATTCCGAGGCCATGGAGCGGTTCCGTGCGCGCTATGGCGCCGCCGAAGGCTGGATGCGCGCCGCGCTGGAAGCCTTTCCGCCGCAGGCATTGGTGCAATGGTGCGACGGCCTGGGCCAGCCGACCTTCGTGGGCAGCAGCGGCCGCGTTTTTCCGCGCGCGATGAAGGCTAGCCCTCTGCTGCGCGCCTGGCTGGCGCGGCTGAACGATCTGGGCGTGACGCTGAAGACACGGGCGGAATGGACCGGCTGGACCGACGATGGTCGCGCCCTGCGCTTCAATGATGGCAGCACGTATGCCGCCGATGCCGTCGTGCTGGCGCTCGGCGGTGCGTCGTGGCCACGGCTTGGTGCCGATGGCGGCTGGACCGCCCTGCTGCCCGATATCGCGATAACGCCGCTGCAGCCGGCCAATTGCGGTTTCCAAGTCGCATGGTCGGAGCATTTCCGCGACCGCCATGCCGGCACGCCGCTCAAACGCATCGCACTCAGCTTTGCCGGCCAGACGATCCGCGGCGAGGCGATGATCGGCGCACAAGGCATCGAGGGCGGCGCGGTCTATGCGCTGTCGGCCGCCTTGCGCGATGCCATCACCCGCGATGGCGTGGCGGAACTGAAGATCGACCTGCGGCCCGACATGGACGATGCCGAGCTGCATGAAAAACTGAACCAGCCGCGGCGCGGCGCCTCGCTGGCCAATTTCCTGCGCAAGCAGATCAACCTGCCGCCGGTGGCCATCGGCCTGATCCAGGAAGCCCTGCATGGCGGCAGCACTATTCCGCTTGATCGGCTGGTGCGTGCGCTGCCGCTGCGTCTCACCGCACCTTTCGGGCTGGCCCGCGCGATTTCCACGGCGGGCGGCATCGCGCTGGATGAGTTGGACGAACACCTGATGCTGCGCAAACGGCCGGGGGTGTTCGTGGCCGGCGAGATGCTGGACTGGGAAGCACCCACCGGTGGCTATTTGCTGCAGGGCTGTATGGCCACAGGCGTTGTCGCCGGCCGGGGCGTGCTGCACTGGCTGCAGGGGCATTGAACGCCGGGCGTTCCGAAATCGGGAAATCCGCCAAAACCTGGCCAATCAAACCATCCGACCTGCCGAGTTGCCGGTTTGGATTTGACTATACTAACTATTTCGTACATTCTGCACCAAGACGCCCGAAGGGGAGACGGGAGAAGCCGTGAATACGGGACGCGACATGTCAGGCCGCGACACTTGCATACGGGCATTGCAGGCCCTGATGGCGGCCCATGCCCCACGCATACAGACGCCGGCGGTGCTGGTCGGCCTGATCGGCCGCGGCATCCAGCAGTCACGCACCCCGATGATGCATGAGCGCGAGGCGGCACGGCTGGGCCTCGACTGCATTTATATCCTGGTCGATTTCGATGCCCTGTCGCTGCCCGATGCGGCCCTGCCCGACATGCTGGCCGCCGGCGCCGCGCTCGGTTTCCAGGGTTTCAACGTCACCCACCCCTTCAAGCAGCAGATCCTGCCGCATCTGGCCGCGCTGTCGCCCGAGGCCGCCGCCATCGGCGCGGTGAACACCGTGGTCTATGCCGGCGGCGCAACCACCGGCCACAATACCGATTGCTGGGGTTTTGCCGAGGGCTTCCGCGCCGGCCTGCCTGATGTGCCGTTGCGCCAGGTGGTGCAGTTCGGCGCCGGCGGCGCCGGGGCTGCCGTGGCCTATGCCCTGATGCAGTTGGGCGTCGCACGGCTGGAGATCATCGATACCGATCCGGCGCGGGCGCAGGCCCTGGCCCGGCACATGCAGCGCGACTGGGGCGACCGCGTGCAGGCCGGCGAACACGCGGCGGACGCGCTGGGGCAGACGCTTTCGTGGAGTGACGGCATCGTCAACACCACGCCGGTCGGCATGGCGAAATATCCCGGCACGCCGTTTCCCGCCGATCTGCTGCGCGGCCATCACTGGGTGGCCGAGATCATCTATTTCCCGCAGGAGACCGAATTGCTGCGCGCGGCGAGCGCGCTGGGCTGCCGCACGCTGGCCGGCACCGGCATGGCGATCGGCCAGGCCGTGCGGGCATTCGAGCTTTTCACCGGGCGCAAGTCCGACATGGCCGCGATGGCGGACCATTTCGCGGCGGCGGCCTGAGGCAACGAAAGGATTTCAGTAACCGTAACCCAACATCTGAGTCCAAAAATCGGGAGGAAACACAATGACCATAGAAACCACACGTCGCCGCTTTCTCGCCGGCACCGGCATGGCCGCAGCCACCCTTGGCCTGTCCGGCCTGAGCATCCCGGCCCATGCGCAGGGCAAGCCGAAACTGCGCTTCTCGGCCGTCTTTTCCGAACAGGATATCCGCGCCGAGATGATGAAGAAGTTCGCCGAAGGCGTTGCCGGCGACTTCGCCTTCGAGGGTTACTATGGCGGCAACCTGTTCAAGCAGGGCACCGAGCTGGTGGCGATCCAGCGCGGCAACCTTGAAATGGGCAACATCGCGCCGCAGGATATCTCGAAGCAGATTCCCGCCTGGTCGATCCTGACGGCGGCCTATCTGTTCCGCGATGCCGACCACCTCGCCAAGTTCTTCGCCAGCGCGCCGGGCGCCGAGATGAAGAAGATGGCCGACGACCAGTTGGGCATCCATATCCTCGGCCCGACCTATTTCGGCGCGCGCCAGGTCGGCCTGAAGCCGAACAAGAAGATCACCACCCCGGCCGACCTGGCCGGCATCAAGCTGCGCATGCCGCCGGGCGAGGCCTGGCAGTTCCTGGGTGAGTCGCTGGGCGCCAACCCCACGCCGATGGCCTATGCCGAGGTCTATACCGGCCTGCAGACCGGTGCCATCGACGGCCAGGACAACCCGCTGCCCAATGTCGAGAACATGAAGTTCTACGAGGTGATGTCGCAGATCGTGCTGACCTCGCACCTGGTCGGCTTCGACCTGCTCACCGTGTCGAGCAAGGTGTGGAAGGGCATGTCGGCGGACGCGCAGAAGCGTTTCCAGGCCGCCGCGGACGCCGCCATCGACTTCTCGACCAAGAAACACCAGGCGCGCGAGAAGGAGCTGCTCGATCTGTTCAAGAGCAAGGGCCTGAATATCTATCAGCCCGACCAGGCCGCCTTCCGCAAGCATGCCCAGGCGAAATACCTGGCCTCCGACCTGGCCAAGGACTGGCCGAAGGGCATGGTCGACAAGATCAACGCGCTCTAGCAGCATGGGCGGGGCCGGGTTCCGATCCGGCCCCGTCGCAATTCTAGTCCCGAAAGGCCGGAGAGCCTCCGTGCGTCATCGATTCGAGAGCCTGGCCGCCTGGCTGTACCGGCGCGGCGAGAATGTGCTGGCGGCCATGCTGGCGGTGATGTTCGTCGCCTTCATCCTGCAGATCGTGTTCCGCTATGTGCTGAACCTGCCCATCGGCTGGACCAACGAGATCAGCGCGATCCTCTGGCTGTGGCTGGTTCTGTGGGGTGCGGCCTTCGTGCTGCGCGAGGAAGAGGAAATCCGCTTCGACCTGCTTTATGGCGCCGCCGGGCCGAAGCTGCGCCGGGTGATGATGCTGATCTGCGGCGGATCCCTGATCCTGCTCTATGGCTGGTCGCTGCCGGCGGTGGCCGATTACGTCGCCTTCATGAAGGTCGAGAAGTCGGCCTACATGAAAATCCGCTTTGACTGGCTGTTCTCGATCTACGTCCTCTTCGTGGTCGCCACCCTCATCCGCTATATCTGGCTCTCATGGCGCGCCCTGCGCGGCGACAGGCTGCAGGATGCCGATCCCACCAAGGCAGCCTCCGGCGTATGACCCTCGCAAGCCCCTTCTCGATTTCCATCGTCGCCATGACGGTGCTGGCCTTTCTAGGCCTGCCGATCGGCCATGCCATGATCGCCGGCTCGGTGCTGTATCTTTGGCTGGCGGGCCTGGACATGGGCACCGCCGCCGAACAGCTGCTGAACGGCATGTATGTGAACTACATCATCCTGGCCGTGCCGCTGTTCATCCTGGCCGCCGAGCTGATGAATATCGGGTCGATGACCGAACGGCTGCTGCAATTCTGCAACGCCATCGTCGGCCGCTTCCGCGGCGGCCTGGCCCAGGTGAACGTCCTGCAAAGCATCATCTTCGCCGGCATGTCGGGCTCTGCCATCGCCGATGCCGCCGGCACCGGCAAGATGATGCAGGTGATGATGACGGCCGGTGGCAAGTATCGCGCCAGCTATGCCGCCGCGCTCACCGCGGCGACGGCGGTGATCGGCCCGATCATCCCGCCCTCGATCCCGATGATCCTCTATGCCCTGGTCTCGGATGCCTCGATCGGCTACCTGTTCCTGGGCGGCGTGGTGCCGGGCCTGCTGATGGCGTTCTCGCAGATGGTGATCGTTGCCCTGGGCGCCCGGCGCGAGAATTTCCCGGTCGAGAAACCGACGCCGCTGCGCGAGCTGCCGCGCATCACCTGGCAGGCACTGCCGACCCTGATGATGCCGGTGGTGCTGCTGGGCGGGATATACAGCGGCGTCACCACACCTACCGAGGCCGCGGCCGTGGCAGCGGCCTATGCGCTGCTGGTGTCGATGCTGCTCTACCGCAGCGTCGGCCTGCGCGACCTGTATCGTTCGATCCTGGCCAGCGCACGCACCTCGGCTTCGGTTGGCATGCTGATCGCCGGCGCACTGGTGTTCAACTACGTCGTCACCGTCGAGAATATCCCAAACAGCATCCGCCTGCTGCTGGCGGGCTGGGACCTGTCGCCGCTGGCCTTCCTGGTGCTGGTGAACATTCTTCTGCTGCTGCTCGGCTGCCTGCTGGAAGGCACCACCATCCTGCTGATTGTCATTCCCGTGCTGATCCCGACCGCGAAGGCGCTGGGCATCGACCTGGTGCATTTCGGCATCGTCGTGGTGGTGAACATCATGCTGGGCCTGATCACGCCGCCCTACGGCCTGCTGCTGTTCGTGATGACGCGCATCGCCAATGTATCGATCCGCGCCATCGTGCGCGACGTGCTGCCCTTCCTGTTCGCCATGGTGGTGGCGCTGGCGGTCATCACGGTGTTTCCCGATCTTGTGCTCTGGCTGCCGCGCCTGCTCGGCTACCAGGGCTGACCCCCGACGCAGCGAGGATGCGATGACCGAGCTCAAGCCGATATTCGTCCTGAACGGCCCCAACCTGAACCGGCTGGGCAAGCGCGAGCCGGAAATCTACGGCCACACCACCCTGGCCGAGGTGGAGGCGATGTGCAGGAGCGCCGCCGGTGCGCGGCCGCTGCGGTTCCACCAGTCCAACATCGAAGGCGAGATCATCAACTGGATCCACGAGGCCATCGACGAGGGGGCGGCCGGCATCGTCATCAATCCCGCCGCCTTCACCTTCACGTCGATTGCCATCCTAGACGCGCTGAAGCAGTTCCCCGGTCCGATCATCGAGCTGCATATCTCCAACATCCACCGGCGCGAGGCGATCTACCATAATTCGCTGGTCTCGAAAGTCGCCACGGCGGTGATCGCCGGCCTGGGGCCGGAGGGTTACGACGTGGCGGTGCGGGCGATGACCGGACACCTGCTGCGCGCAAAGTAGCGGCTGGCGGCGGAATAACGCATCAGGACGGCCGCTTTTCCTCGCCCTGGATTTGGGGGAACGGCGTGCGGTCCATCACCCGGCCGCCGGTCAGCAGTTCGGCGGCGCGGTCGGCCGCATCCTGGAACGGTTCGAACACGATATGGGCGCCGATAGCGCGCAGATAGCCGGTATCCGTCTCCCTGTGCGAGGTGACCGCCACACGGCCGCGATAGCCATCGGCACGGATCGACTGGATCAGCGTAGCGCGGGCATCCTCCTCGCTCAGGCCGGTGGCATGGACCGGGATGGTCGAGACGACCCAGTCGGTTTGGCGCAACGGCAGGGTGGTGATGAATTCCGGATCGGTGGCATCGCCGTATTCCGTGTCGAGACCGAGCAGGCGCCAGCGCCGCACCGCCGCCGGATTGAAATCGATGCCCAGAACGCGCAGGCCCATCTTCTTCAGGCGCAGGCCGATGGCGGTGCCGAACCGGCCCAGACCGAAGATCACCACATCGTAATGCTGCGCGGCATGACCCGTCTCCTTCGGTTCGCGCACGGCATCCCTGCGCTCGAAACCGCCGAGGAAGGGTTCCAGCACAGCGTAGAGATGATGGGAATAGGTGATCATGTAGGTTGAGGCGGCGATGGTGACCAGGCCGACCATGGTGACCAGACCCAGTGCATCGGGCGCGATATGGCCCAGCGTCACGCCCATCGCCACGAAGATCAGCGAGAATTCGCTGATCTGCGCCACCGTCAGGCCGGCCAGGAAGCCGGTGCGCTTGCGGTATCCCATCGCGCCCATGATCGCCAGCACGATGAGCGGATTGCCGATCAGAATGAACAGCGAGAACACCACGGCGGCCACGACATGGGTGCCGAGCAGGGACAGGTCGAGCGTGGCGCCCAGCGCGATGAAGAAGAACAGCAGAAGGAAGTCGCGCAGCGGCGCCAGCCGGGCGGCGATTGTTTCGCGATAGGGCGTCGAGGCCAGCGCCACGCCGGCCAGCAAGCCGCCGACCTCCTTGCCCAGCCCGACAAGGTCACCGACCGCCGCGAACAGCCCGGCCAGCGCGATGGCGAAGATCACCAGCAGCTCTGGCGCGCCGGCCAGGCGCTCGGTGAGAGGATCGGCAATGAATTTGACGAAGACATAGACGATGGCCACCAGCGCGAGGCCGGAGCCGAAAGCGACCAGGATGTTACCAGAACCTTCATGGCCGGCCGTGCCGATGCCGATGGCCGACAGCGCGATCATGGCCAGCACCACAACAAGATCCTGCACGATCAGGAAGCCCAGCGCGATCTGGCCATGCAGGGAATCGATCTCGCGCTTGTCCGACAGCAGTTTGACGATGATGATCGTGCTGGAAAAGGTGAGCGCCACGGCCACATACAGGCTGGTGACGGCATCGAAGCCCAGCGCGAGGCCGATCAGGAAGCCGAAGATCGAGGTGAAGATAACCTGGCCCAGGCCGGTCATCAGCGAGACTGCGCCGAGCGATCGGATCAATTTGATGTCGAGCTTGATGCCGACCAGGAATAGCAGGATCGCGATGCCCAGATGCGACAGCAGATCGATCTGGTCATTGGAACGCACGATGTTCAAGATCGACGGACCCGCCAGCAGGCCGACGGCGATGAAGCTGACGATCAGCGGCTGGCGCAGCAGAATGCCAATGAACCCCACCACGGCCGCCATGACCAGCAGCGCCGCGATCTCCCCGAAAGCCGATTCGACGATCAGCTCCATCCTGCCTCCTTTCGCGTCCATGGCGTTTATTCCGCCACGGATGCAGGCGACGATTCCATCGCCCAGCGTTGCGGATATCCTAGCCGCCGGCCATGCCTGCAATCTTGACCCACATCAAGTGCACCGGCCATACGTCACGATACCCTGCGTTCGCAGCAGGGAGTACGGCAATTGAACAGAAATGTATCCTCCGAAATCCCGCAATGGGGCTCCAGCCTCGGTTTCCTGCTCGCGGCACTGGGCTCGGCGATTGGGATCGGCAACATCTGGCGCTTCTCCTACGTGGTCGGCGAGAATGGCGGCGGCGCCTTCATCTTGGTCTACCTGCTGGCCGTCACGATCCTCGGCCTGCCGCTGCTGATCGCGGAACTGGCGATCGGGCAACGCAGCCGCGCCAATCCGGTCACGTCCTTCACGCGTATCGCACCGACCATGCCCTGGCGCCTGGCCGGCTGGCCCGGCGTGATCGGCAGCATCGCCATTCTGGCCTATTATCCGGTGATCGCCGGCTGGGTGGCACGCTATCTCTGGGCCTATGCCAGCGATGACCCGCGCATGGCAGGCGCGGCGGGTCATGCTGCCTATTTCGAGTCTTTCATCGCCAGCCCGGTGCAGCCGCTGCTCTGGTTCGCGCTTGTTATAGCCATCGCCGCCGCGATCGTGGCCGCGGGCGTCGAGCGCGGCATCGAATTCGCCAGCCGCGTCCTGATGCCGGCCTTCGCCCTGCTGGTGCTGCTGCTGGCCGGTTACGGGCTGACCTTGCCGGGCGCGCCGCGCGCGCTGGCCTTCCTGTTCACACCCGACTGGAGCATGCTGGGTGAACCCGGAACCTATCTCGCCGCCATCGGCCAGGCGTTTTTCTCGATTGGCCTGGCCATGGGCATCCTGGTCACATATGGCGGCTATCTTTCGCCGAGCGAAAGGCTGCCGCGCGCCGCCCTGGTGATCGCTGCCGGCGACACGCTGATCGCGCTGCTGGCGGGCCTGGTGATCTTTCCCGCCGTTTTCACCCACGGTATCGATCCCGCCCAGGGGCCGACGCTCGCCTTCGTCGTGCTGCCGGCCGGACGCTGGATCGCGGCCGCCTTCTTCCTGCTGCTGCTGGTCGCCGCGCTCACATCGGTTATCGCTCTGCTGGAAGTGCCGGTGTCGCTGGCCATGGCGAAGTGGCGACTGCGCCGGCCTCATGCCGTGCTGCTGGTCACCGGCGGCGTGCTGTTACTGGGCAGCCCGGTCGCCCTGGGATACGGGTCGCTGCGCGTCCTGCTGCCGGGCGGGCGTTTCCTGCTCGACCTGGCAGACCACCTGGCTTCGAATCTGGTGCTGCCGTTGAGCGGCATCGCGATCGCCCTGTTTGCCGGCTGGGCCTGGCCAAAAGCCGATGCGACGCGCATGTCGGGACTGGCGGACAGGCGTCTGCAGATAATTTGGCTGTGGCTGCTGCGCCTGGCGATCCCGGCGATCATCGCACTGGTGATGGTGCGCGGGCTTTAACCTGCATCAGGATTCGAGCGCATGAGCTCCCAGCGTGGCAACACCGTCACGAATGGCTGTCGGGATACCCATACCCTGCAAATTTTCATTCCTCAAATGATTGAATTAGCGAGAAAATATACTTGCCCATCCCACTATCAAGACAGATAATTTGCAAAAATCCGCAATTAATTACCCACAAAATGCAAATTTTCTCGACCATGCGCCTCCCCTCGAGAGTGTCGCGTGACCCATAAAGTGATTGTGCGTGCAGCATAAGTGGTTTGTTTTTATTGACATGGCTAACCAGTTCAGCGCCGACTTTGTGCAGAAAACTTTGAGTTTATGCGTCAGCATTGAGCCATAAAATGAGCTTTTGCTCGCCGTTGAAGGTTTCGGGATTGAGAACCGACGGGGTTTTGGCTGCCTAGAAAGGTCACCGTTTTGACGGACGGCCGCTCGCAATGCGCCTTTCCGATGAAGTTATGAGAACCAGCAGCATACCGTGACTGTCTCCACTCGATCTAAGAATACTACCCCACCTCCCATTTCTGATTCTCCAGACTCGAGAGGTGGTTTCATTGCATCAAGCGTGAATTACGAAGCCCTTTCCAGCTAGTTATGGACTGGCGGGCATTCAATCTTGCTGCGGCTATATAGACCTTGACCTTCCCACCATGGGAGGGCGGACAATCAACCCGCTACAAAAGGAGATTGTCATGTTGAAATTACATATTCCTGACATGACCTGCGGCGGATGTGAAAACAAGATTCGTAAAGTCTTGGCGCAGGTGCATGGCATAGATAGCCTTGAGATCGACCGCAACACCAGGCTGATCCAAATCAATGGTTCGGTACCGGAGGCCAGTATTATCCTGACTATTCAGGATGCCGGCTTTACCGTGAAACCAGTGACAGCCTGACAGCCGGGCTGGACTGCCACACGCCTTTCAGCAAGCGAGGCCGCGTCGCTGATGGAGCGTCGCGTACCCGTGATCAGATCGTGGAAAGGGTTATGACAGACATGCAGCATCGCCATGAGCACGGTAGTCATGGGCACGGCAGCCACGATCACCACCATGGTCATACTACCGGACAGCATGATGCTGCGCGCCTCGCAAAGGATCCTGTCTGCGGCATGAATGTCGACCCAGAGCTGGCACAGCATTCAGCCGAGTACGACACAGTCCGATATGTCTTCTGCAGCGAGGGCTGCAAATCGAAATTCATCGCCGAGCCGGCGAAGTATGCCACGGCGCGGCGCCAGGCTGAAAATCACGCCCCGGCGGGAACGATTTATACCTGCCCGATGCACCCCCAGATCAGGCAGCCTGCGCCCGGCAATTGCCCGATCTGCGGCATGGCACTCGAACCTGAAACCGCAAGCCCAGACAGTGGTCCGAGCCCGGAGCTAAGGGACATGACCCGCCGCTTCTGGGGCGGGCTGATCCTGACCGTGCCGCTGCTGGTTCTGGAGATGGGGCCTCATCTGCTGGGCCTGCACTTGCTCGGCGCGCAGGCCTCGAACTGGGTGCAGTTGATCTTTGCTACGCCTGTGGTGCTATGGGCCGGCTGGCCATTCTTCGAACGCGGCGCGGTGTCGGTTGTTACCCGCAAGCTAAACATGTTCACCTTGATCGCCATGGGCGTGGGGGTCGCCTGGGTTTACAGCATTGTGGCAACCCTTACGCCAGGCATCTTCCCTTCCGCCTTCCGTGGCGCCGAAGGTGCCGTTGCCGTCTATTTCGAGGCCGCCGCCGTCATCACGGTCCTGGTATTGCTCGGGCAGGTGCTGGAGCTTCGTGCCCGCGAACAGACCTCCGGGGCGATCCGGGCCTTGCTCGACCTCACACCCAAGATGGCGCGCCGGATCACCGCTGCTGGCGAGGATGAAGACATTTCAATTGATGCCATTGCCGTCGGCGACCGCCTGCGCGTGCGTCCTGGCGAAAAGGTGCCCGTTGATGGCGAGGTTCTGGATGGCCGCTGCAGTATCGATGAATCGATGGTCACCGGTGAATCCATGCCGGTGACCAAGACGCCCGGCAGCAAGGTCATCGCCGGCACCATGAACCAGACCGGCAGTTTCGTGATGCGGGCCGACAAGGTCGGTCATGACACGATGCTGGCCCAAATCGTCCATATGGTTGCCCAGGCCCAGCGCAGCCGAGCCCCCATTCAGCGTCTGGTCGACGATGTCTCGGCCTGGTTCGTACCGGCCGTGATCGTCGTCGCCATCCTCGCATTTGCCGCCTGGGCCATCTGGGGACCGGAACCCCGGATGGCTTATGGCCTGGTTGCGGCCGTTTCCGTCCTGATCATTGCCTGTCCCTGCGCCCTTGGGCTAGCCACGCCGATGTCGATCATGGTGGGGGTCGGTCGTGGCGCCCAGAATGGCGTTCTGATCAAGAATGCCGAGGCGCTGGAGCGCATGGAAAAAGTCGATACGGCCGTCGTCGACAAGACGGGCACCCTGACCGAAGGCAAGCCGAAGGTCACGGCAATCGTGGCCTTAGCCGCTCAGCGGGAAGACGAAATTCTGCGTATTGCGGCCAGCCTGGAGCGCGGCAGCGAGCATCCGCTGGCCCAGGCCATCGTACTGGCTGCCACGGAACGCCAACTGGTCCTGGCTGAGGCATCGGACTTCGATAGCCCCGTCGGCAAAGGCGTGCTGGGCGTCGTGGAAGGCCGGAGGGTGGTGATTGGCAATGCCAGCTTCCTGGGAGAACAGCATGTTCCGACAGAAGCATCGCAACCCAGGGCCGATGAACTGCGTCGCGAGGGCGCGACGGCGATCTATGTCGCCCTCGATGGTACGGTGGCCGGCATCATTGCCATTGCCGATCCGGTAAAGGCCTCAACACCGGCAGCGCTCGCCGCCCTGCGCGGCGCCGGCATCCGGGTCGTCATGCTGACGGGTGACAATCGCACCACGGCTGAGGCGGTCGCCCGGCGGCTCGGCATCGATGAGGTCGAGGCCGATGTGTTGCCCGACCGCAAAAGCGCGGTCGTTGCAAAACTGCGGGGTGAAGGCCGCGTCGTGGCGATGGCAGGTGATGGCGTGAACGACGCCCCGGCGCTGGCAGCGGCCGACGTCGGCATCGCCATGGGCACCGGCACCGACGTCGCCATCGAAAGCGCGGGCGTCACGTTACTGAAGGGCGATCTTCAGGGCATTGCAAAAGCCAGGCATTTGTCCCAGGCCACCATGCGCAATATCAGGCAGAACCTGTTTTTCGCCTTTATCTACAATGTTGCCGGCGTACCGGTTGCCGCCGGCGTGCTCTATCCGTCTTTCGGGCTTTTGCTGTCCCCGATCATCGCCGCCGCCGCGATGGCCCTGTCGTCGGTTAGCGTGGTTGCCAATGCCCTGCGCCTGCGGACAGTCAAGATTTCGTGAGGCCTGACAAGCGTCCTGAAGGGTTGATGCAAATCAACATTGCATCGCGCGATCCGCCATAGCGTAAACCATCGCAAGGGAGATGCAGATGGATGCTCACCAGAACACGCCTCAGGCGCCATGGTGGCGGACCGCATCGGGTCTTGTCCTGATCGGCTTCCTGGCTGTGGGCGGATTCTTCCTGATCACCGAACATCGGGCACATGTTTTTGGCGTCCTGCCGTATCTGCTCATCCTGGCTTGTCCGCTGATGCACCTGTTTCATCGCCATGGCGGCCATGGCGGACACGACCAAGCCAAGCATCAAGGCCACGATGACTCCTCGGGAAAGGCAGGCCAGTGATGATCGAACATGCTTCGTCGGCCTACGGCCTCTGGTTCCTGGTCATTGCCAATAGCGCCGTCTTCATCCTGTTTGCGCTGAGCTTCACCAAACCGGAAACGGCCCGCGATTGGCGCACGTTTGGGGCATTCTCTGCCTTCATCATCGCGCTGTTTGTCGAAATGTACGGCATCCCGGTCACCATCTTCTTCCTGTCGGGCTGGCTGCAGAGCCGCTACCCGGGCCTCGATCCGCTCTCTCACGATGCCGGCCATCTCTGGTGGACAATCTTCGGCCTGCAGGGCGACCCGCATTTCGGAATCCTGCACATCTTCAGCGGGCTGTTTATCGCCTTCGGGTTCATATTGTTGTCAGCCTCCTGGTCTGTCCTGCACAGCGCGCAAAAAGCTGGGACGCTGGCGACGAGTGGACCCTATGCTTATGTCCGTCATCCTCAGTATGTCGCCTTCATTACCATCATGCTGGGCTTCCTTTTCCAGTGGCCCACCATCCTGACGTTGCTGATGTTCCCGATCCTGGTGGTGATGTATGTCCGCCTGGCGGCCATCGAGGAGCGGGAAATCCGGGCCAAATTCGGCAGCCTCTACGAAGACTACGCAGCCCGGACTCCCGCCTGGATTCCGAATATCGGGGCGACGGCCACGCCTCATCCCGGTGGAGCTTAGAAAGACTTGACCTTCCAATACGGGAAGGTTGTATCGTCTTCCCATGAGGTTCGGTCAGACCGAGATGACGCTTTCGCCGTGGCGGCGCCTTGCCGCCGCTTTGGCGTTATTTGCGCTCCTGTTTGCCGGAACCGTTTCGTCCGTATCGCACAGCATGGCGATGGCGGCGACCTCAAACCTGATGGCGACCGATTACACCGGCCTTTCGGCAACCGGTCAATTTCATCAGGGCGCTGGATCCGCAAAGACTGATGCGGCCACTGCCCATGAAAAGGGCCTGCCACATGATCATGCCGCCATGGCAACCGGCGGCGACGATGCGCCTGGCAATTGCGATCAGGGCTGCATCCTGTGCAAGGATTGCGCGCTCTGCGGCTTGTTTGCCTTCGGCGGGCGGCCGCTGACGGTCTTCGTCGCTTACTATGCGGGCTACACGCCGCAGGTGACGCGCTCACCTTCAAGCCTCATTTCCGCGCTTCCCGCCGAGCCTCCTCGATTCTGACCGACGCCTGAGGATCGCCCCGCAGCACAACCTGCGGCCGATCATCTTTTTGTCGTTCAACCCGATGAGGCTTTTCCCATGTCTTCTATGAATTTTCGGTCAGCCCTTTTGGGCATGACCATCGGCCTTGCTGCGCAAGCGGCCTGGGCTGCTGAACCGTCGACCGGTGTCCTAGCCCCGAACGCCCCGAACGCGCCACTTCCCTATCCGTCCGCCTTCAGCGGCTATAAGCGTACGCAATTCGAGGACAAGATCGATTGGCGCAAAGCCAATGACGCCGTCCGCGACGTCGGCGGTCACATGGGCGCCATCAAGTCGGACAGCCCCGACGAGTTGCCGACTAAGGCCGCCGGTGATGCGGCGCCCGGCGGCCATGCCGGCCATCACGGCAAGTGAGGCCGTCATGATAACTCAAGCCAT
Organism: Ferrovibrio sp.; assembly: GCA_046294345.1. Classification (GTDB taxonomy): domain Bacteria; phylum Pseudomonadota; class Alphaproteobacteria; order Ferrovibrionales; family Ferrovibrionaceae; genus Ferrovibrio. Next base: position 81,852 of record JBKBJT010000001.1, read on the forward strand.
AACCATGCGCCGACTTGCCGCGAGCGTTGCTCTTGTCGCCCTGCTGGGTGCCTGTGCCGGTCCGGTCGCCAACCGTGCCTTCGAGGAAGTCGCCTCCACCACCGAGAAGCATATCGGGAAGAAGCCGGTCTGGGTCAAATCCGCGGAGGACGAAGCCCGGGTCCGCAGCATCATCGACGAGCTTCTGGCCAAGCCGCTGAGGGCCGATGATGCCGTTCAGGTCGCCCTGCTGAACAACCGGCGCCTGCAGGGCGGTTTCTCCGAGCTTGGCATTGGCGCGGCCGACCTGACCAGTTCCTGGCGCCCGGAAAATCCGGGCTTCAGCTTCGCCCGCCTGCGGCGCGGCCAGGAGATCGAGATCGAGCGCTCAATCGGCATCGATGCGCTCAGCCTGCTGGTGCTGCCGATGACGGCCAGCATCGAGAGCCGGCGTTTCGAGCGGACGAAACTGAATACCGCCACCGAAATCCTGTCGCTTGCGGCGCAGACCAAACGGGCATGGTACGAGGCCGTGGCGGCCGAGCAGACCGCCAGCTATGTCGCCCAGGTGCGCGAATCAGCAGAAACGCAGGCCGAGCTGGCACGCCGCATGCGCGCCGTGGGCAACTGGAACACGCTCGACTATATCCGCGAGCGGATTTTCTATGCCGATGCCACAGCGCGCCTGGCCAAAGCCCGCGTGACGGCAACAACAGCTCGTGAGCGGCTCGGCCGCCTGATGGGCCTTTGGGGCAAGGATATGGCCTACAAGCTGCCGGAGCGCCTGCCCTCCCTGCCTGGCGCCCCGCGCAGCGTGGAGAATATCGAAGCCAAGGCGATTACCGAACGCCTCGATATCCAGATGGCCAAGGCCGACGTCTCGGCTCTGCAGACAACCTATGGTCTGACCAATGCGACCCGCTTCGTGAATGTCCTCGAGGTTGGATTCCAGCGGAACAGCCAGAGCGCGGCCAAGGACCAGACCGGTTACGAAATCAGCTTCGAGGTGCCGCTATTTGACTTCGGGGACGCCAAGGCAACCAAGGCGGAACAGTATTACCTGCAGGCGGTCCACCGCCTGGCCGACACAGCGGTCAACGCCCGTTCGGCTGCCCGCGAGGCCTGGCTCGGCTATCAGACCAACTATGAGCTCGCCAAGCATTATCAGGACGAGATCATTCCTCTGCGCCAGAAGGCATCTGAGGAAATGGTGCAGCGCTACAACGGCATGCTGATCAGCGTGTTCGAACTGCTGTCAGACGCCCGCGACCAGATCGCCGAAGTCACGGCGGCGCTGGAGGCGCAGCGCGATTTCTGGATTGCCGATACCGACCTCACCTTCGTCACCATCGCGCCCGTTGAAGCTGGCACGCCGGCCGGCGACGGCGCTGTTGCCGCTGCCCGCCGCGGCGGCGGCCACTGAACCTCCGGAGACCCACGTCATGTTTACCCGACGCAATCTTTTTACCGCCGCCGCCACCGGCATCGCCGCAGCGGCCGTCAGCCGTTCGGCGCTCGCTGCCCTGCCGGAGCCGGCCTATCCGGCCGGTCCCAAGACCGAGCCGCCGCCGCAACCCAACACCGGCCGGCCGTTCCATCCGGTCGTGACCCTGAACGGCTGGTCGGCGCCCTGGCGCATGAACGGCCGGTGGAAGGAATTCCACCTGGTCGCCGAGCCGGTCGTACGCGAGCTGGCGCCCGGCATGAAAGCCAATCTCTGGGGTTACAACGGCCAATCGCCCGGCCCAACCATCGAGGCGGTCGAGGGCGACTGGGTCCGGCTGTTCGTGACCAACAAACTGCCGGAGCACACCACCATCCATTGGCATGGCCAGATTCTGCCATCCGGCATGGATGGCGTAGGCGGTTTGAGCCAACCGCAGATCAGGCCGGGCGAGACTTACGTCTATGAGTTCCAGCTGAAGAAATCCGGCACCTTCATGTACCACCCGCATGCCGACGAGATGGTGCAGATGGCGATGGGCATGATGGGCATGTTCATCGTGCATCCACGCGACCCGAACCAGTACCGGGTCGATCGCGACTTCGTCTTCCTGATGAGTGCCTACGACATCGAACCCGGCGCGGCCACACCCAAGGTCGCCGAGATGCTGAACTTCAATCTCTGGACCTGGAACAGCCGCGTCTTCCCCGGCATCGACACCCTTCCGGTGCGGATGGGCGACAGGGTGCGCATCCGCTTCGGCAACCTGACCATGACCAATCACCCGATCCACATGCACGGTTATGATTTTGCCGTCACCTGCACCGATGGCGGCTGGGTGCCGCCTTCGGCGCGCTGGCCCGAGGTGACCATCGACTGCCCGGTGGGTGCCATGCGGGCGTTTGAATTCGATGCCACCAATCCCGGCGACTGGGCTTTCCACTGCCACAAGTCGCATCACACCATGAATGCCATGGGCCATGATGTGCCGACCATGATCGGCGTCGATCATCGGGGCATCTCCAGGCGCATGGTCTCGCTGATACCCGACTACATGACCATGGGTGAACGCGGCATGGCGGATATGGGCGAGATGGAAATGCCGCTGCCGGACAACACGCTGCCGATGATGACCGGCACCGGCCCCTTCGGACCGATCGAGATGGGCGGCATGTTCACCGTCGTGAAGGTGCGCGAGGGCCTGGCCCGCGGCGATTACAAGGATCCCGGCTGGTACAAAAATCCGCCCGGTACTGTTGCCTATAAATATAACGGCGACATCAACAAGCGCGGCTGAAGAGCCGCAATACTGCAGAAGGAAAACGTAATGCTCTCGAATCATCGCAAAATGGCACTCATGCTAGTTAGCGGCACGCTCAGCCTGGCGGCTGCCGCCGTCTCGGCCGTGCCTGGACATGGCGGCGGCCATGGCCATGACGACAAGAAAGGTGCCTACAATGGTCATGCCGCAGCCTTGGGCGAACCCGGCGACCCGAAGGCCAATGCCCGGGTCATCAATGTCAACATGACGGACGAGATGCGCTTCAGCCCCGCGACCGTGATGGTCTCGCGGGGTGAGACCGTCAAATTCGTCGTAAAGAACAGCGGCCAGCTCAAGCACGAGATGACTCTCGGCATGATCGATGAACTGGTCGAGCACGCTAAAGTGATGGAGAAGCATCCGGAAATGGAGCATGACGATCCCAATGCGGTGACCGTCGATCCAGGCAAGACCAGGACCATCCTGTGGAAATTCACCAAGGCCGGCACCTTCGATTATGGCTGCCTGGTTCCCGGTCACATGCAAGGTGGCATGAAGGGCAAGATCATCGTCCGTTAGTCAGGAAGGTCATCATGTCCAACATCAGTGCCCTCGCGATTCTTCTGGTCCTGGCCGGTTGCGCCGCACAGTCAAATCCACCCTTCGCCGTGGATGAGACCGTCTGCGCAACAGCCGGCCGGCCCGGGACATCTGAGTACCGCCAATGCATCGCGGATCGAGTTTCGGCTTATGACGAGCGCTCGAATCGCTGGCGCGTTGAACAGTCGAACTGAAAAGGAGTTCATCATGAAAAAGCTTATTCTTGCTGCCGCCATGTTCCTGGCTCTTGGTGGAGTGGGCCTGGATGCCTTTGCCCAGATGATGGGCAAAGGCGAAGGCGAGATTCGCAAAGTCGACAAGGATGCCGGCAAGATCACCATCAAGCATGGTCCCATCGAAGGCATGGACATGCCGGGCATGACCATGGTCTTCCAGGTAAAGGATCCAGGCCTGCTGGATAAAGCCAAAGTCGGAGAGACGGTCAATTTCACCGTGACCAAGGACCGCGGTGCCATGGTCGTGACCTCGGTCGAGCCCAAGAAATAAGGGCCGGCAGAGGCCCCCCCTGGTCCGGATGACGCCGCAATGGGTCCTTCGGTCCGCCACTCGGCCAGGGGAGGTTTTGCCGGATACCACGCTATGCCGCCAACACTTAGTTCAGCCCCGGATTTACGGATCAGCGACATGGAAACCTGGTATGGCAACCCTCACGCGACCTGGCGCCACCCCGCCTGGGCGGCCATGCTATTCGTTCTTATGCTGCTGCTATCGCCAATAGCTCGCGCTCATACCGAATTCGGCTCCCAAATCGATGTCGACCATGCCCTGATCGAAGCGCGGGACAACACGAGCGGGGTCTTAAAATTCAGCATCCAGAACAACACGGACAGCGTCATCCACCTGCTGCGGGTGGAGACGCCGATCGCGTCAGGCAGCCGGATCATGTTCGACGCCGGCGATGGACGTCGCCTGCAGCTGGATTCGCTTGGCGTGAAAGCGGGGCAGGCGCTTGATTTCTCCACATCCCATATGTGGGTGGAACTGACCGGACTGCGCGAGACGCTACGCAACGGCATGCATGTCCCTTTACGCCTCATTTTCAACGCCGGGCAATGGGTCGATATTACCGGCGATGTTGGGACGCATCATGATCATTGATATCCATCCAATTCGGAGGAACCGGCAAGCCTGCGTCACTTTGTCGTACGGCGGCGCGGTGAATCGGTGTAAACTGTGCGCATGACTGCCGGTTTGGCCAATGCACTCCGCCTTCTGGTCGCCATCGGGCTCCTTCTGGGTCCGCTGGCGCCGATGAGCGCCTATTGTGCGCCGGCCGGTGATACCGCTACGGCTCAGTCTCTAACCGAGACGGCATACGCGGCATCAGGTCACGATTGCTGCGGCGAAGCCGATCAGGCCAGTCTCGATGGCAAGCCTGATTTGCAGAAATGCGAGGTCGGCTGCATTGCGGTCCCGGGCCTGACCCTGCCCATGCAATCCGCGATGACCCGGCTTATTGTCACGGCCGAGCCTTCATTCGCCATCCGCGGCATCGCCGACTGGCTGCCGCCGCCGCTTTACGATCCGCCGATTCTCCGCTCCTGACCTGACCAACGGTCCGGCTTGCCGGGCCATGTCCGACGTCTGGAGACGGAGCATTTTCCATGTTCAAACCTTTTGTATGGCATGGTGCCGTGGGCGCCATGCTGGTGCTGATTGCCACGGCCGGTGTCCCGGTCCCGGCTCAGCCCGCGCTTGCGCAGCCCGCTTTGGGCGCCGAGCTGTCCTGGTTGCTGGCGAGCGCACGCAGCCAGAACCCCGATATCGCGATCGCGGCACTTGAGCGCGACATGGCGGCCGCGCGCGCCTCGGCCGCCGACAGCCTTGCCGATCCGATGTTCCGGGTCGAATTCAACGACAATACGCGTTCGTCCGGCCTGCTGCCCGACCAGTTGGGCTTCCGCAAATACATGCTGGAGCAAAGCTTCCCATTGGGCGGCAAGCGTGGCTTACGTCGCAGCATCGCAGATGCCGACACGGCGGATGCGCAGGCGCGTCAGGATCAGGCCGTCAACGAACTGGTTGCGCGGATCAAGACCGTGCAGGCGCAGCGCCATCTCGCCCAGGCGGGTTTGCGCATTCTCGGCGAGCAACGCGGCCTTCTGGATCGCACCGTCGATGCGGCGGATCGCGGCTATGCGCAGGGGCGAACCGGCCAGGAAGGTGCACTCAGCAGCCGCCTGGCCCGCAATCGGCTGGAGACCGAGATTGTGCGCCTGCAGGGCGATATCCGGCAGCTCGATGCCCGGATGAACGGACTGCTTGGTCGGGACACCAGCGCCATTCTGCAGCCGCCGCTTGGATTCGTACCGATGCCGAGACCGGAGCGGTTGCAGTTCGAGGGCCTCATCGCAGAAGCACTTGACCGCAATCCGCAATTCCGTCAGCTGGCGGCCCGCGGCGCCGGCGCCGACGCCAGGCGGCGGCTTGCGGATGCCGACTGGGTTCCCGATGTCTCGCTCGGGATCGGCACGATCGAGCAGGATCTCGGGGTCCGGGCCTACGAGGCTTACGTCTCGCTGAACATTCCGCTGCGCGGTGGCTTACGGGATGCCAGGAAGAACGAGGCGATTGCCGAGCAGAGCGCTGTCCGGGTGCGCCGCCAGGCCATCGAACTGGAACTTGCCTCGAATTTGCGCGAGATGCTGGCCGGCCTGGAAGCCCAGAAGCGCATCGAGGATTTAAGTGGCGGCAGCATCCTGTCCCAGGCGAGGGCAGCCCTGAACGCCCAGCTGCGCGCCTATGAGCAGGGCAGTGGCGGCTTCGCCGACCTGGTGCAGGCGCAGAGCCGGCTGCGTGAGGTTGAACTGGATGGCATCCGCGCCCAGGCCGAGCAGCGCCGTTTGCTGGCCGAAATCGAACGTCTGGTCGGAGGTGACCTATGACCCGTCCCCATTTCATTCTTGCCGGTTTTGCAATCGCGGCATTGGCCGGCGCGGCCGGGTATTCCGTCGGGACCCAAGGATGGCTAGGCCTGCGCGGCAGGGATGCCGGCATGCCGGCTATGGCAGCCGCCCAACCGGCGGCGGAAGCCTCCAAGCAGGAGAGGAAGCTGCTCTATTATCGCAATCCGATGGGCCTGCCTGACGTCTCGCCGGTTCCGAAGAAGGACTGGATGGGCATGGATTACATCCCCGTTTACGAAGGCGAGGAAGAAGGCCTCGATCGCGGCATCAAGCTCAGCCCGCAAAAGATCCAGCTGCTCGGCGTCCGCACGGAAGAGGCCCGCAGCCGCATGTTGTCGCGGCCGGTGCGCGCGACCGCCAGCTTCCAGTTCGACGAGCGCCGCCAGGTCGATGTGACCGTCAAATACGAGGCCTGGATCGAGAAGCTGCTCGTTAATGCCACCGCCGAACCGGTCAAGGCCGGACAGACCCTGATGCTGGTCTACAGCCCGGCCATGGTGCAGGCCCAGGAGGAGTATCTGCTGGCCGCCCGCCTGCGCGATGAGACTCCCTCTGACGACAGGGCCGCCCGCAGTGACGCGGATCGCCTCGTCCAGGGCGCGCTGGCGCGGCTGCGCAACCTCGATCTGCCCAGAACCGCGCAGGACCGCCTGCTGCGCAGCGGCCAGGTCAGCCGGCAATTCGCCATTGCGGCCCCCATTCAGGGCCTCGTGCTGGACAAGGCCGTAGTCGAGGGCATGCGCATCATGCCGGGGGAGCGGCTCTATCGGTTGGTCGACGACAGCCAGCTTTGGCTGCAGGCCGAAGTTTTCGAGCAGGATCTCGGGCTGATCAAACCAGGCCAGCCGGTCGAGATCGCGGTGAATGCCTATCCCACCCGTAAATTCGTCGGCAAAGTCGCTTTCATTTATCCAGCGGTGAATCGGGACACGCGCACCGCGAGAGTGCGGATCGAGGTGCCGAATCCGGATGGTGCATTGAAGGCTGACATGTATGCCTCGGTGCTGCTGAATACCCAGGGCGCCGCCGAAGAGACGCTGGCCATTCCGGAAAGCGCGGTGATCGACAGCGGCCTCCGTCAAATCGCCATCGTCGATATCGGCATGGGCCGTTTCGATCCGCGCGAGGTCAAGCTTGGTGCGCGCGGTGACGGTTATGTCGAGGTGCGCGACGGCCTGGAGGAAGGCGAAGCCGTGGTCGTGCAGGCAAATTTCCTGCTCGACGCCGAAGCCAATCTGAAGGCCGCCCTGCAGTCCTTCATGCCGCCGGCGGCTGACCATCAATCTCATGGCCAGGGGGCACCGAAATGATTGCCGCCCTGATCCGCTGGTCGAGCCGCAACATCTTTCTGGTGCTGTTTGCGACCCTGTTCCTGAGCGCGGCCGGCCTTGTTGCTCTGAGCCGGCTGCCGCTCGATGCCATCCCCGACCTCTCCGATACCCAGGTGATCGTCTACACCGAATATCCGGGCCAGGCGCCGCAGGTGGTGGAGGACCAGGTCACCTACCCGCTCACCTCGGCGATGCTGAATGTGCCCCGCTCCAAGGTTGTGCGCGGTTTTTCATACTTTGGCGTGTCCTTCGTCTATGTAATCTTCGAGGAAGGCACCGACCTCTACTGGGCGCGCAGCCGGGTGCTGGAATATCTCAATTTCGCGACCAAACGGCTGCCGGCCGGCATCACGCCGGCATTGGGTCCCGATGCGACCGGTGTCGGCTGGGTCTACCAGTATGCCGTCACTGGGGCACAGAAGACGCTGGCCGAGCTGCGCAGCCTGCAGGACTGGAATTTCCGCTACCAGTTGTCCAAGTCGGACGGAGTAGCAGAGATCGCTTCTGCCGGTGGCTTCGTGAAGCAGTATCAGGTCGTGGTCGATCCCCGGAAATTGCAGGCCTTCAACATTCCGCTTGAGCGGGTTGCCGAAGCGATCCGGCAGAGCAACCGGGATGTCGGTGGCCGGGTGATCGAGATGGCCGAGACCGAATTCATGGTGCGCGGCCGCGGCTACCTGCGCAACCTGGCTGATATTGGCCAGATCGTCCTGAAAGCCGATGGCGGCACGCCGGTGCGGGTGTCCGATGTTGCTCGCGTCGAACTGGGTCCGGACGAGCGCCGCGGCATCACCGAGCTGAATGGCGAAGGCGAAGTGGTGAGCGGCACGGTCATCCAGCGGGCCGGCCAGAATGCACTCGCCGTGATCGACGGGGTCAAGGAACGCATCAATGAGATGAAATCGAGTCTGCCCGAGGGTGTCGACATCGTGACGGTCTACGACCGCTCGGAATTGATCCGGCGCGCGGTCGCCACGCTCAAATCGACACTCATTGAGGAATCGATCGTTGTGGCGCTCGTCTGCTTTATCTTTCTGCTGCATGTCCGCAGCGCGCTGGTTGCGATCGTCACCCTGCCGGTCGGCATCCTGATCGCCATCATCATGATGGAGGCTTTTGGCATCACCTCGAACATCATGAGCCTGGGCGGCATCGCCATCGCCGTCGGCGCCATGGTCGATGCCGCCATCGTGATGATCGAGAACGCCCATAAGCGACTGGAGCGTGCCGGTCCGGATGCCGACCGGGTCAAGGTTCTGACCGAGGCAGCCGTGGAGGTCGGACCATCGCTCTTTTTCAGCCTGCTGATCATCACAGTGTCCTTCATCCCGATCTTCGCGCTCGAAGCCCAGGAAGGCCGGCTGTTCAAGCCGCTGGCCTATACCAAGACCTTCGCCATGGCGGGGGCAGCACTGCTCTCGGTGACGCTGGTGCCGGCGCTGATGGTGCTGCTGATCCGCGGCAAAATCGTGCCCGAGCACCGCAACCCGGTGAACCGGCTGCTTATCGCCGCCTACCGGCCGGTGATCGACCTGGTGCTTCGCGCCAAGGGGCTGACGATCGCGATTGCCATCCTGGCTTTGGGCTTGAGCTGGATTCCGCTGTCCCGCATCGGCACGGAATTCATGCCGAACCTGAATGAAGGCACCATCCAGTATATGCCGGTGACCCTGCCCGGACTCTCGATCGCCAAGGCGGCCGAGCTGGTGCAGACCCAGAACAAGATCATCAAAAGCTTCCAGGAGGTCGACAGCGTCTTCGGCAAGGCCGGCCGGATCAATTCGGCGACCGACCCGGCACCGACCGAGATGTTCGAAACCGTTATCAACCTGAAGCCGCAATCGCAATGGCGGCCGGGCGTGACCGTCGACAGCCTGATCCGGGAGATGGACCAGGCGTTGCAGATCCCGGGCGTTTCCAATGCCTGGACCATGCCGATCAAGATGCGCACCGACATGCTATCGACCGGCATCCGCACCACGCTCGGGATCAAGCTGTTCGGACCGGACCTGGCCGAACTCGACGGCCTTGCCAGGAAGATCGAGGTCAGCCTGCGCAAGGTTCAGGGCACGTCGAGCGCCTTTGCCGAGCGTGTGATCGGCGGCTATTACCTTACCATCGAACCGGACCGCCTGGCGCTTGCCCGGCATGGCATATCCGTCGACACCCTGCAGAATGTCATCGCCATGGCGCTGGGCGGCGAGATGGTGACCAATACCGTGGAAGGCCGTGAGCGCTATGGTGTGATCGTCCGTTACCCGCGTGAATTGCGGTCCAGCCCCCAGGCCATTGCGCGCGAGGTTCTGGTACCGCTGCCCAACGGCGCCATGGTGCCGCTCGGGCAACTGGCGAGCACCAGGCTGGAACAGGGGCCGACCGGAATCCGCACCGAGAATGCCCAGCTTGCGGTCTATGTCTTCATCGACGTGCAGGGCCGCGATATCGGCTCCTATGTGGCCGATGCACAGGACCTGCTATCCCGCGAGATTCAGGTGCCGAAAGGCGTGACGCTCGCATGGAGCGGCCAGTATGAGTATCTAGAACGGGCCAAGCAGCGCCTCGGCATTGTCGTCCCGGCGACGCTCTTCGTCATCATGCTGCTTCTGTACCTTAACTTCCGGCGCATGACAGAGACCCTGATCGTGATGCTGAGCCTGCCCTTCGCCCTGATCGGCGGCCTGTGGCTGATGGACTGGATGGGTTTCAACTTCAGCGTCGCGGTCGCAGTCGGTTTCATTGCGCTGGCCGGCGTCGCCGCCGAAACCGGGGTTATCATGCTGATCTACCTCGATCATGCGCTCCGGGACCGGCAGGCACTCTGCCGCACGGAAGGACGGGTGTTTACGCGCGGCGACCTGCGGGCGGCGATCATCGAAGGCGCCGTCGACCGCGTGCGGCCCAAGGCCATGACGGTGATCACCATCATGGCAGGCCTGTTGCCAATCCTGTGGATCACCGGGACCGGTTCGGAGGTGATGCAGCGCATCGCCGTGCCGATGATCGGCGGCATGGTGTCCTCCACGCTCCTCACCCTGATCGTGATCCCGGCGATTTATGCCGTGATCAAGCAGCGCAATATCCCGAAGATATGAAGGAGGCCGCCATGAACCGTCGTTCCTTTCTGATGCTGACTCTGTCTGTTGCGGTGATGCCGCTTGCTCCGGTCTGGGCTGCGGAAAGCATCCATGTGCTGAAAACCTCCGGCTGCGGCTGCTGCAGCGCCTGGATCACCCATCTGCGCAAGGCCGGCTTCCAGGTCACAGCCAAGGATGTCCCGATGGCCGCCCTCAATCAGGAGAAGCTGAGCGCCGGACTGACGCCGGAGCTTTCGTCGTGCCATACCGCCCGGGTGGATGGCTATGTGATCGAAGGCCATGTTCCGGCCGGGGATATCAGGCGATTGCTGCACGAACGGCCTGCTGCACTCGGCCTGACGGTTCCCGGCATGCCCGTAGGTTCGCCCGGCATGGAAACCGGGGACCCGGAAGCTTACGAGGTTCTGTTGTTTTCCAGGGATGGAACGACCAGCGTCTATTCCCGCTACTCGTAAATCGGCGCCCTGACTCCCGGTCTCTGTCGCTTGAACGCGGCGATGCCCGTGCAGGGCATTCCTGCCCAGGCGCCGCATTTCAGCCATGCCCGACGCTTAAGGTCTCTGCTTTCGCGTTTGCATTTATTGCGTCAATCAGTTGCAGGATATGGGTGCCTTGTTGCGAGATATGGGTATCCCGACACGCGACTGTCGGGATACCCATATCTTGCAAGTTTGCATCTTATAAGTACCTGATCCAGCGTAGATAATTATTGGCAAGATTGTCGCTTCAGACGGAAATTCTGCAAAAATCCGAGGCGATTTCCTCATAAGATGCAAATTTTCTTGACCATGCGTTTTCGCCATCAGACCCGCGGTTCCACCGCCGACAACCAAGAGGACGGTATCCACGATTTCGGTCTTGTTCTGGCAGGCCGTCATGCTGGTACCGTTCTTGGCTGGGGTTGTTGCCAGCTTCACGCACGGCCGTCGCCAGAATAAGCAATTAGTTGCTGCGACGGATCAATTCCCGAACCGCTCTCTACGCCCGGCCCTTTTATTTGGGACAGCGAACCCGAAATTCGGTAGGACTTCCCCAAGCGTCCAACCTAACTCCGGATACTTTGTGGATATTTATGGATTCAACATCAATAGCAAGCGCGGGAACCCGATCATCAATCCAAGGGGGAGGTCTGCGCGAGGAGAATGGGCTCCACTCTGTCTCCACTTCCTCTTCCGCGAGAGGAACAGCCGATATTGAGGTGGGACTCGCGCCTAGGCTGAGTTTGAAATCTTTGTATGGCAATTCTTCCACAACAGAAGCATGGTGCAACAGCACTATGTTAAAGCCGTCTCCGTCGTACTGCGTTGATCGATAGATTATGCCATCGATCTGAGGCCGCAATTTGTGCTCAAGGTAGGCAGCTACAATTTGCGTCGGAACGTATTCCAGAGCCTCTTCGCCGGGCATGACAGGCTGAGATATGCGTTCATTCAAACTTTTCATAAATTCAACTCTGGATCTCTTCTCTGCAAAGCGCGGGTCACAGAAGCTGCCAAATTCGTCAAGCGCATCTTCGAGGACAGGGAGATCTAACAACTTGAGAGGCCTCAATACCTTGAAGCATGCCACCACAACCTGACTTCCAACCGGCGCGCGAATTTCTGATAGGCAAACGTCGGGGTTCGTTGCACCGTAGAAAACTGGCACGCCATAGGCGTTCATGCGACCAGCCGCCGCCCTTCCCCCAGGCGGCGGACCCAACTGATTATACGGATCCTCAAGATATATTCTCAGCTGGCCGTCCGAGGATGCGTAGCGGCCTCTATAGATCGGAAAATCGGAGTCAGGCCCCACTTCGCGGATCACTGCATTTCCCTTGGCGGATCGAAGCTTGTGAACACCTTCGAAAATATCTGTAAGAATCTCCTCGATCTTCGGGTCAAAATAGCGCGCTCGAGTTTTAACCTTAAGCACAAAATCATCCCAAGCCATTTCATGCTGAAACGACCGAGCAGGCCTCAGCTCATATAGCTCCTCTTCCTCGTAACGAAAGATCTCTTCACTGTCCGCAATGGGATTGTAGTAGTCGGACAAGTAACTGCTCACAGCACGCGCGATTTCTGATTTGCAAAGAGCGATTTCCTCTATCCAGTTCACGAGGCGCTTGCCTTCTGGCTTAGGGTGCCGTTCTATACCCCAGATGCTTAGCTCAAGTGGGCGGAAGTGCTGTTGTAGAACCTCGTGCACCCATTCCGCTAGATCAGTAAGACCTACACATATGTCAGTCTTGCTGCAGAAGGAGCATGTATCCCGCTCACCTAGACTTTTTGCCGACGCAGAAAGATACGCGTCCTGGAAACATTCAATGCATACAATACGAGTTTCGGTTTCTGAGACCATATGATGCTATCGGCGCTTAAACGCGGATACGGGCACGCAATCTTGCATAGAGCTGCGTGGCCGGCTTATGTGTCATCTCAACAACAAGAGCAAAATTCTGACTCTCAACAAATGAGCCAGCCCATCCGCCCTCACACCTGACTACCAAATAGTAATTATCACCGTATTGTATTGTGTCATTCGTAAAGAGCTTCGCTGCTGTCTGGACGCTATTTTTTTCCCGTTCGCGGGGTCCCGGTTCCGGTTTGCAGTCGTACCGTGCCAAGAGAGCCGGAACCGCACCCTCTGCCGCATCACGACGACGATAGTGCTCAAAGATCAGGTCGGGCTGGCAACCTCGTAAAAGACGGAAACTCATTCCAACGCCGGCGTAATCTACGCGCGTATGTCGAACGGGCGGATCAAACGCCAGCGTGATTTGTATCGACCGACGGCCACCCGTCTGAAATTCCGCTGGTATAGGTATGTGGTAAACCGCGAAATGATCAACCGGCAGCGAATCTTCAGTATAAAGGATAACCCTGTGATCATCAGAGTAGGCAGCGCGCTCTGCACTGGCGATTCCGTTCCCACAAATTATTCTGGTGTTCACCGCCCCCAACGGCTGCAGCCTCAACATGGCCTCGTCTGGAATCTGCGCAGAGCCAATTAACAGCGCTCGCACAAGATTCGCGCTGGCGTTCGGGAAGCGGGTAAGAATTTTTGCAGCTTTGTTCGCCACGAGTGGCGCCGCACAGGAAGTGCCAGACGAGGAAGTGAAAAGCCTGTCACGCCAGATATTGTGCAGTGTGAGGACGCCCGCAGAAGGGTAATTTTGACCGGTCCTGAGCTGAAGTCCCACGGCGTCATAAATCATGGCGCCACCGACATCCACCAAGTCTGGCTTCGTCGATCCGCCAACTCCAGGCCCGGAGGCAGTAAAAGGCGATGGTTCAAAAGTACCGGCGATAGGTTGAATATGAGCGTTCTCGCGATCATCCGCTCCGATGCCATCACCGTGCGCTACGGACCCGACGCTTACAATGTTTAGCCCACCGGCTGGCTCACACAGCTTATTCCGGGATTCTAGAAGGTAATTTGGGTATCCTGTGACGGCTTCCTCAAGTCGCGCTCCACTTCGGGGAGCTCTGTTTCCCGCGGCGACAATTATGACCGCGTCCAGTTCCCGTGCTAACTCATCCAACGTCGCCGCCCAGGCACCCACTTTTGATCCTTGATGCCTCTGATTCGTATCTCCAAGTGAGATCACAAATATCTTGCATCCATGCCTTTCGCTTAAGGTCGTGAGTGCTTCCCGCATCTGAGACGGCACGAGGCGGCGATCATCGAAACGCCCGCGATCGTTCACAACCTTGGCATAAGCAATTCGCGCAGATCGCTGCATAGTACGGTCTGCGATTTGCTTACGGAGATCACCAAGAACCGCAATTCCGGCAGTCCGCGTACCATGACCACCAGGATCGGCAACCCCTAAATCAGCCGGGATCGCGATTGACCCCACCACTAGATCGTCGATGAGCGGATGCGCATTGACGCCGCTGTCGATGATGCCAATTACTGGTGCGTTCTCCGGAACCGGCTCTGGATCTGGTAGGTCTGCTAAGTTCAACGCGAGTGCGGCGGCAGCTTCGAGATCGGGCTGTGGCGGCCGATCGATCGAAGCTATATCTTCAATATTCAGCAAACTGCGTAGTAGCGCCCCGCTGACGCGAGCACGCAGCATCGTAATGGACGGCCCTATATATCGGTCATATACATCGCCGTTCTTTGCTTCAATGTACTCAGAAACGTTGTCCAGCTTTCGAGTTCTTACCTGCCGCCCACCCAGTTCCCAAAGCTCAACATCGACGAGATACTCCTGCTCGTCGACAATGTCCTCTAATGAGGTGATACCATCTTCCCGGAAGCGTATTCCGAGCCTGTCTTGCGGCCCGACGGCTCCGATCTCTTCGATATTGTTCAGAAAGCCGGCATGAGGCGCGTTTTGCCGGTTAGCCTGCGGTCCTTGTGAGTACGCAGTCAGGCGCTCCCGGAAAGCTGCCATATCCTCTGCATTTGAAAAGAGGACCAACGTCCGATCTTCATCGCTGGACAACAAGGTTAAGCCCAGCCTCTCCCAGTCTTCCTCCATAAGCGGCCCGCTCATCTGAACACGCAGTATAAGGGCGGGATTTACATATTCGGGTTGCCGCCTACGTCGCTGCTCCTCGATGGCCTGATTTAGCTCGCGCTCGAGCTTGCGACTATGCCCTGCATAATCTCGTATGGGGGGAGGGCCGCCGCCACCTGTCTTTCGCCGTTCCAGTCTTTGAGGTAGCCGGAGCAGTCGCAGGTGGTCGTATTGCGGCATTTTTTATGTCGTTTTATCCGTTGTATTTAATCGAGCGAGCCCGGCTTTTCTACGGACCTCATCGTTAAGAGCATGCCTAAAATCTTCGACGCCGATCTGTTTGCGACGATCGATAATCGAAGACTTTATTGCCTGTGTGCAAATCCGCTCGATCTCAGCGTATGAATAGCCCTCAAGTTCGGCCACATAAGCGTGCGGGTCAAAGCCTATCTTGGAATTTTTAAAGCATAACTTCAGGTACCTGTCGATCATAGATCGATTGGGCTTATCGAACCAAATCACCTCATCAAAGCGCCGCCAAATAGCTTGATCAAGAGTTTGATCTAAGTTGGTCGCGGCAACGAGGAAGCCTTTAGGCCTAATGCGATCAATGAAAAGCAGAAGGCTATTTACGACGCGTCGAAGCTCATTGTGCTCAGTACTGTCTTCGCGTGATCTCGCAAGGGCGTCAAATTCATCCAGAAACAAGACGCATGGTTGCTTACGTGCGAACTCGAATACTTTGCGCAGATTGGAACCCGTTTCACCCAAATAAGAAGAAATGACCCGATCAATCTTAACCACAAACATCGGTAAGCCAAGTTCATTTGCGAACACTTCAGCACACAAGGTCTTACCGCAGCCAGGTGGGCCACAAAATAGCAGCTTGGATCGAACGGAAAGCCCATTGCGACGGATATCTTCACTTCGGCGATATTCTTGAATCAGGCTCTGGAAGACGCCGACGTTAGCCGTACTAAGAATAATGTCATTCTTATTGTGAGCGGGCTCTACGCGTTCGACGAAATCGCCTGCCGCGTCAGGAAATGGAATAAGGGGCGCCAATGCCTTCGGCTGAGTATGCGAAGGGTTGGCATTATCGAGGGTTTTGCGAAGGCTCCGAGCGAGAACACGATTATTCTTTTGCTCTTCTTCGATAATAATCTGCTCTGCTACAGCGCGAAATTCTTCGTCGCGTCCGTAGCTCGCGAGCAGTTTCTTCATCAATTCGCCGCGTGCCATTTCGCTTCCACTCTACTTCCTGAGCGAATCATAATGAATAATCCCTAGAATCACTATATGTTCTTAATCCTAAGGCTAGGTTAATTCTGGGGGCAATACCGCGAATATCCCCTTGAACTGACCTCAAAACGCCTTGGGACTACCATATTGCGAGGCGTTCGCTTTAAGCGCCAGACCTGGGGCAGGGCATGAGAGACAATGCCCTACAAATTTCACTTTCTGATTTGAAGAGCTGCCGCTATAGACTGACCCTCATTGAGAGGGTGCTGAAGCGCACGCTCGAAATAGGGGTGCAGCCCAATAGACCGTTCAGCTGCTGAAGTTTGGGCCTCCAGGTCATTGCTTACTTAGTCAACGCAGGGCTCGGTGCCACACACCGAGCCCTTTGCTTTCTCAGGCCAGAGCGAGAGTGGACTTCGCTCTGTTTGCACTATTCGCTATCTACGCTGACACATAATGTCTGGCAAGCGAATTTCCTCGAATGTGCACCAGAATGGTTTCCGTAGAACCGGTTTTACGGAATTCCGGATATCCGGTATATACGCGATATACGATTATGCGGTTAAGTGGTCACCCGAAAACCGGCTGTAAGAACGTAAAACCGTAACGCAATAAATATTCTCCTAAACGAGATCAGCACCCAAACGGGGTTAAATCCTCAAACCACAGAAACTCCGAAAACCCGCATTATTAGAGGGTTTTGTAGAAATATGCGTGACGGAACATACTACAGCGCATAAATTCTATGCTGGGACGCCAGCGTGCTGGCGCTGATTGTGGTCACCAAAACGGTTACTCGAAGGTCAACTAAAAGTCTCCTGCAGCGCTACAAAACGCAGCGCTGAAAGTTGCATCGAAATCATCATCAAAATCACCATCGTGATCGTCATTAGAAGCGTCAACGTAATGCCGATCAGAATCGGCATCAAAATCACCGCCACAAACACCATCATCAGAAACATCATTCATTATGGCCGGACCAGTACGCGGGTCATCAAACGCTTTTAAAACTATCATTCAGAAGAGACTTAGAAACACGCTTCAAAACACCCTTCAAAAACCGCACGTCGTGCGGATCCAAAGACCGCTCATCCGAACGCCGTTCCAACGACAACTCGGCGAATGCCGTTCGCCGATCAACCACCAGAAAATACGAAAGTCATTATATTACAATGGGATAAATAATTCTTGTTGGCGTTCCGGGAGTCCAGGGCAGCATAAAGGGGGCCGGCACCCAGCGCCGAACTGCGAACAGGGTACGCATGTCGTGCGCCGAAAGTTAACGAGTTAGACGCCTCCTGGATCCATATGCGGCCGCTTCGCTCTCGAATCACCGTTCACGGATCTCGCAAAACTCTATAGTGCGATCTTCGATACGAACACCCCGCCCGCTACAACATCGCTCCGACACAGGAGATCGCCACGGCTGCCATCGAAAAGGACGGCGCATGTAAGATCGTCCCGATGAGCTGGGACTGATCCCGCCTGGTCGAGGGAGTTCAAATCGGTATTCAACACAATCAATGCCAAGGCCGAGACACTCGAAACATTTCGCATGTGCGCGAAGCCGTTCCGGACACGCCGATGTCTCATCCCGGCCGCCCACGCCCAGCCAGTCCCGATTGGATAGCCAAAAACTACAATCCAGAGGCTTCAAAATCGGCGAATATTAAGCTGCGAGGGTTTACATTTTTGGTTCTAAGATTCTATTCGTCCATTCGCAATCAGCCATACGGCTTCATCTACCATTCTCTGGACGAAGCCTATGTCGCTCTGCTTTGAACGCAGAACATCGTAAATGAAGTCCAGTTGATCACTGGCGTTGTCCCTCGCCGGCCCATAATACCAGGGGCCCTCACTGGGCTCTTCCACTTCTGACGGCACCAAGCCCAAGCGCCTCTCCTTCAGCAACGATGAAGCCTTGTCAGCCAGGCTCATGGCCCTGGAAAATTCATGCTCAATCTGCCGCAATGCCTCCCTGATCGCCTCCAGCGATTGGAAAACGGTGTCTTCAGGCGCTGGCATGGCCGTTCCCAGGATCAATTGGCATTAGGATAGCCGTTGCCGGCCAACAATAAGTTGCCGCCGTGTCGTAAGCGACAGCCCCTCGTGCTGCAGCATGATGACCAATGCCAGGAGCAGCCTGTTACCCTCGACGTTTACTTCCGGGTCGAACAGATTGACGACGGCGTCAGCACCACCATCCAGTTCCATATCTTCAGCCATCTTGTCGATATAGTCTGCCGAGCGGATATAGTCCTTGGCCAACCGGTGCGCGACTTCGAATTCCTGGTTCAGGAGAAGCTCGGCGCATTCACGTAGCACAGACCGCCGGAAATCCGCATCGATCCTGGCACGCTCAACAACACCATCATGAAATGAACGGAAGCTCGGCATGGTCGTCTCCTTCCGGTGTCATTAGCCGCCCGTTCCGAAGGGCGGATTAGTTATCAATATCGTGTTTCCGCTAGCTGGACTGATGGCAGGATCGGTTTTTGTTGTTCTGGAAAGAAAGTCGTTGAGGGACTGCTCGTCGAACCTTAATCGACGCAGACCGATCTCACCCTTATCAAGAGCTCCCACTGAGATGCGCCTGCTCAGAGTCGCCTTTAACAGGCCGACATTGCCCTGATGTTTCGGACCAAAGCGCTCGACGGCGGTTCTATAATCGAGCACGGCACCAGAGAATCCGGGGATAATCTGGCTTTCCAACCGCGACAACAAACCATCGATCAGGCGCCGATCGACTTCGTAGGCCTTTCTGGGACGATGAGCGATGCGCCCGCAGTTGGCTTTTACTATTCCGGCCTTCACCAGCTCACGATAGGTCCTGCGGGAAATGCCAAGAAGTTGGGCCGCCTTCTCGCTCTCAATGATATGGGATCGACGTTTCTGATAGTCACCGAGCGAACTTCGCGTCACCACGGCAAACGACCTGCTCATACCCATCGGGCGGGTTTCCCCTTCCAGCTCTCCCTCACGCAACAGGACATCAACGGTTTGCGGTGATATTCCGAGAATCCGCGCGACCTCCGGCCGACCGACGAACGTCGTATTCCCGGATGGCCTTGCCCAGCGCGCCTGGGGTTTTGTGTATCCGCCGTCCCAGTTCCTGGTTAGGTAATCCTGGAAGGCCTTTTGCAGAAAGCCAAGCCGCCGCTTGGCGAACCGCCGGTGCAGGGCCGAGTAGAACTCGCCGAATTCACTGATGATACCCGTCTTGGCTTCAGTACTGCGAGTCACCCTCATTCGATCCAGAAACCGGTGGAACCCAGCAGGCCAGTCGCATAAGACCTCGGCAGCGTCTGTCAAAATGGTCTGGATTCCGGCTGTGGAGCGGTGGGAACTCAGCAGCTTGGTTACGGACCGATCCCTGGAACGAGCGTAGGCTCCAAAAATATAGGCGGCGTCAAGGATGTCGATCAGCTGCGCGCGGCGGAGCCATGACCATTGCTCGCGGTTGATTTTTCTCCGAACCGGGAATCCAGAAGCACCATGAATGACTGCGGCGAGTTCGACGATCTTGGGATCGGCCGGCATTGACTTCACAGTCCGCCAATCACACCCGCAGTCACAGACAGCCACATTTCGCCGGGCCCATGTAATGGGCTTCTGACAGCCCGGGCAAATATCGAGCAAGCCGCAATCGTGCTCCGGACAAGTGGTGACCAGGCGAATATCCCAGAGCGCACGACAATATCCACTCTTCTCGAGGCATCGTGGGCATACGCGAACGCCGCGATGCTCGATATGGTAATTCCGGACCGGCTTACCAAAGAATGTCAAATACGCGCGTGTCTTCAATGCCGGATTTCGGTAGGCCCTCTCCTGCAGCACCGCAACAGGCTGCCTGATGGCATAAGCCAGATCGTCCAGAGCAGCGCTGGCGGAAACCGCATTCCCCGGGGCTTGAGCCAGCTCCAGAAGCCAGCCGGGTCTTTCATAGCCGTTGGCCTCGGAAATCCTCAGAAGCAGGCCGTTCAGACTCTCATCGGCATTAGGCCTGACCGTCCGCAGGACCCTCTCCCGAGTTCTGACTGCGGCCAGCGGCTCCATCAGGCGGCCTTCCCTTTCACCATACTCGAGAAGTCCGATTTGGATGCAGATCCCACCGCTTTAAACCGCTTCTTCGGAGTTTGCTCCTTCGGCTCATCCTGCGAGAGCCGGACAGGCCGGCCATAAGCATCAATTGGTGGTATCGGACCCAGGAATGGATTGGTCAATTCGTCGTCATCCCCCACCAGAGCTTCGGTATATGCCTTCGCCAGTTCCCGTATCGTGATTGTCTTCCAGTTATTGACCAGGGCCTCACGCGTTGCCGAGCGGACGATCTTCATGACCAGTGCCGTGCGGCCTTCCGTTGCCCAGAACATGCGCTGGGCCACATCGACGGAATAGATCATCGGCTTTTCGGCCAGGGGCAATTTCTTCGAGACGGCTTCCAAGAACCGGATGAATTCGTCTTTGCCATCCTCCCTCCACTGGAATGGCGAGAGACGTTCCTTGGCCATAAAACGTCGCGCCAGCTGATCGTTCTCGGTGAGCACCTTGACCGACTCCGGCATGCCAACCAGAACAATGGGCACGCGGGTCGAATTAATCAGGTTCTTCAGCCAGTCGGACACCGTCTGGAGGACCTTGAAGTTCTTCTCTCGATCAATGAAATGCTGGAACTCATCCAGAATGATCAGTTCAACCTGACAGGCAGCGATCAACCTGACCGAGCGCTGCGTCATCCCATCCAGAGTACCCCTCTGCGGCATGGGATCGCCCAGGGCCTCCAGAAGATGGCTGGCCATCGCTTTTATGGTTGCTGGCGCGGGAATCTGGGCGAAAAGCACCGGGACAACCCGGCCCATAGCGGTCTCCCGCGGCGGATGCTCCGCCAGATATTTCTGGATGAGCGAGGTTTTGCCGACTCCTGACCGGCCGACGATCAACAGGCAACGAGGTTCGGCAGCATTTTTGCTTAGAACCCGGCAATCCTCGATCTTGCCGTAGATTCGCTTCCATCTCGGATACCGGACAGTCAGCCTCTCGAGGGTAGCAATCGCGGGCGACCCGCTGCCGCAGACCGGGTCGATCAGCGGGGGTTTGGGTTCGGGATCGGATGGGTTGGCAGTCGCGGCTTCAGTCATCGTCAGCATCTTCCCAATCTTCATCCGTACCCATACGACGCAGCCTGTCTGCTTCGCGCTTCTGGCGACGCAGCTCCTCATCGACAGGATCGTTTACCGGTTTCTTGTGTTCCGGCGGCGCGATTTCCTTGGCGTCTGGCAAAGTCTGCGTAGGATCGTCATCTTCATCCAGCTCGAGCTTCATTCGTTCCAGGAAACGCTGAGCAATGAATTTCCCCCGCTTATTGGCCTGATCGGCGACGGCAACAGCCGCAGCCTGGATCATCCTCACCTTGGCCTGCGCAAGAGTGATCTGCCGTTCTTTGGCTTCATTGTGTTTCAGCCAGTATCGACGGATGGCCTTGTGCTGCCAGGCCGAGAGGCCAGCCGCATATTCCTGATCCTTGGCCAGAACCTCGAAGGCGATACCTGTTGACGGATTGATCACATGAATGCGACCGAGATCATTGGGATCGTATCGGAGATTCACCTTGACCTTCGGACCATGGACGCGACGGATTTCGGCCAATTCCTCGGAGTTGTACTGAATGTTGTCCAGATCGATGCCATAGGCATTCACAGTACGCTTCTCGGTGCTGTACATCGCCACGTTCAGATCGGCCGCAGTCGCCGGCATACGGATCGGGTATTTGTTGATATTTGCGGCCCAGCGGCGGGCAGGCACATCGTTGATGCCGCGCTTCACCCGCTGCGAGTAGTAATCAATGATCCACATGTAGATTCGCTCACGAAGCGTGGGCAAATCCATTACGGCGTTCTTTTTGGGATCGTAATCGCCCTTTTCGACGGTGTTCGAAAAGGTATAGCCAGGTACCGACTGCAGGATCTGGCGATTCATGGCGCCGAAGAAACGCTCGATTGCGCCCTTCAGCCATGGGCAACGTGCCTTGGTATGAAGAACATGGATGTTGAGATGCTGGCAGGCCAGTTCGAACTGCTTCGAATGGAACTCCCGTCCGTTGTCGACAACCAGCATGTCGGGAATTCCGTAAGCATCCCAGCTGTTCTCAATACCCTCGTACCCCTCATAGTGCTTGTTCTTGGGAAGGATCGCGTGGCGCAGGCAGGCCATGACGCTCTGCCAGCTTGGCTGGTCGAAACCGAGATGGAATCCAACCGGCAGGCCGGAATAGACGTCGATCGCCATGGTTAGCCAGGGACGGCCGATCGGCATACCGAACCGCTCGTCAATGACGAAGATATCGAGCTTGGTGTGATCAACCTCGACACGCTCGAGAACGCGAGTGACCTTCACGCCTCCAAGCCAGGCGTGATATCTCAGGAAGGCAACGCGCTCACCTTCTCGCTTTAGGGCCTTGATATCAGGCGGTATGCGCTTGATAAAGCGATAGATTGCCTTGGCATTCGGCATTTTCAGCTGATCAACTGGCGACAGGAGTTTATTCTTCTCTGTCACCTCGCTTCGCACCACGTCGATGACGTCCGTCCCGCGTGGCTGTGTACGAGAAAGATAATGGACGTCGATGGCATCCTGGATGATCCGCTGCACATAGGTATGCAGACGCTTTGTCGAGTTCCCCTGCTTGTGGAAATTCGGAATCAGCGCTCGGATGTCGAACGTCGCCGCAGAGTATTCCCGGTACCACCTATACACTGTTGTAAAACTCGGGGCTCGACGGTCCCTGATCTCTTCGTAATGTCTCCGCACGATCGGCATGATCTTCTTGGGCGAGAATCCGGACGGCTTTTCCCTATCAATGGCAGTGATGTAGCCACGGCGACGCTCAAACTCACGACGGCGTTTGGGCGGGAGCTGCTCGATGTCCATCTTCAGCTTCTCCTGCAACGCCTCGGGATCATCCGAAGCGTGAATATCCGGCGATTCAAGTTGCATCCGTTCTTCTGCAATCCCTGCCGCGATTTCGGCCGGCAGGATGGGGATCAGGTCGTCCGAATCGTCGGCACGGATCGCGATCCTGTCCTTGTCGTGCCGTCCTGCGATCGTATAGGGCTTACCGTCAATGCGAAGTACAACGCCGCGTTTCAGTGGAATAGCCGGCATGGGTCACCTCACGCCTCGATCCAGGAATCTGGATCTATGATCGCAGTGTGGATCGGAGCCGTCGCGAAGCGCTGGGCAATCAGCGCATAGGCAAGGAGCAGCCCCTGATTGTCGCCGTCAAAATGCTCGGCGAATTCCGCAATGCTGATTGGGCCGTGGAATCTCAGCCAGTTCTGCGCGCGCGAGACCACGTCGTCCATCAGCGGTAGGCCCGCATAGCGCAAAAGCATTTTGATGTTGGCGAACAGAGGCTCGCGGCGAATGTCATCCTCGGTGACGACCTGATAGCGGTAGCCATGGCCAGCGAAATGCTCGTGTGCCGCATCGAACACATCCTGCATTTCCGCACGGATCGCACGGCGCCGAGGCTTCACTTCATAGACAGTGATCCCGTCGCGCCTCTCCGCCGCGAGGTCGGGTGTGTAACGGTGCCATTTGCCTCGATAGCGGATGGAAACGGTTGCAGGCTGCTCCAGGAAACGGAGAACCGAGCTGTCAAATTCAAGCTGGTAGCAAAAGTCCCGCTCAAGCTGCGATTCGAAATGGACCATTCGGCGGCTTTTCAGGCTGGCGAATCGGCCACGTGTACTGGGCATGCGCGGGGATAAAAGCCGGCGAGCACGGGCTCCATCCATTGAAATCATTGATAAATTTCCTCTCTTTTGTTGTATGAAATACAATGTTGTATATTATGCATCAACCTCGCATCTGCTGCAACTCCGATATAAAATTAATGCCTACGGAGTCGCGCGGGCGGTGGTACATGAATGTAATGGCTAACAAGGGTAATTCCGCGGCTCAGGTTGCAATTGCAACCGTTAAGCGCGCGCCAGGTAGCAAACCGTCCTGGATATTAGTTGCAAAAACGGCCGAAGAGATTCGCCGCAGCGGTAAATGGAGTCCCGATTACGCTTCACCGACAGAATGGCTCGAAGCCGTTGCTGAAGCCAGCGGTTATACCGTCAACACCATCCGCCGCTTTATTGCCTCCCTGAATTTTCTCGAAGGTCGCGACGAGAAGACCCGCCAATTGGTTTTCGATCCGCTTAGCGGGGGCGGCAGTCTGACCATGGCCTCGATCGAATTGATCAAGCGTATGCACGACATATCGCCCGCGGAGGCCGATAAGGTTCTGGACGAATATGTTAAAGACGAACTGACTGTTCGCGAAATCCGGAGCCGCTACGATGCGCTAATAAACTATGCGCAGCCGAAAGCTATGATGATTTTCGGCAACCCTCCATACTCCTCAAAGGAGCGGCTTCCGACGCCTGATGCCGGCAAGCTGGGGCTGCGGCGTGCCCATCAGGACAAGAAGGTATTGACCGAAATAATCCGAAGCAGGATAGCCGATCTGTCAGAAGCTGACGGCATCAAGGTGTTCTCGGATCGGTACGAGTTCGATTTTGTCTCACCAGACGCGGTTGCCGTCGCTCAAAGGGAATTCTCGATCAGCTTTGTTGATGGCTTCGAGATGAAAAAGCTTGGCGAGAAAACTCCGCCAGGTTTCTTCAAAAAAGCCATAGCTGAAATCGTATTCTCAGCGACCTTTTTCAGGCGTTACTGGTTGTTCCTGGAAGGCACCGAGGCAGATGCAAGAGCTTTGACATCGGCACTCAATGTGCTTGAAGCAACTTCAGTTGGCGTCGCGCTGGTTGATCTTGAGCACAAACAAATACGCATCCACCGCGAGCCAAGCGCATTACCGCAGCCAGATCGACATGCTCTCGCTAAGTCTGCAATTCTTGCCCAGGGTATCCCAGCCTGAACATCGGATAAGTGGCTCCGTTCTCGCCAAAGCGACTTCTGCGACACTATTCTTAATATATTCCAACCTTCGACACGGCTTCGGTCAGCATTTTCATACATGAAGAAACGGACGACAGAAACCACGCGTCCCCGCCTATGCAACAGAATCTATGAGCAATCCTGCATGATCGCTCTCATTGGATAATTCTCTGGCCTACAAGCGGCCGCCTACCCTGAAGCCGTGGAAATACGCAGGGCACTCATTCCATCTTTGTGTCAATACAAGTGGCACTAATTCTTATATTCTTTTTTCCGAAGCATTGCTGCTAACCTGCCAGTTGCACCCATCAGGCATCACACAAGTGTAGGTGCTTCGCATGCCACTGACCGGAATAGACTTGCAGGGATTCCCCCTTTTCCGAGGCGTCGGACCCGACGCCGTGGCAAGACTGACGCGTGACTGCGTCGTACGTACTTGCCAGAGGGGGTCTATCCTGGCCCAGCAGGATACCGATGCAGAACATGTTCACCTCGTTCTGGCCGGACGCGTATTGCTATTGGCCGAATGCGAGAATGCCGGCAGCACGGTGATCGCGGCTTTCGAGGCGGGGGATATTCTCGTGGCCGCCGCCGCAATACTTCAAATGCCATATCTGGTTACCGCCACGGCTGCGACAACGTCCCGGATCATGGCCATTCCTGCCGAACGCTTCCGCCAGGCCTTACAGACTGAACACGCTCTTACGCTTGCAGTTCTGGCAATTCAGGCGGAACACTGGCGTATCCTGGTTGATCATGTGCGCGTCCTGAAACTGCACAGAGGCCTGGAACGGTTGGCGCGGTTTCTGGTGCAAAGCAGCCCAGTGGACCATGGCAGTACGTCATTCAAGCTGGAGCTTGATCGCAAAACCATTGCCGCGCTGCTCGGCATAAGCCCGGAATTCGTCTCGCGCGGCCTACAGCAATTGCGCCAACACGGCGTGCGCGCCAGTGGTAGCCTGATCCACATTGACGATGTCGACCGGATCAGCCGCCTCTACCGCCCCATCGAACGAGCCGCCGCCTCAGAAACCACGCATTAGCCTTTGGCGGCACAGCTTTCGCCGACCGTGTCGCGCACGTAACGGGCGAGATAGGTCCGGCGCAAGGCTTGGAATTTCGGCGAGTTCCAAGCATTGAGGAAAGACTGTTCCATCAGGTCGCCCTATATGGAGGCGACCGTCATGGTCGCAGCGGCAGGCCGAAAGCTTGCTATCCCAGGTAACATGCCGCTCGGTGAATATCGCCCAGCAGGGCCGCGGATCATGCTTCGCCACGGCCCGGCCTCGATTGCCGGCTACCGGCGACCAGCCGCGCTCGGTTTCCTCTGTCGGAAAGCAGAGTAGATAGCAATTCCCTAGGCGGCAGTTGCCCCTCGAATGCCTGGGAGGGGAGGTTGACATTCCTGTCGGCATTGATTAGTTAGTTATTACTTACTAACTATAGACGGTATCCATGCGCACCCGCAAACCCGCCGAAACCCGCAAGACCGAGATCGTCGACGCCACTTTGCGCCTGGCCGATGAGCTTGGTCCGGAACGGCTTTCGACCGAAGCCGTCGCCAATGTCGTCGGCCTGACCCAACCGGGCATATTCCGGCATTTCCCTACGAAACAGGATTTGTGGAGCGCGGTCGCCGAACGCATCGGCACAATGATGGAGGCGCGCTGGGCAAAGGCGCAGGACGCGCGCGCCACGCCCTCCGAGCAAATCGGGAAACTGGTCGCCGCGCAGCTACAGTTGATCCAGTCAACGCCGGCAATTCCCGCCATCCTGTTTTCACGGGAGCTGCACACCAAGAACAAGGTGCTGCGCAAAGCCTTCTTCGCGCTTCTAAGCCGTTTCCACCGTGTCGTTGCCGATCTGGCCGCGCGCGCGAAAGAAGCGGGGGAGTTACGGGCCGATCTCGATCCCGACGATGCGGCTTACCTCATCATCGGCCTGATTCAGGGCCTCGCGGTGCGATGGTCGATCAGCGGCCGTGGCTTCGATCTGGTTCAGGAAGGCCGGCGCCTGCTGGAAATCCAATTGACAGCCCTGTCGGATCAGAAGGCGGTGAAACGCAAGGGGATGCCATCATGAATAAACGCTATCTTCTGGTTTCGCTTGGGCTCGTCGGAGCGATACTGGCGATCCTGTTGTTTGTCTTCATGCGCCCGCTGTCCGTTGTCGTCGCGGCGCCCGCCGAAAGCCAGCCGGTACAGGTCTTCGGTCTCGGTACCGTGGAGGCGCGTATCACCTCCAAAATCGGCTTCGAGGTGGGAGCTGCGCTCGTCGAGCTGAATGCCGATCACGGCGACCGGGTGAAAAAGGGCAAGGTGCTGGCACGCCTGCATGACACCAAGCAGGTGGCGCGCCTCGCCAAGGCGACGGCGGGCGTCGTCAACGCCGAAGCGGCGCTGCGCAGGGCCGAGGCCGCCGTCGGCAAGGCCCGCGCCGTGCTCTCCCAGAAGAAGCAGGCAAACAGGCGCAAGCAGGCGCTTCTGGCGCGACAGACGGTCTCGGTCGAAACGGCTGAGGAGGCGCAGATGGGGGAGGATGTTGCTGCGGCCGAGCTGGCGGTGGCGGCCAGTGATGTCGCGGTAGCCGGGGCCGCGCTGGAAGACGCAAGGGCGCAGTATGAGTATGAAAAGGTCCTGCTCGACCATCATGTGCTGAAGGCGCCCTATGACGCCATCGTTGTGGCGCGTCATAAGGAGCTTGGCGCCGTCCTTACCCCGGGCGAGCCGCTATTCACCCTTGTAGCCCCGGAAACCGTCTGGGCGCTCGCCTATGTCGATGAGGCGCAGGCAGGCGGCATCCAGATCGGGCAGCCTGCCGACGTCCGGCTGCGGTCCCTGCCCCGGCAGATGTTCAAGGGCCATGTGACGCGGATCGATATTGAAAGCGACCGGGTCAGCGAAGAGCGCCGGGTCTACATAAGCTGCGACCGATGCCCCGAGACTTTTCACCTGGGCGAGCAGGCGGAGATTTTCATCTCGACGGCCAGACTCGGCAAGGCGCTGCTTGTCCCCGAAACAGCGATCGAGGGATATGACGGAAGCCAGGGAATGGTCTGGACGGTCGAGGACGGCGAATTGCGCCGCCGGCAGGTCACGTTCGGCCGCAGAACGCTCGACTCGCGCCTCGAAGTGATCGGCGGCCTGCCGGATGGTGCGCAGGTTGTCGCTATGCTCCGCCCAGGATTGCGGGAAGGCCGCGCCGCGAGGATTGCTGAAGGCGCGGCGTCATGAATCTCGCCTATCGGGACCTCCGGCACAATCTCGGCCGCTTCTTGCTGACCTGCTTCGGGCTGAGCCTGCTGCTTGGCGTGGTTCTCTCGATGATCGGCATCTACCGTGGCCTGGTCGAGGATGCCCTGACGCTCGTCCGCAGCCCGGCGGTCGATGTCTGGGTGGTGGAGTCCGGCACGCGAGGACCGTTTGCAGAGTCGTCGCGCATCCCGGGCGATACGCGGGAAGCGATCGCCCGCCTGCAGGGCGTGATTGCGGCGGGCAGCGTGAATTATCAATCGGTCGAAACCCTCCACCAGGGGGCAAAACGCCGTCTCTATGTTGTCGGCTACGAGCCGGGCCGCCCTGGCGGGCCTGACCGCGTCGTTTCCGGCAGGACCATCGGTCGCAGCCATTATGAGATGGTGGCCGACAGGCGCGCGGGCTTCGCCGTTGGCGATCGCGTGCCACTAGGACGGAACACCTTCACCGTCGTCGGCCTGACCGATGGGCAGGTGGCCTCGGGTGGCGATCCGGCGATCTTCATTACCCTGCTGGACTCGCAGGAATTGCAGTTCGAACTGGCGCCACCTGCCGCCCGTCGGGAGATCGCGCGGGGAAATGGCGGCGGCACCACCGATACGGTCAATGCCGTCATCGCCCGGGTTTCCCCGAATGCCTCTCCGGAAAGCGTGACCCTGGCGGCGCAGCGCTGGAAACACCTCGCGGCGATGACCCAGGCCGAACAGGAGATCGTCCTGACCCGGTCCGTGGTCGAAAGGGCGCGCAAGCAGATCGGCCTGTTCACGGCCATCCTGCTGGTCGTCTCGGCCGTCATCATCGCTCTGATCCTCTATACCATGACCATGGACAAAATCCGGGAGATCGCCACCCTCAAGCTGATTGGGGCGCCGGACCGCACGATCATCGGGCTGATCATGCAGCAGGCCCTTGCCATGGGAATGATAGGCTTCGGCTTCGGCGCGCTTCTGATCACGGCAGTCAAGGACTTCTTCCCGCGACGCGTGGTGCTGCAGCCCGAAGACGGGCTGGCGCTGGCGGCGGCCGTGCTGCTGGTCTGCATCCTTTCCAGCGGCC
Source organism: Ferrovibrio sp. (assembly GCA_046294345.1). Taxonomy (GTDB): domain Bacteria; phylum Pseudomonadota; class Alphaproteobacteria; order Ferrovibrionales; family Ferrovibrionaceae; genus Ferrovibrio. The sequence goes on from JBKBJT010000001.1 coordinate 111,440, forward strand.
TCGGAGTCCGGCTTGCGCTGAAGGTCGACCCGGCAACGGCGCTGGGGGGCTGATCATGGCCGATCCGGCACCGCAATCACCCCTTGTCCATGTCCGCAATGTGTCGAAGCATTTCGGGGAGGGTGAAACGCGCGTTGACGCCCTGCGCGATGTATCGATTGAGGTCTATCCGGGTCAGGTCGTCGCCCTGCTCGGCCCCAGCGGCTCCGGAAAGACCACGCTGCTGAACGTCATCGGCTGCATCCTGGAGCCGAGCAGCGGCTGGGTAAAGCTGGACAACGAGGTTGTCTATGACGGGCGCTGGCTGCGCTCCGACCTGCGCCGGCTACGACTGGAGAAGATCGGGTTCATCTTCCAGTTTCACAACCTGCTGCCTTTCCTGAACAGCATCGACAATGTCGCCGTGGTGCTCAACCTTGCGGGCTATGACGCCGAGGAAGCAAAGCGCCGGGCCGGCGAGCTTCTGGATTACCTGGAAGTCGGTCACCGCAAGGATGCCATGCCCGCCAAGCTCTCCGGAGGCGAAGCCCAGCGTGTGGCGATTGCCCGGGCCCTGGCGAACCGCCCCCGGATAATCCTGGCCGACGAGCCGACCGCAGCGCTTGATTCGCAGAGGGCCGGGATCGTCATGGATCTTTTACGCAAGGTTGCTGCTGAACAACAGGCGGCCATCCTTGCCGTCACGCATGACGAGAAAATCTTCAATCGGTTCGACCATATCTTCCATCTGCGGGACGGCCGCCTGGAAACGTAGCAGGGTTCAGGCAGGGGCAGCTCTATGCCTCCTTGGACTGACACGGGAACCGATCCACGCCTGTTCAGGTGGGCGGAGTTGGCCCGTCAGTCTTTGGCTTCCAGCGCTTAAGGACAGCATCTAACGCGGCCAGAAGGGAAATTAAGTCGATAGGCTTGGTTAGATATGCCTCGAATCCTTCCCGGTCTTTTTCGGTAGGCACTTCGGCCGACGACGTCAGGGCAATGACTGGGATATGGGCTGTGGAGTTATTTGATCGCAATTGTTTCAACACTTCAGCACCGGTCATATCGGGCAGTCTGAGATCAAGCAAGATGATATCTGGCCCCTGCTCCCTCGCCACAGCAATACCGTCCCGTCCGTTATGAGCAACCATGTAGCCCACCGATGGCAGCGTCGCCAACACCGCCTCCATCATCGTTCGGTTTGGCTTGTTATCCTCGATGTACAGGACGGTGAAGTGACCCGCTCGCACGGCGGTTCCAATGCCATCTTTCTCCGCGCTATCGACAATCCAAGCCTGCGCGGCTTTGGGGAAAACAACCCAGAACTCGCTACCGACACCAGACGTACTTTTGAAATCGAGGTGCCCGTGCATCGTTTCTGCCAGCTTTCGGCTTAGCGCAAGGCCAATACCACTGCCTTCAATATCGCTGTCTTCAAGACCTAGGCGGTTGAATGCTTGGAAAAGAAGCGGTTGTTTATCAGGAGAAATACCTAGCCCCTCATCCGAAACCGATACTTTAACGAAAGCGTCGTCCTCTGACAGTCCAACCTTAACCATTCCGGCCGGACGATTGTACTTGATGGCGTTGGAGAGAAGATTCACCAAAATCTGTCTGGCTCGTAACGGATCGACATGCACCGATGGGGGGCTTGCAGGTTGCTCCGGCCAGATCAGAGATATACCCGACTTGTCGGCGAGCGATGCGATCATATCCCTCGCGTCCGACATAATATCAACGACAGACACATTCTCGCTCTGAATCGCTAACTGCCCTATTTCTAGTTTGGCGAAGCTCAAGATGTCGTCGATCAGGTCAACAAGATGTTTACCACCTTTTTCAATCTGTCGCACATAGTCCGCCTGCTTCTCGTTGAGCGGACCTGAAAGACCGAGATCCAACATTTGCGCAAAGCCCATCATGCCGTTGAGCGGCGTTCGGAGCTCATGGCTCATGCTCGTCAGAAAATCTGCTTTGGCGCGATTCGCGGTCTCTGCTTCCTTTATGGCGGATACTAGGACGGTGACATCCATATACGTCACCATCTTCATTTCTTTTGAGATTTGCACACTCTCGACCACATAGCTGCGTCCGTCGCTCAAATCGACACGCACCTGACCTGAGCCAATTGGGTTTCTGATTTGGGACACCCGCTTGGAGACATAGTCAGCCATGTTCTCTGCTTGGCTGCCATAGAAGCCCATTCTCCATCCATGCTCCAGGAGCTGCTCGAACGATGGTGAAAGATCCACAACTTCATCGGACAACTGCCAAATTTGGCGAAAGGCCTTATTGATAAATACAGCTCTCAGATCAGCGTCGAGCAAAAGAATCCCTTGGTGTGCCGCATTGAGGACGCCGAACACGTCTTCTTGGGTCAGGTTTAACAGCGACGATGGTCGTCCCATCGGATCGATCCTTAATGCTGCCTGCGAATCCGCCCAGCGATAGCTACGGTAACTCTGCGAGCGATTATTTATTATTTTATTTGATCCGCTCATGGCCCGCTTTGATTCTTCTCAAAAAGCAGGAGCTACCGGAGGTATTGGTATCCCGGCGCAAGGTGCATTTTTTGTAAACATCGGTTCCGGTACGATTTTGTCAGCGAATCGACGTGCAACGTGTTCACCCCAATAGAGCGGCGATCACCTTGAGCAAGTCGGCCGTCGAAACAAACTCCCCGGATTAAACATTTCTCTTGATAGTTCAGCAGGGGGCAATCACTGTGCCAGTCTTAACTACAGAAATGCCGGCACAACTGCAGTTAACCATGCTTGTAAAAGCAGGTCCTACCGGCAGACTTCCTAGCTAACCGCACCCACCACCTTCGGAATTGGGCGTCGACAGGTACGGCCAGTATCCCTTGAGCCAGACCAGGAAGGCAGCCGCCCAGATCGTGGCAGCCATTGCATAGGGCGGGCCAGGCGGCCAGGGCAGGACACCCAGTTCAGGCAATACGCGCAGAAGCACGGCGCTTACCATCAGCACCAGGGCGACCACCGCCAGACGCGGCAGGGGCAGCGTGCGGCCGGTATGCATCAGGCCAGCAATGGCGAAGACGCTCAGCACGCCGACACCAAGCCCGCCCATCAGCGCCAGATGCAGTGCCGGGGTTTCGGCGAAGGGCGCGCCCAGCCGCGAGGCGCCGGCCAGGATTAGTCCCGCGCCGCTGAGCAGACTGGACGACGACAGGGCCAGGATTTCCGGCCGGAAGGCTTCCCGGCCCACGAAGGCCTCGGCCACACGGTCCATGAAGGCGGCGCCGGCCGCGATCAGCAGGAAGCCGCTCACAGCCGGAGAAACGCCCGCCATCTGCGCCAGCACCACCGCCAGCACCAAGCCGGGCGCCAAGTTGATACGACCGGGATGCGGCCGATAGGGCGAGGTCGCTTCGCTCGGATCGAGAATGAGGTTGGTGACCGGCACTGTGACCCGCGCGAGCACCACGCCGAGCAGCCCGAGGAAAACCAGGCCGGCGATCAGGATCGCCTCATGCGCGAGCTCAACATCGCCCAGCAGGAAGGCGCCGCGCACTGCAATGCCCGCGGCAGCCAGGCCGCTGAGCCAGAATAGCGGGGCGAACAGCCGCACATGCGGACGGGCAATCCAGTTGCGCGCCACATAGGCCACCAGGGCCAGAAGCCACGTGCAGTCGGCCACGGCACCAAGAATGCCCAGCCTATCGTCGCCGATCAGCCCAGCGACGCGCCCCACAGCCCACAATCCGGCGAATGCGAACAGGACCCGACCCTTCGGGCGCGGCCTGTCGGTCCATTCCGGGATGGCGGTGGTGATGAAACCGATCAGCGCGGCGCCATAGGTGCCGAAGATCATTTCGGTCGCATGCCACAGCGACGGCGGCATCGCACTATCCGCCGGCATGCCGAGGCTGTAGGCTACCGTCCACAGGAATGGCCATAACGCGCCATGCAGGGCGGCCAGCGGAAAGAACAACCGCAGGCCCTCGTCGCCCAGAACCGCTGCGAGCGGCGGCGTAGCAGCCGATTGTGCATGCATCACGAAACGCGCCTTTCATCGATATCGTGGATGTGGCGGAACAACGGGTCCTGCGTGACGAACCGGTTGACCAGATCGAACAGATCGCCCTCCGCGCGTTCGCCGGGATGGCCGGGAACGATCCGTTCGCCAATGATGCCGCGGCCATGGACATCCATCACCACAACGCGATGGGCGATGCGGACTGCCTCCATCAGGTCATGGGTGATGAACAGAGCGCTGAAGCTGGCATCCCGGCTGGCCGCGATCACCAGGTCCTGCATCCGGCGTTTCAGCGCCACATCGAGAGCAGTGAATGGCTCGTCGAAATAGACCATGTCAGGCTGCATCGCGAGTGCGCGGGCAATCGCGGTGCGCTGTCGCATGCCGCCTGACATTTCGACCGGATATTTGTCGAGGTCGAGCGGATCGAGGGCCGCACGCGCGGCCGCCGCGCGAACCCTCTCCTGCCGCTCGGTGCGGCCGATGCCGCAATGGCGCAGGGGATAGGCGATATTGTCGCGCGCGGTGGCCCAGGGCAGCAGGCGCGGCTCCTGGAACACCATGCCATGGCGGCCGTAACGCCGTTCCACCCTGCCACGCAGCGGGTCGACCACGCCGGCGGCAATATGGGCCAGCGTGCTCTTGCCGCAGCCTGACGGCCCAACCAGGGCGACAACCTCATGCCGGAACACACTGAGCCCGATGCCGCTCAGCACCGTGCGACCGAGATAGGCATGGTCGACGCCGCTGAGCGACAGAAGGGGTAGATTGTTTCCGGCCGGCAGGTTCATCCGAGCATCAGAACTTGGCTTTTATGCCGGCATAGAGGGCGCGCCCGTCGGCCGGCAGGAAAGCCGCTTGGTTGCTCTGTGCCTGGTCGACCACCAGGGTCGAGGATGCATAAGTCTTGTCGAAGATGTTGCGCGCCTCGCCGTAGATGCTGACCGCGTCGGTCAGATCGTAGACCGAGCGCAGGCCCACCGTGGCATAGGGGTCGGCATACAGCGTGTTCATGTTGTCGACCGGCGTTTTGGTCGGCGACCATGTCAACTCCGCCTGCAGCCAGAATTTCTGCGTCACGTCATAACGGATCGCGGTGTTGATCAGATGTCGGGGCGCGCCCGCCAGGTAATTGTCGCCGCGCACCGGATCGTCCTGGAAGCGGAAATCCTGCAGCACATAGGCCAGCCGCAGGCCGACATCGTCGGTCATCTGCACCGAGCCGCCGAATTCCAGGCCCAGATGGCGTGTCTTGTCGGCATTCACCGCGCCCAGCGCCGTGCCGCTGGAATCGCGCAGGCTGAGAATCTCGTCCTTGACCCAGGAGTAATAGGTCACGGCATCCAGATTGACGATGCCGAGCTTGCCGCGCCATCCGGCTTCCAGCGTGGTCGCGGTCTGCGCGTCCAGATTGGTGGTGGTGAAGCCGGTCGGGCCGGAATTGGGCGTGCCGCCGGTTGTGGCCAGCAGGTCGTCATGGGTCGGCGGCTCGAAGCTACGGCTGATGGCACCGAACACCATATGGTCGGGATGCGGGCGATACGACAGGCCCATACTGGGGCTGATGCCGGTATAGTCTCGGGCATAGCTGGTATCGCGCGCCGTCACCGTGCCGCTCGTTCCATTGGCCGCGTTGTAGGTCGGGCGGGTTGCCGCGCCATAGGTATCGTCGTTATCGCGCGTGGCATGCGAAAGCGTGATGCCGGGGGACAGCGTGTAGGCGTCGAAGATCGGAATATTGAAGCCCGCGTTCACCGACAGCGTGGTGGAATCGAGATCGTTGCGGCCGAACAGGGCGCCCTTGCTGCCGGACCGGTTGACGTAGAATTCGCGATTTGCCGCACCGATGGCATATCGCAGGTTGCTCTCGAACAGCGGCAGCGGATGGCTGGCGTCGGGCGCATAGGCGTAGCGCGCAACGATGGTGTAGTCGTTGCTGTCGGTGGCCTGCACGCCGGCCGAAACGGGAAAACGGAACTCGTCTTCCGTACGGGTATAGCCTACGGCCGTGTCGAAAACATGCGATCCCACGCTGGCCGTGGTGCGGTTGCCCAGGCGGAGCTGCGTGGCTTCGCGATGCGGCCGGTCCCGCACCACGTTCGGCCCCGGTCCAAAGCCCGAACCTGGCCCATTATAGACGCTCTCGGGGTTGCTCTTCAGCCGGCTTTTCGGCAGCGGGCCGGAAACATCGAAATCCAGATCGGTATAACCGAGCAGGAAACGGGTCGAAACCGCATCGGTCAGCCGCGCACCGATATTGGCGTCGAAGCCGGTGCGCTCAGAATCGTTATAATCGCGGAAACCGCTGCGTTGATTGCGGCTCACCTGCAGCATGGCATCGCCTTCGCCCAATTGCATGCCGGCCTGAGCCGCGGCACCGATCTGGCCGAAGCTGCCGCCTTCCAGCAGGGCGGAAACACCCGGCGCGGAAGAGCCCGTCGGCGAGATGAAGTTCAGCGCCCCGCCCAGCACGGTGGCGCCGAGACGGTTGGATGTATAGCCACGATAGATTTCGATCTGTTCGGCCTGGCGCGGATTGGCAAGGCCGACGATGTAAGACCCATCCGCCTGGTTGATCGGCAGGCCATCCTGCAGAGCGAGGATGCCTCGCTGCACCGGATTCTGCTGCAGGCCCGAGCCGCGAATCTGGATGCGCGGCTGATCGTTGCCGCCGAAGAAATTTTGCACCACTACGCCGGGCGAGGCAGACAACGCATCGCCGATGGTGACGTTGGCTTTGCCCTCCAGATCGTCGGATGTTACCAGGGCCGTGCCGCCGGGAATGGCTTCAAGGCGGCGCCGCGCCGCATCGTCGGGCTTTTCCTTTTTCCCCTCGATCGTCACTGGATCAAGCACGATCACCGAGCCCGGGGTAGCCGACTGAGCCAGCGCGCCACCTGAAATCAGACTGGCCGAGATCAGGCTGATGGTCGCCGTGGCAAACAGGCCGACGCAAGTCGGGTTTAAGGCGGTCGGTTTCATCGGTCTTCCCCATATTATGCAAATGACACGCATTATTAATTAAACCCGATCCGCAGCCTGCGATTTGCTCTGGAGCAACTTCGGCCAATTTTTCAGGAATTTTGGGCTATTTGCCCTCGGCGTAAGCCCGCAGCCGGCCCACATCCCGGATCGAGATGCGGCCATAGCTGGCTGCCACGCCGATGGCGTCGAGCTTCTTCAGCGCCCGCGACAGGGTGTAGGGCGTGATCGACAGGCGGGCCGCGATCGAAGCCTGCTCGACCGGCAGCTGGAAATCGCAGGCATCGCGGTCGGTTCGGCCGCACATCTCCAGCAATGTGCGGGCGACACGGCGCTCCACAGGCCAGCTTTTCAGATGCTCGATCTGGTCCACCAGCCGGCGCATCTGGCGGAATGTGGCCGCGATCAGGGACAACCCGATCTGCGGATTGGCCATCACCAATGCCCGGAATCGGGCAGAGTCGAACCGCGCCATGCGGCAGGACGAGGCCGCCTCGGCGGTGACGGGGTAGCGCTCACCTTCCCCCACCAGTGCCTCGGCGAAGGATTCTCCTGGTCCCAGAATCTTGATCACCGTGCGGCTGCCATCGGCTTTATCGCGCAGCAACAGAACCCAGCCTTCGAGGACCAGATAGAAGGCCGCAGCCGGTTCGTCCTCGTAGAACAGCACCTGGCCCTTATCGAACGCGTCGCAGCGCAACTCGCCGGACATGCTGCGGAAATCGTCCTCGTTCAGCGATGCGAAGATGCTGGCATTGCGGATCAGCCGCCAGTCCTCCTCATCCAGCCTGCGGGATATGCGGTCCGTCATGGCATCACCGCTTGACGCCCCAGGGCCGGGCGGCATCGCGCCAGCGCTCCAGTTCCGCCTGGATCGGCCGCAGCAGCAGATATTCAATGGCAATCACGCCGATCACGGCCAGCAGGATCCAGGCCAGCGCGCCGCGCACATCCAGCGTGGCCCGCGACATGGCCAGCGCGCCGCCGATACCGCCGATATTGGACAACAGCTCGGCCATCACGGCCACCTTGATCGCCGAGCCAAGCGATACCGAAAGTACGGGAAACAGGTAGCTCGCGACATGACGCAAGCCGATACTGCGCAATCGGCCGAACGACCCGACACCGAAGGCCCTTGCCATGTCTTCCAGGCCGCGGTCGCGCGTCATCGCGCCCTCGGCCGCGCTGATGAAAATCGCCGGCGTGACCGCGACCACAACGGTGACGATCACCGTGGCATCGGTGGAGCCGAACCAGATCATCGCCAGCACGATCCAGGCGATCGGCGGCACGCCTACCAGCAGCGTGAGGATCGGCCGCGACAGCCGCATGGTGGCCGGGGAATAACCGGCCGCCAGGCCGCCGATCACGCCGATGAGGATTGCGAGGCCGAACCCTTCGGCGCCGCGCAGGATCGTCAGCGCGGCAATGGCCCAGTTCCTGGCCTCGCCCAGGATGGCCCAGGCAGCGAACACGACATCGATGGGTGCCGGCAGAATGAAATTGCCATAGCGTTCGTTGCCCGCCTGCCACAAAGCCGCGAACAGCGCGATGCCGGCCACACCGCTCCAGCCGGCCCACAGGAAGCGGCCGAGCCTGCCCAGGCGATCTGCCGGTGCGCGTACCATTCGACGACCTCAGAGATAGAAATCCGCCGGCGGCAGTTTGCCGCCGATGATCTTGTCGTCGAACTCCGCCACCGAGCGGAATACGGCCTCCAGAGCAGGCCGTGCGTCGCGCGCCCGCGTGGCCACCAGATTGCTGAAGGGGATCGATTTCTCGATGATGGCGGCCGGCACCCAAAGCTCCTGCGCACTGTCGGCAGCGGCTCGTGCGGGATCGGTGTTGGCCGATCCGGCTGCCGCCACCAGACCGCCATGCAAGGCTTCCACTACGCCAGCATGGCTGGCAAGAAAGCGCTCGGTGACGCCGATGCCGGCCTGCGGCAGTTTGGCGCCCAGTCCGGTGGCTTCGTGCCAAGCCCGCTGGATGTCGATGGTGCGGAAGAGATCCCGCGTGATGACCCCGCTGCTCGACAGCGCCAGCGTCGCCGTCGGTTCGGGCAACAATGCCGCATCGGCACGGCCGGTGACCAGAAGCTGGACCGCCTCGACCGCCGTGCCGGAGAAACTGACCGAAAGATCCTTCTCCGGGTCCAGGCCGTGCAGTTGCAGCAGGCGACGGAAAATCACTTCCGGCGTGTCGTTGCGGAACGGCACCGAGACGCTACGGCTTTTGAGCGACGGAATCGACGTCAGGTCCTTGTCGGCCGAGACCATGTGCAGCAAACCGTCGGTCAGTACATTCAGCAGCCTGACGCCCAGACCGCGGTTATAGAGGTTCGCCGCCGTCTGGGTCGGCAGGATGAATACATCCATGGTCTGCGAGGTTAGCCCGGCGCGCAGCTCATCAGGCGAGCGCCAGGAGCGGAAGCTCACCGTATCAGCCAGCGGCTTGAGCAGCCCGCTGACGATGGCATGGATCAGCGTGACGGACGGCCCGGCCGGCGGCCCCCAGATGGTCAGTTTCGGCAGGCGCGGCGCATCGGCGATGGCGGGAAAGACCCGCGACAGGGCTAGCGCTGCGCTAGCGCCAGCCAGCAGGTTGCGCCGGCTGATCGCCGGGCTGAAAGCAAGGCTATGGTTTGCCACGATCTGGCCTCACGAATCCAATGACGACGCATTGGCCCTGGCGATCTGGCTAACGGCAATGCAGGTATACGGAAGAGGCTAATAACGTTGAGAATGGTTCTCAATGCGGCAGATCAACCCTGCGCCGAGATGCCGCATCCCTGAAATGATGTTCGTCAATTCATGAATTGAGAGGCCGATCTGGATTTGTCGAGTGCGATCAGTTTACCCACATTGACCAATCGAAATCGGCCGCAACACCCATCGCCGCCATAGCCAAACTTGGCCGCGACGAGCATGGCAAATCCCGACGCCCTGCCTGCCATACCACGTCGGCAGGCTAACCATAATTGTGCACCCGACTATCCTGGATGCGGCATAGGAATATTCCACCAGCAAGACCGTTTGCATTTATTGCGTCAATCAGTTGCAGGATATGGGTGCCTTGTTGCGAGATATGGGTATCCCGACAATGGCGCGTTACCCTCTATAAGGCAAAAGCCCTTGGACCCGCTGTCATATAGGTGTAATGATTCTGTAATAATCATCCCCGCGCTTGACTGGATTATTAAAAATGGCTGTTTTCCGCGATCCCGATCCTGACCCTGACGGCGCCCGCGGCGAGGGCCGGCCCCCCGCTTCACTGTCGCGCCGCGGGTGGGGGGCAACGCGATGATGATGAGTGCGAATCCCGGCGCGACTGAACTTCTGCTCAACCTGGCGGCCGGCATCGCCCTGCTGCTCTGGGGCGTGCGCATGGTGCGCACCGGCATGACGCGCGCCTTCGGCGCCCAGCTGCGACGCTACATGAGCGGCGCGCTGCGCAACCGCTTCTCGGCCTTCCTCGCCGGCATCGGCGTCACGGCCCTGCTGCAATCCAGCACGGCGACGGCGATGATCGTGTCGTCCTTTGCCGGCCGCGGCCTGATCGTCGGCGGCGCGGCGATTGCCGTGCTGCTGGGCGCGGGCATCGGCACCTCGATCACCGCGCAGTATCTTTCGCTCGACCTGCACTGGCTCGGCCCGCTCGCCATCATCCTCGGCGTGATCGGCTTCTTCGTGTCTGAAAGCGGCATGCCGCGCCATGTCGGCCGCCTGCTGATCGGCCTGGGCCTGATCCTGCTCTCGCTGGACATGATCACCGCCGCCTCCACGCCAATGCGCGACGCACCGGGACTGGCCATCGTGCTGCAACCGCTGGAACGCGAACCGCTGCTCGGCGTGCTGGTCTTCGCTCTGCTCACCTGGCTGTCTCATGCCAGCCTTGCCACCGTGCTGCTGGCGGCATCGCTGGCCAAGGCCGGCACGGTGGATGCCACGCTGGCCATCGCTCTGGTGGTGGGTGCCAATCTGGGCACCGCGATCTCGCCGCTGGTGGCCAGCTCGGGCCAGCCGCCGGCCGCGCGCCGCGCCCAGCTCGCCAACCTGATCGCCCGCGTGGTCGCCACGCTGGCCGTGCTGCCCTTCCTGGCGCAGATGCCACACTGGCTGGGCTATCTGAGCGACGATGCGGTGCGTCTGACGGTGAATGCCCATACCGCGTTCAACCTGGCGCTGGCGCTGGTGTTCCTGCCGCTTGTCACGCCGCTGGAAAAACTGGCGCGACGCCTGCTGCCCGATCCGCCGGCCGCCGAGAATGCGGCCAAGCCGCGTTACCTGGATAAGTCGGCGCTGGAAACACCCAGTGTGGCACTGGCGGCGGCGGCACGCGAAACCCTGCGCCTGAGCGATTCGGTGGCCCGCATGCTGGACGACACCATGACGGTGTTCAACCGCGACGACGCCAAGCTGGCCAAGGCCGTGGAGCAGGCCGACGACACGGTGGATGGCCTGCACGAGGCGATCAAGCTGTATCTCACCGAGATCAGCAAACATGGCCTGGATGGCGCCGAAAGCCGCCGCTATGTCGACGTGCTGACCTTTACCACCAACCTGGAGCATATCGGCGACATCATCGACAAGAACCTGATGGAGCTGGCGCAGAAGAAGATCAAGAACAAGCTGGCCTTCAGCAAGGAAGGCCTGGCCGAGCTGACCGGTTTCCACCACCGCGTCGCCGCCAACCTGCAGATGGCCTGCAACCTGTTCATGTCGGGCGATGTGAAGCTGGCGCGCCAGCTGCTACAGGAGAAAGCCGACCTGCGCGCCGCCGAGCAGCTGGCTGCCGAAAGCCATTACCAGCGCATCCGCGAGGGCCGCACCGAGAGCATCGAGACCAGCTCGATCCATCTCGACATCATCCGCGACCTGAAACGGATCAACAGCCACCTCACCGCCGTGGCCTATCCGATCCTGGAACAGGCCGGCGAACTGACCGCCACGCGCCTGCGCGCCGACGAGCGCGCCGACACCACCAGCCAGCAGCTGCTGGGCAATGGCAAGAGCGGCCGCGCCGGTTTAGCTTGATGCGGCCTGGCTTGATCCTAACCTGACTGAATCCGGCATGGCAGTCGCATGGCGAGGATCGGCTCGATCCGGTACCAGGCGGCATGCATTACCTCGCTCACCATCAGCGCCAGGAACAGGCTGACGAAGATGTCGGACAGGAAATGGTGATGCGTCAGCATGCGCTGCACCGCCACCAGCAGGGCCGCACCAAAAAATACCGCGCGCAGTTCCGGCTGCAGCCTTGAAAACACCGCCGCCATGGCAAAGGCCGTGAAGGCATGCGATGACGGCAGCGACGTGAAAGGCTCGCCGCTGAACGGATCGGCGAAGCCATATCCGCCGCCCCGCGCCAGTTCAGACGGCCGCAGCCGCGCGAAACCCTGCTTGAGCAGGAAGACCAGCAAATGGCCCAGCGCCAATGTGCCCGTGGCGAGCGCGCCAGCCCGCAGCAGCGGCCAGCCCTGCATGACCCACGATCCATGCCGCACCAGCCAGCCGCCCAGCAGCAGCGCCGGCAACGCGACAGCCAGATAATATTCGCCACGGCCCAGATAGTGGATCGCCTTCAGCAATGCGCCGAGTTCGGCTGTGCCTGCCTGGACGCCGGAGAGCCGCAAAGCCAGCGGCAGATCGACATAGCGGATCAGCAGGGCGGCCACCATGCCGATCATCGCGATCTCCACGGCATAGAGGCGCAACGGTCGCGCCGCCAGGCCACGTTTTGCATCCGGTATTCCCGACACGCAGCATCCTTCCGCGGCGGATCGATACACGAACTGCGCATCATCTTCCGCCGGCCGTTCGTTTAACAGGCCGGCCTTCGCGGCCGATGTCGGCGATGTGACGCTGTGTTGCGGAATATGTCAGAAGGCCATGGCCGGCACGAAGGCCGCACGCCCTGCGGACACGCCCAGTGCCGCTTCCTGACTGCGGCAGGATGCCGCAGACCGTTCTGGCCTGATTATCGGTTCTTAACTTCTAAAATAACAAGGCCGTAACCTATGATCGGTCCAGTTGTGCCAAAAAAAAGCCCTGAACCGATGACCGCGAGCACCTTATCCGTCCTGCCCGACCCGTTGCTGCAGACCCTGTACGAATACTGGCTTGAGCGTCGTCATGGCCGCGTCGTGCCGGAACGCCGCGACATCGACCCGCTCGACATGCCGCGCAGGCTGCTGCCGCATCTGCTGCTGGTGGAACTGGAAGGGCCCCGGCCGCGCATCCGCTACCGCCTGATCGGCACGGCGATCGGCGAACGCTACGGCGAGGATTTCACCGGCCGTTATCTCGACGAGGTATCAGGCCCGCATTACCGCGACCTGCTGCAGGACCTCTATGGCCGCATGCGTGACCATGCCAAACCCGTTTATGTCGAGAGCCTGTTCCGCATCGCGCCCGAGGTGACCGCCAAGACCTGCCGGCTCTACCTGCCGCTGGCGCAGGATGGCCAGATCACCATGGCTCTGGCCGGTCAGACCTTCCCGAGCTATCCCTTCAGCCTGCCGGAATTTTTCCAGATGATCCGCCCGGCCACCAGCGGCGAACATGCCAGCCATGTCGAATGGCTGCTCGATCCGCCGCCCCAGGACATGCCGCGCAGCGCGGCCGCCTGATCAGGCTGCGGCCGTCGCCGTCTTCTCCTGCCGCAACATACGACGCAGCAAGAAGGCCGTGATCGTCACATTCAGGATGTTCCAGGCGATGCCGTTCAGCAACGCCGCCTTGTACGACCCCGTGAGATCGAAAATCGCCCCCGACAGCCAGCCGCCCAAAGCCATGCCGGCCATGGTGGCCGAGATGGCGAGGCTGACGCGGAAGCCGGCCTGGCTGGCCGGAAACAGCTCGCGGATGATGAAGGCGTAGCTCGGCACGATGCCGCCCTGCACCAGGCCGAACATCGCCGAGATGATGTAGAGCGAAGCCAGTCCGTCGAAGGGCAGGTAGAAGGCCAGCGCGATGCCCTGCAGCGTCGCGCCCAGCAGCAGCGTCGCCAGGCCGCCGATGCGATCCAGAATCCAGCCCGAGGCGAGCCGGCTGACGATGCCGAAACCCAGCATCAGCGACAGCATCTCGGCGCCGCGTGCCGGCCCATAACCCAGATCGACGCAATAGGCGACGATATGCACCTGCGGCATCGACATGGCGACGCAGCAGCCCATTCCCGCCACCACCAGCAGGCCCTGCACCAGATTGGGCGGCAGACCCAGCGGTCGCGTGCCGAAAGCCGCCGCACCGTTCACTGCGGCGGGCGGCGCGGCCTGCACCGGCGGACGGCGGCGCAGCACCAGCGCCAGCGGCAGCATGGTGACCAGGCAGAAGGCGCCGATCCACACATGGGTCTCACGCCAGCCGATCTCGGCGATGAAATGCTCGATCACCGGCGGCCACAAAGTGCCGGCGAAATAATTGCCGCTGGCGCAGAGACCGATCGCAAGGCCACGCCGCCGGTCGAACCACAGCGAGGTATCCGCCAGCAAAGGCGCGAACATGGCCGAACCGCCGAGCAGTCCGACCAGCAGGCCGTAGAGGATGGCGAAGCTGGTGATGCCGCCGGCGAATGAGGTGGCGACATAGCCGATGCTGAGCATCACCGTGCCGAGAAGCATGGGCACCATGATGCCGAAGCGGTCGGCCAGCCGGCCCATCAGTACCGTGCCGGTCATGAAGCCGACCATGGCCAGCGTATAGGGCAGCGAGGCCGAGCCGCGCGTGACGCCGAATTCGGCCTGCACGGCCGGCAGCGCCACGACGATGGACCACATGCCGACGCCGCCGATGGTGCTCAAACCCACGGCGGCGGCAAGGCGCGCCCAGGCATAGGGCGATTCGATCACGCTCTCACGGTTCATGCGCGCATCAGTCCACGATGAAGAGCTTTGCGCCGGCCGCACCGGTGCGCGAACGGTGCGGCTCGGCATTGTCGGCCACCTGGTAGGACTGCCCGGCCTTCAGAGTAAACACGCGGCCGTCTTCCAGCTCGGTCACCAGTTCGCCTTCCAGCACGAACAGGATATGCCCTTTCACACACCAGTGGTCGGCCAGGTAGTTGGGCGTGTAGTCGACGCGGCGCACACGAATGCCGCCGAAATTGCGGGTGCGCCAGGTGGCGCTGCCCGTTTCGCCCTTATGCTGCGTCGGCTCGACCGAGGACCAGTCGGTGGTGCCGAAGGGAATGTCTGACATCTGCATGGGGCGGACCTGATATGCGGCGAAACGACTGCCCATTTTCTAGGCCGTCGGGGCGGCCAGGGCCAGCCCCGAATTGTCGGGCGACAATCCGGGCCGCCTTTCACCACCCCATCTGGCGGCTGGCGAGGTCCTTCATGATCTCCTCGGTGCCGCCGCCGATGGCATTCACCTTCACCTCGCGGTAGATGCGCTCGGATTTGGCGCCGCGCATGAAGCCGGCGCCGCCCAGGATCTGCACGGCTTCCGTGGCGCAGAAGGCCATGGTCTGGGTCGCCTGATTCTTCAGCATGCACAATTCGGGGATCGGATGCTCGCCCTGGTCCAGCGCCCAGGCGATGCGTTCCAGCAAGGCTTGGCTGGCCTCGATGCGCTGGGCCATGTCGACCAGCTTGTGACGGATCACCTGATGTCGGATGATCGGCTTGCCGAAGGTCTCGCGCAGTTTCGCGTAGTCCAGCGCTTCCTCGTAGGCCGTGCGCGCGAAGGCGATGGAGGATGCCGCCAGGCCAAGCCGCTCGTCGTTGAAGTTGAGCATGATGCCCATGAAGCCCTGGTTTTCCGCCCCGATCAGGTTGGCCGCCGGCACGCGGCAATCGTCGAAATGCAGCGTCGCGGTATCCGAGGCCCACCAGCCCATCTTCTTCAGCGGCGTGCGGGTGAAGCCGGGCGTGTCGCGTTCGATCAGCAAGAGCGAGATGCCGCCCATGCCCGGCCCGCCGGTGCGCACCGCCACGGTGTAGAAATCGGCCCGCATGCCGGAGGTGATGAAGGTCTTCTCGCCGCGCACCACGTAATGATCGCCGTCCCGCTTGGCCACGGTCTTCAGGTTGGCCACATCCGAACCGCCACCCGGCTCGGTGATGGCGAGCGCGGAAATCTTTTCGCCGGCCAGCACGGGGCGCAGCACCTTTTCCTTCAGCGCATCGGAACCCAGCTTCGCGACTGGCGGCGCACCGATTGTGTGGCTCATCAGCGAGGCCGCCACGCCGCCCGAGCCGGCGCGGGCCAGTTCCTGGCCGGCGATGATGGCGTAGAAGCGGTCGGCCGCGATGCCGCCATAGGCTTCCGGGAAGTTCAGGCCGAGCAGGCCGATTGCAGCCGCCTTCTTATAGAGCTCACGCGGAAATTCTTCGGCCTCGTCCCATTGATCGGCGAAGGGCTCGATTTCTTTCGCCACGAAACGGCGCACCTGATCGCGGAAGGCCTCGTGGTCGGGCGTGTAATAGGGCGATTTCGTGAGCATGACGCGTTCCCTCTGCTCTACAGCGTCACCCCGGCCGCAGCGTAGCGAAGAGCCGGGGTCCCATTTTTCGTTACCCAACGAAACGGGACCCCGGGTCAAGCCCGGGGTGACGATCTATCCTTGCGGCGGCCGCAGGCGCGCCATCAGCACGATGTCGTCGTAATGGTTGTCCAGCTTGCGGGCACGGATGCGCGTGCCTTCGGTGACGAAGCCGAACTTGCGATAAAGTGCGATGGCGCCCGTATTGCTGGCATAGACCTGCAAATCGATGCGTTCCAGCCCGATGCGGCCGGACCAGTCGAAACAGGCCTGCATCATGCGTGTGCCCAGGCCCTTGCCGCGATAGGTCTCGTCCAGGCCCATGCCCAGCGTGCCGACATGCTGGAAGCCGGGCCGCAGCGGGTTGTCGGGCGCGACATGGATGTTGCACCAGCCGACCACCCTGTTTTCGGCATCCACCGACACCACGAAGGGCAGGTTCCGCTGCAGCATCGCCTTCACGTAAAAGCGCGCCTCGGCCGCCGATGGCGCCTCGGTGAAGGCGATATAGAGCCGCTCGCGCGCCACGCGGTCGAGGCAGTCGCGATAGGAATCCGCGTCTTCCTGGGTGATCGGCCGGACCAGCGCGGGCAGGGCTTCCGACATGGCTATTCCGCCGCCGGGTTGAGCGCGGCGAGCAGCTGCCGCGTCGCCACCTGGTCGCCGACCTTCACCGGCAGTTTCTCCACCACGGCATCCACGCGTGCCACCATCTCGTGCTGCATCTTCATGGCTTCCATGATCACCAGGCGCTGGCCCTTCTTCACGGCCTCGCCCTCGGCGGCCAGCACGGCGACGATCTTGCCGTTCATCGGTGCGCGCAGCTCGCGTTCGGCCGCCCCCTCGGCCTCAGCCGGCGGCAGATAGGTGATGTCGCGGCAGGCAAAGTCCTGCACGCCCAGCGCCAGATTCAGCGTATCGCCAGCGAAGGCAAAAACCGCGTCGTTTTCCTGATCGCCGATCTGCAGGCGCAGCCGGCTGCCGTCGCGGCGCAGAACCGCAATGTCCTGCCCGTCGACGCGATAGCGGTCGCGGCCCAGCGGCGCGACAACCCGCTTCGCCCTGGCTTCGCCATGCTGCAGCAGCACGGGCGAGGCCAGCCGCCCGGTGGACGACCACGCGGAAGCGGGATCATGGCCGCAGGCAGCCGCCGCGCGTTCAAACCACAGCAGGGCGGCGATGTTGAGCAGCGTATCGTCGGCGACCGGCGCGGCGGGCGTTTCGAAATGCTGCGGGATGAAGCGCGTGGTGGCGCGGCCGGCGGCGAAGTCGTCATGCCGCAGCAGATCGACCAGGAAGCCGCGATTGGTTTCGATCCCAAGCGCGACGCAGCGTTCCAGCGCAACGATCAGGCGGCGGCGCGCTTCCTCGCGGGTGGCGCCATGGGCGATGATCTTCGCGATCATCGGATCGTAGAAGGGCGAGATCACCTGGCCGGATTCATGCAGGCCGTGATCGACCCGGATGCCTTCGCCCGCCGGCGGCCGCCACAGTACCAGCTCGCCGCTCTGCGGCAGGAAGCCCTTATGCGGCGCCTCGGCATAAAGCCGCACTTCGATGGCATGGCCATGCAGCCGCACATCGGCCTGCGCCAGCGGCAGTTTTTCGCCGGCGGCCACGCGGATCTGCAGGGCCACGAGATCGAGTCCGGTGATCATCTCGGTCACCGGATGCTCCACCTGCAGGCGGGTGTTCATCTCAAGGAAATAGAAATCGCGCCCGTTGCCGTCCAGCAGGAATTCCACCGTGCCGGCGCCGACATAACCGATGGCCTTCGCCGCCGCCACGGCCGCCACACCCATCTTTTCGCGCAACGCGGCATTCACGGCCGGCGACGGCGCTTCCTCGATCACCTTCTGGTGCCGGCGCTGCACGGAACAGTCGCGTTCACCGAGATGGATCACGGTACCATGGGCATCGGCGAAAACCTGGATCTCCACATGGCGGCCGTCCACCACGGCCTTTTCCAGGATCAGTTCGGGCGAACCGAAGGCGTTTTCGGCTTCCGAACGGGCCGACTGGATGGCGGGCAGCAATTCGGCATGCTGGCGCACCAGCCGCATGCCGCGCCCGCCGCCGCCGGCGGCGGCCTTCACCATCACCGGCAGGCCGATCCTCTCGGCTTCATGCAGCAGGACGGAATCAGATTGCCCAGAATCTGTACTTGGGCCCTGATAGCCCGGCACGCAGGGCACCTTGGCATCGATCATGCGCCGCTTGGCGGCTGCCTTGTTGCCCATGGCGGCAATCGCCGATGCGGGCGGCCCGATGAAAACCAGCCCGGCGTCGGCGCAGGCCTGCGCGAAAGCCTCGTTCTCGGACAGGAAGCCGTAACCGGGATGCACAGCCTGTGCCCCCGTGGCGCGAGCCGCGTTCAGGATCGCATCGATGCTGAGATAACTCTGTTTCGCTTCCGCCGGCCCGATGCAGATCGCACGGTCGGCCAGCAGGGTATGCGGCGCGCCGGCATCGGCCTCGGAATAGACCGCCACGGTGCGATATCCCAGCGCGCGGGCCGAACGGATCACCCGGCAGGCGATCTCGCCGCGATTGGCGATCAGGATGGTGTCGAAGGCCGCCATGGGTTGCGCGTTACTTCTTCTTGCCCGGCAGGATGCCCATGTATTTGCAGATGATGCCCAGCATGATCTCGTCGGCGCCGCCGCCGATCGAGCCCAGGCGGGTGTCGCGATAGGCGCGGCTGACCGGGGTCTCGTTCATGAAGCCCATGCCGCCGTAATATTGCAGACAGGCATCGGTGACGACGCGAGCCAGGCGGCCGGATTTCAGCTTGGCCATCGAGGCCAGACGCGTCACGTCCTCGCCCTTCACCAGCAGGTCGGCGGCGCGATAGGTCAGCGCGCGCAGCAGCTCGATCTCGGTCTGCAGTTCGGCCAAGCGGAAATGCACAACCTGGTTATCCAGGATCGGCTGGCCGAAGGTCTTGCGCTGGCGGGTGTATTCGATGGTCTGCTCGATGAGGCGCTCCAGGCCGATCAGGCTGGAGGCGGCGGCCCACAGGCGCTCCTCCTGGAACTGCACCATCTGGTACATGAAGCCATGGCCTTCCTGGCCAATGAGATAACGCTGCGGCACGCGCACGTCGTCGAGATAGATCTGCGCCGTATCCGAGGAATGCATGCCCATCTTGTCGAGCTTGCGCGCCACCTGCACGCCCTTGGTCTTCATCGGCACGCAGATCAGCGACTTGTTCTGGTGCACCGGCCCCTCACCGGTATTGGCCAGCAGGCACATCCAGTCGGCCTGGGTGCCGCTGGTGGTCCACATCTTGCCGCCGTTGATCACGTAATCGTCGCCGTCCTTCTTCGCCGTGGTCTTGATGCCGGCCACGTCGGAACCCGCGCCAACCTCGGAAACACCCAGGCAGGCGACGTAGTCACCGCTGATGCTGGGGACAAGGAATTCCTTGCGCAGTTCATCGGAGCCGAAGCGCGCCAGCGCCGGCGTCGCCATGTCGGTCTGCAGACCGATGGCCATCGGCACGCCGCCGCAATTGATGTAGCCCAGCGCCTCGGTCATCACCATGTGGTAGGAATAATCGAGGCCGAGGCCGCCATATTCCACCGGCTTGTTGATGCCGAGGAAACCCATGTTGCCCATCTTCTTGAACAGCTCGTGGGCGGGAAAGATGCCGGCCTTTTCCCATTCGTCGACATGCGGATTGATCTCCGCGTCGATGAACTTCTTCATGTTGTCGTGGATGCTCTTGTGTTCCGGCGTGAAGTCCATTCTCTGCGCTCCTCAGGTCTCTTTTTTCTGTCACATGCGGGCGACGCCGAAGGCATTCGCCTTGGTCACCCTTGCGTCGCCTTCGCGGCAGACGCTTAAACACATCCCCAGCACGCGCCGGCTGTCGCGCGGGTCGATCAGGCCGTCGTCCCACAGCCGCGCCGTGGCGAAGAGCGCCGTGCTTTCGGCCTCCATCTTCTTCACGACTTTTGCCTTCATGCCCTCGATCACGGAAGCATCCACCTCAGCGCCGGCGCGGCGGAATTTTTCCTCCGCCACGATGGCCAGCACGCCGGCCGCCTGTTCCGGACCCATCACCGCGATGCGGTTGTTGGGCCAGGCGAAGATGAAACGCGGATCATAGGCGCGGCCGCACATGCCGTAATTGCCGGCGCCGAAGCTGGCGCCGATATGGAGCGTCAGCTTGGGCACACGCGCATTGGTCACGGCCTGGATCATCTTCGATCCATGCTTGACGATGCCGCCGCGTTCCGCGTCCTTGCCCACCATATAGCCGGTGGTGTTCTGCAAAAACACGATGGGCATGTCGGCCTGGTCGCAGAGCTGGATGAACTGCGCCGCCTTCACCGCGCCTTCGGTATCGATCGGGCCGTTATTGCCGATGATGCCCACCGCCTCGCCTTCGATGGCGGCCTGCAGGCAGACGGTATGCGGACCATAAAGCGGCTTGAAATCCACCGCCTCGCTGCCGTCCACCAGGCGCGCCACCACCTCGCGCACGTCATAGGGCTTGCGGTAATCCACCGGTACCACGCCGCAAAGTTCGTCGGGATCGTAGAGCGGCGCGGTCCAGCTTTTTTTGCGCAACTGCGGCCCGCGCTCGTTCCAGGGCAGGCGCGCCATGATCTCGCGCGCGATGCGCAGGCCGTCGGCATCGTCCTCGGCCAGGAATTCCGCCACGCCGGAGACCTGCGCATGTAGCTCGGCACCGCCCAGTTCCTCGTCGGTGGCGATCTCGCCGGTGGCGGATTTCAGCAGCGGCGGCCCGGCCAGGAAAATCTTCGCGCGGCCCTTCACCACCACGACATAATCGCTCATGCCCGGCACATAGGCGCCGCCGGCGGTGCTGGAACCATGCACCACGGTGATCTGCGGGATGCCGGCGGCCGAGAGGCGGGCCTGGTTGGCGAAGCCGCGGCCGCCATCGACGAAGATCTCGGCTTGGTAATTCAGGTTGGCGCCGCCGGATTCCACCAGGTTCACCACCGGCAGCTTGTTCTGCACGGCGATCTCCTGCGCGCGCAGGCTCTTGCGCAGGCCCATCGGCGCGATGGTGCCGCCCTTGATGCCGGAATCGGAGGCCGTGACCATGCAGCGGATACCGGCAATGCAGCCGATGCCGGCGATGAAACCGCCGCCCATGATGTTCTCGGCGCCGTCGTCGTCATGCATCTTGTAGCCGGCGAGCGTCGAGATTTCGAGAAACGGCGCGCCGCGATCCAGCACATGGGCCAGCCGGTCGCGCGGCGTGAGCTGGCCGCGTTTCTCGAACACCGGCTTGCGGGCATCGGAGGTATCGCGCACGCGCTGTTCCAGCGTACGGAAGCCCTCGATCAGCGCCAGCATGTCGGCGCGGTTCTGCCGGAAGCTTTCCGAACCTGTGTCGACCTGCGAGCGCAGCACCGCCATCGGATTATTTCTCCTGCAGCACGTTCGGCATCACCGAACGGTGGAAGCCGTCGAAGGCCTGCGATTTGTCATGTTTGGGCAAGGGATAATGCCGCCGCGCATTGGGCACGCCGCCATCCACACGCAGAGTGGTGCCCGAGATGAAGGCTGCCGCCGGCGACAGCAGGTAGACGATGGCGGCCGAGACCTCCGCCTCGGTGCCCAGGCGCTGCAACGGCACATGGTCGCGCATGCCGCGGATCAGCGGCTTCATCCAGTCGGGATAGGTGTCCATCCCGGAAGACGCGATCCAGCCCGGCGCCACGGCGTTCACCCGCACGCCAGAGACGCCCCATTCGCAGGCCGCCGTCTCGGTGAAATTCACCATGCCGGCGCGCGCCGCGCCCGAATGGCCCATATTGGGCATGCCGTTCCACATGTCGGCCACGATGTTGACAATGGCACCGCCGTGATCGGCCATCCACTGGGTGTAGCATTCCCGCGCCATCAGGAAGCCGCCGGTGAGGTTGTTGCGCACCACGGCATCCCAGCCCTTCTGGCTGATCTGCGCCAACGGCGCGGGGAACTGCCCGCCGGCATTGTTGACCAGGCCGTCGATGCGGCCGAAGCGCTTGCAGATCGCCGCTACCGTCTCGGCCACTTTCTCCTCCTCGCGGATGTCGCAGGAGAAGATGTCGACGTCGCAACCGGGATTATCGCCGCGCAGTTCCTCGGCCACGCTTTGCAGCTTGTCGATCTTGCGGCCGATCAGCGCGAGCGTCGCGCCCAGTTTCGCCAGTTCATGCGCGGTGCAGCGGCCGATGCCCGAACCGCCGCCGGTGACAATGACCACCTGACCGGCGAACAGGCCATCGCGAAATACCGAACGATACGGACCCGAAACCGCCGCCATCCGTTTCACTCCCTGACAGCAGTCCAACAAGACTGCATGCTGTTTTTATGCGTTGCAGCGACGCTACTTGACGCTTACGTAAACGTCAATATAGGGTGCCGCCAAAGCCGCGTGGCTGTTGACGTTGCGTCAATTCGCAGTTGTCGATTTGCGTTGTCGATGCCCCAGCGGAAACCTGCATCATTTCTCAGCGATTCACACGAGCCAGGGAGGCCACATGTCGCTCGACCAGATCACCCAGCAGATGAGCCAGCGCGTGAAGCCGGGCGCAATCGACGCCACGGTGAAATTCGATTTCGGCGATGACGGCCAGATCTTCGTGGACGGCAATGCCGGCACCGTGAGCAACGAGGATGCCGAGGCCGACTGCACCATCACCATCTCGATGGACAATTTCATCGCGCTGAGCAGTGGCGACCTCGATCCCACCACCGCCTTCATGATGGGCAAGCTGAAGGTGAAGGGCAACATGGGCGTGGCGATGAAGCTGCAGTCGATTCTCGGCTGAACCCAGGTAACGCGCAAAATAAAGGCCGGGCGGCAGCGATGCCGTCCGGCCTTTTTGTTGTCCGGTTATGCCGTCGCGCGGCGGCGCTGGCGACCCTGCAGCAGCGCGAACAGGGCCGCCGCCAGCAGCAATGTGGCCTGCAGGCCGATGGCCTGGATGGTGGGATTGAAGCCCGCCTGCACCGCCCAGGCCGGCAGGCCGGCATCGTCATAGGGCAGCCAGCCGATTTCCTGGAATTCCAGCAGCGCGCCGCCGATGAAGCGCAGGCCGAGCAGAAAGAGCAGCGCGGAGGTGACGGCGAAGACCGGGCGCAGCGGTAGGCGCAGGGCCAGCCTGGTCATCGCCAGATAGATCAGCGCCAGCGCCAGCGCGGCACCAATCAGGCCCAGCAGCATGCCCGGCACGCCGCTTTGCGCGCCGGCCTCGGCATTGGCCATGGCCGCATGCAGGAACAGGATCGTTTCGGCGCCCTCGCGGAACACGGCGAGGAAGGCAATGCCGGCCAGCAGCCAGGGCCCGTCGGCCCGCAATGCCTGTTCGGTCTGGGCCTGCAGCCGGCGCTTCCAGCCTTCCGGATCCTGGCGCAGCCACAACCAGCCGCTGACATAGAGCAACAATGCGGCCGCCACCGACATCACGATGGCCTCGGTGAGGTCGTCATGGGCGCCGCCGAAGAATGCGTAGAAGATCCAGGCGGCAACCAGACTGGCCGCCAGCGCGGCGAGGCTGCCCCAGAGCAGGGCGACGCGGCGATGGCCCTCGCCGGCACGCTGCAGGAAGGCGGCCAGCGCCGCGACCACCAGCAGGGCTTCCAGCCCCTCGCGCAGCACGATGAAAAATGATTCGACAGCGACCGGCATCATGGCGGCGGCTCTCCTATGCTTGGGCGGGGCAGGTCGACGCTATTGCGAGGCACTCGCGGCGGCAAGACCGGCGGCGGCGGCAAAACGCCGCGCCCAAGAGCCGGTCAGGCGCCGGATTTGACCTGCATCATGCCGGCGCCCGACGATCGCATCACTTGCCTTCGAAATGCGCCTTGATCGCCTGGGTCACGCGCGCGTCGTCGCAGGTATAGCGCACCGCCACGAAGCCCTTGTCCACACGCGCCACCGTGGCATGGCAGGGGAATTCGATGCGGCCTTCGACGGCATCGACCCGCACACGCAATTCCACCGTGTCGCCCATGGCGGGCGTTTTTTCGGCCGGACCGAAGAACAGGCCGATGCGCGACCAGTTGCGCAGCGGCAGCACCTGGCCTTTCCAGGTGACGATATCGTTGGCGCCGGCTTCCTCGCGGCGCGCCCTGCGATGCTCCTCATGGGCCTCGCCCAGCTTGAAGAAGCTCACCGCCTCCGACAGGCTCTGCGCCATGTTGGCCAGCGCCTGGGCCGAAGCATGGGTTTCTTCCACCAGGGCGGCGTTGCGCTGGGTCATCTCGTCCATGTTGCCGACTGCGATATTCACCTCGTCCAGCCCACGTGCCTGTTCGGCCGAAGCGGTGGCGATCTCGCCGACGATGCTGGTCACCTTGTCGACCGCACCGACGATCTCGGTGAGCGACGCGCCGGCCTGGTGCACCAGTTCTGCACCGGCCTTCACCTGGGCATTCGAGTCCTGGATCAGCGCCTTGATGTCCTTCGACGCGTTGGCCGAGCGCTGCGCCAGGGCGCGCACTTCCTGCGCCACCACGGCGAAACCCTTGCCGGCATCACCGGCGCGGGCGGCTTCCACCGAGGCATTCAGGGCGAGCAGGTTGGTCTGGAAGGCGATCTCGTCGATCAGGCCGACGATATCGCCGATCTTCTGCGCGCTCTGCTCGATGCTGTTCATCGCCGAAACCGCATTGCCCACGACTTCGCCGCCGCGATGGGCGGTGCCGCGCGCCTCGCCCGACAGCCGGTCGGCGGCCTGGGCATTGTCGGCATTCTGCTTCACCGTCGCCGTCACCTCGTGCATGGCGGCGGCCGTCTGCTCCAGCGTGGCGGCCTGGCTTTCGGTGCGATGCGCCAGATCTTCCGAACCCGACGAAATTTCAGAGGCGGCCTGACGCAGCGTGTGCACCGAGGCCGCCAGATTCTCGGCGAAGCCGCGCAATGTGTCAGCCATGCTGTTGGCGCTGGTCTTCAGGTCGGCGAAGACGCCATCATATTCGCCGTTTACGCTGCGGCTCACATCGCCTTCGGCCATGCCGTGGATCACGGTCGCCAGCTCGCCGGTCACACTGTGCAGCGTGGCAGTGAGTTTGTTCAGCCGCTGGGTCACTTCCAGCAGGAAGCCTTCCTTGTCCGCCTCGCCCAGGCGCGTGTCGAGCCGCCCATGAGCGATTTCCTCGCATAACGCGGCTATCTCGCGCGCCGCGGCCTGTTCCCGCGCCTCGCGGGCTTGGCGCTGTTCGTCGGCCTGGCGTCGGGTTTCCTCGGCTTCGCGCTGCAGCCGGTCGTTTTCCATGCCATTGGTCTTGAACACGCCAACGGCACGGGCAATCGCGCCGATCTCGTCGCCACGACCGGTATGCGGCACCGCCGTCTTCCAGTCGCGTTGCGCCAGGCGGTCGATCGCCTCGGTCAAGGCGTGCAGCGGCCGGGCAACGGCACGCGCCAGCATCCAGCCGAACAGCACCAGGATCAGGCCATTGATGGTGACGCCGATGCCGGTATTGCGGATTTCCTCCCGCATCACCGCATCGACGTCATCCAGATAGATGCCGCTGCCGATCACCCAGCCCCAGGGCGCAAAGCCCTTCACGTAGGAGACCTTTTCCACCGGTTCGCTGCTGCCCGGCTTGGGCCAGCGGTAATCGAACTCGCCTTCGCCCTTCTCGCGGGCGATGCGCGCGAACTCGACGAAGATCTTCTTGCCATCGGGATCGGCGTAAGAGCCGACATCCCTGCCCACCAGATCCTTGGCGAAGGGGTGCATCAGCAGCACCGGCTTCTGGTCGTTGACCCAGAAATATTCCCGCCCGCTGTAGCGCAGGCCCTGCAGCATGGCTAGCGCGGCCTGCTGCGCCGCTTCCCGGCTCAGCGCACCCTTCTCGGCCTCGGCGGCGAAATGCTGCACGATGCCATGGGCCACCTCGACCAGTTCGCGGGTCTTGGTGGCGCGGTCGTCCAGCAAGTTATGACGCAACTGGTACAGATCGATGCCGAGCTGGATCACCAGGCTGACGATGGCGACCAGGATGATCGCCATGATGCGCATGAGCACCGAGAGGCCGCGACGATTCGGATTGGCGGCCCCCGGATTGGTGCTCGGGGAGCTGACGGCAACAGTGATGGACATTGGGGGGGAATTCCGGGTTACAGGATTGCAATGCGCGAGAGGTGCCGCAAACCGGCCATCCCTGCCTTGATCCAGATCATTTATTTTTGTGATGGCGTATGACAGTCAGCCGCAGGATTAATTTAAAAGTCGAGCAGAAACAATTGTTTGACGATCAGCTTCGGGTAAGCGAAGGTCAGGCATGGAGCATTCCGAAACCATTCCCTATTTCCGCGAGCTGATCGTTTTCCTGGCGGCGGCCGGCATCGTCGTGCCGGTTTTCCACCGCCTGAAGCTGAGCCCCGTGCTCGGCTTCCTCGCCGTGGGCCTGCTGATCGGCCCTTACGGCCTGGCCCTGTTCGCCGATCGCCTGCCCTGGCTGGGCTATGTCACCATCGGCGACATCGCCGGTGTGCGGCTGATCGCCGAATTCGGCATCATCTTCCTGCTGTTCATGATCGGGCTGGAGCTGTCGCTCGACCGGTTGTGGCAGATGAAGCGCCTCGTGCTGGGCCTGGGCCTGGCCCAGGTGCTGATCGCCGCCGCCGCGATCGGCGGCATCGCGATGGCGTTCGGCAACAGCGCACCGGCGGCAATCATTCTGGGCAGTTGCCTGGCTCTCAGTTCCACCGCCATCGTGATGCAGCTGCTGATCGAAAGCCGGCGCGGCGGCACGCCGGTCGGCCGCGCCAGCTTCGCCATCCTGCTGATGCAGGACCTGGCCGTGGTGCCGATCCTGTTCATGGTCGGCTTCCTGGCCACCGCCGGCAGCGTCAGCGGCGAAAACATGATGTTTCAGGTGGGCGAGACGCTGGCGATCGCCATCGCCGCCATCGTTGCGATCATCGTGATCGGCCGGCGCGTGCTGGGGCCGCTGTTCCGCCTGGCCGGCGGTGCAAAAAGCCCCGAGATGTTCATGGCGCTGATCCTGCTGGTGGTGATCGCCATGGCGGCGGCCACAGGCGTTGCCGGCCTTTCCATGGCGCTGGGCGCTTTTCTCGCCGGCCTGCTGCTGGCGGAAAGCGAATACCGCCATGCCGTCGAGGTGAGCATCGAACCCTTCAAGGGCCTGCTGCTCGGCCTGTTCTTCCTGTCGGTCGGCATGGGCATCGATCTGCGCGTCGCGCTGGACAACGCGCTGTGGATCCTCCTCTCGGTGATCGGACTGTTCATCGTCAAGGGCGCCATCATCGCCGCGCTGGCGCTGCTGTTCGGCCAGAGCCGCAGTACCGCGTTGGAAATGGCCCTGTTGCTGGGCCAGGGGGGCGAATTTGCCTTCGTCGTGGTGGGCCTTGGCGAACGCTACCGCCTGCTGCCGACCGAAACGGCGCAGTTCATGCTGCTGGTCGTATCGCTGTCGATGCTGGCCACACCCTTTATTGCCCAGGCGGCGCGGCGCGTGGCGCAGACGATGTCGGATCGCGTTGCGCAGGCGGCACATGGCGTGGACAAGGATACCGAACACCAGGAAGGCCATGTGGTGATCTGCGGCTATGGCCGTGTCGGTCGCATGATCGCCGGCCTGCTGGATGCCGAGCAGATTCCCTGGGTGGCGCTGGATGCCCATGCCGAAACCGTGACCACCGAACGGCGGGCCGGCCGGCCGGTGCATTACGGCGATGCCAGCCGCGTGGAATTGCTGGAAAAACTCTCTGCCGGCCACGCCCAGGCCCTGGTGGTGACGCTGGACGATCCGGCTGCCGCCGGCCATCTGGTGGCGACCGCCCATCGCGCCTGGCCGCATCTGCCGGTTTTCGCCCGCGCCCGCGACCATGGCCATGCCGACCATCTGCGCAAGCTGGGCGCCACCCAGGTGATCGCCGAAGCCGCCGAAGCCTCGCTGCAGCTCGGGGCGCTGGCGCTGGAGCAGGTCGGGTTGCCCGAGGATGCGGTAAGGCAGCGGCTGGAACGAGCCCGCAGCATTGGACAGGAACCGGCGGAATAGGCGGCGACTGGTGAATACAGGAATAATATCCCCGATTTGTTCCCTTTATGTATTGACAATCGATTAGTCTACCCGCATATTCAGGCATCCGTTGACCAGCCGAGCCCATGCCCGACCTCAGCCAAGCCGCCGCATCGTCACCAGCAGGATCGCCGCCAGGCCGGGGCTGGCGGCTGCTGACGATCCTGTTCTGCGTCCTGCTGGCGATCCCCTTTCTGTCCATGATCATTTTCGCCACCGAGGCTGTCGCCATTTCAGTCGGCGGCAAGGATTCGATCTACCACCATTTGGCATACTGGGCGATCCGCGTCGGCGTCTATGGCACGCTTCTGGCGCTGGCCGGATTCGCCATCCGCCGCTTCATGCCGCCCATGCGCCGGAGGCCTTACTGGATCGGGCTCGGCATTGCCGGCACCTTGCTCCTGCTGCCCTGGAGCGCCATGACCCTGTTCATTTTGATTAGTTTGGCGACGTCCCTGATATTCCGGATGATCGGCTGATGCCGGCCGATTTTTTTATTTAAGAACAAATCATGATCATTTCAGAATAGGAGATTTTGCATGCTCTCTCGCCGCCCGTCTGCTGCCGAGCAGCGTAACGCCTTGGACGTCGCCCGCGCCCGCTTGAAAGACAACGACATCGACGGCTACTGGGCCGCACTGGAGAAGCAGGATTCCTATGCCGGGCTGGCGCGCGACGTGGCAGCCAATCGCGGCGAGAACGGCGAGATCGCCAATACGCGGCTCGGCCGCTTTGTTCGCGAGGCCCGTGGTCGCGATCTGGATGATGCCGAACGCGCCGCGATCAAGCGCGAGATCGCCGCCGCCGATCTGGCGCAACGCGAACGCAATCTGACTGAAACCGGCGATCACCGCGTCACCGGTCCGCAGAGTGTCGAGTATCATCGCGACGTCTTCGAAGCGCGCGGCATCCCGAAAGAAGCCTATTTCCCGACGCGGCTACAGCCGGCGATCGGCAGCATCTGGGGTTTGCCCGCCGGCATACATCTGCGCGATGCACCCGATTTTCCCAGCAATCCAACCGATGTGGAAAACTGGAAGCAGATCTTCGACGGCATGCAGCAGGATGTGAAGCCAATCAGCGACCGTTATTTCCGCGAGGAACTCGCCGAACGCGCCAGGACTCTGCCATCGCGAGGCCTGATGGAGATCGAGGGGTTTCATGGCGACCCGCAGCAGCAGCAAGCCCCGGACGCGCCGCGCGGCGATGCGAATGCAGGCAATGTATCCTTCGAATCCCGCCTCAGCGCACTGCCGCCCGCGCCGGAACGCTGGCTGGATTTCACGCTGGGCAAGCAGCCCGCCGATCTGTCGCGCGCCGATCTGCATGCCCTGCAGGCCCATGACGCCTATCTGAAACCGCAGTATCCGCGCCATGATGACGCTTTCCGTCTGGTCAGCGACACCTATCGTCATATTTATGGCGACGCACCGCAGGATACCGATGCCACCGGCCGGCCGTTGCGCGGCATGCCGCAGCGTGAGTTGCCGGAACAGTCGCGCCGTAGCCGCGCGGAAGCCGGGCGCGAAGATACGCTGCGTGCGTTCGGCCGCGAACTCGATAGCTGGTATCGGGCCATGAAACAGTCGCCCCGGCTGCTCGGCGAGGCCGGAAACGAACTCGT
The DNA here is from genome assembly GCA_046294345.1 of Ferrovibrio sp. Lineage (GTDB taxonomy): Bacteria > Pseudomonadota > Alphaproteobacteria > Ferrovibrionales > Ferrovibrionaceae > Ferrovibrio. The sequence continues at coordinate 141,540 of JBKBJT010000001.1, forward strand.
CAAACTGATGCAGGATGGCCTGAACGACCTGCTGTGGCCCGATCAGCCCGCGCCGAAGCCGCAGCAGGCGACGCGCGGGCCCTATCGCGGCGGCCCCGTATTGGTGGATGGCGATCTGGGGCCGGTGACGGCGCAGGCGCTCGACCGTGCCGAGGCCGAAGGCCTGTTGCCGCCCCTGCAGGAAGAGATGAAACGCAGCCTCAGCACCCTCCGGGGCTTGATGTTCGTATCGCCCACCCAGCTCGGCCTGCCCGGCGACCTGCTGCAGCAACAACGCGAGCAGGTCGGGCCTCTGCCAAGTGCTACTGTCGACATCTGGCCGGACTTGGCGCATCCGAGCCGCGCGATGCGCCGGCCGGCATACGAACCGGGTCTATAGCCGATTTTCTTTTCATCATAATGGCTTAGGCGACTTGGCCAAAACCCGGCTTTGGGCTACTCTCGCCGCCCAGTGTTTCGTGCCAGGAGCGCCCCAGCGGCTGCGCCGGCCGTCTCGCGCCACAGCCTTACCGGGGGATTTATGTCGCAACCGCAACCGCTCATGCATGGCAAACGCGGCCTTATCATGGGCGTCGCCAACGACCGTTCGCTGGCCTGGGGCATCGCCAAGGCGGTGCATGCCCAGGGCGCCGAACTGGCCTTCACCTATCAGGGCGAGGCGCTGGAAAAGCGCGTGAAGCCGCTGGCTCAGACCATCGGCGCCAAGCATGTGCTGGAATGCGACGTGACCAACCCGGCCTCGATCGACGCCACCTTCGCCGCGCTGGAAAAGGCCTGGGGCAAACTCGATTTCATCGTCCATGCCATCGGCTTTTCCGACAAGAACGAGCTGAAGGGCCGCTATATCGACACCAGCTTCGACAATTTCGCGCTGACCATGAACGTGAGCTGCTACAGCTTCACCGCCGTGATGCAGCGCGCCGAGAAGCTGATGACCGATGGCGGCAGCGCCATCACGCTCACCTATTACGGCGCCGAGCGCGTCATGCCGCATTACAACGTGATGGGCGTAGCCAAGGCTGCTCTGGAAGCGAGCGTGCGCTATCTTGCCGCCGATCTGGGCAAGAAGGGCATCCGCGTCAACGCCATCTCGGCCGGCCCGATCAAGACCCTGGCGGCCAGCGGCATCGGCGACTTCCGCTATATCCTGAAATGGAACGAGCTGAACGCGCCCCTGCGCCAGAACGTGACCATCGAACAGGTCGGCGGCGCCGGCTTGTATCTGCTGTCGGATCTGGGCTCGGGCGTCACCGGCGAAGTGCATCATGTCGACAGCGGCTATCACGCCGTCGGCATGGTGGCGACCGACCAGGCCGCCCAGGTGGCCGACCTGCTGCTGTCGCTCGGCGGCAAGAAGGCCGAGTAAGCAGGCGATATGTCTGACAACAGCTTCGGCCGGCTCTTCCGCGTCACCACATGGGGTGAAAGCCACGGGCCGGCGCTGGGCTGTGTGATCGACGGTGCGCCGCCTCGCATTCCGCTGAGCGAAGCCGACATCCAGCACTGGATGGACCAGCGCAAGCCGGGCACCTCGCGCTTCGTCACCCAGCGGCGCGAGCCCGATGAAGTGAAGATATTGTCGGGCGTGTTCGAAGGCCAGACCACCGGCACGCCGATCTCGCTGCTGATCGAGAATGTCGACCAGCGCTCGAAGGATTACGGCGAGATCATGGACAAGTTCCGTCCCGGTCATGCCGACTACACCTACTGGAGCAAATATGGCATCCGCGATTATCGCGGCGGCGGGCGTTCGTCCGCACGCGAGACAGCGGCGCGTGTGGCGGCCGGCGCGGTGGCGCGCAATGTGCTGAAGACCCTGATCGGCCCACAGGTGCAGCTTCGCGGCGCGCTGGTGCAGGTGGGCGAAAAGACCATCGACCCGGCGAACTGGAACTGGGACAGCGTCACGCAGAATCCCTTCTGGTGCCCCGATCCGAAGATGGCCATGGAATGGGAAGACTATCTGGATGGCATCCGCAAGGCGGGCTCCAGCGTCGGCGCGGTGGTCGAACTCCGCGCCTCCGGGATTCCCGCAGGCCTCGGCGAGCCGATCTACGGCAAGCTGGATGCCGATCTGGCGGCGGCCATGATGAGCATCAACGCCGTGAAGGGCGTGGAGATCGGCGCGGGTTTCGCCGCGGCGCGCCTGAGCGGCGAGCAGAATGCCGACGAGATGAAGCTGGGCCGCGACGGCCAGGCCGAATTCACCTCGAACCAGGCCGGCGGCATCCTCGGCGGCATTTCCTCGGGCCAGGAGATCGTGGTGCGCTTCGCCGTGAAGCCCACCTCCTCGATCCTCAATCCACGCACCACCATCGACCGCTTCGGTGCTGAGACACAAATCGTCACCAAGGGCCGGCACGACCCTTGTGTCGGCATCCGTGCCGTGCCGGTGGGCGAGGCCATGCTGGCGCTGGTGCTGGCCGATCACCTGCTGCGCCATCGCGGCCAGGTCGGCGGTTTCAAGAACGGCTTCGACGCGCGCTGACGCGCGCGGGCAGCTTCGATCCGAAGCAACCAAAGATCGTCACCCCGGCCGAGCCTTTGCGAGAGCCGGGGTCCCACTTCCCAGCCAGTCGACAATAAAATGGGATTCCGGCTCTGCGCGCCGTGGAAACCGGCGCTCCGGCCGGAATGATGCGCGCCGCAATCCTACTGCAGCACCGGCGCGACCGTGTCGCCCACCTGGCGGCAGAGCTGTTCGCAGTGACGGCAGGCCGCGGCGCAGATGCGGCAATGGCCATGCATCTCGCCATGGCGTTCGCATTCCTCGCCGCAGACGCGGCAGGCTTCGGCACAGGCCGCCAGCAGGGCGCGCAAAGTCGTCTGGTTCGCACCGGTGCGCCGCGATGCCACCGTGGCGGTCACCTTGCACAGATCGGCGCAATCCAGGTCGAGGCGGATGCATTGCCGCAGCTGCTCGACCGTGTCTTCCGCCAGGCAGGCATCGGCACAGGCGATGCAGGTCTGGGCGCAGTCGAGGCAGGCCTCGATGCAGCGGATCAGGGTTTCGTCGGGCGCGGTATCGCCGCCGACCTGGGGATGCGTGCGGATCATGGATGCGACATGCATGACAACCTCCTGCGTCAGAATGCCCCCGGGTAACCCCCGGCGGGACGCTTTGTTCCATGCGGATTTCGCCCTAGTCTGGCGCCAGCAACGGAGGAAACCATGAGCCAGTCCCCCAAGGGCGGAAAACCGCACCCCCATGCGCTGAACATCCCGGTGCCCGCGCGCCAGGATCTCGATCCCGACACCCAGGCCTATTTCGCCAAATGCGACGAGAAGATCGGCTTCGTGCCGAATGTGCTGCTCAGCTACAGCTTCGATGCCAAGAAGCTGCGCGGCTTTTCGGAGATGTATAACGAACTGATGCTGGCGCCTTCAGGACTTTCCAAGCTCGAGCGCGAGATGATCGCCGTGGTGGTTAGCAGCATCAATCACTGCTTCTACTGCCTCACCGCCCATGGCGCCGCGGTACGTCAGATTTCCGGCGATCCGAAGCTGGGCGAGCTGATGGTGATGAACTGGCGCGCCGCCGAGCTGACGCCGAAGATGCGCGCCGCGCTCGAATTCGCCACCAAGCTGACGGAGCAACCCGACAAGATCGTCGAGGCCGACCGCCAGGCGTTGCGCGATGCCGGCTGGAGCGACCGCGACATCTGGGACATCGCCGCCACGATCAGCTTTTTCAACATGTCCAACCGCATGGCGGCCGCCATCGAGATGCGGCCCAACGACGAGTATCACGGCAGCTTCCGCTGACCACGCCGGCTTTCGCTTTATTGCCCGCCTTCTGAAGACTGATGTTCCACCGGCCAATAATCATGTAGCGCTGGTAGAATATGTTCCGTAAAATTGGGTTGCGTTTTTATGCGGGGGTAAAAAATATGCGCATCGCACCTGTCAGAACGACACTCATGGCGATGGCCGTCGTATTGGCTGCCGGCGGCAGCCGGGCAGCGGATGATTCGGTCTGGTCGGGCCCCTATACCGGCGTCACGGCCGGCGCCGGGATCGGCAAGGCCGAGATGGGCTTCAGTCCGACAGGAACATTTATCACCGGCAACGCCAATGACATTGCCGACGGCAATTTCTGGCGGCGCAAGACGGATCTGGATTCCGCGGCCTTCACCGGCAGCCTGTATGGCGGCTATCAGGTGAAACGCGGCGGTCTGGTCTATGGCCTGGAAGCCGAGGCCGGCTATCTGGGCATGAGTGAGGCGTCATCGGCCCGGGCGACGGTTCCGACATCGGGCAATACCTATCAGCTCGACCAGAAGGTGGAGACGGATTTCTTCGCCGGCCTGCGGCCGCGCGTGGGCTATGTGCCTGAGGCGCTCTCCGGCAATCTGCTGCTGTTCGCGACCGGCGGCATCTCGCTGACCAGAGCTCATTTTGACCAGAAATTCACGCAGATCGGCGGCGCGGTGTATCATACCAATGTATCGGAAGACCGGCTGCTGGTCGGCTGGATGGCCGGCGGCGGTCTGGAATATGCGCTGTCGAAAAGCTGGAGCCTGAAGGCGGAGTATCTCTACGCCTATCTTGGCAAGGTCGAGAAGAATGGCGTCACCGGCGTGCCGGCCAATGTTGCCAGCTACACGACGGACAACGAAGCCGAGCTGACCGCGCATATCATCCGCGTGGGTACCGCCTGGCATTTCTGATCCCGCTCCGAACTCGCTGCCCACCAGGCGTATCGCGGCCCGCTCCCTCACCCGGAGCGGGCTTTTTTGTGGCCGGCTTGTTGTCGGGCCGAAACCGCCTGCGGGGTCGGATGGGACCGGCCGATTCGTCCGCCCACGCCCTTCTGCCTGCCTGTCACGCGCTGATCAAAAAAGCGGCTGCCTGTGTTCCGGGCGCAACACTTCCTGCCTTTTCGCGCCCGCACAATAGAATGCAGGCTAACAATCTGTCGCGGACAAGCCCGATTCGGCTCAAAAAATGTCGCAAGTATATGTTTTTGTTAATGTGACCCCCGACACGCCTTTTCCCTCTTGCGCTGCGGATGCGAAGGGATTAGTTTGTGCATCGCAACAAGCTTCCGGTTTGTTGCATGCCCTTCTCGGGCGTTTCCTCCCTAGACTTGGGCCGCATCTTCGATGCGGCCCCTTTTTTTTGCCTTCTTCACGGCCGTCCATACAGGAACGCCGGATTTCACAGCGGTTCCTTCGCGACCGATAATTACCTGAAACTCCGCGCGCTTCTTTTTAAGGGCGATCAGGAATCATGGGCTGCCACCGCCTCCTGCGGCGGCACCGCCAGCACCTTGTCGATGCGGCGGCCATCCATGTCCATCACCTCGAAGCGCCAGCCATGCCACTCCACCGCGTCGCCGGCCACCGGCAGGCGACCGAAGCGGGCGAGCAGGAAACCGGCCACGGTGTGGCCTTCTTCGTCGGGCAGATGCAGGCCGAGCCGGTCGGCCATGTCCTCGCGCGCCAGGCTGCCGTCGATCAGCCAGGATCCATCCTCGCGCTGCACCAGGCCGGGCGCCTCGCCATCGGGGAAGGCGAAATCGCCGGCGATGGTCTGCAGGATGTCGTTCGCTGTGACCACACCTTCCAGGCTGCCGAATTCATCCACCACGAAGGCCATGCCGGCCGGCGAGGCTTTCAGCAGAGTCAGCACGTCCAGCACATCGGCGCTTTCATGCACCGCCGGCACCGGCTGCACGAAGGCGGCGAGCCCCTTGGCGGCAAGCTGGTCGCGGCCGCCATCGAGCAACGCGTCAAACACATCCTTCACGCCGATCATGCCGACCGGTTCTGAGATCGAGCCATGGGCTGCCGGCAGGCGCAGATGCATGGTTTCGCGCAGGCATTGCACCAGTTCGTCATGCGGCGCATCGAGATCGAGCCAGTCCAGATCGTGACGCGGCGTCATCACGCTGCGCACCGCGCGGTCGCCCAGTTTCAGCACGGCGGCGATCATCTGGCGCTCGGCCGGTTCCACCGTGCCGGCGCTTTCGGCTTCGGCCACCAGATGGCGGATTTCCTCTTCGGTCACCGCTTCCGTGTTGCTGGCGCCGGCGCCGAGCAGGCGCAGCACGATCTTCGATGAGATATCGAGCAGCGAGACGACCGGGCTGGCGATCCAGGCCAGGCCGGCCAGAAACGGCGCCATGGCGGCGGCGATGGGCTCGGGCTTTTTCAGCGCGAGCTGCTTGGGCACCAGTTCGCCGATGATCAGCGACAGATAGGTGACCGTGCCGACCACCACCGTAAAGGCGATGCCGTCGGCCAGCGGTTCGGCCAGCAGATAGGTGGCCTCGATCCAGGTGGAGAAGCGGTCGGCCAGCGTGGCGCCGGAAAACGCGCCGGCCAGGATGCCGACCAGCGTGATGCCGATCTGCACGCTGGACAGGAAGCGGCCCGGATCGCCTGCCAGTTTCAGCGCCAGCTTGGCGCCGCGTGCCACGGCGGTTTTCTTGCGCGCCAAAGCCTCCAGCCGCGCGCGCCGCGCCGACACCACGGCGAGCTCCGACATGGCGAGCATGCCGTTCAGCAGGATCAGCGCCGCGATGAGGATCAGCTCAAGCGCCAGCGTCATGTCGCGCCTTCAGGCGAAGCAGGGTGTGGGACAGGGCTGCGGAAGAACGGACGCGGCCGGCGAGAGCGGGCACGACGCCCGGACAAGGTCGGTCTGGCATAGCCGGGGGAATATAAGCGACGGCCCCGCCCGATGGCTAGGGGTCAGGCCGACGCCCGGTTGCATGGAAAGCGGTCAGGACTCTGCTTCGGCTGTGTCGGCCAAGGCTTCGACCGGGGCTTCGGCCGCCGCAGCGACGCGGCGCTTGCGTTTCGGCGCAACCGGCTGTTCCGCCGCGGTTTCGGCGGCCAGGCGCTTTTCTTCCTGGCGACGGGCGGCCGTCTCGGCCTGTTCGGCGTCGCGGGCCAGGCGCAGCGCCCGCAGACGCTCCACCTTGGCGGTTTCCGCGCGGCCCCGTTCTTCCTGGAAACGGCGCGCTTCGGCCGCTTCGCGTTCGCGCAGGGCGGTCTTCTTGAAACGCTCCTCGGCGCGGAGACGGGCAACTTCGGCGGTGGTGGCAGACGACATATGGCGATCCTTAATCGATTGAAGGGAAAACCCGTCGCCGGCCGACGGGACAATTCGCCAGATCGGACTATGCCGATGCGACGGAACGAAAGATCGTATGGTGGAGTTCATCCGGAGCAGGAACCAATAGGTATCCCCGCCCAGGCGGCCTGAAAAAACAGGCATGGCCGCACGTAACCGGCCTTATGGTCCCGTCAATATAGCGCAGATCGCCCATAAAGGCCATAGCGCCGCCTGCGCCGGGTTATGGCGCTCAGAACCGCAGTCTCAGCCATGTCATGGCGATGCTGATGCAGCCGGATACCAGCATCAGCAGAATCCACAAAGCAGCGTTCCTCTGCCGCATGGGATGCTCAGGCCGTAACCGTCAGTGCCCGGGCCAGATCGGCGGGCAGACCGCGCGGCACTTCGCGGTCGCCATGCAGGATGGCCGTCAGGATATCGCCGGTCATGATGAGTTTTGCCGCCAGTTGCGCGATCGTCATGCCGCGCGCATGGCAGATATCGGCGAAACAGAGCTGCATGCCGGCGGGATAGAACAATCTGCCCTGCCGGCGCTCCGGCCGGCACAGCATGACGATGCTGGCATTCGGCAGGATATTCGCCATCACAGTACTCCGGGCGGTTCCCCGCATGGCGAGGGGCTCAGCTTTCCCGCGCCAGGATCTGCGTGCAGGCATTGACCACGTCGCTTTCCGCCGTTTCGCGGCCCGGCATGACGGCGAATTTCTCCGCCAGTTCGCGCCGCAGGGTCCAGTTCAGCGATGCCGTATCCGGCGTCGCGACCCGCGCCTGCGCGGCGCAGATCATCGCCTGCTGCTCGACCGCGCTGGCATGGCTCTGCCGGTCGGCACGGCCCTGGGTGACCTGCCAGCCCATGGAATTGGAAATCAGCGGGCCGGCGACAAGGCCGATGGCCAGGGCGACGGCCACCGGCTTGATGCTGGTCCAGCGCTCGCCGAACCGTTGCTGCCAGGTCGTCTTGCCGTCAATGGATGATGACATCGCAAATATCCTCCGCCGCCTTGCCGTGCGGCCTGCTGTGCGGATGACTGAAACCGGCGCCGCCGGCAAAGCGACGCTTAAAATGGCTTCGGTGTGTCGAGCATGCGTCGATGCGCCTGCGCCGTTCTGCGGAAAAACCGCCTGAATTGCGGTTCGCTCAATCCGGCGCTGCGCAGCGCGAGCTGCCCGGCTTCATCGGCCAGCAGCAGATCCAGACGGATATTGACCGGGCCCGTCCCGGTCTGGGCGGCAATGCGGACAGTTGGGTCCCCGTAACCCATGCTGCCAGGAACTGTTGCGCGTAACAGCCGGGAAGAAAACGGCAGAACGTTGCTCATGCGATTTTCTCCCCGGTGAAACAGTCAAGCGGTGAAACGGTCAGGCTTTGGCGTCGCCCTGCTGCTGCACGGCGGCCGGCGCCTCGGCCGGACCCTGCTGCTGCGGCTGCGTTTCAGCGGCCTTGGCATCGGCGACCTTCTTGTCGAGTTCGGCCAGATTCGGCTTGCCCTGAGACTGTGTCATGAAGATCACGCTTTCTATGCGGTGGAAATACCGCAGGCCTTATTTAGGCTTTTTACTTGGAAAAGTCCATGTATTTAAATAAAAAACCCTTTCATTTCAAATATTTATTGCTAGTTTTACTTTATAACAGGCTGATAAGCCTCCCACATTTAAATATTTCTCTCGTTTTTTATTTTGGCCTTACCGTCCCAGCACGCCGTTCCACAATTCGGCCCAGCCCGCGCGGCTGAATCCCGGCCGTTCGGCCAGGCGTTCGGGCTCGCCCATCACGCGGTGCTGGGCATCGAGGCGGAAGCGCAGGCCCCAGAAACCCAGGATGCTGTCGCCCGGCATGCCATACCGATAATCGCGCGCCTCGGCGATGAACCCGCCGGCATTGCCGACCGCCGGATCGGGTTTCAGCGTCCAGTGCAGGCGGCCGTCGGCGAACCAGCGGAACACGCCGGCCTCGTAGGTCGCCTCGGCGGCCTGCACGGCTTCGGTGCGGTCGGGCCGCGGAACGCTCTGCCACTGGATCGGCTGTTCCGCAAACGGCGAGGCGAAGCCGATCAGGATCGCATCGGGCAGATCGACCACGACGCGGCGCCACCAGGGCTGGAAGATCACCGGATAGGCCGCGACGCGCGCGACATCGGCCAACACCGGATTCTGCGCGCGCAGTTCCTTACGCGCGCGATCCTGCATATGCAGGCCGATGCCCCAGGCCATGGTGGTGTAGAGCACGACATAGACCAAGGCGATGCGTCCCATGCGCTGCACATGGCGGGCCTTCTCGCGGCTGAACAGCCCGAACAGGAACACGATGAGCAGCGGCAGCGAATAAAGCGGATCGATGATCGGCATCGCGTCGATGGCGAAACGCACCTGACTGAACGGCGCCAGCAGCTGCGTGCCATAGGCGGTGAAGAGATCGAGCACGGGATGCGTGACGCAGCACAGCGCACCCAGCCACATCCAGCAATGGCGGCGGTTGCGATCCTCTTCCGTGTCGGCCGGCCTGCGGCGCAGGCGCTCGGCCTTCCAGATCATCCAGCCGATGGCGGTGCCGTAGACCAGCGTGGCCGGAATCGAATGGGTGATGGCGCGGTGATACAGCCAGCCATCGGTGATGCTCTCGGGCCCGAACAGGCCGGAGAGCACATCGAGATCGGGCAGGGTGGCGATCAGTCCGCCGGCGGCCACCGCGCGGCGGCCCAGCACGCGGCGCGCGCCGGCCTGGGCGACCACGCCGCCGAACAGAAGCTGTGTCACGCTATCCATGGGAAATCCGACAGGAGGACATAAAACATGCCGCGACAATCTGGCATGCCCCGCCCGATTTTCAAGGCGCCGATTTTCAGGGCATCAGGCCTCGCAGGATGGCCGGCTGCGCTGGACCTTCTGCCATTTCGCGCGCAGGGCGCTGGGGCGATCGGGATAACGTTCGTCGAGGAAATCGGCAGCCATCACGCGGTCGGTGCGGAAGGTGCGAAAATCGCCGCGCAGTTCGCACCAGGCCACGATCATGCGCACGGTGTCGAAATAACCCACCGTGACCGGCCAGATCACGCGCTTCGTCTCGCGGCCCTGCTCGTCGCGATAATCCAGCGCGATCTTGCGCCCGGTGCGGATGGCAAGCCGCGTCTGCGCCATGTCGATGGCATCGGGCTGCAGGTTCCAGCTTGGCGGCGCCGTGTTGGCCGGTTCGGCCGCATAGGGACGCAGGCGTTCTGGCACGGCCTGGGCGATCTTGGCGATCAGGTCCAGCGCCGCACGCCCCAGCACCGGATCGGCGCGGCGCGACACCCATTGCGCGCCCAGCACCGCCGCCTCGATTTCATCCGGCGTGAGCATCAGTGGCGGCAGGTCGAAGCCATGGTCCAGCACATAGCCCATGCCGGCCTCGCCGCGGATCGGCACGCGCTGCGCCATCAGCGCCGCGATGTCGCGATAGACGCTGCGTTTCGATGTCTCCAGTTCCTGCGCCAGCGCCTCGGCCGTCACCGGATGGCGGCGGGCGCGGCGCAGGATCTGCACGATCTGGAACAGGCGGTCGGCTTTTCTCATGGCCCATGTCTAACGAAGCGATGCTGACAGCATGGTGGCAGCAGGGGTTCACTACAAGTATTTCCCATGGCAACGCCGCCGTTGCCGGCATTTCCTGGCAACGCCGCCGTTGCCCCCTCATTCCCCGGAGCCGACCATGAGCTATCTGCCGCCCGCCAGCCGCCCGCCGATCCGCCTGCATGGCGGCGGCCCCGCCTTCGGCCTGCCCGAGGTGAGCCCCTATACGATGAAAACCGAGGTGCAGCTTCAGCTTGCCGGCCTGCCCTATATCCATGTGCGTGCCCAGCCCGCCGACTCGCCCAAGGGCCAGTTGCCCTTCATCATCGATGGCGACGTGACAGTCGCTGATTCCACCTTCATCCGCAGCTATATCGAGCAGAAATACGGCCTCGACCTGGATGCCTGCCTGTCGCCCGAGCAGCGCGCGGTGGCCTGGGCGATGGAGCGCATGGCCGAGAACCAGCTTGGCTGGGTGATGACCTATTTCCGCTATGCCGACGATGCGAGTTTCGCGGCCGGCCCGGCGCGCTGGTTCGATGCCGTACCCGAGCCGCAGCGCAGCGAACTGCGCCGCGCCCTGCGCGAGAGAGTGATGGCCAACCTGTTCGCCGTGGGCATCACGCGCCACAGTCACGACGAGGTCGTGCTGCTGGGTGTGCGTTCGCTGCGCTCGCTCTCGGTGCTGCTGGGCGGCAAGAGCTATCTGTTCGGCGAGCGCGCCACCGGCACCGACGCCATCGTCTTCGCCCAGCTCGCCAACATCCTCTCGCCCTATTTCGACAATGCCCTGCGCCGCCGCGCCGAGGGGTTTCACAATCTGGTCGATTACGTCGAGCGCATGATGGAGCGGTTTTATCCGCGCTTCGCCTGGCGCGCCTGCCAGAAGGGACAACCGGAAAAGATTGTGGCGGAAACAACGACGCCACGGGCGGCGTGAATCAACCCCGACGAAAGATCACCGTCAGGTTATTGGCCGGCATCTCGACCACCTGCATCCGCGTGAAGCCGTGCCCGATGGCCAGCGGCGCGACTTCAAAATCGAGGCAGCGCACGCCCCAGTCCGGATCGCGCGCCTTCAGGCTGTCGTCGAAGGCGGCGTTGGAGGCCGCGGTATGCGTGCCGTTGCGCCTGAACGGGCCATAGAGGATGAGCGGCGCATCTGGAGCACTCAACACGCGCGCCGCGCCCGCCACCAGCCCTTCGGCCGCCGCCCAGGGCGCGATATGGATCATGTTGCAGCAGAGCAGCGCATCGGCCTTCGCAAGCGGCCAGTCGGCCGCCATCACGTCGATGCGCAGGGCCGGACGGATATTGGTGGCCCCGCTATCGGCCGCATGGGCATCGATGGAGGGCAGGGCCTCGGCCTCATAGTCGCTCGGCTGCCAGACCAGCGGCGCGAGCTGCGGCGCCATGAAGGCGGCATGCTCGCCACTGCCGCTGGCGATCTCCAGTAGCAGGCCTTCTTTTGGCAAGACATCGCGCAGCACTGCCAGGATGGCCTCGCGGTTGCGCAGGGTGGCCGGGGCGTGGCGGCGCGGATCGACGGTCTGGTTCATACCTGTCATCGTAACCGGGATCACAGGGCTGCGGCAAAGCGCCCACCTGCGGCGAAGCCCGGTTGACGGCAGCGCGAAGTGGCGCTTAGACTGGCTGCCATGACCGCGACCTACCGCTTCTGGCATTATTTTACCTCCTCCCATACGGGCGGCGCGCAGGTCATTGTCTGAACCATTGCAGCCGCCGAGGTCGGCGGCTTGCAACATCACAGAAGGTCTCCGGCCCGGTGGCTCACAACCCGGCCCTCAAGGAGACCTCTCATGCAAACCCCCACTTCTGAACCGACCGAACTCGGCCTGCCGCAGGTATCGCTGCAGAAATCGCACCTGGCCGAAGGCGTGTCGCTCGCCGAACTGCTGGTACTGACCGGCCTGGCGGTGAACCGCGACGCCGCGCGCAAGCTGATCACCCTGGGCGAGACCAGCATCGACGACCGCCCCATCGACAACGCCATGGAACGCGTGCGGTTGTCTGACGGCATGATCCGCATCGCCGCCGGTGCCGCCCAGGTGCTGCTGCGCGCGGTGTGAGGACCGACAGAATGGCGCTCTTGCCAAATCCGCCGAATGTACTATATTTGTTCTTAATGCCGCCCCACCCGGCAGAGCAATCGAGAGTGAGATTGCATAATGCCGTATGCCGGTTTTGGCGCCCCCGCCGAACCGGCATACGGGTTTTGCTTCGTAAACGGCGAATTTCAGGCAGGGTGGCGGGAAACTCATCCCCGCAACCACGTCAAAAAGCCCCTTTGGCTGCCATAAACGGCCCTGGGCGCGTTATGCGACGATAAACGGCGATACGCCAAACGGACCCGAACGAACCCGAATGGGCCGATATGAACCTGAACGAACCCAAACGGACCGAAACCGACCTGAATGAGCCTGAAATCGACCGGAACGGACCCGGGCGGGCCCGAGCGGATGTCCGCGCCGCACGCGGCCGGCTAACGCCGCCCTCAGACTATGCGCCGTCTGACTTTGCGCCCCTTTACTCGACAGGCGACGGCTGGCTAGTCTGCGCGTTCCGCTTTTCATAGGCGCAACAACGATTTTGGGAAGGAAACCGGCCTTGTCCGTTCAGGCCATGCCCTCGAGCCCGTCTTCATCAGGCCAGTCTTCATCCGCCGCGACCCCGCCCGCCGCCTTCGCCCGGCCGAATCCCGCCGCCCAAGCAGTGCGCTTCGCCGGGCTGGACATCACCTTTCAATTGCAGACCGGCGGCACGCACCGCGCCGTGGCCGGCATCGACCTGTCCGTGGCGCCCCATGAATTCGTCGCCATCGTCGGCCCCACCGGCTGCGGCAAGTCCACCCTGCTGAATGCCGCCGCCGGCCTGCTGAAGCCCTCGGCCGGCAGCGTCGAGATTTTGGGCGCGCCGCTGGTGGGCCTGAATGCCAGGGCCGGCTACCTGTTCCAGGCCGATGCCCTGATGCCGTGGAAAACCGCGCTCGACAATGTGGCCGTGGCGCTGGAGCCGCAGGGCGTGAAACGCGCGGACGCGCTGGAGCGGGCCCGCGCCTGGCTGGCCCGCGTCGGCCTGAAAAGCTTCACCGACCGTTATCCGCACATGCTGTCGGGCGGCCAGCGCAAGCGCGTGGCGCTGGCGCAGATGCTGATCCGCGATCCGCAGATCCTGCTGATGGACGAACCCTTCGGCCCGCTGGATGCGCAGACGCGGCAGATCATGGGCAACCTGTTGCTGTCGCTGTGGTCCGCCAGCGACCAGACCGGAGACCAGGGCGGCGACCGCAAGGCCGTGCTGTTCGTCACCCACGACCTGGAAGAAGCCATCGCGCTGGCCGACCGCGTGATCGTGATGTCGGCCGGGCCGGCGGCGGGCATCGTCGGCGATTTCCGCGTCGAACTGCCGCGCCCGCGCGACATCGCCGAAATCCGCACCGAACCCGCCTTCCACCAGATCCACAAGGCGATCTGGGCGAGCCTGCGCGTGGAAGTGCAGAAGACCTACGAGATGAGCGAGGAAGCGCAACAATGAAGGCGCCGATGAATCGCGGCAAGCTGCTGGTGCTGCAGGTGCTGGTGGGCCTGGGCTTCCTGGTGCTGTGGCATCTGCTCACCACCGTGCCGGTGATCGACGGCAAGCCGCTGATGCCGCCCTTCTTCTTTTCCACGCCGCTGGATGTGCTGGCCCGCACGGCCAAGGATTTCGCCGGCACGGAAATCTGGCGCCATCTCGGCATCACGCTCTTGGAGACCGTGCTGGCCTTCGCCATCGGCGCGCTGGGCGGCATCGTGGTGGGATTCGCCTTCGCGCGGCGCGAATTGCTGGCGGCGATTTTCGATCCCTATGTGAAGGCCGCCAACGCCCTGCCGCGCGTGGTGCTGGCGCCGATCTTCGCCCTGTGGTTCGGCCTTGGCATCTGGTCGAAGGTGGCACTGGGCTTCACGCTGGTTTTCTTCATCGTGTTCTTCAACGTCTACCAGGGCATCAAGGAGGTCAGCCCCACCGTGCTGGCCAATGCGCGCATGCTGGGCATGAACGAGCGCCAGCTGCTGCGCCATGTCTACTGGCCGGCGGCGCTTACCTGGATGTTCTCCTCGCTGCACACCTCCGTGGGCTTCGCGCTGGTGGGTGCCGTGGTGGGCGAGTATCTCGGTTCGGCCGGCGGCCTGGGCTACAAGATCCACGAGGCGGAAAGCGTGTTCGACGTCACCGGCGTGTTTTCCGGCATGCTGATCCTGGCAATCTTCGTGATCGTGATCGACACGGCGGTGACCATGATCGAGAACCGGCTGCTGGTCTGGCGGCCCGATACGGCGGCGAAGACCGTCTGATTTTTCAAAAACGGAGGAAACGACATGAAGATCAAGATGCTTCTGGCCGCTGCCGCCGCCGTCATGCTGACGGCCGCCGCAGCCCCGGGGACTGCTCTGGCCGCGCCGGAAAAGGCCAAGCTGACGCTCGGCGTCGGCGGCAAGCCGCTGCTGTATTACCTGCCGCTCACCATCGCCGAACAGAAGGGCTATTTCAAAGCCGAAGGCCTGGATGTCGAGATCAACGATTTCGGCGGCGGCGCCAAGTCGCTGCAGGCCCTGGTCGGCGGCAGCGTGGATGCCGTCACCGGCGCCTACGAACACACCATCCGCATGCAGCAGAAGGGCCAGGATATCCGCGCGGTGATCGAACTCGGCCGCTTTCCCGGCATCGTGCTGGCGGTGAAGAAGGAACACCAGGGCAAGGTGAAGACCGCCGCCGACCTGAAGGGCATGAAGATCGGCGTCACCGCGCCGGGCTCGTCCACCAACTTCTTCGTCAACTACCTGATCGCTAAGTCCGGCGGCAATTACAAGGACAGCGCCTTCATCGGTGTGGGCGCCGGCGCCGGCTCGGTGGCGGCGATGCAGAAGGGCGAGATCGACGCGATCTCGAATCTCGATCCGGTGATCTCCAAGCTGGAGATGGACAAGAGCGTGTTCATCCTGGCCGACTCGCGCACCGAAGCGGGCACCAAGGCGATCTTCGGCGGCTCGAACCCGGCGGCCGTGCTCTACCTGAAGAACGAGTTCATCGACAAGAATCCGCAGACCACCCAGGCGCTGGTCAATGCCTTCCACAAGGCGCTGGTCTGGCTCAGCACCGCCAAGCCGGAAGACGTGGCCGCCACCGTGCCCGAGGCCTATTACCTGGGCGACAAGCCGCTTTACATCGCTGCCGTGAAGAACTCGCTGGAGACCTATTCGCGCACCGGCCTGATCCCGGAAAGCGGCATGAAGAGCGCCTTCAACATGCTGGCGCAGTTCGACGAGGAACTGGCGAAATCCAATGTCGACCTGAACAAGACCTTCGTCGACAAGTTCGTGAAGAATGTGAAGAAGTAGAAACTTCGCTCTATACAGCCTGCAAGCGTGCGGCCGGGGGTAATGCCCCGGCCGTTTTTATTTGCGCCATTTTTTATTTGCGATTGCCGGATGCCCCGACGTGCCTATACTGGCCCCAGGGTGGCATTATTGGGGTGGGCGTTATCCACACGCCGGGGGGATGCCATGGGGGATTTCCTTACGCGTCTGCCGGGGCCGCTCTCGGCGCCGGGCCGCTGCTTCTTCGCAGCCTGGAACCGATGGCGCCGCGGCGCCGCCCTGCCCGGATACCGCGCGGCCGACCTGGCTGATCTGGCCGGACAGGCACGTATGTGCCTGATGATGGAAATCCGCAGCCGCGACAACATGCCCATCCTGCTGGCCGGCCCCGGCATCGCCGAGCTGATCGGCTTCGATCCCACCGGCGGCGATTACCTGGATATGACCACACTGGAGAATCGCGGCATGCGCGCCGAACTGGTGCTGGAGCAGATCCTGCAGCCCTGCGGCGCCATCCTGTATTACTGGCTGCGTTATCCCGATGAGACCATACTTCCGGTGGAAGTCGTCGGCGCGCCGCTCTGCCGCGACGGCGCCAGCATTCCCGACCTGATGCTGGGCTGCGTGACACCGCTGGCCCGGGTCGCCGCCAATGGCGTGGCCGACCCGGATTCCTATATGATCGCCGACGGCATGCGCTTCATCGATATCGGCTTCGGCATTCCGGCCGCCAATCCGAACGTGCCGCGCCGGCTGCAGCATACACATTAGGGCAGCATAGTCTTGAGCGAGTCGTGATGATCGGTTTCCTGGATGCCTTACCCGCGCCGCTGTCGCAGCGGGCCAAGGATTTCTTCGCGCTGTGGGACGAATGCCGGCATGGCCGCAAGCTGCCGCGGCGCAGCGACATCACACCCGAGATCCTCGGCAATTTCCTGGAGACCTGCGTGCTGCTGGAACTGCGCGGCCATGACGATATCCGCATCGTGCTGGCCGGCAACACGGTGAATGCCCATCTGGGCTACGACCTGACAGGGTTCAACTACCTCGATCTGACCAGCGCGGAAAACCGGTCCTGGCGCGCGCACCTCACCATCGCCCAGGCGGCCCAGCCCTGCGGCGTGGTGATCTATTACTGGCTGCGTTTCGCCGACGGCTCGGTGCTGCCGGTGGAATTCTGTGGCGCGCCACTGACCGAAGACGGCACCGACAAGGCCAGCCTGATTCTATGCTGCGCCACCGGGCTGGCCAAAACCGACATGCGCGGCCAGCCGATGGACCCGGATTCGTATGAGGAAGGCGACGGCATGCGCTTCATCGATCTGGGCTACGGCGTACCACCGCTGGTGCCGAGCCAGCGCCAGGCCGCAAGGCCGATGCAGTGACGTCCTAGCCTTCCAGTTCCTCGCGCAGCATTTCCAGCTCCAGCCACTGGTCTTCCGCCGCAGCCAGCTGTGACGTGGCTTTTTCCAGACCGGCGCTGGCGGCCTGAAATTTCGCCGGGTCGCGCGAGAAGAGCTGCGGATCGTTCAGCGCCGCCTGATGCCCGGCGATCTCGGCCTGCAGATCGGCCATGCGTTTGGGCAGGGTCTCCAGCGCGTGTTTTTCCTTGAAGCTGAGCTTGCGCTTCGCTGCCGCGCGCGGCGCTGACGCTACAGGCTTGTCTTCCGCCTCGACCTTCTTCTGCACCGGCGCGGCCTTGGCCTGCACGCCAGACCCGCGTTGGGCCACCATGTCGGAATAGCCGCCGGCATAAAGCTGCCAGCGGCCCTGGCCCTCGAAGGCCAGAACGGCGGTGCAGACGCGGTCGAGGAAATCGCGGTCGTGGCTGACCAGCAGCACGGTGCCGGGATAGTCGCTGAGCATTTCCTGCAGCAGGTCGAGCGTTTCCAGGTCGAGATCGTTGGTCGGTTCGTCGAGCACCAGAACGTTGGAAGGTTTGCTGAGCGCGCGCGCCAGCATCAGACGCCCGCGTTCGCCGCCCGACAACACACGCAAAGGCGTGCGCGCCTGTTCCGGCGTGAACAGGAAATCCTTCATGTAACTCATCACATGGCGCGGCTGGCCGTTGATGGTGACCTTGTCACTGCCGCCGGCGAGGGCATATTGCAGCGTCATTTCCGGATCGAGCGCATCACGCTTCTGGTCCAGCGCCACCAGCTCCAGATTCATGCCCAGCCGTACGCTGCCCGTGTCTGGCTTCAGCTTGCCGGTGAGGATATTGAGCAATGTAGTCTTGCCGGCGCCGTTCGGCCCGATGATGCCGAGCCGGTCGCCGCGCTGGATCTTCAGCGACACGTCCTGCAGCACGACCTGATCGCCCCAGGCCTTGGAGATGTTTTTGGCCTCGACGATCAGCTTCGACGAGGTCTCGGCTTCCGAAACCGTGAGCGTGACATTGCCGGCCACCTTGCGCTGTTCGCGGCGATCCTTACGCAGATCCTGCAAGGCGCGCATGCGCCCCATGTTGCGCTTGCGCCGACCCGACACGCCGTGGCGCACCCAGTCGAGTTCGGCGACGATCTTGCGATCCAGCTTGTGGCGTTCGGTCTCTTCCTGCTCGAGCAGCGCATCGCGCCAGTCCTCGAAGGCGGCGAAACCCTGGTCCAGCCGCCGCGTGGCGCCGCGATCGAGCCAGATGGTGGCGCGGGTGAGGTTGGAAAGGAAACGCCGGTCGTGGCTGATCAGCACCAGCGCCGAACGGATGCGTTTCAATTCGGATTCCAGCCATTCGATGGCAGGCAGATCGAGATGGTTGGTGGGTTCGTCCAGCAGCAGGATGTCGGGCTCGGGTGCCAGCACGCGGGCCAGCGCCGCGCGCCGCGCCTCGCCGCCCGACAGCGTCTTCGGGTCTTCCGCGCCGGTAAGACCCAGCGCCTCGAGCAGGGTGCGTGCACGGTGTGCATCATCGCCCGGCATCAAGCCGTCGAGCACATAGGACAGCGTATCGGCGAAACCGGAGAGATCGGGCTCCTGCGGCAGGTAGCGCATGGTGGTGCCGCTCTGCACCACGCGGTCGCCGCTTTCCGGCTGCACCATGCCGGCCGCCACCTTCATCAAGGTGGACTTGCCCGAACCGTTGCGTCCGACCAGGCAGAGCCGGTCACCCACCTGCACCGACAGCTCGGCCCCGTCCAGCAGGGGCTGGCCGCCAAAGGTGAGGTGGATGTCGCGCAGGATCAGAAGCGGGGGCGCCATGGCAGTCCTTCAATCAGGCCAGGGTGATAGCAACCCCGGGCGGCAGCGGGAAGGATCGGGCGGGTCTGCCTCGAATGGCATGGACTCGATACTCAATCAGTACACGCATTAATTTCTTCCAGATTCACATTTTCTATCAGCGGTTACTGGAAAATAACTGATGCCTCGCGGCGCCGTCCTCTAAAACACACCCCGTTACCCTCCGCTCCAAAAACCAGGACTTTTCTGCGATATCCCCAGAAGGAGGGGGTAGTGACATGAAGAATTTGCGTCTGGCGCCCCGCTTCTGGATCATCCTCGGCATCAGCGTGGTCGGCCTTCTCGTGATCGGCGCATTGGGCCTTTCCCGCCTGCACGACGTGCTGCTCGAAGACCGCATGATCAAGACACGCAACCTGGCCGAGGTGGCCCACAGCGTGATCGTGCGCTATCACGCCCGCGCCCAGGCCGGCGAACTGAGCGAGGCCGATGCCAAGCGGCTGGCGCTCGCCGACCTGGAGGTCCTGCGTTACGACGAAAAGGAATATTTCTGGGTCAACGACATGGGCCCGGTGATGGTGATGCATCCCTTCGCCAAGCAGCTTGTCGGCAAGGACCTGAGCGAGAACAAGGATCCGAACGGCAAGCGGCTGTTCGTCGAATTCGTCAATGTGGTGAAGAAAAGCGGCGCCGGCTATGTCGATTACCTGTGGCCCAAGCCCGGCCTGGATCACCCTGTGCCGAAGATTTCCTATGTGAAGGGGTTTGCGCCCTGGGGCTGGATCGTCGGCACCGGCATCTACATCGACGATATCGACGCGATCTTCCGTCAGCAGCTGATTGCCAATGGCAGCATCATCGTCGTTGTCATCCTGCTTCTGGCCGGTCTGAGCTGGGTGATGGTGCGCAGCGTCAGCATTCCGCTGAAGGCCCTGACCGATACGCTGGGCCGCCTGGCCAAACGCGATTGGCAGGCTGAGGTGGACGGCCAGGACCGCGGCGACGAGGTGGGCGACATCGCCCGTGCCGTCAGCGTGCTGAAGGAGAACGGCATGGAGGCCGACCGCCTGCAGACCGAGATCGAAACCGAACGCACGCGTAACGAGGAAGCCCGCGTTGCCCAGGAAGCCGCCCTTGACCGCGCCATCGGCCAGGTCGTGACATCGGCCTCGGCCGGTGAACTGGACCGGCGCATCGACACCGCGACGCTGGCCGGCGTGACCGCCAAGATCGGCGGTCAGATGAACAGCATGCTGGATACGCTGAGCGATGCCATCGCCAATGTGCAGACCACTGTGGCCGGCCTGGCCAAGGGCGACCTGCGCAGCCGCATGCAGGGCCAGTACCAGGGCGTGTTCGCCAGCCTGCAATCCGACCTGAACGGCATGGCCGACACGCTGACCGGCGTGGTGCGCAACATCGCCCAGGCGGTGGATGCGCAGAGCAGCGCCGCCGCCGAAATCTCGGCCGGCAGCCAGGACCTGGCCAGCCGCACCGAGCAGCAGGCCGCCGCCCTGGAGGAAACCGCCGCCTCGATGCACGAGGTGACCACCACCGTGAAGCAGAATGCCGACAATGCCCAGGCCGCCAACCAGCTGGCCATGGCCGCGCGCGACACCGCCGAAAAGGGCGGCAGCGTGGTGGGCGATGCCGTGCAGGCGGTGACCCAGATCGAGACCAGCGCGCAGAAGATCGCCGACATCGTGTCGCTGATCGACGAGATCGCCTTCCAGACCAACCTGCTGGCGCTGAACGCTTCCGTTGAGGCGGCGCGCGCCGGCGAAGCCGGCAAGGGTTTCGCCGTCGTGGCGCAGGAGGTGCGTGCCCTGGCGCAGCGCAGCGCCAATGCCAGCAAGGACATCAAGGCCCTGATCACCGAGTCCAACGCCCAGGTGAAGACCGGCGCGGCCCTGGTGAACCGCACCGGCCAGTCGCTGACCGATATCGTCACCGCGATCAAGAAGGTGAGCGATATCGTGGCCGAAATCGCCGCCGCTTCGCGCGAACAGGCCACCGGCCTGGATGAGGTGAACACGGCGGTGGGCAACATGGACGAGATGACCCAGCGCAACGGCGCCCTGGTGGAACAGACCTCGGCCTCGGCGCAGTCGCTCTCGGCCCAGGCGCGCGAGCTGTCGCAGCTGGTCGCGTTCTTCCGTACCAACTGACCGGTTCGGCCAGGGGCCCTAACCCGGGTCGTAGCACTGGCCAAACCCGGCGCTCTGAGCGATGATTCAGCGGCATCCGTCCCATCATGGGGTGGATGCCGCCATCGTTTGGGAGACCCGCCATGACCACCGACATGATGATGCTGATCGCCAGCGCCGTGCTCTGCCTGCTGCTGGCCTTCCCCTACACGCTGGGATTCATCTTCAGCCGGGGGCTGTTCGTGGTGGCCGGCAACCGCGAGGATTTTCCGGCCGGCCATGGCTGGATCGGCCGCGCCCACCGCGCCCATCTCAACATGGTGGAAAACCTGGTGCCCTTCGCGGCCCTGGTGCTGGCGGCGGCGGTGATGAACAGGGCCGATGCCTGGACCGCGCTGGGCGCCCAGGTCTTTTTCTACAGCCGCGTGGTGCACGCCGTGGTCTATACCATCGGCGTGCCCTGGCTGCGCACCCTGGCCTATGTCGGCGGCCTCGCCGGCACGGCCATGGTGTTGTATGGCATCGTCACCTGAGCCGCGTTACCAGCGCGCCTTCACGCTGAGGTAAGGCCCGGCGAAGGTCATGTCGGTGTCGCCGACATTGGCGGCACCGACCAGCGTATCGGTACTGAATACGAAATCCTGCAGGCCCATCCAGTGCTGCGCGCGCAGGCCCAGCTCGATGCCGAGTGATTCGAAGCCGCGCGCATCCTCGATCAGGTCCCAGCCCAGCGCGATGCGGCCATCCAGCACCGGCACGGCACGCTCGTCTTCGGCACGATAAAACAGGTTCGGGGTAAGACCGTTGTTGTTGGTTTGCGATCCGATCTCGCCCTTGCCGAACAGCAGGCTGCCGGCCAGTCCACCATCGAGATAGAAACCCGAGCCCAGCGACAGACGGCCATCGGCGCCGACGCGTGGGCCAAGACCGCGGAATTTCGCCTGGTTGAACGAGACGGCATCGGTGCTGTTGGTGATGTCGAGCTCGCGGTTCAGCTCGGCCAGGCGCAGGCCGGCGAACAGCGCAGGCCGCTCGTCACGCGGCCGCGTGCGCAGATCGAGATCGACCTGCCAGGTCCTGAGTTCCGAGCGCGCCGTCACGGTTTCGCCGGACGAACCGGCGGGCCCACCAAAACCGGCATCGAACAGCGCGGTACCGGTCAGCCTGGTCGCGGCACGATCATCGGCCGAGAAATGCCGGCCGCCGAGCGCGACAGCGAAGCGGCGACCTGTCGGCGCATAGAGCAGCCCGCCCTCCAGGCCATGATCGAAGCCGTGACTTACCGTGGCGGTCTGGGTGTCGGCATTGGCGTCGCCGCTCAGGAACCGGAAACTGTCCGACATCGGCTTGAGCAGCAGCGGCTGCAGGGTTAGCCCGATTTCCTGCGGGCGCGGCGCAGGCGGCGACGACATCGCGGCCGGATGATGACCCGGCATGCCATGCCCGCGCTGCGCCATGGCAGCCGGCGCCATTCCATGCGGCATGCCACCGACGACGACCTGCGGTACGGCCGGGGCTGCCTCGCGTGCGGCCAGCCGGGCCTCAAGATCATCGATGCGGCGCTGCTGGACCTCCAGCATGCGCATCAACTGGTCGAGCCGGGCATCGCTGGTTTGCGCAATCGCAGGCGACGCGGCGAGAAGGCTCAAGGCCAGCACGAGGCTGCCGGCCAGCAGCGCGGCGGGATGACGGAACGGCATGGTGTGTTTCCCCCTGATTCGGCATGGATCAGGAGTCGCACTTAACCCGCGCGGGCGCAGGCTGCAAATTAAAACGAGTTCATGCAAGACAGGCCGCAACCAGGGATCGATTCGGCACGACCGATGAGTTTTAGTCCTGGCCTCAGCCCGGGTTGACCTTGCAGGTCTGGCCCACGGTGATGGTGGCCTTCTGCGGCGCCACCGACTGGCGGCAGCGCAGGCGGCGCGCGGCGGTGTCGTAGATTTCCACCACGATGCCGTCGGACTTGCGGGGGATATAGCAGTCGCGCTGGCCCGAGCGGATTTCCTTCACATAGACCGGCATGGGCGGTCCGCCGGCCTGCACGACGATGCTGCCATCGGTGTCGTTCACCACGCAGAAGGCGAAGGCGGGCGAGGCGAGCAGGCAACCGAGAAGGGCGAGGATGAACGGGCGCATGGCCTGAAGATAGGCCAGAGTGGTTTATGAAACAAAAACGCCGCCGGACATTACATCGGGGGCGGTTAAGCTTGGCTGGGTTTAACCTTTTGGTGCCCCGCCGGTTGGGGCAGGCCGGAACCAGAAGCCCGTGTTACTTACGCGCGCTTTTCCGCGGCCGCGGCAGGCGCATCCGACAGCGGATGCTCCAGCCGCGAGACCATTTCCTTCGGGCAGACCTGCCAGAGCTTGGCCTTCACCGCATCCCAGTCGGCGAACAGGTTGGAGGCATAGACCGACTGGGTCTCGCGGATATGCTCGTCGATCATGCCGCGCAGCACACCCTCCCAGTAGCTGGAGGCCAGCCGCTGGTAGACCACGCTCTCGTCGTTGATGGCGATCGGCAGCACGTCCTCGGGATCGTAGACGAAGGCCATGCCGCCGGTCATGCCGGCAGCGAAGTTGTCGCCCACGCTGCCCAGGATCACGACGCTGCCACCGGTCATGTATTCGCAGCCGTTGGAGCCGCAGCCCTCGATCACCGCGATGGCGCCCGAGTTGCGCACGGCGAAGCGTTCGCCGGCCTGGCCGGCGGCGAACATCTTGCCGCCGGTGGCGCCATAGAGCACCGTGTTGCCGATGATGGTGTTTTCGTTGGTCTTGGCCACCAGCGGCGAGGACGGCGAGGGCCGCACCACGATCATGCCGCCCGACAGGCCCTTGCCGACATAGTCGTTGGCATCGCCGAAGACTTCCAGCTTCAGCCCCTGCACGGCGAAAGCGCCGAGCGACTGGCCGGCCGAACCGGTGAGGCGCACAGTGATATGGCCGGGCTTTAAGCCCGTCATGCCGAACTTGCGCACCAGATGCGAGCTCAGCCGCGTGCCAATGGCACGGTGCGTGTTGCGGATGTTGTAGGCGAGCTGCATCTTCTCGCCATGGCTGAATACCGGTGCCGCATCGCCCAGCATCTGGGCATCCAGCGTATCCGGCACCTCGTTGCGGCCTTCCAGCGTGCAGTGGCGCGCGTAATCGCCGGCATCGGCCTGGGCCAGGATCGGATTCAGGTCGAGGTCGTCGAGATGCGCGCCGCCGCGGCTGACCTGGGTGAGCAGGTCGGTGCGGCCGATGATCTCGTTCAGCGACTTCACGCCCAGGGCGGCGAGGATTTCGCGCACCTCCTCGGCGATGAAGCTGAACAGGTTGACCACCTTCTCGGGCGTGCCGGTGAACTTCTTGCGCAGGGCGTCATTCTGCGTGCAGATGCCGACCGGGCAGGTATTCGAATGGCACTGGCGCACCATGATGCAGCCCATCGCCACCAGGGCCGCCGTGCCGATGCCGTATTCCTCGGCGCCCAGCATGGCGGCGATGACGATGTC
>JBKBJT010000002.1:0-162023 GCA_046294345.1 Ferrovibrio sp.
TTATGTCGCATTTCCGCACAGACCCCGCCGACCGGCAAGGGTCGGTACATGTAGACGGCACTCCATCCCACGACGCTGACGGGATAAAAAAGGAGGCCACAGTGGGGGTTGATGAGTTTTACGTTCGCTTCTGGGGCGTCCGGGGCAGCATTGCCGTAGGCTCGCCGGAGGTGATGCGCTATGGCGGTAACACGTCGGCGCTGGAGATTCGCTGCGGTTCGCATCTTTTCCTCTTCGATGCGGGCACGGGAATTCGCGCACTCGGCATTGCCCTGCAGCAGGCGCAGGCCCCGGTGGATGCCGATCTTTTCTTCACCCACACCCATTACGACCATGTTTGCGGCCTGCCGCATTTCTGCCCGGCTTTCGATCCGCGCAATACCTTCCGCATCCATGCCGGCCATGTTACCGAGGCCGATGGCATCAAGAGCGTGCTGAAGCAGATGATGTGCTCGCCGCTCTTTCCGGTGCCGCTGGAAATCTTCCAGGCCAATCTCAGCTTTCATGATTTCCGCCAGGGGGAAGTGCTGCATCCCAAGCCGGGCGTTGCCATCCGCACCGGCCCCCTGAGCCATCCCGACCTCGCCACCGGTTATCGCGTCGATTATGGCGGCAAGTCGATCTGCTACCTGACCGATACCGAGCATCCGGCCGAAGGCCTGGACCAGAATATCCTTGAGTTGATCCGCGGTGCCGATATCGTGATTTACGATTCCATGTATACCGACGAGGAATACACCTGCCGCAAAGGCTGGGGCCACTCCACCTGGCAGGCCGGAGCGAAACTCTGCGAAGCCGCCGGCGTGAAAACCTTCGTCGTGTTCCATCACGATCCCGAACATGATGATGCCTTCATGGATCGTGTCGCCGCCGAACTTGAAGTCGCGCGGCCGGGTTCGGTCGTGGCCCGCGAGGGCATGATCCTGCGGCCGTGAATACCTCCCGCCGTGAAGATTTACTGATGAGCAAATCCTGGCGCCGGTTTCGCATGGGGCTGCAGACCTTGGCGGCTCCGCTGTTTGGGCTGCGGCGGCAAGGTTTTTTCATTCCCTACCGCTATGCCGACAGCGTGGCATCGCACCAGCCGGTTTATGAACCAGTCGCGGATCTGTTCGCGACGAGCGAACGGTGTTTCGGCGACCTGCTGGACGAAGCCAACAGCCATGCGGAAGCGCTGGGGCGCATTGCGGCAGAGCGGAAGACGGGCGGCAGCGGGCCGCGCTTCGATCAAAGCTGGTTTCCGACCCTGGATGCCGTGGCGGCCTATACCCTGGTGCTGCGGCTGAAGCCTGCCCGCATCATCGAGGTTGGCTCGGGCCATTCCACCCGCTTCATGGCCCGCGCGGTGGCCGATGCCGGGCTGGAAACCGCGATCACCGCCATAGATCCGCAGCCGCGTGCCACATTGGCGGGCCTGCCGATCCGTTTCGTGCCAGCGGTGGTGCAGACGGCCGATCCGGCCATCTTCGCCGCCCTGCAGCCGGGCGATATCCTGTTCATCGACTCCAGCCATATCCTGATGCCAGGCACCGATGTGGACTGGCTGTTCAGCCGCGTGCTGCCCCGGCTGCCCACGGGCGTGATCGTGCATATCCACGACATCTTCCTGCCCGACGATTATCCGCGAAGCTGGGCCTGGCGCGGCTATAACGAGCAGCAGGCGGTGGTGCCGATGCTGACTGGCGGCTTCCGCCCCCTATTTGCCAGCCATTATGCGGCGACCCGCATGGCCGATCGTGTGCGCGGCAGCATTGTCGGCCGCCTGCCGCAGGCGGAAGAGGCGTTGCCGGCCAGCCTGTGGCTGGAAAAGCGGGTTTAGGCCCTAGCGGTAAGGATCGGCCGCGTCGCGGAGGCCATCACCGAAGAAATTGAAGGCCAGCACCACGATGATGACCGGGATCGCCGGGGTCATCAGCCATGGATACAGTGCCACCACGTTGATGTTCTGCGCCTCGTTGAGCAGCACGCCCCAGGAGGTGATCGGCGGCCGCAGGCCCAGGCCAAGGAAAGACAGCGCCGTTTCGCCCAGGATCATCGAGGGAATAGACAACGTGGCCGAGGCGATCAGATGGCTCATGAAGCTGGGTAGAAGATGGCGTCCGATGATGCGCCCGGGCGAGGCCCCCATCAGCCGTGCCGCAGTGGCGAAATCCTCTTCGCGCAGCGCCAGCAACTTCGATCTGACGGCGCGCGCAAGGCCCGGCCAGTCGAGCAGGCCCAGGATGATGGTGATGCCGAAATAGACCAGGATCGGCGACCACGTGACGGGCAGGGCAGCCGACAGCGCCATCCAGAGCGGCAATTCGGGTAGACTGCGGATCAACTCGATCAGGCGTTGGATCGAACTGTCGATCCAGCCGCCGTAATATCCCGATATTCCGCCCAGCACGATGCCGATCAGGAAACTGATGGCGATGCCGATCAGGCCGACAGTGAGCGAAATGCGCGTGCCATAGACGATGCGCGAGAAGATGTCGCGTCCGAGCCGGTCGGTGCCGAAGAAATAGAACTGCCCGCCTTCGCTGGGGCAGACGAAATGGAAGCGCATCGGGATCATGCCCCAGAATTCGTAGGCATCGCCCTGGCAGAAGAAACGCAGCGGTTGTACCCGGCTGGTATCGGGGAAGTATTCGCGCTTCAGAGTCTCGGTATTCATCTTGAACCGCAGGCCATAGACGAACGGGCCAACGAACTTACCCTCATGAAACAGGTGAATCTCGTGCGGCGGCGCATATATCGCCCGCGGATTGCGCGTCTGCAGGTTGTAGGGTGCAATGAATTCCGAAAACAGGGTGGAGGCGTAGATCAGCAGCAGGATTACGCCGCTCCACAGGCCCAGCCGGTGGCGGCGGAACTTCCACCACATCATCTGCCATTGCGAGGCGCGGTAATAGCGCTCCTGCTCTGGCGTCATGCTTTCGATCGAATAGGGATCGAAAGGGGCGGGATTGACCCAGTGTTCCGGCTTGTGGGACGTCTCGCTCATGGCCGGCCTATTTCGCCATGCCGCCGGTGAGGCGGATGCGTGGATCGAGCAGGGCCAGCAGGATATCGGAGATCAGCATGCCAACCACGGTGAGCAGGGCGAGGAACATCAGGAAGGAACCCGCCAGGTACTGATCCAGGGACTGCAGGGCGCCCAGCAGCATCGGCCCGGCGGTTGGCAGGCTCATCACCACCGAGACGATCACCGAGCCCGACACGACGGAAGGCAGCAGGTTGCCGATATCGGAAATGAACGGGTTCAGTGCCATGCGGATCGGGTATTTCACCAGCAGGCGCAGTGGCGGCAATCCTTTGGCGCGGGCCGTGGTGACATACTGCTTCTGCAGTTCGTCGAGAAGGTTGGCGCGCAGGCGGCGGATCATCGCTGCCGTACCCGAAGTGCCGATCACAACCACCGGCACCACCATATGCGCCATCAGCGAGGCGAGCTTTTCCGCATTCCATGGCGCGTCGATCAGTTCGGGGTCGACCAAGCCGCCCATCGAAACGCCGAACCAGCGATTCGAATAATACAGCAGCACCAGAGCGAGCAGGAAATTCGGTGTGGCCAGGCCGATATAGCCCAGCAGGGTGAATCCGTAATCGCCCCAGGAATACTGCCGGGTCGCCGAATAGACACCGATGGGGAATGCGACGATGTAGATGAACAGGATGGTGAAGAAGTTGATCACCGCCGTCATCACCAGCCGGTCGCCGATCAGTTCGCCGACCGGGCGGTTGTATTCGAACGACCATCCCCAGTCGCCCTGCAGCAGTCCGGAGAGGCCGTTCGGACCGGGCCAGAAACCCATCCAGATCGCGTATTGCTCGAGCAGCGGCCGGTCCAGCGCATACTGGCTGCGCAGGAATTCGGCGCGTTCCAGTGCGCTGGTCTCGCCCTGGGCGCGCAGCTCGGCGATCTGATTGGTCAGATAGTCACCCGGTGGCAACTTGATGATGATGAAAATGAACAGGCTGATCACCAGCAGGGTGGGGATCATCAGCAGAAGGCGGCGGGCAAGATACAGCAGCATCGGTCTGATCGTCGCTTATGGCCGCAGCCAGAAGGTTTCGGTGCGATACAGGCCGACGAAGGCGCCGGGATCCCAGTTGAACACGCCTTCCTTGGGAATATTGGCCAGTTTCTTGTTGGCGATGATCGGCTGGAAGATGCCGCTGATCACGCCGATGCTGAAGGTCTGTTCCGCATGGATGGCCAGCATGCGATGCCAGATGCGTTCGCGTTGCACTTCGTCGCCTGTTCCCATCCAGGCCTCGTAAAGATCATACAACTCGCGCGCGGCCGGCATGTCGATCGGTTCACCGGACTGTCCGCGGGTTTCATGCCACTGGCCCCATTTCGGCCACTGCAGGCCATATTGCGAGGTGGGGGCGAGTTCGTGGGGATTGGTGCCGGGAGTGGGCAGGCCGTTTTCCAGTCCGCTCCAGACCGACATGATCGCTTCGCCCGAGAAGATACGATTACGCACCACATCGCGCTGGCTGGGCTTGGCGAACAGCTTGATGCCGATCTTGGCCCAGTTCTCACCGATCAGTTCCAGCACGTCTGTCTGTTCGGTATCCTCGCCAGCGGTTTCCACCACGATCTCCAGCGGGCGGCCATTCGCCATCAGGCGAACGCCATTGCCGTCGCGCTTGTTCAGGCCGATTTCATCCAGCAGCCGGTTAGCTGTCGCCACATCCAGGGTGGCGTTGGTCGATTGGTATTCCGACTTGAACAACGGGCTGTCGGGCAGGACGGTATTATTGGATTCGATGGCCAGGCCGAAATACAGCGATTCGTTGATGGCCTGGCGGTCGATTGCCAGCGACAGGGCATGCCGGAACCGAGCGTCACGCAGCAGCGCGCGCCAGACCGGATCGGTGGCATTCAGGTTCGGATAGAGGGTGAAATGCGAGCCCTTGGCTGTGCGCCAGAGCAGGGTCTTGTATCCAGCCCGCTTCTCGTTCTCCTTCAGGAAGGTAAAATTGTTGAAGGTGATGTTGCGGAACTGCAGGTCGGCTTCACCTGCTCCGGCCTTGGCCGGGATCAGCTTTGCATCGGCCTGACTGAACAGGATGCGGTCGATATAAGGCAGCTGCCGGCCGTTGGCATCAATGCGGTGGAAATAGGGATTGCGCATGGCCACGAAACGGATCGCGGGCGGCCGCGTGGTCATGATCCAGGCATCCAGACCGGGCAGGTCCGGATTGTCGCTCTCCATCATGTTGTCCATGCGGTTATGCAATGCGGCCCAGTTAGCGCGTTTTTCAGCTGCAACCAATGCCGCCAGCTTTTGTGGATCGGCATATTTGGTATGAAACTGTTTCAGATAATGCGCCGGGCGATAGATATAAAAAGCCGATGTGCCGGCGATGCGCGGCATGAAACCCGGATTGCGTTTTGACCAGCTGTAGCGGATCGTGGTCTCGTCCAGGAATTCCACCTTGGGCTTTTCGCCATCGACCAGCAGGCTGGCCGGTGGGCCCGCCGGGTTCAGTTCCCTGTTGTTGGCGACGTCTTCCCAATAATAGCGAAAATCCTCCGCAGTGAAGGGGTGGCCGTCCGACCAGCGATGGCCCTTGCGCAGGCGGAAGGTGAAGATGCGCTCGTCCTCAATCTCGATTTTCTCGGCCAGATCGGGCGCGAAGCGGAATTTCTCGTCATACACCGCCAGCCGCGTATAACCGATCACATTCAGCAGACGAACATCGCGCGCACGTCCGATCAGGGTGCGCAGATCGCCGCCTGGCTGGCCGGCTTCCCGTGGCGATTGAAATCCGACGATCAGTGGCGCGGCCGGAACCCGCTCGTTGACCGGCGGCAATTTGCCAGCTGCCACATCGGCGGCGAACGCCGGCGTTTCCTGCAGGTCCGGTGTTTGGGCGTGGACTGGACTCAGCGACGCGACTAAGACGGCAGCCAGAAAGGTGAGGCGGAAGGCGGTCTTCATGCGACGAGATCCCGGAAATCTGCGGTATCGGCAGCGCGCACAAGATGGCCGCGTTCAACCTCGATCATATGCGGTCTGGCCCGACCATCGATGGTGAAGGGTTGCGGCCAGTCCTGCGGATTCGAGGCCTTGCCCTCCATCAGCAGGTGAAGGTCAAGCCGGCTGGACGGATCGGGCTTGGGCACCGCAGCCAGCAGGGCTTTGGTATAAGGGTGCACCGGGTTGGAGAAAAGCTGCTCGCGCGGTGCGATCTCCACCAGACGGCCGGCGCACATCACGGCGATGCGGTCGGCGATGTAATCCACCACGGCGAGGTTGTGCGAGATGAACAGATAGGTCAGACCGAGTTCGGATTTCAGGTCTTTCAGCAGATTGAGGATCTGTGCCTGGATCGAGACGTCGAGTGCCGAGACGGGTTCGTCGCAGATCAGCAGGTCAGGCTGCAGGGCCAGAGCACGGGCGATACCGATGCGTTGCCGCTGACCGCCGGAGAAGGAATGCGGATAGCGCCGCAGGAAACGCGGGTCGAGGCCGACCAGGGTCATCAATTCTTTGACCCGCTCAAAGCGTTCGTCCTCGTCTCCGATCCCATGGATCACCAGCGGTTCGGAAACGATGTCGAACACCGTCATGCGCGGATTGAGTGAGGAAAACGGGTCCTGGAAAATGAACTGCACCTTGCGCCGGTAGTTGAACAGAGCCTCGTCTTCCAGACTGTGCACATCCACCAGCTTGTCGCCATCGTGGAAGCGGATACTGCCGCTGTCGGGCGTCATCGCCCGCATGATCAGCTTGCTGGCCGTGGTTTTGCCGCAGCCGGACTCGCCCACCAGGCCAAGGCATTCGCCGCGCAGGACGTTGAAACTGATATCGTCCACCGCCAGAACATTGCTGACCTTGCCGCCGCCGAACAGGCCGCCTTTGCGCAAGGTGAAGGACTTGCTGACATGTTCGACTTCCAGCAATGGCGTACCGGTCGCGATGCCGGGCTCGTGGTCGCGGCCGCTGCGCAGCAGGGCGCCGATCTCGCCTTTGATCTCGCGGATCGGCATCAGTCGCTCGCCTGGCTTCATGTCGAAACGCGGCACGGCTTTCAGCAGGGCCTGCAGGTAGGGATGCCGGGGGGCGCCGAATATGTCGTGCAGACCGCCGCGCTCCATGACCTTGCCATGATACATCACCACGATCTCGTCTGCCATGTTGGCCACCACGCCCAGGTCATGGGTGATCATGAGGATCGCCATGCCGAGTTCGGATTGCAGATCCTTCAGCAGCTTCAGAATCTGAGCCTGGATGGTAACGTCCAGCGCCGTGGTCGGTTCGTCAGCGATCAGCAGGGCGGGACGACAGACCAGGGCCATGGCGATCATCGCGCGCTGTCGCAGGCCGCCCGACAATTCGAAGGCGTAAGTGCGCATGGCGCGCTGCGGATCGGGGAAACCGACCAGGCGCAGCATCTCGGTGGCAAGCTCGTTGCCCTCGGTATCGCTGACCTTGCGGTGCAGGTGCAGGGATTCGGTGATCTGGTTGCCGATGGTGTGGAGCGGACTGAGAGACGTCATCGGCTCCTGGAAAATGATCGAGATGCGGCCGCCCTGCAGCTGGCGCAGTTGCGGCGAACCCTGCGGCAGGGTGGCGATATCGATGGCGGGCTGTTCCGCTTTCTGCGGATCGCGGTACAGGATCTGGCCACCGGCGATGCGGGCCAGCCGCGGCAGAATGCCCATGATGGCCTGACTGACCACCGACTTGCCCGAGCCGGATTCTCCCACCAGTGCGACAGTACTGCCCTGCGGAATCTGGAAACTGATGCCATCCACGGCCTTGACCAGACCCTCGGGCAGGTCGAAATGAACCTGTAGATCCCTGACCTCGAGCACGTTTCCGGTCATGGCATTGGTCATCGCCGCGCATCCTTCGGGGCAATGGCCGGCAGGCGCGCGGCATTCAGGCGCGTTGCCTCACTCAGGGCTATACCGCGCGCAGTGGCGGCGGCGATGGCCTGCTCGACCAGGACCGGAAATCCGATCAGATCGCTGTCAGCGCGCAAGATTCCGTTTTCCCCTTCGATCGTCAGCTGCAGCCAGCCCTCGCTGCGATCCCGGCGGGTGGAAAAATACCGCAGGGTCACGTTGCGAAGATCCGACCACGGCATGACCAACTGCCGCCCCAAACCCCATCGGCCGGATCGTGCTGCCCCAGACGCGTCGAGCGTAATCTCGATCTGTTGGCGCCATGCGGTGACGGCGCCAAGCCAGGCCAGCAGCAAACTCAATCCGACCAACAGCACAAAAATGACAGATTGAGGCGTGGCAAACAACAGCAGTCCCAGGCAGATGGCGAGCCCGAGCCCGGCCCGCAGGTAGTCCGGCCAGAGCCGGGAGAGGGGGTAATACAGCCGGGTCATGACGTCCGCGTTACAGGGGGCGGGATTTCTGTCGGGCGGCCGATGGCCAGGGCTGCCGCGGTATCCAGCCACCGACTGGCCGGGTGGGTTGCAATGGCGGCAATGAACGCCGCCACGAAACTCCACAGGACGGTATCGTGGCGCAGGTGGTGGGTCAGGAAGCCCACAGGTTGCAACGGGACTGTGCCCCCGCGCATGGCGCGCAGCAGGCCGGTGGCCGCCTGGAGGCAGGCCGCCGTGGCCGCTGGGTTGTCACCGCCGTGCCAGTCGATGGGGTCGAGCTGGGTATTCAGCCAGGCAAGGCCTGGTGCGGCCCAGTAAGCCTCTCGCGGTTTGAAGGCTGAAACCGCATGGAAGCCCAGTTCGGCCAGACCAGACAGCATATCGTGCGCCATGCGGTTCCAGGGCGGTACAAAAACCGGCAAGAGGGAGGAGGGCGCAAACTTTGCGGCAAGGACTTCCTGTCCCTGCCGGATATCGGCCAATCGTATCTGCAGCGGGCGGCTGGAAGGAAATTCAGATTTTTTTTCGCCAGCTGGCGCATGATTGTCATGGATATAACCATGCTGCATTGCAGCAACACCCGGCAGGCTGATCAGGCGCTCGGCCAGATCAGCCTCGGCCAGGGCTGGAATGACGGCCACGGCCAGTGGCGTGCCCGTGTCGGTTTGCAACTCCAGCAGCCGGTCGAGGGCTGGACCTGGTTTCGTCGCGTCATCGTCGCGCCACCAGAAGTGGGCCTGCCTGTTTTCCGCGGCCCAGAGGTCGAGTTCCGCCGTCAGTTCGGCCCAGGCTGCAGAGTGGTCCGTCACGTCCGCCGGTCCACGAAGCTGTGCACCAGCCGCACGGTTTCATCGGCGCCATCCAGGCGGATGCCGGGGCCTGCCGGGCGGGGCGCGGTGAGGGCCAAATCGATGGCCTTCGCCAACCTAGCAGGTTCGAGGTCACTTTCGCGCAGCACCTGCAACAGACCGCGCTCAGCCAGCAGGTTGGCGCGCAAAGCCTGTTCGGTTTCTTCGCCGCCGGCAAAGGGCACTACCACGGCGCGCGCGCCGCTGGCCAGGGTCTCCATCACGGTATTGTAGCCGGCCTTGCTGATCGACAGCAGGCAATGGCGCAGCATGCCGGAGAAATCGGGCCGCACGGTTTCGATGATGACGCCAGCGCCCGCTTTGCGACGCAGATCATCCACCGCTTCGGGTTTTTCATGCGGGCTGACCAGGATGCGCCAGGGTTTGTCCTGCGCAGCCGATAGCGGACGCGCAGCCAGCGCGGCATGGAACAACGGCAGACCCACGGCGCCGCCGCCGGCGGAAACCAGCACTTCGCCCTTGCCGGCATCGGTCTGCGGGATGGTATGGCGCTCGACGATATAGCCGGTGTAATGCAGCCGGTCAGCGATGCGCTCTGCCAGCGGGAAGGTCTTCTCAAACGGCACGAAGGCCGGATCGCCGTGGATCAGCGCGGCATCGTAGTAATCCTGCAGCCAGGCGATGCTGTCGAGGTCGCGTTCGGGCTTGGTGCGGTCGACCAGGATGTCGCGCACCGAACAGAACACGGCGGGCCGCTTCGGCAGGGCCTTGGCATGGGCCAGCAGCGGCAGCAATTCAAACCGCATCGGACGGCGGCCAAAGGGAAAAAGCTCGGTCAGCAGCGCGTCTGGAGCGAAACCGTCGAAGATGTCCTGCAGTTTCCGGATGCGCATGGCGCGCCAGTCGTCAGTGATCGGCGTGCCGGATTCATCCAGTAGGATGCGGAAACTGGCATCTTTGGCGCGCGTAGGCGGCAGTTGTTCGAAACGAACGCCTTCCAGGCCATGCAGGGTGGGATCGGGCATGCCGCCGGAGACCAGCAGGGTGTTCCAGCCATGACGCGCGAAAGCCCGCGCAATAGCGGCCACGCGATGCAGGTGCCCGACCCCCAGCAGATGCTGCACATAGATCATCACGCGCGGCGTGGTCATGCTTTCGGCCCCAGCGGAATATTGGCCGCCAGCAATTCGGGCCGACCGGCATCAGTGATACGAAATTCCTGGAGGCAGCGCCAATCCAGTTTCACGGGCGGTTTGTCCAGCATCGGCCAGTCGAAGGCCAGTGCGAGGACGGCGCGGATCACGCCCTTGTGGGTCACCGCGCCGGCATCCTGTCCGGTGGCGGCCAGATTCTGCAGCCAGGGCAGCAGGCGGGCCTGAACCTGGCGCGGACTTTCGCCGCCGGGCGGTTGCAGGTCGAGGCCGCGGTCTTCATTCGCCGCGAAGGTCGGGCCATGCGTGGCCTGCAATTCCGCGATGGTGTGGCCTTCATAGTCGCCCCAGTCCATCTCGATCAGGGCCGGTTCGATAACGGGCTGCAGCCCCAGCGCCGCCGCCGTCTGGCGCGCACGCTGCAGCGGGCTGCAATACCAGGTGCGCGATCCGTAAGCCTGGGGCAGGTGGCGACCGACGAATTGTGCCTGGCCGGTTGCGGATAGCGGGATATCCGTGCGGCCCTGCAGCCGGCCAGCCGCATTCCATTCCGTTGCGCCATGGCGCAGTAGGGCAAGGCGGATCATGCCGGCAGCCCCAGCCCGGTAAAAATATCCTGCAATCGCCGCTGCGCCGCCGCCATCGAAAGTTGCGTCCCGACATGCTGGATCGCGGCACCGGTCATGCTGCGGCGCTGGGCGGCATCGCCCAGCAGGTTGCGCAACGCGGCAGCCAGGCTTGCGGGTTTGTCGTCGGCCGTCAGCCAGCCCGTTTCGCCATGTCGCACAATGTCCGGCACCCCGCGCGTGTTGACCGACAGCACCGGCAGACCGGTGGCCTGCGCTTCGAGCAGGGCCATGCCATAGGCTTCGTTGATGGCGGGCCAGACATAGAGGTCGCAGGCCGCGTAAAGCCCGGGCAATTCGCCGCCTTCAAGCTGGCCGGCAAAACGAACGCGATCCGCGGCGAAGGCAAAGGCCTGTTCGACCGAGCCGCGTTCCGGCCCATCGCCCACCAGCAGAAGCTGCCAGTCCGTATCGATCGCCAAAGCCAGCATCTCGGCCAGGCGCAGGAACGAGGCCAGTTTGTCTCCGGCCCGCATCATGCCCACGGCGAGCAGCCATGGTTGTCCTGGTGCCAGTCCGAAGCGTTGCGTAGCCGCGGCGCGATGCTGATCGCGTCGGATTGCGGCGTCGGCAAAGGGCTGAGGATCGAGGAAAGGCGGGAAGGCATGCACTTTCCCGGCGCCGGCAAAGGCGGAGAGGCAAATTCCGTCCAAAGCGGTGATCGGCAGCAGGGCATCGGCGGCACGGATGGCGCGGGCGGCCTGGGCATAACCGGCCGCCCAGGGGCCGTTCTCGCGTTTCGGCGCCACCGACGGTTCGGCGATCACATAAGGTAGACGATAGCGTTGCTTCAGCGCCGGCCCCAGATAATCGGCGGCCTTGTGATAGACATGATAGGTGAACAGCAGGTCGGGTCGCGTTGCCGGATCGCTCTGCCATGCCGTGCCCAGGTGTTCAACCTCGCGTGCGGCGGCCATGGCCGTGTCGGCTTCCCGCGCTGTATCACCATCACGGTTATAGCTGCGCAGGGTCGACAGGATCTCCACCTGATGGCCAAGATCGCGCAACAGTTGCATGAACAGTCGCGCCATCCGGCGGTCGCCGGACGGTGCTTCATGGTCCGGCGGCTTCAGGGGGGCATAAAATCCGATCCGCATCGGGTTGCCTCGACTCAAGAGGCCAGGCCAAAGCGGCGGGCCAGGGCGTCAATGCCGGCCGTCATCCCGAAATTCTGGCGGACACGCTGAGCCCCGGCCTGCCCCAGCCTGGCGCGCAGGGCCGGGTCAACAATCAGGTGATTGAGTGCCACGGTCAGTGCACCGGCATCGTCAGGCGGAACCAGCAGCCCGGTCTCCCCGTCGATGATCAGCTCAGGAATGGCCGAGATGGCGCTGGCGG
This sequence comes from Ferrovibrio sp., assembly GCA_046294345.1. Lineage (GTDB taxonomy): Bacteria > Pseudomonadota > Alphaproteobacteria > Ferrovibrionales > Ferrovibrionaceae > Ferrovibrio. Next base: position 12,274 of record JBKBJT010000002.1, read on the forward strand.
CACAGGACAGGGCCTGGCTCTGCGCTTCCATCAACACGTTCGGCAGGCCATCCATGTCGCCGTCGCGATCGCGGCGGCTGGCCAGCGCAAAGATGTCGGCCTCACGATAGGCGGCTATCACATCGTCCTGCGCCTGCGCGCCACGCCAAGTGATCCGCCCAGCGATGCCCAGCTTTTCCGCCTGCGCTTTTAGGCCCAGCAACAGAGGGCCGCCGCCGATATGGGTAAAATGCCAGTACAGGTCGCTCGGCAACTCGGCGAGGGCCGCCAACAGGATGTCGAAACCTTTCTTCTCTACCGCACGGCCAACCGAGATCAGGCGCACGGGATCGCCCGGATCCCGGCCATCGCGCGGCGGGCGCCATGCCGGCGGCTCGGGGAAGCGCGAAAAATCGATGCCGTGATAAACCAGCGACACCTTGGCCGGATTGCTGAGCGCCGAAAGATGCGTCACGTTATGGGCCGTGCAGGTGACGGCCCAGTGGCAGTCGCGCAGTTTTTCGCGCTTTTCCCATTCCGGCGTGATCCAGATGTCGCGCGCATGGGCAGAGGTTGACCAGGGCAGACCGAGCATCATGGCGGCATACCGCGTCACCGAACCCGGTGTGTGGATGAAGTGCGCATGCAGGTGGCGGTATCGCGTAGGCAGTTCGGCGGCCAGCACCATAGCCTGGCCAAACCGACGGATGCGGTTCGGCGTGCGGTCGCGTTTCAGGTCGCGCCACCATTGGGCCAGCGCTGCGCGATAACCGGGTAGGCGCCGGCTTTGCCACCAGCCGCGCATCACACGCATCGGTTCCTGGTACAGATATTCCGGTAGATAGAGCAGCGGCGCCCTGATCAGGCCATGCACGGCATGACGTTTGGTGTCGGTGGGATGGCGCAGGGAAACGATCATGATATCCAGTCCGCGCGCTTCCAGCGCGGCGATTTCCTGGGCGATGAAGGTTTCGGACAGGCGCGGATAGCCTTTCAGGATGAAGGCGACTGAATGAGGCGGGGACTCGGACATGGACTATTGGAAACTGACTGTCGCGCGGATCAGCCGCGCAGGCCGACCACGTTTGAGGCGACTGCCGGAGACGGCCGCAGCCAGGGCTGTACAAGGCGGTCCAGATTGTCCAGGCCCTCGAGCAGGCCGGGAATGACGATTTCGGATGGCTGCGGCTGGCGGGGCAGGTTGCGCAGGGCATTCGCCATCACGGCGGGGTCGTAGACGCCGTCATCCTCCAGCATGCGCACCAGCCCAAGCTGCTGCGCGCGATTGGCGCGAATGAACTGTTCCATGCGCGGGCGTTTGCGGGGCACGATAATGGCCCGCTTGTCGAGCGTGAGTATCTCACAGAAGGTATTGTAGCCGCCCATCGCCAGAACGCCGACGGCATTCTGCACCAGATGCTCCATATGGGCATCGAAGGTGATGGCTTCCACACGCGGCAGCTTGGCCACCCGGCCAAGGAAATCGGCGCGGCGTTCGCGCTGCATGAAAGGCCCCAGAACGATCAGCGCCGGATAGGGCAGCATCTCGTTGCTTTCATAGGCGCGCAGGACCCATTCGATCAGGCCTTCGCCATCGCCGCCACCACCCGGCGTGACCAGCAGGAAGGGCCGCTGGGTGATTTCCGGCAGCTGATGCTCGGGCGAGGCCTCCGGCGAGAATCGCGGCAGATAACCTGTGTAGACCACTTTGCGGCGCACCCGCTCGGGCAGAGCGATACCTTCCAGGGGATCGCAGAATTGCGGCAGGCCATAGACCCAGATCTGGTCGAACAGGGATTTCAGCGCCGGCATGACGTTCTTGCGTTCCCATTCCGGCGCCAGGGCGCTGGGCTCGTCCATCACGTCGCGCAGGCCAAGCACAAGGCGGGTGCCGCCGGCCTTGAGCATTTTCATGGTTTCCAGGGCTTCACCGCGCAGGCCCAGCGGTTCCTTGTCGACGATGAAGATGTCGGGATCGAAGACCTTGGCCGTATGCTGGATGATCTCGGCCCTGATTTTCAGGGTCTCCTCGATATCCATCGGGAGGTTCAGCGAGGTGTATTGCCCGTCGCGCAGCTTGATCACGCCTGGAATGCGGACGAAATCGACCCGGCTGCGAAAATCGAAGCTGCCGATAATCGGCGAACCCGACAGGATCAGCACGGACATGTCCTTGTGCCGTTCGACCAGGGCATGGGCAATGGTTCGGCATCGGCGCAAATGGCCGAGGCCGAAGGTGTCGTGGCTGTAGATCAGCACGCGGGTGCCGTCGCTGCGCGAAACCATGCCTGATCCCCCTCCCCCGATGGGAGCTGTGATGCCGGGACTATGGCATAGGCCCGCAGGGCAGGCCAAGGCCCTGAGCTGATAGTGATTCTTAGCCCGTTCCCGTTCCGTCTCGGCGATTGGCGCGCCGCCGGGGATCGGCTAAGGTCTGGCCGGGCTCGGAGAAAGTTCCGTGGACAAGAACCTCTACAGTTTCATCCTTAAATACAGTCTGAAGCAGCAGGTCATCATCACCGTCCTGTCGGTGGTTTCGTTCTTTCCGTATTATTACTACCTCAGCATGCCCAAGACGATCGTCAACCAGGGCATCGAAGGGAAAGGCGTCAGCTTTCCGATCGATGTCCTCGGGCTGGGCCTGCTGCAACTCGATCATCCCCATTATCTGCTCCTGCTCTGTGTCGGCTTTCTGGGGCTCGTGATCGTCCAGCAATGCTTCAAATACGCCATCAACTATTTCCAGGGTGTGGCAGGCGAACGCATGCTGCGGCGCCTGCGTTACGAACTTTACGCCCGCATCCTGCGTTTTCCGCTGCCAACCTTTCGGCGCACCAGCCAGGGCGAAATCATCCCGATGGTGATTGCCGAGGTGGAGCCGATCGGCGGCTTCATCGGCGAGAGTTTCGCGCTGCCGATCTTCCAGGGTGGCATGCTGCTGGTGATTTTCACCTTTTTGGTGATCCAGAATCCTCTGATGGCAGTGGCGGCCGTGTCGCTCTATCCGATCCAGTTCTATTTCGTGCCGAGGATGCAGGCCAAGGTGCGTGCCCTGGGCCGCGAGCGCATCAAGAACCAGCGCCGATTGTCGGATCGCATCGGCGAGACAATCAGCGGCATTCCTGAACTGCACACCCATGACGCGGCCCATCCCATGCTGGCGGAGTTCACGCGCCGCCTGAGCATCAGCTACTGGATTCGCGTGGAAATATTCCAGCGCAAGTTCATGATCAAGTTTCTGAATAACTTCATTCAGCAGCTTGGTCCGTTCTTTTTCTACGCGATCGGCGGCTACCTCACCATCCAGGGGCATATGGATGTGGGTACGGTGATCGCGGCGGTGAATGCGCACAAGGAAATGGGCGCGCCTTGGAAGGAGCTGCTGAATCATTATCAGACCCGTGAGGATGTTAAGCAGAAATACGAGCAGGTAATCAGCCAATTCGAGCCTGACGGTCTGCGCGGCGAAGACGATCAGAATATCGAGCCGGCCGAGCCGGTTTCGCTTGCCGGGCCTGTCGCCATATCCGGTGTGGTTCTGAGCGATGACCAGGACCAGCCGGTCCTGGAGAACCTGACGCTCAGCCTACCCTGGCCGTCGCGGGTGGCCGTTGTAGGCGACCACGGCCGGGACGAGATGCTGCAACTTCTCGCGCGGATGATCGCACCGGGCCGCGGCAAGATACTCATCAACGACCGCAATCTGGCCGATATACCCGAAACTGTCGCCGGCCGCCGTCTCGCCTATGTCGGCCCCTCCAGCTACATCTTCAATACCACGCTGGGCAGCAATTTGTTCCTTGGCCTGCGCCACCGGCCGATGGTTTCGCGCGAGCTTTCCGGTGCCGAGCGCTCGCGCTTTGAGCGTGAATTGGGTGAAGCGCTCGCTTCCGGCAACTCACCTTATGATCCCGACGCGGACTGGACCGATTATGCCGCGGCCGGCGCCCAAGGTCCGGACGATATCGCAGCAGTGGCAATTGCCGCCTTGCGTACCGCTGCATTCGACGAGGATGTCTATCAGATCGGCATGCGCGGCACGATCGATCCGCAGAAAAAACCCGATGTGGCTGAGCGCGTGCTGGCTGCCCGTATGACCTTCCGCGAGAAACTCAGCAGCGGTGCGTTGGCCGATCTGGTCGAGAACTGGGATGCGAATCGCTATAACAGCAATGCCACCGTGGCCGAAAACCTGATGTTCGGCACGGCGCGTGATGCCACGTACCAAGAGGATAACCTGGCACGCGATCCGCATGTGCTGAGCGTGCTGGATGCAGTTGGGCTGGGCCAGCGTTTCCTGCAGATCGGTTATGAAGTCGCCGGCACCATGGTCGAATTGTTCGCCGATCTGCCGCCGGATCATGAATTCTTCCAGCAGTTCAGCTTCATTTCTTCAGACGACCTGCCTGATTACAAGGACCTGCTGCAACGTACCAAGCCGGATGCTCTGGATCAGGTCGCAGACGCGGATCGCGTGCGTCTGATGTCGTTGCCCTTCAAGCTGGTGCTGGCCCGCCATCGTCTGGGGCATTTCAACGAAGCCGAGCGGAATGCGATCCTCAAGGCGCGCAGGATATTCGCTGAGACCCTGCCGGCCGAGCGTCGCGATGCCATCGCTTTCTTCAATCCCGACCAGTTCACGGTTTCATCCAGCATCGTCGACAACATCCTGTTCGGCCGCGTCGCGTATGGTCAGGCGCAGGCGCAGGAAAAGATCGGCCGTGTGATCGCCGATGTGGTCGAGCAGATGCAGTTACGTGAACCGATCATCGAGGTCGGCCTGCAGTTCGAGGTCGGCATCGCCGGCGCTCGCCTGACGGCAGCGCAGCGGCAGAAGCTGGCCATCGCGCGCGCCTTGGTCAAGCGGCCGGACTGGCTGATGCTGTCGGAAGCCACCGCCACGCTGGATCCCCGCAGCCATGCCCAGGTCGTGAAAGCGGTGGTCGAGGCACGCAAGGATGCAGGACTGATCTGGTCCTTGCAGCGGGCAACGGATTGCGAGCAGTTCGATTTGGTGGTGGTGGTCGAGCACGGCCGTGTGACGCAATGCGGGCCTTATGCCGAACTCTGCGAAAAGCATGGCCGTTTCCAGCAAATGCTGGCTCCGGCCTGATGCCGGTCTGAACGGCGCACAGTCGATGGAGGTTTTCTCATGAGCCTGAACGAGGAAGTGGAACTGCTGCGGCGTATTCCGCTGTTTGCCAAGATCGAGGCCTCCAAGCTGAAACTGCTGGCGTTCACCAGCCAGCGCCTCACCTACAAGCCAGGCGACGTGCTGTTTCGGCAGGGCGATCCAGGCGATGCTGCCTTTGTCATCATCGGCGGCGAAGCGGATATCATGGTCGATACGCCAGGCGGGCAGTTGAAGGTGGCGCATCTCAAGCAGAATGATTTTGTCGGTGAAATCGCCATCCTCTGCGACGTGCCGCGCACGGCCACGGTCATCGCCTCGACCGAGGTCACCACGCTGCGGATCGAAAAAGACCTGTTTTTCCGACTGATTACCGATTTCCCGCAGATCGCTATTGAAATCATGCGTGTGTTGGCGCAAAGGCTGGAACGTACCACCGCCGATCTGCGCAGCCTGTCGGCTAAGTTGAAGGGTTGAACCCAGGTATGAGCCGACTTGACAGTTTTATCCGGCGCCTGCAGGCGCAGCGCGATGTTTTGAATTGGGCTATGGAAGCCATCGGCGACAAGGCAGGCTTGGTGCTGGAGATCGGGCTTGGCAACGGCCGCACCTACGATCATCTGCGCAGCCGTCTGGGGCCGGATCGGATTTATGCTTTCGACCGTGCCAACAATGCTAACCCGCGCTCTTATCCGCCGGCGGATCGTCTGATCCTGGGCGAGTTCGCCGAGACCCTGCCGGCTTTTGCTACGACCCATCGAGAAGGGGCAATCCTGGCCCATAGCGATGCCGGCCTGGGCGATCCGGAAGCAAACGCCCGCCAGATAATCATGTTGGCGAATGTATTGCCATCCCTGCTTGCCCCGGGTGGCATGTTGTTCAGTGACCAGAAGATGGATCACCCGGCCCTGTTGCCGCAACCTATGCCGGTGCCAATTCCGCCCGACCGCTACTTCATGTATATAAGGACCTGACGGGAGGCTGCGAATCTCCCGCCCAAGCAATGGGGCCAACAACAGGCAAGCGGGGGATCATGTCGGACGGCAAAAAGCGTAAGATCGCCATTCTGGGCGGCGGTGTATCCGCGTTGACCAGCGCCTTCTATCTGGCCAGCCAGCCAGACGCGCGGGACAAATACGACATCACGGTTTATTGCATCGGCTGGCGTCTCGGCGGCAAATGCGCCACCGGTCGCAATCCCGAATACGGCAATCGCATCGAGGAACATGGCATCCATGGTTTCCTCGGTTCCTACTACAACACTCTGTCGATGATGACCGAGGCCTACCGGCTGCTGGACCGGCCGGCCGGCACGCCGCTTGCTACCTTCGAAGAGGCTTTCTACCCAATCGATTCGATCCTGTGCTGGGAATTCCGCGATTACCGCTGGGTGAACTGGAAGATCACAGTCCCGCGCAATGACCTGAAGCCATGGGAGCCGGAATCGCTGCCCACACTCAGGCACTGGATCAAGGCGCTGGTCGAGTTCCTGGCCAAGCTGTTCGACAGCCATGCCGCGCATATTCCCTCGGCGGCGCTGGAATTCAGCGTCGCCAGAGGCCTGATGAGCCGCCTGTCGGAGGAGGCCGAGGCCATCGCCCAGGGGCAGGGCGGCACGCTGCTGAAGGCGGTGGATGACTTCTGGCTGTGGTTCAAGCGACAGGTGGAAAAACTGGTCGAGGGCAACGACGCCCTGCGCCATCTTTACATCACGCTGGATTATTTCCTGACTATGATCCGCGGCATCATCAAGGATGATGTGCTGAACAAGGGCTTCGATCAGCTCGACGATGAGAATTTCTCGGAATGGTTCGCCCGCCATGGCGGTTCGATGCTCACCATTTCCTCGCCGCTGGCGATGAACACGCCCAACCTGTCGTACCAGTATCCCGATGGCGACACGACTCGTCCGCCGGCCATGGCGGCCGGTGCCTATCTGCACTGGACCCTGCGCGAATTCGCCTATCTTGGTTCGTTTGGCTGGCTGTTTGCCGCCGGCACCGGCGACACCGTGGTCGCACCACTCTATCTGCTGCTCAAGAAACTGGGCGTCAAGTTCGAGCTTTTCCACAAGGTGCGGGAGATCACCGCAGGACCGAACGGCGTTGGCGAGGTGGTGTTCGATATCCAGGCCACGCCGAAAGACAAGGCAAAAGGCTACGATCCGCTGATCGAGCTGCCGCTGGCTCAGTTCGGCGGCAAGACGCTGCCGGTATGGCCTGATCGTCCGCTCTACGACCAGTTGGCCGAGGGCGATGCGATGAAGGGTGCCAACGTGGATATCGAATCCTACTGGTCGGCATGGAGGCCGGTGGCCGAAAAGCGGATCAAGGCCGGCGAGGATTTCGATACCGTGATCGCGGCGATGTCGATTGCGACCCTGCCGATCCTCGCGCCGCAGTTGATGCAGGCCAATCCGAAATGGCCGCAGATGGTGGATGCCGTAAAAACGGTGCAGACCCAGACCCTGCAGGTATGGATGAAGCCCACACTGAAGCAGATGGGTCTGCCTTTTGACTTCAAGAACTACGACCGGCTGATCGGCGCCACCTTCGTCAATCCGATCGACGGCGTGGCCGATTTCTCCGACCTGATCCCGATGGAGACCTGGCCGGCCGACAACGCGCCGCAATCGCTGCTCTATTTCTCGGGCGCATCGCCGCAATACGGAGCCCAGCCGGCCTTCAGCGATCATGATTACCCGAAACGCGAATATGCCCGCGTGAAGCATCAGGCCCAGCAATACCTGCAGGCCTGCATGGGCGCGCTGTTGCCAAAATCGGTCACCAATGCCGTCAATCCGCCTGGCGACCAGATCGGATTCGATTTCAGTCAGCTCGTCTGTCTGAAAAGCGATTCCACTACCCTGGGCGTGGCGCGGCTGGAGCAGCAGTTCTGGAAACCCAACATCGATCCCAGCGAACGCTATGTCACTTCGCCGCCGGGCAGCACCAAACATCGTCTCAAGGCCTGGGATTCGGGCTTCGCCAATCTCGTGCTGGCGGGCGACTGGATCTATACCGGCCTGAATGTCGGCAGCTTCGAAGGCGCCTGCATGGGTGGCAAGCTGGCGGTGCATGCCATCGATCCGACAGCGATGCCGCTGGACAAGGTTTATGGCTATCCGCCCGCCCAGGGACCTAAGGCCGACAACCTCTAGCAGCGCTCTGGCACTGGTTCCGCCCATCCGCCTTGGCTAGCATCGGCGCCGTATCGCCGATGGGAGAAGACAGGATGGGCGCGCCGGGGCCATTGAACCTGATCACCGATGTGGCCGGCCTGCGGGTCGGCCATGCGGCCGACACCCACATCCGCACTGGCGTCACTGTGATCCTGCCCGACCGGCGCGCAGCCTGTTCGGTCGATGTCCGGGGCGGCGGATCCGGCACGCGCGAAACCGACCTGCTGCGGCCGGAAGCGGCCATGCCCGCCGTCGACGCGCTTTGCCTTTCCGGCGGTTCGGCCTTCGGGCTCGATGCCGCCTCTGGCGTCATGCAGTGGCTGGCCGAGCGCCGCCGCGGCTTTTCCATTCACGGCCATGTCGTGCCCATCGTGCCGGGTGCGATCCTGTTCGATCTGGCCAATGGCGGCGACAAGGACTGGGGGAACGAGCCGCCCTACCGCCGGCTGGGCCATGCCGCCTGCGAGGCGGCCACGGATGGCGCCTTCCCCCTTGGCAATACCGGCGCCGGCTATGGCGCCAAGGCCGGCCGGCTGAAAGGCGGGCTGGGCAGCGCGTCCTGGCGGGAGGCTGATGGCCTGGTGGTGGCGGCATTGGTGGCAGCCAATCCGGTGGGCAGCGTACTAACACCAGGCAATCGGGGCTTCTGGGCGCAGCCCTGGGAGCAGGGCGACGAATTCGGCGGGCTGAAAACAGATTTTCCCGACTGGGTCGACCTGGGCATTGCCGCGGAAGCTCGCATTACAGCACCTTCTGCGCTTCCGCCATCGGCACAGGTGGGCGGCCATACCTGCATTGGTGTGGTCGCCACCAATGCCGTGCTGGACAAAGCCGGCCTGCGCCAGGTGGCGGCCATGGCCCATGACGGGCTGGCCCGGGCGGTAAGGCCGGTTCATACCCCGATGGATGGCGATACCATCTTTGCGCTGGCCACCGCCGCGTGGCAGGATCAGGGCGATGCGGCGGGCCGTAACTGGCTGATAGCCCGGATCGGCAGCATCGCCGCCGATTGCATGGCTCGTGCTGTGGCACGGGGTGTGTGGGCGGCCGTGCCGCTGGGAGATGAGGATTGCGCCGCAACCCTGCTGCGGCGCCAGGAGGAGGGAAAACAATGACGCGACGCTGGACTAATCTATCGGCAACGCTGGGACTGGGTCTGCACCTGGGGCTCGTGGCGGCGATTGCCGCCATGCCGGCCGTAACCATGGCACAGGCCAAGAAGGATTCGCTGGTGCTGGCGATGACCCTGGAGCCGCCAGGTCTGGATCCCACCATTGCTCCGGCCGCGGCCATCGGCGAAGTGGTGCATTACAACATCTTCGAAGGCTTGACCAAGATTCTGGAAAACGGCGAGGTGGGCCCGCTGCTGGCCGATAGCTGGATCGTGTCGCCTGACATGAAGGTGTTCACCTTCAAGCTGAAATCCGGCGTGAAGTTCAGCGACGGCACGGCCTTTGATGCCGCCGACGTGAAATTCTCGTTCGAGACCTATGGCGGTGAGAAGAGCACCAACAAGCGCAAGGCGGTGTTTACCAATATCGAATCTATCGCCACGCCTGATCCGCTCACCGTGACGGTGACGCTCAAGAAGGCCGATCCGACCTTCCTGTTTAGCCTGGGCGAAAACACCGCCGTCATCACTGCACCGGAAAGCGCGGCGAGCAATGCCACCAAGCCGGTCGGCACCGGTCCTTACAAGCTGGTGGAATGGGTGAAGGGCGATTCAGTGACCCTGGCCGCCAACGAGGCCTATCGCAATCCCGGCGCGATCAAGCTGAAGACCGTGAAGATGCGTTTCATCGGCGACCAGGGCGCTCTGGTCGCTGCGATGCGTGCCGGCGACATCGACGCCGTACCGATCGGCATCCTGGGCGAGAACGTGCGCGAATTCGAGAAGGACAAGCGTTTCAAGGTCACCGCAGGCTCGACCGAGGGCGAGACCATGGTGATCATCAACAACAAGCGCAAGCCGTTCGATGACGTGCGCGTGCGCCGCGCGCTCACCTATGCCATCGACCGCGCCGCGGTGATCGAGGCTGCTTCGGCTGGTTACGGCAAGCCGATCGGCAGCCATTTTCCGCCCCATGATCCGGCCTATATCGACCTGACCAAGATGTATCCCTACGATCCGGCCAAGGCGAAGGCCCTGCTGAAGGAGGCGGGCGTCAATAACCTGGAGATCACCCTGCGTCTGCCGCCGCCGCCCTATGCCAAGCCGATCGGCGAGGTGGTGCAGGCCATGCTGAGCCAGGTGGGCATCAACGCCAAGATCGAGAATGTCGAATGGGCGCAGTGGCTGGATGGCACGTTCAGGAACAAGAATTTCGACCTGACGGTGGTCAGTCATGTCGAGCCGAACGACGTCGTGAAATACGCCGAGCCCGACTATTATTATCAGTATGACAACCAGAAGGCCCGCGACCTGATCGCCAAGGCCAATTCGACCTTGGACAAGGGCGAGCGCACCAAGGCCCTGCAAGACCTGCAGCGTCTGCTGGCCGAGGACGCGGTGAACGTCTATCTCTACAACCTGCCGCGGCTGGGCGTGTACAAGCAGGGCTTGGCCGGTTTCTGGGTGAATGCGCCGATCTTCGTCAACGATCTGACGGCCGTTGCCTGGCAGTAATCCCGGCATAGCCGCAGCAACAAAAAAGCCCGCCGGAAGGCGGGCTTTTTCTTTGTCGGTTTGCTTGTGGCGGTGCGTCAGCGCACGAAGACGTGGACTTCGTTGGTGGCGGCCTGGACATTGCTGCCGGCCGAGACATTCACGCGGCTGGCCGGCAGGCCCATATCGGCCAGCGAACGGATCACGCGGTCGGCGTTGCGGCGCGCCTGGTTCTGGTTGCTGGCGGTCTGTGCCTGGGTGCCGCCGGCGGCCACGGCCACCACGTCGAACACGGCATTCGGCTTGCGCGCGATGGCCTGCGACACGGCGTTATACAGGGCCTGCTGGTAGGGCACGTCGGCGCGGTCGAAACGGATCACCACCAGCGGCGTACGGCCTGCAGTATTGGCCGGCGCGGCGCCCTGGTCGATGGTGGCGAATTGCTGGGCGCCGGCATAGAAGTTGGCGCGGTTGCCAAGGCCAGGGCCGAGCAGTTCGCCCTGCTTGATCGCGGCCGAGAGCGTGGTGAGGTTGGTGCGCTCGGCGCCGATGTAATTGGTCTGGCGCGCCACGTCCTGGCTCAGTTCGCCCAGCAGGCGGTCGATCAGCACGACGGTCTTGGCGGTTTCGTCTTCCAGCACGGCAAGCTGGCGATGGTCTTCGTCGATGGCGCCGGAGATGCTGTAGGTCGATTTGATCGATTGCAGCAGGTAGGTCGACATCGCCGAATCGGCGGCCACCTGGTTGGCCAGGTTGCTCATGTTGCCCACATCGGCGGCCATGCGGTCCAGGTCGGTCTGGGCCTGGGTCCACTGGCTGACCAGGATCGGGTTGCCCGGGGTGGTGCCCATCTGCAGGCGGGTCGACACCGCGGCGACCAGGCCGTGGTAGCGCTGGGAATTCTGGGTGGCACTAGCGCGGACAGCCTGCAACTGCTGGTTCCGCTGGGTGACCTGCTGCTGCAGCTGAGCCAGTTCGCCGCGCATCTGCTGCACCTTCTGGCCCACGAACGTGCCGGTGGACTGGCCGGGGGTGACGCCCGGGACGACGAAATTGGTGGTGCCCAGGGTGGGCTGTAGCGGGGCCGTCTGGGCGGGGGCAGGGCCGGACTGGCCCAGGACCGGATTCGGATTGGCTTCGGCAACCGAGGGCGGAATCTGCTGGGTCATGACCGGTGCAGAGCCGCCGGCAGGATCCTCGCCGGTGAGGGAAGGCCAGAGTTCGTCGCTCACATAGGAGCAGCCGGAGAGCAGCAGGGCCAGGGATGCCGTGCTGGTCAGCAGCATACGGCGACCGAACGCCACATTACGAACAGGATTTGCCATGCCACGCCATCTCGCGTTGATGTTTATCGTCACTGGTCTGCTGGCCTGGTGGGCCCCCCGTCGCATCGGGCGACGGCGCTGGACCAGCCAGCCGCGCAAGCCTTCTGCGAACCCCGGCATTGTAGGAGGGCGCAGAACCGCCCGCAAGCATCTTCTGCCAGTAGAATCCGAGGGTTGCGCCGGATCAAAGCAATCCGGGATAGACCCTTGCGCTGTTCCGGCGAATTGAGTAGGTTCCGCCCCCGTTGCGGTACCCACCGCCTGCGCGCTCGTAGCTCAGCTGGATAGAGCACCAGACTACGAATCTGGGGGTCAGGAGTTCGAATCTCTTCGAGCGCGCCATTCTTTCAAAGGCTTAGCCGAACAAGGCTAAGCCTTTTGTGCTTTCTGGGGACACTTTGGGGACACTAGCCGTTCACACGGTTCAATCAGCTTCTGCATTTTAAGATCAAAAATCCCGCTTGGACGGGCATATCTTCCCGATTAGACGGATGACTGCCCGATGCGCGATACGTCCACCATGACGTAGCTTGTGCTGCGGCCTCCGGCCTCTTCCTTCTGCAGGATGCCGCGCTGCATAAGGTCAGAAATATCGCGGTACGCAGTGTCCTGGGAGCATTTGCATATCTTTGCCCATTTGCTGGTGGTGAGCTTCCCCTCGAACCCGTCCAGCAGCTTATTGAGCATGAGCGTCTGGCGTTCATTTAGGGCCTGAATGGCCAACCGCTCCCAGAAGTGGGCTTTCTTCATGACGGCCTGGAGCGTTTCTTGCGCCCCATCGATGGCTCGTGAGAAGCATCCCAGGAACCACTCCAGCCATTCAGTGATGTCCAGCGAACGCCTCTGGGTATTCTCAAGGATGTTGTAATAGTCCTTACGCTCCAGGCGGATTTGCGCAGACATGCTGTAGAAGCGCTGACTGCTGTTTTCAGAACGGGCGAGGGCCATGTCGGCCACGGCTCTGGCAATGCGGCCGTTGCCGTCCTCAAAGGGGTGTAGGGTCACAAACCAGAGGTGCGCGATGCCTGCCTTCAAGACCAGATCGAGGTCTTGGTCGCTTGCATTGAACCACTGCAGGAAGGACAAGGTTTCAGCTTCCAGGCGTTTGGCGGGAGGCGCAACAAAGTGCGTCCGCTCTCTCCCTACGGGGCCTGAAACAACTTCCATCGGGCCGTTTCTGTCGTCACGCCAGCCACCGACGATAATCTTCGTCATACCGCTGCGGCCGGTCGGGAAAAGGGCTGCGTGCCATCCAAAGAGCCGGTCCTGAGTAAGGGGCTGGTTATAATTCCGCGTAGCGTCGAGCATCATTTCGACGACGCCCTCTACGTCGCGATCTGCGGGGACTAATCCGGCGATGTCCATGCCGAGGCGACGGGCGATGGATGACCGCACCTGATCGGGGTCCAGTTTCTCCCCTTCAATTTCGCTGGTTTTGAGCACGTCCTGGGTGAGGGTATTCAGCAGGGCTTCTTCTTTGAGACGGAAGCCTAAAGTGCCCATTTGGCCTAAAAGTAGCCCTTGCTTGTGGCGTGCCTCGGCAAGGGGCTTGGTAAGCCGCGCCTTATCCCACTCAAAATGAGGCCACGCCTCTTGTTCCCAGATAAACATACTAATCTCCGCACATTATGCGGAGATTATGCCTCCTATTCTCCGCATGGTCAAGGCTATTCTCCGCATAATGTGCGGAGAATAATGGGTGTATTCTCCGCATTCTACAAAGAGGTAGGTGAATTACCTCGCCGGGAGGGGCGTCAATTATAGGGGCTGTTGCGGCCTATCAGCCGTTCTGAATCAGTTTTCCCGTTAGCTCCGCCCCTCATAGCCCTCCATCAACCAAATGATGGAGGGGTCTATGTCTCTGCTGCGAAATATCTGGAAGCTCTACAAGGGCATCACGCTTTATCTGCCGATCATCATCGGTGTCATCGCCGCTTATACCGGCATCGTGTGGCCGAAGGCGGGGGAGGTCATCATGGTGTTGGTGATGATCATCGCCATGGTCGCCATCATGGGTATCTCGGTGGTGATTGTGCAGCGCCTGAAACCCGTGGGGATGCCCCACGGGTCTGCCGCATTTGCCGGTTGGCGGGATTTACGGAGGCGCGGCCTGCTTGGCCGCCGGGGTCTGATTCTGGGTAAGGCCTTCTGGCGGTATCTGCGCTTTGACCAGGATGGCCACCTGCTGACCTTTGCCCCGACCCGGACGGGGAAGGGTGTGGGCTGCGTCATCCCCAACCTGCTGGATCACCCCGGTTCTGTGGTGGTGACCGATATCAAGGGCGAGAACTTCGCCACCACCGGCCGGCGCCGGGAAGCCCTGGGGCCGGTGTTCCCGCTGGCGCCCTTCAGCCGGGATATTGAAACGGCCCGTTATAACCCGCTCGACTTCATCCGCACGGGGGAGCCGGAGGATGTGGATGATGCCGCGTTGATTGCGAACCTGCTGGTTCCCAACAACGGCAATCAAAGCTTCTGGGACAGCGAGGCGGAAAACCTGATTGCCATGCTGCTGCTCTATGTGGTCCATGAGTTTCCTGTGGATCACCGCAACCTGCATCAGGTGTGGATGCTGCTCATGCTGAGCAGGGCGGATTTTGACGCCATGCTGGCGCATATGCAGGGCAGCCAGCACCCGGCCATTCGCAAGGCGGCAACCGGGTTCTGTCAAAAGGAAGAGCGGGAACGGTCTGCCGTCATCTCCACGGCGCAAACCCATATGAAAATCTGGCGCAGCCCGAACCTGGCCAGGGCCACGGCCTGGTCTGACTTTCAACTGGAAGGCCTGAAACAACGGGTGATGTCGCTCTATATCGTCATCCCGCCCGAACTGCTCAGCGTCTACCAGCCGTTTCTGCGGTTGATGGTGGGCTTGTCCATCTCGGCCATGACGCGAGTGCAGGCCAAGCCTGAGAACCGGGTGGTGTTCTTCCTGGATGAGATTGCTGCGCTGGGGCGCATGGGGCCGGTGGAAACTGCCATCGGATACCTGGCCGGATATGGTGTGAGCCTGTGGTTGTTCTTCCAAGACCTGGACCAACTCCAGAAAACTTACCCGAAGTGGCGATCCATGATTGCCAACTGCAACGTGCGTCAGGCCTTTGGCGTGTCGGATTATGAAACGGCCAAGGAGCTGTCGGCCATGTTGGGGCAGCGAACGATGAAAGTGTCAAACAAGAGCAGATCGGGTGACTGGCTGATGCCGCTGCCCGAGCATGTGAGCCGTCAATCGTCACAGATTGCACGCCCCTTGCTGACGCCGGATGAGATCATGACCATGCCGCAGGACAGTCAGCTCATCTTCGTGCAGGCCTGTCGTCCGATTCCGGCGAAGAAGCTGCGTTACTTTGTTGAGCGGGTATTTAGGGCTTCTCAAAACTCCAGCGTCTCATCACAAGAACGGAAATAATGCTTTTGGAAATTATTCCGTGGCCTGATCCGATGTCATGCATCCCACATACGGTTGTATCTGGGATGCAGATTGCGCTTTTCATTTTGACCAAATCTAAAGTTCGATGCACACTGAAACTATGTCGGCACATGCGCAGATACTTACTTGGTCAGAATCGCAACCATTGTGGCGGCGGGATGCTTTGCGTCGCCTTTTGACCAGCAGTTTCTCGTCTGCAGATGAGAATGAAATTCTTGAATTACTCAAAGCCGATCTGAAACTAAGCGCGACCGAGCTTACAGCCCAGCCTCTTCGCGCAGAGCACCTTACTCAATCAGAAGGTACGGGAGGGAAAACCACACTTGTATCCTTAGGCTCAGTGCAAAACGCCGATCAACTGGCGCCCAACCAAAGGCTACTCTTTGCGCCAACTGGGCTAACGCTCGTGTACGGTGATAATGGCAGCGGAAAGTCGGGGTATGTCCGCATCATGAAGAAGGCTTGCCGGGCGCGTGGCGTAGAGGAGGTACGAGGCAATGTCTTTAATGCTGCGTTGATTAAACCGCCTGCGACAGCAGAGATTGAGATTGTTAGCAGCGTTGATGGGAAGTCAAAGACCTTAACCTGGAATAACAAAGATGCTGGCCCTGACGAACTGGCACTGGTTTCTGTCTTCGACAGCAAAGCGGCATCAGTGTATGTGGACGGCGATAATCAAATTACTTATGTCCCATACAATCTTGATTGTTTCGAGCGGTTGGCAAAGCTATGCGACCAGCTAAAGGTGAAGCTCACAGCAGAGCAAACAAAGTTAAAATCAACTGCTGCCATCCCGGTAGTCGTGCTTGCGGAAGGAACCTCCAGTAGATCATTTTTAGACGCACTGGAATCGAAATCAGATAGCGATCTCGAAAAAGCAGCAGAATGGACAGAGACGGATACTGCGCGGCTCGTTGAATTAGGAAAGCTAGTTTCAGATCCCGGTAAGCGAGCAATCGCGTTACGTCAGATGCATGCGCAAATCAAAGCGGTGCGCGAGCTGATAGAACAAGCGAAAAATAGCTTAACAGAGGAAAACATAGAGGCTTTACGAAAAAAGAAAAAACTCTCAGAAGAAGCGGCAGCCGCCTCACAGATTGCGGCGAAGGAACTATTCTCTAGTGAGCCCCTAAGCGGTGTGGGTTCTTCATCTTGGCGATTGCTCTATGAGGCGGCGAGAGAGTTTTCCGCGCAAGAAGCATATACGGGGAAAGATTATCCGGTTGTAGATGGAAGTGTTCATTGCGTTCTTTGTCAGCAGCCACTTACTGCTGAAGGGAAAGATAGATTAAAAAAGTTTGACGCCTATGTGAAGGATGTTGCAACGAAAGCAGCAGACGATGCCACCGCTGCATGGAAGCATGCAATTGATGAGTTCAGATCAACAACATCAAAAATTTCCAAATTACCCAAGCCCGTCAGCGATGCACTAAAGTCAGAGGACGAGAGTTTCTGTGATTCACTAGAGAAGTTTTTGACTGAATCTATAGAGTTTCGAGAGAAAGTTGAGAGTCAGGTTATCGGAGATAACGAGGGAAAAATTGAAACATTTCCCATCGCCCCAACTCAATCAATTGACGCATTCCTGACTTCAATTGAGGGTCAAACGAATGAAGCAGAGTTGGCGGCGAAGGATGATGCCGCTGCAAAGCTGCGGCAAGAATTGGCAAACTTGCAGGCGCGATATCAACTCCATCAACATAAAGAGCAAGTTAAGGCGCGGCTGAGCGACCTGCGAACTATAAAGAAGTTGGGTGATGCTATTAAAGCATGCTCGACGACTGGGATTTCTCAAAAAGGCTCTGAATTAATTAAAGAACATGTAACTACTGAGTTCGATAAAGCGCTATTGAAAGAGCGAAAGGCGCTCGGGATAGAATCTATCCCGCTTCGGTTGGCATCAAGCGCGCCGAAGGGTACAGCAAAGCATCAACTGAAGCTCGATAACACCACATTCTCTGGAAATACATCTCTCATATTGAGTGAGGGTGAACACAGGGCCGTTGCGTTGGCATCATTTCTTGCTGAGCTAACCGTAACGCCAGGGAATTCTCCTGTGATAATTGATGATCCAGTCTCTTCGCTCGATCATAAACGCCGGAAGAGAGTTGTTAATCGGATTGTAGAAGAGGCGAAGAAGAGGCAAGTCATTGTGTTTACCCATGACCTTCTTTTCTACACCGATGCTGCGGTTGTTGCCGCTGAGAAACAAGTTCCAATGAAACGCATTGCGGTAAGACGTGGCCCGAACGGTTTTGGTACTGTCAATCCAGATGGCGATCCGTGGCAAGCAAAAACTCTTGATCGCCGCAAGCATTGGTTAACGCAGCAACTTAAGGAAATTACGACGCTACATGATAATGGTGACATGGAAAATTATGAGAAGGAGGCGGGCTATTTCTATCTTCGACTACGAGAGACGTGGGAACGATTGATTGAAGAGAAGCTGTTTGCGGATGTTGTAGTTCGTTACCGGAGAAGTGTGCAAACATTAAAGCTGGTAGGTGCGGTTCTCGACGATGATCTTGTGATGCGTGTCTATCACAGTATGACCGCAATCAGTGAGCATGCAGCCCATGACGACCCTGCGGCAGCGGGCGCGTCTCTGCCTGACCCGGATCAGGCTAAGCGGCATCTCGAAGATATTGTTGACTGCATAAGTGCTGTGGAGGCTGCTTCAAAAGAGGCTGGAAAGAGGAGGGCGAAACTTCAGAAGCCGCCGACGACCTGAAGCGTATTCCCTCAAAAGGCTTCTAGTTCGTAGTATCAGGAAATTCCTATTCTAATGTACTTAGATGGCAATCGATGAAGGAATAAATCTCGCAGAGAAAGCATTATTCGTCGTGTAAATTGATGCATCTAGCGGCGCCCGAAGTGCCGACCTCATGATTTTAAATTTATCTCTCCCTATCCCTTAGAAAGGGTTTCTCTCTCTCACGTTCCTTCCGGCGCTTCTGGTGTTTGACCAGCGCCTTTTGCAGTTGCTCCTTGCGCTCCTTGGTGAAGGTGGATGTTTCAAGCATCCGCCCGGTCACGCGGTCGAGGCCACGGGCGCGGGCTTTGATCTTCTCGATCACCAGGGCGCGGACGCGCTCGGGCGTGCCGGCGCTGCGTTGCAGGGCCTGATAGTCGCGCCAGGTGATGTCCATCAGGCGGCGGGCCTCTTTGACCTGGCCGCGCACAAACTCCAGCCGTTGCTTCGCGGTGAGATACCCTTTGCGCTTGCTAGCCACATGCCGGAAGGCACGTTCTGCTTCTTTCCTTGCCTTGGTCTTGATGCCGAGGATGTTGGTGCCGCGCATGTGGCCCAGCAGCATGGGGTGCTGTCGCACCAGGGCGGCGGTGGTTTCAAAGCCGTGCCGCTTCTCCAGCCGCGCCCAGGCGGTGCCGGCGGCCTTGCCGTCCTGGAAAACCTTCTCTAGTGCAGCGGTAAAGCTATATGCTTTCTCCCTGGTCTTTTCCGTCTGCCGCTGCTCCCAACCCTCCAGGCGGGAGAGCTGGCGGCCCCGCCAAGCCACGCCCCGTTGGCGATGCTGGTAGGTCTGCTCGATACCGCTCCAGAAACGGTAATCCACATCGGCGGTATCCAGCAGGATCGCCGGATGAATCTTGCCCTGCTCCATGAGCTGGCGCAGCCGGTGCTGGCGTTTGTGCTTCTCCTGCTCCTGGGGCGGCGTGCCGGGCGGCAGGGGAGAGGGCTCGTGCTCTTTGAGCCTCTGTTCGGCCTGACGGCTGGCAAAGTCGGCAAACCGCTCCCCGAAGCGCTTCTCCAACTCGGGTAGCCGGATGCCCTTGCCCATGTCTGATAGCTTGGCGACGCGCTCACCGTCGGTCAGCACCAGGCCCTGGCCTTTCGGCGCCAGCCGCAGGCCCTTGGCCTGGAGGGCCGTATGCAGGGCCTCCCAGCCGGGTGCTTGGTGAAACACCTCCCGCAGATCCTGCCGCAGGGCGCGTATCTGCGCCTTGGTGTAGGGCTTGTCGGGGACGGTCTGCTCTTTCCTGGCCTGCCAGTAGTCGCCTTCCTTGGGAGCGGGGGTCTGCTCCCACCCGTCTGTCCGCTGCCGCTCCTGCTCCCGCGCTAGGTCGCGGGGGATGTTCAGGCCGCGCTCACGGGCGATCTCCCGGCATATCTCGGTCAGGCGCCTGCCGTCATTGTGGCGGCTGTAGGCCTTGCCGGTTTCGGGATGCACCCGGTTGACCAGGAAGTGCATGTGCGGGTGTTGGGTGTCCCGGTGGGCATAGATGAGGCCCTGATAGTCCTTAAGCCCCATACGCGCCAACACCTGCCCGGCGATGGATTGCATCTTGTCGGGGTCGATCTTCCCGGCAGCCCGGTCCTTGGGATCGAAGGTGATGACAAAGTGATATACCGGCTGCTCACAGCGCACGGAGCGGGCAGCCGTTGCGCCCATGATGGCGGCAGCGGCCTCGGGGTCGGTGGTCATCATGTTGTGGGCGATGCACCATTCCACACGGTCAGGTGACTGGCCCTTGGTATGGCCAGCCAGGTATTTCGCCGTGCCGGTGAAGGCGCGGGGCTGACGGGCGGGAATCTTGAAGCGCATGGGTCACGTCCCGCCCATTGCGGTGTGCAGCGGTTCCAGGGCCTCGCGCACCAGGCGGTAGACGCTGCGGCGCTCGGCCGCTTCCACCGTCCGGCCCCGGTTGGCGGCACGGGCCAGGCTGTTGACGGCCTTGCCGGCGGCGTTGATGGCGTCCAGGTGCTGCGTCACAACGGCGGCCAGGTCATCCCGGCCGACCAGATGCTCCACCATCTGGCCGCCCACGAATTTTGCCCATTCCAGGTAGCTGCCTTCGCCGGTGGCGTCGGCAAGCTGCCGGAAGTTCGTGGCAATGGATTGCAGCTCGTAGAGCAGCTTTTGCAATACCGCGCCCTGGCTGGGTCGGGCACGGGGCTTGCGGCCCAGCACCGCCTCACGGGCATAGCGTCCGCAGGTGAGGCCCGCCCGCCGGGCGGCGGTGCGGACAAGGCCCAGTTCCTCGGCCGTGAGGCGGATGTTGAGGATATGGCTGCGGCGTTCGCCGAGCGCCTTACGCGGACGCGCCATAGCAACGCCCTCCGCAGGAGCAAGATGAAGCCAACCCTTGAGCCCCCGACAGTGGGGCGAATGGATGAGGCTTTTCGCCGGCACAAATACCCGCACCTGCCGCGTGAGCGGCAGAGAGTGCAGAGAGTTTTTGTAGGCGAAAATACATCTTGCGTGACCGATGAAGTTGAACATGTGCCTCCCAATAATCTGGGAGTCAGGTCACGCGGTCACAAGCAATGCAGATGCAAAAAGTCTCAACAACGACAAGAGATTATCAGATGCGTGCAACACAGGCCAGTGGATGGCAACAGGGGTCAACAAAACAAAAAAGCAGAGAAAAAATTTCCGACGTTAAAAATCAACCGTCAGCGTAATGCGCTGCCAGCCGCGAATCTGGCTAGGATGAACATTAAAGTTCCTGACCAGGCTGGGGTTGAGGCCTCGTCGGCGGCCACTGTTCGCTATGAGCAGCACGGCCATTCCGAAATGGGATTGAAGGAAGGCGGTCAATTGATCCGCTTTCTGCGGGTTGTTGATCGTTCCCTCATCAACAAGGACGACCGCCCATTCGCCGCCTTGCCTGAAGAATGCGACAGTGTATTGAAGCGTGCGCTTGCGGCGCCCGGCGGGGATGGTCCGTGCATACGCGCCACCCCCACCACCACCGGATGACTGCTGTTCTGCATTGCAGAACGAAACAATTTCATCATTGGCTATGTGGGGAGGCTGGTCGTCAAGCTGGATGTTGAAATCCTCCCCTTCATTGTTCCGTAATAGTTGGCACGCTCGGTGCCGTGCATCCAGCTCTGCATCAAACTCCTCTTCAATACGTTCATCGTCTTCGGGTGATGAGTAGGAAAGGATGAATGCCATTTTGCTGCCTCGTCAGGTGCGGAGAATGGACAGGGCTTGTTCGTCAAAAAGCCTCAATAGATGCCAACAAGACTAATCCGATAGCCATTTTGCATAAGCGAGAACATCAATCATCGGAACTGTGGCGCGGGATTGAAGCTCTGAGATCAAATTAAACAGGAAAGCAGTTGCTGGTTTGCCTTCATGTACAATGTCGTAGGCTTGTGAACAGGGGTTGAATTTGAATTGGCCGCAGGCAGCAATGCAGCCGAGATCAAGGCGGTCCAGACCATCGCCCCCAACCAAGGATTTCTGAAGAGAGTCCCCTAGAGGCGGCGTCCAATCGCTTTCAAATGTCAGAATGCCGCCAAGAATATGCTGCGGTACTTTTGCCGGGTATGTGCCGCCAGCATGGGGGATCGGAAGGCTTGTTCGATGAAGCTTTCGGACGCTGCTGATCTTTTTGCGCGCATATTTGACCAAATCAGCATTTATCGACTGCTTGGCTTCAAATACGGCGTAGACGCTTTCGGCCGGTACGACGATCTGCTCCTGAAATTTGAATATGAACGGGGAATACTGCCTATCGAAGATCACCACGTCGATTTGATCGCTGGCGACGCCATTGCTGTCGATTACATGGGCTTTTTCTGCCTGATAGCGTTTAGGCAGGTAGGCTTGCAATAGCTCAAGCCACACCAGTTCACTGGCATCTCCTTTGGTTCCTGGGTGACCAAAAGACTTTCTGGAGATTGCCAGTTTGCTCTGAATTTCTTCATGCAGGCTGGACAGTAGAGTTTGTAGAGACCATTCCGTCATGCGCTTTTCTCTTGGAAAGGAGGCGTCGGAATGATGCTGCGGGCGATTTCGACTGCCCGTTGTGGTATCACGGCGCGTGATGGATAGGCATCCAAGACGATGGCAGGCAGTAAGCGTTGTGTCAGGTCAGAGAATGTGTAGCCATAGCCGCGCGACTTATCCGGGCCGGTGGCGGTAACTAACGCGTCGATGTGCTGCGCCGTAAAGCCAAGTGGCCTGAACTTATCGGCCAGGACTGCGCGGCGTTGAACATCGTTGGGACGGTCAAATGTCAAAATGTCCGCCGCGCGGCGCTTCACTGCCGGGTCAAGCGCACCAAGCCGGTTCGTGCACATAATCACTGCTGCCGGTAGCTGGCCGTTACCAAGGCGATCAATCCCACGAATGAAAGCATTTACCCCGGCGCGATCTTCATGGTGCATTTGAGCGGCTTCACGGGATTGGGCGAGGGCATCGGCCTCATCAACCAAGAGAATGATGCCGCCACGGGAGCGTCCGCTACCTTTCAGCTTTGTCGCTTCGGCAACAGTGTAGTCAAATGCAGTTGACAGGAGCTGCGTCATTTCACCGACGCGGCCTTGACCGCGAGCCGACAAACTAAGCGGAAATAAGGTCAGGTCAATTTTTTCCTGTCGCGCAACAGCGTCTCCAATGGTTTCGGCCAACTCGGTTTTTCCAGAGCCAACATCACCGGCTAGGACGACCAGCGGAGGGCGGCGAAGCACGGTTTTGAGTAGACCGTTGGCGCCGCTGTGATGTTTCGCTGCCCAGGTCTCAAGTCCTGACGGATTTACCAGGACGCTCAGAATCTTGGTAAGGCGGGATTTTTGATCGTCCAGTCCGACCAGTCGAGCTAAACGCTCCTGAGGGTCAAAGTCAGGATAGGTGATACGCCGCTCGAACAGTTCATCAAGGGACGGTTTCATATTCATTTACGAACTCCTTACGGTGGCCCGATTCAATGAGCGACCACCTGCTGAATAGGTGCGGTCGTCAGTCAGATAGCCCGAAATACCTGGCTCCGGCGCTCCTGAGCGCTGAAATGGCAGGCGACGCTTAAACGAATCCTTTTCCTCGGACGTGAGGCGATCCCACGCCGGACTGTAGGTCAGATAACTATGGAACACGGCGCCAGAAATATTCGCGCCAGGCCGAATGCGGCCGGGATCATCATCGTTGGCGCTATCATGCGATAGCTCTCGGGCAGTGTATTGCAATGTGGGTTCTATCCAGTTGCCATTACGACGGAAGCCATACCACACTGTGCCCAGATAGCCTGCTTTGAGGAGAGAAACTACCTCTGCCTCATACGAATCGATGTCGCTGTCGGATGGAGAGCCGTACAGCCGCTGCATACGCTTTAAATCAGCCGCAACCTTGGCGGCCATGTGGCGTGCATGGGTTTCGGTGAATGTTGTGGTTTCTGTGGAGGTGTAACTATAGCTCATTCTTGCCTCACGCCTGGAAGGAAGAACCAAAAACTTTCTGCCAGTAGTAGACAGTCAGTTGTTTGGTTGGAGCTTTCAGGGCGGCATCGATGGCATCCCCGGCATCCAGCGCCGCCTCGACAATCGCATCAGCTTGCATGCGGCTATAAAGCTTGCTGACGTTGTTTTCTGCGTTCACAGGGTCGATAATCTGCACGGGTTCAGAAAAAGATTTGACCGTGCTGGCGCTGTAATAGTCGGTAAAAATGATCTTTTCACGCATGTTGCTTTTTGCGACATAAGTGAAGAAATGTTGGAGTGCCTCGGGGTAGTCTGAGAGGTCCACACCCTTGTCGCACAAATGCGCCATGATCATTTCGATCATGAACGATTTGAAGCGAAATCCATCGCGTTCGTTCTTCATGAGGCGGGCCCAGTGCTTCACCAGCCGGACGACCTGGGCGAAGTGCTTCTCCTGGGCAGTTTTGCGCTTGCGGATAAACTCCAGGTGTCGAGGGATATTGGTTTTAAGGAAAGAGCCGTCATCCTGGCTAACCAGGTTCCCATACCAGTCTGGATCGCCGTTGTAGAGAATGGGGACGACATCGACATCCAGCCCTGAGCCACGGAAGGAAACCGTAACGCTGTAAGTCTGCGGATTAACCTGGTCTGGGCTGAAATTCGGGAAAGCCTTGCGGAGGCGGTCTGCAAGGTATTTCAACAGGGCTTGAACATCCTTCGGCGCATCAGCTCCGCTGATGTAGCAAGCAAGGTCGATATCATTGAGCGAGCGTAGGGCGGTCCCCTTGGCGAGGCTACCTGACAACATCATCTTCTTGAGCGTGAAGTCGGGATGCTCGCTGAGATAACCTTCAAGCTTCTCGCGGAGGTTTCGAGCTTGTGCACGATACTCAGCAGCCTTCTCTTTCGGAAGGTTCACTTTATCTTCGGCGAATTGGGCAATTTCTTTATGCCCCACGTGCTGCAAGCTCATCTTTGATTGGCCTCTTGTTGGTTAGCCCCGGGGCGGATTGGGGTCGTTCCCGTGGCTGTCGCTGCTGGCGATCTTCCCATCTTTGTTATGAATGCGAAGTTCGGTGCCCTGGTTGCGGCTGACCTCCCTGCCGCTGCTGATCGCATCCACCTTGGTGTCGTGATGACTGGTGGCCCGCGCGGCGCCGCCGCGCTTCACATCCCAACCGCCATCGGGGTTGGGAACCACATGATGGGTCTTTGGCCCTTTACTCATTTGTCAGCCTCCTAATTTTGCAGCCGATTCAATAAGAAGGTAGAAAAAATACCTCTACTCCGAACATAATGCCGAATTGCTATTCGGTAGTCAAGGGGGTAAAATACGCTTATACCGAACAGGCAAATGGTTAGGAGGTGCCCTCAATGACAAACATTCTGGGAGAGAAAATCCGTAAGCTGAGAAAAGATCAGGGGCTTACGCTGGACAAGCTGGCGGAACTCACTGAGTCGAGCAAAAGCTATATATGGGAGCTGGAGAACAAAAACCCGCCTAGACCATCAGCGGAAAAGCTTGCGAAGATTGCTGAGAAGCTTGGCACCACAATTGAATATTTAATGGACGAGGGCAAAGACGTCTCGGTGGAGGATGCCGCAGATGCGCAATTTTATCGGCAGTATAAAAAAATGGATCCTGTGACGAGAGCTAAAATTCGTCGGATGGTGAAAGTTTTTGGGGAGGGTGAATGACAGAAGTTTTATCACCATACCGCTGGGCCAACAATTTAACGAAAGTCCTGAACGCTGTTTACGGCTCTGGCCAAGAGCGCTTTCCAATCAATATTCAGCAACTAGCAAAAGACTACAGTCGGCAATTGTTCCCTGACGACCCCATTGCCGAAGTTGCCGGCGATACGTTGCATGGGTTTGATGGGGCGCTTTATCGGGCGCCTAATGGCAAGAAGGGGTGGTACATAATATACAACAGCGCGGTTAGCTCTAAGGGGCGTATTAACTTCACTCTCGCTCATGAGCTTGGCCACTATCTAATCCATCGCTCGCAATTCCCAGATGGCTTGGAATGTGGGCCGCAAGACATGCTGCGGTGGGATAGCGAGTATCGTCAGATCGAGCAGCAAGCCAACGATTTTGCCACGACCTTACTAATGCCGCTCGATGACTATCGGCGGCAGATAGATGCAAAGGCTAAGCCTACTTTAGAAGATATCGGGGCGTGCGCGGCTCGGTATAACGTCTCGTTGATGGCCGCGACTTTGCGTTGGCTGCAATACACTGAGCGCAGGTCAATCTTAGTTGTTTCAAGGGATGGCTTTATTCTTTGGGCTCGCTCAAGCCAGCGAGCATTTAAGACCGGACTCTATTTTAAAGTTTCCGGAAGGCCACCAATCTCCATTCCGGCAGCCTCTCTTCCGGCTCAACCAAACGTACTTGAGGACAATAAAGGAAGCGTCAAACATGACGCCGGTGTGTGGTTATCTGAACCTTGTGAAGAAGTTTCTCTGATTTCAGATCAATATGATTTCGCTATGTCATTGCTGCACTTCAGTGATGTCATTTCCTATACTGGTATTGAAGATGAACCGGAAGAAGACGTTTTTGATCGAATGCGCAGGCGGCCTTATAGACCCTTTGGAGAGGGGTAGTTTTTTTTGAGCATGTTGTAATCCCATTTTCCTTAGAAAAAATTTTATAAGATGGGCCTTGAAGATTGTGGGCTTCGTTCCCACAACAATGGGCATAAGAGAATCTGTTCTCACGTTTCAAGAAAAACCCCTCCTCATGAAGAGAAGGGGCTGGGAATTTCCTTCCGGAATTATATCTGAAAACCCCCGGCAGGGTTTGTTGTTAGCAGACACATCCTGCTCACGCGTTCTGTGTCTGCACGTACCTCGTGAGCCTCCAAAGCTACACTAAGTGGGCGCATCGCTATCCTTGGCTGATACCTCGGTAGCATCGCATGCATCGCTGGGAATAGGTTCTGGAGTCCCAAACGATGCCAGGTGTATATCCGCTGCTCTCGCGAGCTTTGGATATTGTCAAACGGTCCGACAGCGGTTGTGCGCTTTGGACCTCAGTGCTGGGCATCAGTTGCTGTAGAAGGGCTACTGATGCTTGCGTATCAGATCATTGTCGGCGCCATGCGCCTCAAATGATCGCTTCGATGCCGACCTGGATACCCCAAAGAATGAAGTGAACCAGAGTTCGAGCTATCAAGCGCGGCAGTCGCCGGATAAACCGGCGTTTCCAGATCGTCCAAGGACTTTCCGGAAGTTTAACCACTGAGTACGCGCGCACTCTGTGGCAGTCGTCTTGGCTGTGAATTTGAAGCGCCGTTTCGGGGCGTTTCTCATCAGATGCCATGCTTCACCAACAGGTATGACTACTGGCTTGATGGAACCTGAACCTGATCAAGCCAGGCTTGAAGGCGGCTACGGCCGGGAAATGGTCGTGGCCCCACCCCACCCTCAGAGCGGGTTGCAAGCTGGGATGGTGGCAAAAGCCTAATTGTTGATTTTTAGCGAGACAACCTCCGACTTTATGTCGGGGGTTGTTGCGTTTGCATAATAAAGTATGCGCAGGCTTATCCTGGCAAACGAAAGCCCGGCATTGCCGGGCTTTCTTATTTGCTAGCAGGCCAGACGCCTCATGGCGGTTGCGGCATGCCGGTCATCCAGCTCAATACCGATGTATTGGCGATTGAGTTGCTTGGCGGCTAGCAAGGTGCTGCCGCTGCCGGCGAAGGGGTCCAGCACGATCTGCCCCGGTGATGAAAAGCTGCGGATGAGCGGTTTCAGGGATTCCGATGACTTCTCGGTGGGATGATGCCGGTTCCGGGAATAGGCCCAAGGCAGCGTATCCGGGATGGGCTGTTCGGGCTGCTGAGGGCGACCTTTGGCCAGGAGGTAGGCCTGCTCATGGCGGTACGCCAGGAAGCGACGGTTTGAGCAGTAGCGCTTGGTCCAGACAATATGGCCGACGGGGTAAAGCCCTGCTTTCCGCCAGGCGGCCATGAACAGGTCAACTCTGTGCC
Organism: Ferrovibrio sp.; assembly: GCA_046294345.1. Taxonomy (GTDB): domain Bacteria; phylum Pseudomonadota; class Alphaproteobacteria; order Ferrovibrionales; family Ferrovibrionaceae; genus Ferrovibrio. Next base: position 40,095 of record JBKBJT010000002.1, read on the forward strand.
AGCCATAGAAGGAGACGCACAGGGTATCAGGGCGCATGACCCGGTATACCTCAGCGAACGCGGGCGTCAGCCAGGTATCATCGGCGTCATTGTGGACGGTGCGACCTGAGCGGTCCTTGTAGCGGGCAAGATACGGCGGGTCGGTAACCACCAGATCAACGGATTCAGCCGGGAAGCGGGCCAGTACGTCGATGCAGTCACCGCAATGGATAGTGTTGAGAATGTTGGTGTGATGATACGCATTCATTGGAATAGCTTTCATTGAAATTGATAGATGCCAATGGAAGTGACGGGGCATTACTGCCCCGCACCCTCGGCTTGGTCATTGGGCAGAACGATGATGCTGCCGGCGGTATTGGGAAGCAGGTCGAGCATCTGGCGGAAGCCATTGCCTTTCTGCGTGGCCCACATGGCGCCGATGCGCACCCAGGGAGCATTCTCCCGCTCGGGAGCGAACCAGACGATATGCGTTGGTGCGTTGCCGCTGCGGTTTTCTGATTTCACTTTCTTGGACATGAATTCACCCTTTCCTTTGTGTCTGCCGCACCATTGCGGCCTCGATGGAAGTGGTGAGGTCCGGCAGGCGACGACTGCACCCAGAGGGCGAAGCGCAGCGGTAGATGGCAGGGGGCGATGTTTTTTGCAGCGAAGCGGCGCGAGGAAGTCAGCGAAGCTGACGGGGACAAAACATCGACGCCGACCATTGCAGGCCAAGGCGACGGCCGGGCCAGCTTCCATCAAGAGAGGCCGTTATGGATGCGCTACAAAGGGAATGGGGGGGGGTCTAAGGAAGTGAGTATCGAAATTGACGGCAGGCTGGTGCCACCGCTTCAGGATCGTTCGTGGCTTTGAGGGAGATGACGCTTACTGGGTTTCATGCGGCGCGAGTGGTGGGTTATTTCGAAAAGCCATGATCAGGACTTGAAGTCATTGTCAGCGATTCCCATTACTTGATGCGAAGGCGTATCTTTATACAGTTTTGACTGATGGATGCGTCCAGATTTCCCCGAAACCTTCTTAGGAGGCGCTTGGGGAAACCTGAGCGGTAATCCAATGCGTATTGATCAGCTAGTCAGAATAGGTGCCTTGCTTATCTTCTGCGTCGGTGTGGGTGCGGTGGGATATTTCTTCGCTCAGCACGGCCAGTCGTGGGTACAGTTCGTCGATTTGACGTTGGCCGCAGTATTGGGGTCGGCTTTAGTAACCTTCCTCTTTGCGTGTGTGGCTGATGACGGTGAGGGGCGCTCAGGCTATTGGCTTGTGCGCGAAAGCGCGCGGGGCATGTCGTTTGTTCTGGCTTACTTTGTAGGCAGGGCAATTCTTCCGCCGGGAATCTATTCCGACACAAGCGTTCTCTATTTGGGAGGCGCCGTGTTGGGCCTGTTTGAGTTGCCTCATGACCAGGCTGTGCTGATAAATCAGGTGGTTCTGCTATCAACAATCGGATTTTTTATAACAGCTGTGATGCTCAAGCCAGCAACCGCATCGCGATAGTTATCGCTATTAATCCCTCATCATTGTGATGGGGGATTTTTTCGTGACAGGTTCTCGTCAAGCCGTTGATCGTAGCGAAGAATGATTTGAGCGTGTATGCGGTTGTTTTCCCATGATCGATAAATCAAAAAAATGAAAACTACGCAGAAAATATAGGTTAGCAGTAGAAGCCATATTGCTAAGCTGGAAGGCTCAACAATTATCGTAGCCAAGGTTAATATGAAAAACAGAATGGGTGAGGCAAGAAAGAATAGATACCACGTCTTTCCGAGTAAAAGGCTGCGCGGGATTTCATCAACCTTGATATTTTTTATGTCGGATAATAGTTCTGTCGCTTGAGGGAATTGCTTTGTAGCGGCCACGCTAAGCCAGAACGCTGCGATTTTCTCCATAATCGCAAGATTGTAGTGAATCTGCTCTTTATAAAATTTTCTTTGCGCTTTGATTTCGTCTTTCCCCATATTTTCTAGAAGGGATGAATAAATTTCTTCGATCTTTCCCGCTCTATGCTCGACTTCCTCAAAGTCTCTATAAAACAATCTGATCGCATGTTTCTCTTTCCCCCATGCGCATTTCCTTATGTCATCTTGGAGAGAGTTGTAGATCACATGAGGCTCTCGTCCCGTCCTTAAAAATGGTAATTCACTCCCGTTCTCGTCAAATCTATCCAGCCATGCTCGCGTTGCTAATACCGATGACGCGGCGAACTTCACTCGATACTGAGCGTCATTGTATATAGTGCGAGCTAAATGCATTCTGTTGAATGAGTACAGAATTATTGTTTTTGACCACCAGATAAGAAATGGAATTAAGGCAATTCTGATTGCTAGGAGAATAGGGTCTGCGCTGCCGAGCAAACCAGCAACAGTTGGGGGATTAGGGGGAGGAGAGGCGCTGTTTGCCGAAGTATTTAACAGAAGGAAAGTTAGAAGAGTAGCCAAGGCGATATAGTAAAAAGCGTTCCGCATCGCTTTCTCCATTGCTTTGCCTGTTAGCGCATTCTCGTTATCTTAGACGGCAATTATCAATCGCTATTGTGCTTCCTTACTTGCCTTGCGACCGAATGGCCAATTCTGTAACTCGATACAAGTCCTGAAATCGGCCGCTACGCCCACATTTTCCGGGCGAATCTACGCTCTTCCGATCCTACCGCATCGCCATAGATTGCTGTGGTACTGATCTTGGCATGGCCCAGCCATTTTTGAAGCAGATTCAGCGGCACGCCTCGTTCCAGGGCGGCAACGCCGAAGCCATGACGCAGGCCCTTGGCGGTGGCGTGCGGGCCGGCAATGCCGGCAGCAGCCATCGCTTCCTTGACGCGGCGGTGGCCGGTCATCCGGTGCCAGGGCCATAATCTCGTATGCGTGGAGTCCAGGTCATGCACGGTGGCCAGCCTGGTCAGCAGGCCCCGTGACACCGGCACCGCGCGGAACACGCCGGGGCGACGCTTCTTGAGGCTGCGAAACACCACCACGCCTGCCGCCTGATCTATGTGATCGGGCGTCAGCTCCAGGGCCTCCGACAACCGGCAGCCGGTTTCCTTGAGCAGCCAGCAGAACGTCAGCACCTCCGGCGCAAAGCTTCGCGCAGCCGCCATGAACGCCCGCCGCTCCGCATCGGTGAGATACTTCCGATGCCCGGACGCATCCAGCAGGCCCCATTCAGGTCGCTCCCCACCATCCTCCGCCATGTAGCCAAACGCTCCAAACCTCATGCGGGAATCGTATCACCCGCCGCCCAGTCCCTGTGACCGTATTGGCCATACTGTCACCACTTCAGGGGCGGGGCTGTGGTCAGAAAGCCATAGTCAGCACTGAGCAGCCTCTAGCGAGCTGAGGAAATTCGCTGGACATTGTGCCCTTGTCTAGGCAATCAATCGGGAAAATGGCGGGGGCTGGGGATGACGGCGCCAAAGCTGTTAGATGCCATAGAGGCAGTTTACGACGCTGCGATTGATCCGGCAGGCTGGAATAAAGCCTTGCAGGTGGTGACTCAGCATACCGGTGCCACAGGGTTCAATCTCTTCATTGTCGATAATGCCGTGGGCCGAGTGTGCCACAGTGAATTTCTGAACATTCCGGACGGCCTGCTGGACTGCTACTACGCCTACTATATCGACAAAGACCCAGGCATGCGGTTCTTTGCCGAAAACCCCAATGAGGGCATTTACTACAATTACCTTCACAGCTCAGAGGATGAAATTGAGCGGAGTGAGTATTATTCCTGGCTCCAGTCGGCAGGCGGTAGTCGGTACTATCTCGCGACAACCTTCACTGTCGGGAAACGGTTTTCGTGCATTGCCAGTAGCCAGCGTGATCATAAAGTAGGGCATGCACAGAGTGGTGATATTGAAAATATTCGCCAATTGACCCCGCATTTTCAGCGGGCCGTACAGATCAACCAGATGTTTAACACCGTTGATTTGCGGCTGGGTGCGGCACGCGATGCCCTTGAGTTGTTTCCTTACGGAGTCTTCCTTCTGGATAATAAGGGAGAGGTCATTTTTACCAATCATATGGCGCAATCCATGCTTGCTGAGCGTGATGGGGTGATGATGACCAATCAGCGGCTTGGAGCATTACATATCACTGCCAATAGACGCTTGCATGAGGCCGTCAGGCAGTGCCTACAGGCAGCAGCAAAGGAAAGTGTATATGGCGGAGATGCTTTCACAATTGCACGAGTAACAGACGGGCGTTACTACACGATTGAAGTGGTTCCGCTCATGTCAAAGGAGCGGCTGTTTACGGAGAGTCAGCCTGCTGTATTGGTGCTGCTGGGTGATCCACAACGAGGGCCGCGGCTGCGCTCACAGCAGATCAGGGATATGTACGGACTGACGGCGACAGAGGCAGAGATCGCCATTCTATTGGCGCAGGGCACTCGCCCTGCGGAAATCTGCCGCATCAAGGGCATCAGCCCGAATACGTTGAAGACGCATCGTCGTCGCCTGTTTGACAAGCTTGAAGTGGAAACGCAGGCCCAACTGGCCCGGATGATTAATGTCGGCTGATTGAATTTACGGTCACCCCATTGGGTGACGCCACATCAGACCAGGATGCATAGATTGTTGGTAGAAGCGTGCCGATTCCGGCGCGACGAGGGGGATTTTCATATGTGTCTGGCCTTGGGGGTGCATGACACCGGTACACGGCGTTAAGTGTGTCGTGAATATTCATAAGTGGACTGAGAATGACCGTCTGGATGGCGAGGTGGCTAGGGATACCCTGGAGCGGTTTCCTTACGGCGTATTCTTGCTGGACGCACAAGGCGAGGTTCTATTTGTCAATACGATGGCTCGCTCCGCTCTGGTGGATAAAGGCATTTTGCGATTGAAAAATGGTGCAATCGGCGCCGTTCATCACGCTACACAACGGAAATTACAGGCGGCGATAGCGAGTTCACTGAGTTCCTCAGTACACGCGAATCTCACGACCCGCGAGGTTTTGACAATCCCGCCAAAGGCAGGTGGGCCGTCATATCTGGTCGAAGTGGTGCCGCTATTGCCCCGGCAACAACTTCTGACGGACCAGCAGCCGGTATCCCTGATACTGGTCGGGGAACGAGGCAAAGTGCCTCACCTGCGGGAGCATCAGGTCAAGGAAATGTACCATCTGACCAACAGTGAGGCGGAAATAGCCGTCATGCTGGCACAGGGGCTGCGCCCTGCGGAGATATGCAAGATCAAGGGTATTTCCATCAACACTCTGAAAACCCATCGCCGGCGCCTGTTCGATAAGCTCGGAGTCGAAACCCAGGCGCAACTTGCGCGCCTAATCTATCTGGGCTGAAAAAATATCCACGTCACCCTATGGGGTGACGAAGCTCATAAACCCGCCGCCTAGAGTGGGTGCCACGAATCGTTGGTAGCGATGAGGTGGATGCAATGAAAAAGCTTTTCATGAATGCGAGCCTGGTGGCCTTGTGTGGCATCCTTAGCGGGTGTGTAACCAGCAAGGAACCAGGATCGTCGGTAGTGGCTATGGTGGCTCCGTCCAGCAAGTATGACGGCGCTTTCAGCAAGGGCGAGATGACCGTGCGCAGCGGCCCGTGTCCGCAACTGTCATGGGGAAGCGTCGTTATCAACAATGGTCAGGTCAGCGGCAACATTGCTGCTGGGAGCTGGGCCTTCCGGGTCAGCGGCCTCGTTGATGAGGCAGGCACGTTCCATCAGCTACAAGCCTCTGGTTCCGCCGCCACTGTCAGCATGACCGGGAAATTCACCGATCCGAAAACGGCTGCCGGAGACTGGTCGTCATTCGGCAATGCCAGTTGTTCAGGGGCCTGGAAACTTAGCAAGGGCTGATTGGAGCCTGATCGTCGGTAGACGAGGCTATTCGTTTTTTGATTTCTAAGAGGTGAATTGATGTCACGCGCTTGGGTAATTGGGTCGGTTCTGGTGTTGCTGGCCGTTGGCCTGACGGCCTGCAAGGACAACAACCGTGAGATTCTGATGAAGGACTGCCTGGCAGGCGGTCAGTCTGAGGCCAGGTGCAAGTGTCGCGTCGACTTCGAGCAGTCGCAGCTCACCAAGGATGAGTTTGAAACCTACGCCAAGGTTGTCGCCAAGGAGATATCGGGCGTTTCCGGCGAACTCGGCCGCAAGTTCTACGACGTGGCGTTCCGGTCAGGGGCGCAGTGCCGGGGCGTCCAGTAGGGCGTCCCGCTCAGCGACGTTCTCTCATTTCTGACAGGAGCGATACATGCTTTCATCCCCGATGATACGCGGCCTGCTGGGCGTGGCCGCTGTGATGGGCGTCAGTGCGTGCGACGATGGCAACAGCTACCCCAAGGAAGTCCGTCAGGCTTTCATGACAAGCTGCAAGGTGGGCAGTCCTGAGCCGCTTTGCGGCTGCGTGCTGTCGGCGCTGGAGAAGAAATACACCTTCGCACAATATCAGGAATGGGAGCAGCGCGCCGTAAGGGGCGATACGGCGGTGGTCCAGGAAATCCAGGCCATGCGCCAGCAATGCGCCCCGGCGCCGGAGAAAACCGCCACAGGGGCGGGGCCCCGGTCGCTGGGTGACCCTGACCGGATCACCACCAGCATTGTCAACAAACCCAAAGCCCTGGGTCTGTGTAATTACCGGGGCGGCCCGCAGGCCATCAACGACCAGCCCGGCTGGATGTGCGAAGGGCAGCATGCCTATGACCGCCGCCATCAGTTTGTGCTGATTGCTTCCCCGGATATGAAGGGCACGCTGGACGTGACGCTCAGGTGGCAGCGGACGGACCTGGATACGCCGGTTGATGCATTGGCCGATGCGCTGGAACTGACGGACGCCGACAGGCTGGCGATCAGGGGCCTGCTGGCGGGGAATATGCCGGAAGCCACCACGAAGGCGTCTTCCGGCGCAACGATCAGGGTCTGGTCAACGGTGCCGAACCTGCCGGGCTTCCACCGGCTGTCCATCTACACCGGCCGGGAGCCGGTGCCGTTACCGTAGGCTATCCCTCCCACCGGTCGTACAGGCCCTCAAAGTCCAGGGTCTTGTAATAGGGCAGCAGGCCCACGAGCACCGGCGGCTGTCCCTCGATGAACAACAGCCCCACATTCCTGGCCATCTTCATCACCTCGTCGGGGCCGATGAGCGGACGGCCCAGGGTTCTGGGGTTGTCAAAGCTGCCGTCCAGCACCGTCATGCGGCCTGCCATATCCGAGATACGGCGGGCCGTATCAAAGGAATTGGTGCCGAAGAAGAGCCGCGCCCCGGCATTGGCGACAAAGCTCTCAATGCCTTTGTCACCGTAGACATTGGCCAGGCTGGCCATGTCCTGCACAAACATCCACAGCCGCACATCATAGCCTGCCAGATATAAGAGACCCTGCTGGATGGGCTGCATGTTGCCCAGGGCCGTGAACTCGTCCAGGAAGAAGGTCACCGGCAGATTGCCGGGCACGTTGGGCACCTTCATCATGGCCCGTAGCGCCAGGGCCACCAGCAGCCGCACAAACGGCCCCATGCGCTCGATCTGGTCGGGCGGGATGATGATGTAGACGGTGCCGTGCCCGTTGGTTTTCAGCGCCCCGAAGCGGAAGTCCGACCGGCTGGTCATGTCCATGAGCTTCGGGCTGTCCCAGATGCTCATCTGACTGTTGAGGGTGGCCAGGATGCCGCCCTGCACGTTGGGGGCCTTCTGGCACCAGGTGGTGGCCGCCCGGCGTATCTGCGGCACCTCATGCACCATCATGGCCTCGATCAGGGCAATATGGGCCTCACCGGCCAGTGATAGGTATTCCCGCACCTGACCGATGGTGCGGCGCTCGCCTTGTTCCTCACAGGCCACATACATGATGACGCCGGCGAGAAGGGCGCGAGCCTCCTGCTCCCAGAAAGCGGCATCCTTGCCGCCGCTGCTGACGATCATCATCTCCGCCATCAGAGACGCAATCTCCCAGCCGTCTGGGGCGGTGTGGTCCAGCTCGTCCATGGGGTTGAAATGGTCGGAGGCGTCCCGGAACGGTGCCAGGGCATAGACCGGCCCGTACTTCCGGCGCTGCCGCTGGGTGATGTCGTGGTTTTCGCCCTTGATGTCCGTCACCACGGCGGGGCCGTGCCAGGCCAGCAGGTTGGGGACGATCTGTGTGGCGCCTTTGCCTGAGCGGGAAGGGGCCACCGTCAGCAGATGGCCTTTGCCTGCGTAGCCGACCAGAGAGAACCGCGCTTGTCCGGCTGGCCGCTCTGGGAACACGCCGAATACCGGCATGCGGCATACCTTTTCCGCATCAGGCTCCAGGTGGCCGGATTTGCGTAAGCCCTCGTATTCCGCAAAGGCGGCGGAGCCATGTACCAAAGCAGCGGGATCCGCCTTGTGCAGAATCCCGTGTCGCCGCATATGGCCAAAATATCCTTCCTTGAAGGCAGCGCTGTGCTTAAGGTTGACAAACCAATACCGTATGGCGGCGAAGAAGATAAAGCACACGCCCCAGGCTAGCGGCATGGCAGCCACAAACAGCCAACCAGAAAAGGTCTGCACTACTGCCGCAAAAAACAAAAAGTGCGGCACGACAATCACGCCGCTGACAATCAGCGGCATCCTCCACCACGGACGGGGCGTCACATCACGCATCATGGCTGACCTCCGGTTTGTTACGCCGGACAGCCATATGAAGCATTCTGCTCCTTCGAGATAGATACTGAATCTGTCGAAGAATGTTGAGGTGACTACAGCGCGACTTCAGCAATGGGGAAAATTTGTTGTGACGTGTTGGTTCTGATAAGCGGGGGTCATGGGCACTGTCCCAAAAGTGTCCCACGGGGGCAGATTCTGAAAATGAAAAACCCGCCGAAGTGGCGGGATTTAAGTGGTGCGCCCGGAGGGATTCGAACCCCCGGCCAAGGCATTATGAGTGGGAAGCAGGCCATTTTCAGTAGGTGACATAATCGCAAACATATTTAATTACAAAGTATTAGTTCATGTTGATTGTGGTGTGATGTAGTCGTTTTTAGTTGAAAAATGAGGCTTAGTGTCCCAAAATTGTCCCACGGATTAAGAGTAATATTTGAGTTATTTTGTGCTTTTACATGGCGGTTATTGAAGAGCGTAGGAATAAAGAAGGCAAAGTCACATACAGGGTGAAGATCAGAATTAAAGGTCACAAACCCCTATCTGCGACATTTGATCGAAAAACAGATGCCCTGGACTGGGCTAGCGAAATGCGGACTCAACTCCGCCGCCGGCGTCATTTAAATGCCGTTGAAGCGGAGACCAAAACTCTCCGAGACCTAATCGCCAAATATCGTGAGCTTGAATTACCGAAACGCACGCGGCCGGCATATCAGAAAATCAGCAGTCACCTGAAATGGTGGGATGAAAATATCGGTCACTTACTCCTAAAAGATGTCACACCTTCAGTGTTGGCGGAGTGCCGGGATCGTCTCCTGGTTTCTAAATCTGACCGCAATCGGCATATAAACAAGCCCGGCGCGGGCCTAAAGAGCCCGGCAACAGTGACGTGGTATATGGCTAGTCTGTCCCACGCCCTTTCAGTTTCTGCAAACGAATGGCAATGGATTGATAGTAATCCCATGCTGAAGGTAAAGAAACCGAAGCTTCCAGCTTCTAGGGTGCGCTTTCTTGACGATGAAGAACGGAGCGCGTTGCTGGAGGCGTGCCGTAAAAGTCCCTGTTCTTATCTCTATCCGGTCGTTGTCGTAGCCCTATCCACCGGCGCCAGGTACAGTGAAATAATGAACCTGCGCTGGAAGGATGTGGACCTTGATCGGGGCATGGCGCGTCTTGAGCATACAAAAAACAAGGAGCGCAGAGCGCTTCATTTAGCCAGCCACGCTTTGCAGCTTATAAAGGACTTGCACGCAACGGCTAAGCCTAACAAAGGCGATTTTCTTTTCCCGCGTGCCGATGGAATGGCACCATTGACCATTAAGAAGCATTGGCTAAAGGCGCTGAAAGAGGCCGGCGTCGAAGACTTCCGGTTCCATGATCTACGGCACTCTGCTGCTTCGTACCTGGCGATGAATGGGGCAACACTGGCGGAGGTAGCTGAAGTGCTGGGCCATAAGACCCTGCAAATGGTCAAACGCTATGCCCATATCAGTGAACAACATACCGCGAAGGTGGTAGCTCGCATGAATGAGCAAATCTTCAAGACAACCGACAACAACGAACAACAGGAAAAGGGCTAATACCTCAGGGTTACCTGTCAGTTTTTAGTGCCAACTTCTGCTCAAGTCACAGGGGATAAGGAGGAGGTCTAACAACTAACAGGTGTGACACATGAATATAGAAGATGCCCTGACAGTCGCCCAACTCGCTGAGCTGAATCCTGCCTTCACACAGTCAACGTTACGATGGTGGATATTCAATGCCGAGCGGAATGGGTTCATTCAATGCCTGATCCGCATAGGTGGTCGGGTCTATATTGATCGGAAGGCCTTTGAAACCTGGCTGGATAATCACCGCTCGTATGTTGGGCTATCTACGGCGGAGGGATAGTGTCAATGCCCTGATGAAAAAGCCCCGCCTTTCGGCGGGGCTTTTATCATGCCTGTATTGGTCACTCACAAGCTGTCTCAATGTTGCTCAAATCATTAATTTATTTGCCGTTATAAGTATGCTGTTGCTCCGATTAGCATTTCTTACATGGTTTAATTGATATTTGTAATGGTATTTATAGAAGCGTTATTTTCACTATCAGTAATCTGAGCAGAGGCATCGTCATGTTCGGAGTGGAAGCAATCGTTGTAGTTGCTGGAGTGATTCTGCTGGCAATGGCAATTGCTAGGTTGATACCAGCGATCCCACGGATATTGGTGGCGCTGACGGATTCCGTGATCGAGGGGACAAGGAGTTTTGTGGGGGGGCTCCGCGGAATTTTTTCCCCGACTGAAATAACGGCGTACTACCAAGTCTTGCCTCCGGGCCAAGGCAACGAGGATTATCAAGCCTTCTTAAAGGAAGAAGGGCTGACGCAGGAGCAATATCAGAATCTGCCTCAGGAAGAGAAGACGGCACTCCTTGAGAAGAAGAAAGATTTTATCGCCAACAGAAACGCAGCCCAACAAAAACAACAGGAAGACCAACGCCGGGCCGAAGAAGAAGAGCGTCGGGTCAAAGAAGAGACTCGCAAGAATCAGAGACGACAGATTGTTAAGCGTTGGCTGGTTCTTTTCTTCTTCATGATGGCGTCGCTTGCCATGCTCTTCCCGGGTGTATTTCTGCCAACGGCCTCTGAGCACGTTCTCTCCCGCATGCCGGCACTCGGAAGTCTCGAACAAGCAGTAATTTTTTTTGCTACCTGGTTCTTTATGTTTCATGCCCTAGCTAAAACTTGGCGTGACGTGCTGACTGCGGATCATGTCAGGAGGATTGATTATGTCTATCTGCCCGCTGGTTTCTTTGGAGTTGCTCTGAAGATGCGGGAGCTGTATGTAACCTCTCCAAATGGGGAGCCTGACAGGCTGACCGATATCCTGCTTTGGCTGTGTTGGAGCGAGACCGATCTCGGAATATGGGCCTATAACGTGATGATCGCCGCGATCGCGATGCGCGTGACCCGTACGACCATGGAAATCAAGAAATGGCATCGAGCTTGATGCAGGTAGTGTGAGCCCACACTGTAATCCAAGTGCCGGCAGGCGGGTTTACATTGACCGGAAGGCCTTTGAAACCTGGCTGGATAATCACCGCTCGTATGTCGGGTTATCTACGGCAGAGGGATAGTGTCAATCCCTGATGAAAAAGCCCCGCCTTTCGGCGGGGCTTTGGACTGTGGGCCTCAAGCCACCTGCGGCTTTGTGCCGGGGGCGAGGCGCTGGCTTTCCAGCCAGACATTGAATGCGCTCTTGTCGATGTAGACGCGCCCACCGATTTTCACCAGGGCTGCGTTCATGCCGTTGGTTTCAGCATTGAAAATCCACCAACGTAGTTTGCTTTCCGTAACGAATGGGGCCTCAAAGGCCAACTGCTTTACCGTTCTTAGCTCCCTATAGTCCAATCAGCTCCTCCTCTCTCTGGCTGCTACAACAAACAACAAAGGGTGAGAGACAAGGGAGTGGCGTTGCCGCCTGCCACATTATTTGTGGAGAAAAATCTGATTATTCAAGTTTTCAACAACGCTTTTCTTGTGGCTGTCGGATAAGTGGGCGTATCGCTTCACCATTTGCAGGGTCTTGTGCCCGAGGATGTCTGCAATTTCCAACAAACTGGCGCCGTTCATGGCCAGGTAGCTGGCCGTGCTGTGGCGCAGATCGTGGAAGCGGAAGTCCACCAAGCTGGCGGCATCGCGGGCATTTTCCCAGGCGTTGCGGATATCGATGGGCGCCAGGCCGTCACCACGCGGGAAAAGCCACTGGCGCAGTACCGGGTGCTGCATACCATTGTAAAAGGCCTTCGTCTTGAGGACGTGGGCTTCCAGCAGGGTTTTCAGGTGCCCGACAATCGGCACTGAGCGGGTTTCCCCGTTCTTGGTGTCCCTCAATACGGCTGCGCCGCGCCGGAGGTCCAGGTCGGCAAGGTTTAGGCCCAGGATTTCGCTCTTTCGTGCCCCGGTGGACAGCGCAAACACAACGATGGGGTAGAGCTGGGTGTTGTCGCTGGCCTGGCAGGCCGCCAGCAACGACTGGCGTTCCTCGTCGCTGAGATACCGCACCCGTTCATTCTTGAGCTTGGTGACCTTGGGAACGGCATCCATCGGGTTGCTGCCGGTCCAACCCCATTGCCGGGCGAACTTGAACAGCAGCGCCAGCATGTCGCGGTAGTACTTCACGGTGCGCGGACTGCGATAGTAGGTCTTCACCTTGCCCTTGGCATCGGCGGGCTTGCGCTGGTAGCCGATGGTTTGCAGGTCCTTGACCTTTGCGGCGGCCAGCTCCGGGGTGATGTAGGAGAGGGCGTAGAAGCCCAGCTCCCGTTCCCAATGGGCCAGGTGCGCGGCCTCGGTCTCCTGAGTGCCGGGGTTCTTGGTCGGGAGGATGTCTGTCCGATAGCGGGCGATCACGTCGGCCAGGGTCTTCCGGGCGGCGGTCTGCACCACGTTCTGGAAGTCACCTTTGCGGATCGCGGCCTCGGTTTGTTGGACCCACAGCTTGGCATCGGTGATGCGTTTGAAGCTGCGTCGCTGGGGCGGCAGCCCCTTGATGCGGACGACCGCCTTGTAGACCACGCCGTTCTTGCGCTCTCGTTTTTCGATGGTTGCCATCGTTCACCGGGGAAGCTGTTTTGGGGACATTTTGGGGACACTAAGTTCTGAAAATGTCCCCAAAATCTCGACTCCCGTCAATCAGAGAAATTCGGTATCACATTGGAAAATATACTGATTTTTGTTGGTGCCGGTTGGCGCCGTTGGCTTGGCACCAGACTACGAATCTGGGGGTCAGGAGTTCGAATCTCTTCGAGCGCGCCATTTTCTTCCAATCACTTAACTACCTTCAGTCTGCCGGCAGTTTGCGGCCCCTGGGACTTTCCCCTGTAATTTGGGGCCGAATTGGCCAGTGCCTCGCCGAAGCATCCGCTGACAAACCTGGTGCGCCAGTCTGACTTCGGCCGTTCGACTGGCCGGAAGCCGTTATCCGATTCGCAATAAACATCAGTGTCCGGGTGGCAAATCCGGCTGCATTCGCGTGGCCAGCAGCCGGCAAGCCAGGGCAGTTGGGCGGCATTAGTAACACGTGGAAAATTGTTACGCTCTGTGTCTCGGCTCCGATCACGCTTATGGCCGTCACCTGACTGCCTAGACTGATCCTATCGCGCCATGGCCAAAACCACGGGCCGGCGCCATGGCGGCAGAAGGCGACGGGCGATGAGCATCGATCTCGGCATTCTCTATAGCGGCGGCAGCAGCACCGGCACGATGTCGGCACTGGCAATGTACAAAAAACTCGAACGGCAGGCCGGCGAGAATGCCGCGGAGACAGTCGACCAGGCCGAGGCCGAAAAGATTAAGGCCCAGGTTCGCGAGATGGAGAATGCGGCGATCCGCGTGCGCAATGCGCAATACAAGCAGGTCAATGCCCAGATCGCCAACGATATAACCTACTTCCAGAACCGGGCAGCCAGCGCCACCACGGTGGATGAACTGATCAGCGACGACCGTTTTCTCAAGGTGATCGCTTATGCCAATGGCATGGAGAATCTCTATGACTTTGACCGGCAGCGGCTGCGTGACATCCTGACCAGCGACATGAGCGATCCGAATTCCGTGGCTCGGCAGGGAACATGGGCCGAGCAGGAGCTGGCACGCAAATACAGCTTCGGCGCCAGCGGCACGCTGACCGATACCAACGGCAATACGGTCGGGATCGATGCCGATGGCAATGTGGTGAACGATGGCAGCGGCCTGACCGACCTGCCAGCCGGGTTGGCGAAACTGAGGGGATTGGCGCTGGATGTGAGCGGGCGGGCCATGCTGGACAGCGAGCAGGTCCTGGTGGCTGGTACCGATGTGGTGTCCAGCGACACCAGTGCCTATAACGCGGCCCTGGGCAAAACCCTGCTCAGCGAACTGAGCGCAACCGAGGCCGAAGAGGCCTATGCCTATGACGGCGAAGAATTCGAGCGGTTCAGGACCCGTACCGATATCCAGAGCGAGGTAGATTATTACCGGGAGAATATCGGCACGGTGGAGAGCGTGGACGATCTGTTCGCCAACCAGCGCCTGTTGAATTTCATCCTCAAAGCCTACGATATGGAAAGCGAGGCCCAGTATCCCGGCAAGATCCGCAAGATACTGGAAAGCGACCTGACCGACAGTGATTCCCTAGCCAACCGGTTCCAGGATCCGCGCTATCAGGAAATGGCGGAAGATTTCAGCTTTTACATATTCGGTACTGCACAGTTGACCAGCTCGCCTACGGTCGATGATGTGGTGGAGAGATTCCAGCAGACCGAATATGAAAAATACTTGGACGAGCAGGCTCCTGGCGTGCGTGTCGCGATCGAATTCAAGCGACGACTGGAGGATGTCAGCACAACGGTGCAGCTATTGGGTGATTCCGTGCTCCGCGAGGTGATCACAGTGGCGAACTATATTCCGGAAGAGATGGCTTATCAGGAAACGGAATCCCAGATCGCCACGGTGGAAAAGAAGGTCGATATCGACGAATTGAAAAGCGATCCGGATCTGGTCGAGAAAATGGTGCAGCGTTACCTGAGCATCAAGGACAGCGAGGCCAGCAGCGGCGGCAAGGATAGCTATCTACTGAACCTATTCGCCTGACTTTAGCGCCAGAAGGGGCCAGCCGATGCTCCACCCGGGCCATCGGCTGGCTGGCTCATCTAGAGGCTATTTCAGGTAATTGACCAGAGAGAGCGACAGGGTCTGGCTGGTGATCAGATAGCTGGCTTCCAGCGCGGTCTGCAGGTTGGCGATTGCGGTCGAAACCTCGGCGGTATCGGCATTCTGGATTTCACCGATCCGGATTGTCAGCAGATCCTTGGCGCGGGCCTGCCGGTCCTGGATTTCGGTCAGCTGCTGCTGCTTGTAGCCGTTGCGCGAGGCCATGGTCTGCAGTTCTCCGATCGCCGTCTCCAGTTGCTTCAACGCATCGTCGACGCGGACCTGGTAATTCGCCGGATCGGTGCTGATATCGGCGGTGGCATCGCGAAACCGCACAATGGCATCGATCGCCCGCTGGAGGCCGGGTTCCACGGCGGAAACGCCGTAGGAAACCTGCTCTGCATCGTCAACGTAAAGCTGCACATCGGAATAGTCGTAGAAATTCTGCAGATCGGCCGGCGTGGTGTTCAGGTAGGATGGTTGCGGTACCGTGGCCCCGTCGGGCACGACAGTCAGCGGATCGTCATAACCCGGCGTCACACCGGGTGTGGCACCGGCCGCATAGGTGGTCGGGATATTCGATAAAGAACCATTCAGAGGATTCTCGGTATAATTCGTTCCGGCGAAGAGATACCGGCTACCATCCTTCAGTTGCAGGATTCCGCCGATCTGGTCGAGTAGGGAATTGGCCTGCACGGCCGGTGCCGAGGTGGAGGCAAAAGATGTGTCGCGATTCTTGATCATCGTATCCTTCGCCTCGATGGCGATGTCGATGATCTGCTCCAGCGAAACGGCGTACAATTCCACCCGGTTCATCGCGGTTTGGGTAGCCGAGGCATAATTTTCCACGCTGCCCAATTTCGATTTGAGTTGACCGAGTTCCAGC
The DNA here is from genome assembly GCA_046294345.1 of Ferrovibrio sp. Taxonomy (GTDB): domain Bacteria; phylum Pseudomonadota; class Alphaproteobacteria; order Ferrovibrionales; family Ferrovibrionaceae; genus Ferrovibrio. Next base: position 56,213 of record JBKBJT010000002.1, read on the forward strand.
GCCTGGTTCGGTGTGCTGAGCAGGCCATCCAGCTTTATGCCCGTGCCAAGCTGCTGGTTCTGCTGGTTCAGCATGGTGTTCAGCAGGCTGATATTACGTGTCAGGCTCATCTGCCGTGCCAGTTGCGACGTTCCGGTAATAGCGGTCATGGTCAACTCCCGATAGCGATCATCTGGTCAAACATTTCGGTGATGGCATTCATGATCTGCGCCAGTGCGGCATAATTGGTCTGCAGGGTCTGCAACTGCGCCAGTTCGGAATCCATGTCGACGCCGGTAAGGTTGCGGATCTTCTGGTCCAGCGTGTATTGCAGGCTTTCGGCGGTATCGCGGTTGGTTTCGTTCTCGCTGGTCAGTTTGGCGTGGTAGGAGAGGATGCCGCTGGCCAGCCCGAAGATGGTCACACTGGAAATCTGCAGACCGTTCGGATCGCCGGCGGGATTGACTTGCGCCGCCGTCAGGGTAGTGCTGCGCATGGATTGCTGAACGGCGGCGGCGCGGGCGGCATTGACATTGGTGGGGGTGGCGACCAGCGCGGCATCCACGGCCAGGCTGCCGGCGGGATCGGCGGCGTTATAAGTGAAGAACTGCTCCACCGCGGCCGTTGCGGGATCGTCATAGGCGGCATTCACCACATCGGCGATATTCCGCGCCAGCGAGTCGAGCTGATTGAAGAATTTCGCCAGGGTGCCGACATTGCCGTCGCTGCTGGCGAGGGCCTGCGCACTACTGTCCAAGTAATCGAGTTCGGCCCGGATCGATCCGGTGCGGAATCCGTCGGTAACGGTCACACCGTTTCCGTTCAGGATATTGCCGGTGGTGGAATCGTGGCTGAAGTTCTGGGCGGTGCTGCCAGCCAGCATGGTGCCGGTATCGGTGTAGACCGTCATGATACCGGTGTCGCTGACCACGGTGCGTACGCCCACCAGTCCCGCGATTTTGGCCACTTCGGCGTCGCGCAGATCTTCCAGGTCGCCGACCGGATTGCCGGCAGCTTTCTGGCTGACGATCTGTGCATTCAGCTTGGCAATGTTGGCGCTGGCTTCGTTCAGCGTGGACAGACTGCTCTGGATGTCCTGGGTCGCCTGGGTTTCGAGTTGGCTGCGCAGTCCGGCCAGCCGGTTGATCTCTGTAGCCAGACTCTGGCCGCGCTGCACCACCAGGGCCTTCAGTGCAGTGTCTTCCGGCGTCGCCTCCAGTTGTTTCAGCGCATCTTCGTAATCCGTCATCAAGCCTTCGAGAGTGGACTGCCCCCCCGTGGTGCTGGTGGCGTCCAGCGCCTCGGCCAGGCTGCGGGCATTGTCGGATGCCGTGATGAGCTGCTGGTGATTGGCGGTGGCGGCATAGTAATCAGCCTGCAGATACGGGGCCGTCGCCCGGATCACGCTGGATACCAGGGCCGCCTGGGGCTGACCGCCGGCAGTCGGCGTGGTCAGAGTGACAATCTTGCGGGTGTAGCTTTCGTTCTGCGCGTTGGCGACATTCCCGGAAATCACGCTGAGCTGGGTCTGGATAGTGGCCAGACCAGTGACGGATGTATTGAGCGCTGCCGATAACGACATGGCCGCTCCTCCTGTTCAGGTTAGCGGTGAGCTATCAGCGCCGGATGTTGATGGTTTCCTGCAGCAGCTCGTCGGCCGCCGTCATGATCCGGGCATTGGCCGAATAGGCCCGTTGCGCCACGATCAGTTTGGAAAACTCCTCTGCGATATCGACATTGGAGCCTTCAATGGCAGCCGAGACGAATGTTCCCACGCCGCTATCGCCAGGCTGGGCCAGGATCGCCGACCCGGATCTGGGCGTGGCCACGAAGGCATTGCCGTTCACGCGATCCAGTTCGGTCGGGTCGTTAAAGCGTGCGATGGGGATTTGATAGTAGGTTTTGACGTTCCCGTTGTCGAACGTGACAGAGACGTAGCCCTGTTCGTCGATGGCCAGACTTTTGAACGTGCCCTGTGGCACGCCATTCTGCTTGAAGTCATTCAGGGTCAGCGTATCGCCGGCATATTGCGTGCTGCCGGAATTATTGCCATAGGATCCAAGATCCAGCGTGATCGCCTGCGCGCCTGTGCCGAAATCCAGATTGAAATTGAATGATGCATCATCGCCTGCCGCACCCGCCGCGCTGCCGGTGAGGCCGCCGGTCGAGCTCAGTCCCGAGATCGTGCCGGCAGGCACGGCGGCGCCTGCTATCGTGCCGCCAAAATCCACGGTTGCCGGGCCGAAGCTGGATGGCGTGCTGTCGGGCGCATCGACCTGCAAGGTCCACTGATTGTCGGCGATGCGTGTCCAGGTCAGGTTCAGAGTCCGGGCATTACCGAGGGCATCGAAAACCTGAATCGAGCTGACGGGCAATGTCGCCGGCAGGTTACCATTGGTATCTTCCACATTGGAGGGAAGGTTGGCGTAATAGTCGACCGTACTGGTGGCGACCGGCGCGTCGAGCAGGTTGGAGACCCGCACTTCTGTTGTGCTGGAGGTATCCACGACACCGGTAACCGGATCGACTGCCCAGCCTTGCAGGTAGTAACCCGAGGAGTTGACCAGATAACCCTGCGAGTTCTGGGTGAAATCGCCGACACGGGTGTAGTAGTTCGTTGTCTCGAAGGTGGGCAGGCCGGTGGCAGAGTCTACGCCGGTGGTCTTCGACACTGGAATGAAGCCGTTGCCTGAAATGGCGATCGAGGTCGTGGACGAGACCTGGGTGATCGAGCCCTGCGCATTGTTGGCGAAGAAGGGCTGGTTGAGCACGCCGCCGGATGAATGCGTATTCGATTGCGCGCTCGACTGCGTGATCAGGGTCTGGAAGCGCGATTCCACCTTCTTGTAACCGGTGGTGCTGGCATTCGCGACGTTGTCGGAAATGTAGCTGATCGAGGTCGACTGGCCGTTCAGGCCGGAGATGGCGGTCTGCATGGCGCCGGTGATCGACATGGTGTGCTCCTGTGGTCGGTTGCTGTGACTGGCGGGCTACCGAGCAAGGAGCGTGCCGATTTATGACTCTGATCCTACATCCTTCATTCTGCTGGATTTCTTGCCAAAGGATGAACTGGCGTTAACCTTTGATGCTTTTGCGCGTGACCGGCAGGTTTTGCCTGCTGGGGAAAAAAGTTCTTTATTTATTTCAGTTTACTAAATTTCGTCGCATTATTCCTCGTCTGTTTCATGTTACAAAAGTTAACATCAAGACAAACCCGTGAACTGGTATTAATCATAACCTGAAAGAATATTACAGGAACAAATTTCCCGCAGGAACAGGAACTTAGCGGGATCGGTTCTGACCGCGGCATGTCCCGCCGCTCTGTGCTGGAGGTCCGGCACTGCATTTTGAATTTTGCGGGATTGAGGCCTCAGCGCGCCGGTTCGGTGTCGCGATGCGTCAGGCACGGCCCTTGCTCTATGAACCGCAGAGAGTTGCAGAACGAATTGCAGGATTGGCCGTAGGCACAGGCGAACAGGAGCAAGATGCGATGAACAGCGTGATGAGCACGGCAGTAATGGCGATCAACGCGCAGGCGATGGCGATCGGCAATATCTCGGAAAACGTCGCCAATAGCAGCACGACCGGTTACAAGGCCGTGTCAACACAGTTCCTCGACATGGTGCAGGGCAGCTACGGCACTGGCAGTCCGGTCCTGAATGGCAGGAAACAGATGGGCGTGACGGCCTCGGCCGATTTCCTCAATCGCGCCCAGGGGCAGGTGGTATCCGATTCTAGCACGACATCAGCGGCGATCAGCGGCAACGGTTTTTTCCCCGTCGCCAAACCAACCGGCTTTGATCCTGAAACCGGCGAACCTACGGGCTTTGAAACCATGGTGTATTACACGCGCCAAGGCGATTTCCACGTGGACAGCAGCGGCCGGCTGGTCAATGCGGCCGGATATTACCTGATGGCGACGGCGCCCAGTGGGAACGGTACACCCCGCATCTTCACCGTGGATGTCGACGACAATGCCGTCGGCGCCGGTTACACCGGCCTCAGTATCACCGATGGCGGCAGCATCACGGCGAGCTACGATGACGGCACGACAGCTGTTCAAGGTCAGATACTGCTGGCGAATTTTGCCGAACCCGACAAGCTGGACCGCGTCGATGGCACGGCCTTCCGCGTCACGGAAGAGTCGGGCAATGCGATCTACGGTCACCCGCGGTCGCGTTCCAATGGCGTCGGCACGGTTGCTGGCAGCGCGCTGGAACTCTCCACCGTCGATACGGCCGACCAGATGACCAAGCTGATTGTGGCCCAGCAGGCCTATTCCATGAATTCTCAGGTGATCCAGGCCGCCGACGAGATGCTGAGCAAGGCCATGGACATGAAGAGTTAAGCGAGCAGAGATCGGGTGACGGATGTTCTGTATTGTATCGACGGCAGATGGATTTCAACCTCGAGCCCGTGAGGCTGGCGGTTGCGAAGGGTGATGCTGCCACGATGCTCCAGCACGATGGCGCGAGCCACACTCAGGCCCATGCCAAGGCCGCCGGTCTCGCGATTGCGCGAGGCGTCGACGCGATAGAAAGGGAGGAACACGCGCTCCAGCTCGTCTTCCGGGATTCCGGGGCCGCTATCGCGAATGAAGATGCGCACGCCGTCGTTCTCGGATTGCATGGTGACATAAGCGAAATCACTATATTTGATGGCATTCTCGACCAGATTCATCATTGCCCGCAGGATAGCGGTTGGCCGGCAGTCGATCACCAGATGGGCCGGACCGGCATATTCCACTACCGCGCCGGCATCGCTTCGATCGTCACATAGCGTGGTCAGCAGCACGGCAATATCGACGCGCTGCATAGCCTCATTGCCCGGGTTGAAGGAGGCGAAGCCGAGCAACTGGTCGGTCAGCATCTCCATGAAATGCAGTTCGTCCAACATACGCTGGCGTTGTTCCGGGTCATCGATATATTCGGCGCGCAGTTGCAGGCGCGTCAGCGGCGTACGCAGGTCGTGCGACAGGGCGACCACCAGTTCCGAACGGTCGCGCACGAAGCGGCTGATCTCGCCCTGCATGTCATTGAAGGCATTGGCGATGGCGCGGAATTCCAGTGGGCCGTGTGCGGGCAGCGATGTCGGTTCCTGGCCGGCGCGCCAGTCCTGGGCCGTGGCCACCAGGGCTTTCAGGGGACGCAGCAGCCGCCAGGCCGACCAGAAGGTGAGGGCGGCGATGATGGCTGCAATTACTGCGAACCATAGCAGCGTGAACAGCCAAGGCTCGATCGGTTCAAAACTCTGCTTGGGGCGCCAGGCCAGCCATTCACCTTCCGGTGCCTGCCGCACCCAGATGGTGAAGATGCCCGGTACCTGGAAATCCTCGGTTCCCAGTGCCGCGTGCGGTGACCCAAAAGGTCCGCTGCCGGGCGGTGGGGGGTATGCGCCGAGTGGCGGCGGTGGGGGATATGAGCCGGGTTCGGGCGGTTCGACGGCAATGCGCGGAACCGGCAAGGGCCAGAACAGCAGGCGGCCGCCGGGGCGACGCGGGAAGTCGACGCCGATACGGATCTCGGCAACCTGTGGCCTGGCGAGGGATTGTCGCAGCCGGTATTCCACGTCACGGAACGGGAACAGCAATGGCCTGTCGCTTTCCGGCGGCGGGCCCGGATCGGACAGGCGGTGCAGGATATCGGCTTCGGCTGGCGGCGCGCCGGTGATATGGCGCTGCATTTCGGCCGTCAGTGTTGTGATGGGGTAGACCGGCATTTCGCCTGGCCGTGTACTGCGCAGCAACAACACGGTGGCAATTTGAGTGCAGAGGATGGCAAGCAATATCGTGCCGGCTATTCGCCAGATGATGCGATCGCTGCCGATCCGCCGCAGCGCTTGCCGGAATGGACGCATTTAAGCTGCCTGCAGGGCCTTGACCTCTGGCGTAAAGATATAGCCTCCGCTGCGAACTGTCTTGATCAGATCCGGCATATTCGGATCGAGCTCGATCTTTTTGCGCAGGCGGCTGACCTGAACGTCGATACTGCGGTCGAAGAGGACGGTGGAGCGTCCCCGGGTCAGGTCGAGCAACTGGTCGCGGCTCAGTACCCGTTGCGGATGCTCGGCAAAGGCGATCAGCAGGTCGAATTCACCCGAAGTGAGCGGCAACAGCGCGCCGTCGGGCGAACGGAGATGCCGTTTGCCGATCTCCAGAATCCAGCCGCCGAAACTGTAGGCTTGTGGTCGGTCGCTATCCTGATCGCTCGCGCTTGCCGCACGACGCAGGATTGCCTTGATACGGGCAACCAGTTCGCGCGGGCTGAATGGCTTGGTCAGGTAGTCGTCTGCGCCGATTTCCAGACCCAGGATGCGATCAGCCTCACCCGAGAGCGCGGTCAGCATCAGGATAGGAATCGACATATCTTGCCGGATCTTGCGGCAAAGCTGCAAACCGTCTTCTCCCGGCAGCATCAGATCCAGAACGATCAGGTCGAAACGACCGTTCTTGAGGGCCGACTGCATGCCGCGGCCATCGGCAGCGGGCGTGACGCGAAAGCCATGTTCGGTGAGGAACCGCATCAGGAGATTGCGGATCTCGCGGTCGTCGTCGACGATGAGGATATGAGGAATGCGCGACATCTGAGGGAGGAATCGTTTTCTGCCGTTTATGGCTGCATGATGCCAGCCGATGCAACTCGGCGAAAGTGCGGTTTTGTAACGCCGTGTTGCAATCCGTAGTTAAATTTCATTTACCACATTTGGTATCGGTAATCGCGGCGCGGAATTTGTGATGGCGATCACGGCATCGCCGACGTGGCGAAACGTGGTGCTGGATTGCCATGGAAGTCATGCATGCCCGAATGGGTAAGTCGACCTTTGGTATCAAGCCAAATTTTACCGCCGATCTGGCGCCAGCGCCGGCAGAAGGCGTAATCCTCACTTAAGTAGGTACCGCTTTCCGGATCGATCATGCAGTCGAACAGGGCATATCGCGGCCGGTTCGATTGCGTTGGCGGATAAACGTGCGTGCCGCCATACCGCAATTCAGGATAGGCTGCGATCATGCGTTCTAGTGCGACACGGGAAATAAGCATGAAGCCGGTGCCGGCATAGGAGCCACTGATGAAATCGCCGCGCCGCTCGGCCTCTTCGCCGCGGCAAGCCTCACCGCAATACCGCAGAGCCATCTCTTCATGGATGATCGCACGGCCGGGCAGGGGCAGGGCATTCTGCCAATCCAGAACCTTCAATGGATATATGCCAGCCACCACGTCCTCGCCCAGCTTCAGCATACGTTCCACCTGTACCGGCTCGAAGGATATGTCGGCATCGATGAACATCAGATGGGTGGCCTGCGGCATGTCCAGGAATGCCGATACCAGGGTATTGCGACTGCGGGTGATCAGGGAATCGTTGCCCAGCAAGGCCAATGTGGTGTCGAACATGCTGCCACGCGCATGCTGCATCAGCTGGATCACCGACTGCATGTAGAATTGGTGAATCTGCCCACCATAGCACGGCGTGGCGATGAAAATCATAGGCCGCGACATGCGAGGCTCAGCTTTCGCTGCTGCTGGTATCCGAAGTGGCGAAAACCGCCACCACATCGCTCGGCGACACCTGCATGCCGGAAACGATCAGAAATTGCTCGCCGTCGATGGTCTCGAGCGCCTCGACATAGCCGCGGGTATAGAGCTTGGTGCCATCGAGCGCCGCGCCGTTCGAATCCTTCGCCGTCACCTGCAGAGTATAAGTGCCGGCCTGCAGTGCGTTGCCGCTGGCGTCGGTGCCATCCCAGGAAATCTCGATCCGGTTGCCGGTGACGAAACCGTCATCACCCGAGGCGGAGCTAACGCTGCGCACCACGTTCCCGTCCTCATCGAGGATGTTGTATTGCACGCTGGTGGTGCCCTCAGGCAGCTCATAAGACCAGAATACCGTGCCGCCCTCAGTCAGTTTGGCTTCCGTGCAGTTTACATCGACCACCTTTCCGATATAGCCCAGGTTGGCGCTGGTCTGCTGGGCCTGCAGTTGGGCGATGATCGTTTCCAGGTTGCTGTTCATGTTGATCTGCTGCTCGACCTGGCTGAACTGCACCAATTGCTCGGTGAATTCGTTGGGATCCATCGGATCGGTCGGGTCCTGGTTCTTCAATTGGGTAGTGAGCAGGGTGAGGAACGTGTCGAAATCACTGGCCAGTGACGCCGATGCGCTGTTGCTGGCTGTGGTTGTTGTGCCGGTGGTGGAGCTGACCGATGTGACCATGGCGAAGTCTCCTGTCTGGATCGTCTGCCATTCTCTGTCACGCTGCCGGATCGCCGTGAAAGGTTAATGCTACTGCCGCAATACCGCGTAACAAAGTATTGCTCCGCAACAAAGTGCTGGTCTATTGCAGTTGACAGACATGGTAGGCCAGCCGAGCTTCATTGTACAAAGGCTATAGAGAGACGAGTCGCCGTTTCCGCAGCTTGATGGGATGTTAAGATCGAAGATATCGGCTGCGGCGTCAGTTATTGATGGCGACAGGCAGGTTATCCAAGGTGTCCGGGCCAAGTTCCGTGCGATCATTGTCACGGAAACCTGTTGCTGGGACGACTACAACGGTTGGCGAGACCAGACGATCTCTCCACAAAAGCCATCAAGATGAGGCAGCGTCCTCGCGAGGCCGGTCTGCCAGGCAATCTCATACGGTTGGAAATTCCAGTCTGTCAGCAGGCGCTCCACGGCTGTTGGATCGCCGTAGCGTGCCAGATGCCGAGGTTCGTATTCGGTCTGGATCAGAATGTCGGGACTTGCGGCAATGATCGAGGCAGCGCCACGCAGGACATTGACTTCGTATCCCTCGACGTCGATTTTCATGTAGTCGATGCGTGGAATGGCGTGCTGAATGCAGTAATCGTCCAGCGCCACCATGAATACAGGGTCGCCGGTCTCGCTGCCTGCAGACATATGCGTCTCGCCCGGATTTTTGGCGTTGAAGGCAATCCTTGCTTCGCCGGTTTGTGCGCCAACTGCCAGATTCTCGACAACGATCCGGAAGTCCGACCGGCGCGCCGTATTGCGTTCCAGATAGCGGAAGGTTGCCGGGTGCGCCTCGAAACCGATGACAAGTCCGTTCTGCCCAGCGTGCCGTCCGGCCGATAGCGTGTAAAGGCCGATATTGGCACCGATATCGAAAATGATCGGCTCCGGCGGCAGCGCGCGGTTCCAAAACCGCACGATGTTGAGGTCGCGTTCGTCGAAGGTGGCGGCAATGAAGGACGAGATGTTGTTGGGTGGCGAGAGAAAGCGTTGGCCTTCGCAGGCGGTGAATTCTACATCGCCTGCGGCATTGGCCTGCTCGCGCCAGGTAAAAGCCATGGCCCGGGCGGCAAAACGCAGCGGTGCTTCGCGGTAAGCCGGATAATGACGGATCCACAGCAGACGGTCGACGAAGGGGCGGGGATTCCAGCGCATGGTTGCGTGTCTCCAGTCCTGGCGGCGGCCCGCTAAACCTTCCTCCGGCGGCGACGGATTGCAACCCAGTCGCGGCCTGCTGTCTGTGATCAAGCTGGGGCGCGATGTTGTCGCTGCCGAGCCACCGGTTGGTCACTGGTCCCTGTGGGCGGCGGTCTGCTGTAATGAGCTTTCTGGCCGCCATGAGCGGCGTCTTCGCGGGCAAGACATGCGTATCCTTCATCTCAGCACCTTTGATGCAGATACCGGCGCGGCACGCGGCTCGTTGTGGCTGCATCATGCGCTGCGGCGACGGGGTGTCGATTCGATCATGCTGGCCGGCCGCAAAAAGCGCAGCGATAACGCGGTACGACCCCTGCCGGGCATGGTTGCGCAGCTTGCGGCCAGATTGCGCATGCGGTTCGACGGCCTTCCGCTGCGGCGCTACCGCAAGACTGACGACTCATTCTGGACTATCGGCTGGCTGCCCAGCCGCCTAGCGCAGATGACCGCCGGTTTCGCTCCCGATATCGTGCATCTGCATTGGGTTGGCGCCGGCTTCCTGCCGGTCCAAGCCCTGGCGCAGTTTGCCTTTCCCGTGGTCTGGACACTGCGCGACATGTGGCCGATGACGGGTGGCTGCCACTATACCGCAAGTTGCGAGAAGTATCGCGATACCTGCGGTGCCTGCCCGCAACTGCAATCCGCCGACGACAACGATCTCAGCCGCGCTATCTGGCGTAGCAAGCAGCGGCACTGGCGCAATCTCGATCTTCACCTGGTGCCGATCAGCCGTTGGCTGGGCGATTGCGTGCGAGCGAGTCCACTGATGCGGGAGTATCCGCTGGAGGTAATACCGAATGGCCTTGATATCGGGCTGTTCACGCCGGTTGGCAAGGCGGCTGGCCGCGCAGTCTGGCATTTACCGGCGGAGCGGCCGATCATGGTATATGGTGCCGTCAATGCCACAACGGACATCCGCAAGGGTTTCGCCGAGTTGCGGGCGGCCCTGGAAATTCTGGGCCGCGATACGGCGGCGGAGCGTCCGATGCTGGTGGTCTTCGGCGATCTGCAGCCGGGCGACATTCCCGATTGCGGGGTTGAGATTCGTTACGTCGGCTATATCCGGGACAATATCCGGCTGTCGCAGCTTTATGCCGCGGCCGATGTGGCGGTGATGCCATCGCTGCAGGAAGCCTTTGGAAAAACCCTGATCGAGGCGATGGCCTGCGGCACGCCGGTGGTGGCCTTCGGCGGCGGCGGACCTGACGATATCATTGATCATCGCGTCGATGGATATCTGGCGCGGCATGGCGATCCGGTCGATCTGGCGGCCGGCATCACCTGGAGCTTGGCGGCCGTGGCGGCCGGCGCTGATCTGGGCCGCCTTGCCAGGGCGAAAGTGGAGGCCGCTTTCGACATCGACGTGGTGGCGGCGCGGTATCACGCGCTGTATCGCAAAATCCTGGACGAACGGGTCTCCGGCGCTGACAGTCTCGTGGCGGCGCAGTAGGGCCGTTGCGTAGATTGGATCAGGCTGGATGGGTCAAGCCGGCATATGGCGGCGCAGCGCAAGGCCGGCCAGCATGCACATATCGCGCAGCGCAAGCCGGCTCTGCGGCAGCAGTACGAAACAGGCGAGGCTGACGGCCGCTGCCACCAGCGTCAGCAGGGCCAGTGCTGCCAACGGTTGTCCATCCAGCGACGACCAGAAGGCGCTGTGGCGCAGCCCCCAGATCGTGGCCGCCACGGCTGCCGCGGCAAGCAGCGATGGCAGCATGCAGACATAGAGATCGCGCGCGATCACCGGACCGCGCCGTCCGATTACCCAGAACTGACATGGCAGACGAATAAACAATCCGCTTAGCGCGAAACCGGCGGCAACCCCGGCCGCGCCGAAAGGCAGGCCAGCCGTCACGCCTGCAGCTGTGATCGCCGAGCAGATACTGCCCCAGCGCAGCATTTCCGCCGTGCGGTTCTGGGTCATCAACAGCCAGCCGAAGGTCTGCAGGATCGGCTGGTAAAGGGTGGCGAGGCCGAGCCAGGCCATGATCGGTATTGCTGGCGCCCATTGCGGTCCGAATAGCAGGTGCACCACCAAGTCTGGCGCCGCGATCAGAATGGCGGCGGCCGGCATGGTCGCCATGTTGAGTTTTTCGACCACCCGAAGATAGGCGCGGCGATATCGTTCCGGCTGACCGGCCAGGCGGCTCAGGGTCGGCATGGCTACCGAGAAGAGCGGAAAATTGAGACTGGCGACCGGCACCAGTAGTATCTTGTAGGCGCGGTCGTAATAGCCAAGCTGCGTGGCGCCCCAGTACCAGCCGATCAGGATCTGGTCGAGATTGCGGACCAGCAGATTGGCGAGATTGGAACCCGTGACGTTGCCGCCGAAACCGAGCAGGTCGCGCACCTGTCGCAGCGGAGCCGGACGGCCTGGACGCCAGCTGCAGAGCAGCCAGCCGCCGACAGACAGGCAAATCGCCCAGACCAGGCGCTGGATCACCAGGGCCCAGTAGCCGGCGCCTGCTACAGCGGCGATGACGGCGGCGGCCATGGCCAGGATTTCGGCACCTATCTGGATGCCGGCCAGCAGCGAAAACCGCATCTGCCGCCGTAGCAGGGCCAGGTGTTGCGTGGAGAATCCGCTGATCAGGAAACCGATGCCGAAGGCGAGCGTGATGTTTAGCAGGGCCGGTTCACCGTAGAACCAAGCCAACATTGGCGCCAGCGGCACCATCAGTCCGGCCGCCACGGCGCCCAGCGCCACATTGATCCAGAACAGCGCGCTAACCTCAGCATGACTGATCGACGGGCGCTGCACAGTCGCTGCCGATAGTCCGAGATCCTTGAACATTTCCAGGAAGGTCAGCAGCACGGCCACCATGGCGACGAGACCAAAAGCCTCAGGTAGCAGAAGGCGGGCAAGGATGATCGTGGCGGCAACCTGCATGATCATTTTCGCCAGTTGCGCAAGCATTGTCACCATGCCGCCGTGCACCGACCGGCGGGTCAGATCATCGGCAAGATGATCTATGCGGAAATGCGATTCCAGATCGGATTTTGACATGGACTGCGATCATGCCACGGCGCTGACGCGCGGGGGGTGGGATGCCGTCTTGCTTTTGGCGGAATCGCCGACGTCGCCGAGGACGCTCCTGATCTGTCCATCGGACATGCTACTGGACAATAGCTGTTCAGCCAGGGATGCCTTCAGCCGCTCGAGCCCGGCTGCGTCGGAGGCTTCGCACCGTGCCACTAGGGCATTCTGCGTGTTGGAGGCGCGCAGCAGCCACCAGCCATCGCCGGTGCGGACGCGCACGCCATCGATATCGTTTACATCGGCGCCCATCGCCTGCAGGCGTCGGCGAACTTCGTCGACGATAGCGAACTTCCGTATATCGTCGCAGTCGATGCGCAGCTCTGGTGTGGCGACGCTTTTGGGCAGCCGGTCATGCAGGTCGGCCAGGCTGCGGCTGCCGCGGGCGACGAGGTTGAGCAGTCGGATCGCGGCATACAGAGCATCGTCAAAGCCGAAATAGCGATCGGCAAAAAAGATATGTCCGCTCATTTCGCCAGCCAGTGCGGCGCCGGTTTCACGCATCTTCGCCTTGATCAGCGAATGGCCCGTCCGCCACATCACCGGTTTCCCGCCTAGTCGTTCGACGGTATCGAACAGGGACTGGCTGGTCTTGACATCCGCAATGATAGTCGCCCCGGGCTGCCGGCGCAGAATGTCTTCCGACCACAGCATCATCAACTGGTCGCCCCACAAGATGTTGCCACGATTGTCGATCACGCCGAGGCGATCGCCGTCGCCGTCGAAAGCGATGCCTAGGTCGCAGTCCCTGGTCAGGACGGTATGCCGCAGGTGCTCCAAGGTCTCCGGCAGCGTGGGATCGGGATGATGGGCGGGGAAGCTTCCGTCGACCTCGCCGTTGAGAACGATGTGGCGCCCCGGCAGGTTGCGCACCATCCGTTCGATGACGGGGCAGGCGGCGCCGTTGCCGGGATCCCATGCCACCGACAGCGGTCGCGCCAGTTCGGCGTCACGCAGTAGGCGCATTGTGTAAGCGCCCAGAACCGAACGGCGCAGCGTGCGGCCATTACCGGAGGAATAGGTGCCGTCCCGGACGACGCGGCCGAGTTCAAGGATATCCGCGCCATGTATGGTGCGGCCCTGCAGTACCAGCTTGAAACCGTTATAATCGGCCGGATTATGCGATCCGGTCACCATGGCGGCGGCATCGGTCGGAAGGTGGTGCTCTGCGAAGTACAGCATGGGGGTGGGGCCGATGCCGATGCGATACACGTCGATACCGGCCGCCTTAAGTCCGCGCGCGAAAGCCTTGGTTAGTTGGGGCGAGCTGATTCGGCCATCGCGGCCAAGCGCGCAACTTCGTCCGCCGCTGCGCCGGATCAGGGTGCCGAAAGCGCGGCCGAGCGCGGCTGCATCCACGGCATGCAGGGTCTGTCCGACAATTCCGCGGATGTCGTATTCGCGCAGAATGCTTTTGTCGAGGTGATGATCCGGCATCGACGGTCTCCTGATCCGATGACTGGTATGGATGCAATGTCATAGCCGCTGGCGGTCGCGCGCAGTGTGGCTATGTCGTGGCCTTTCAATTCTGCCGCCGGCGTGTGGCCTGGGAACCGGCGCTGTGACTAATTTGTGGCCTGGCCACAATCGGGTCGCCGTGCCCTTGAAGGGCCGTTCCGCCTGCCTTTATTATTCAAGCGCCGCCGTCGAGTGCATGCCCCATGACGGACATGCCTGTGCAGGCCTGGCCGGAAGCGGTTCCGTGCAGGCGATTCAGGGACAGCGGATAATTTCATATCTGAACGCCCGCCCGAACGGTGCGTCGCCACGGGGGAAACCGGAGAAGACTGGCAGCGCTGTGCCCGTTCGCGGGCGCAGGAAACCGAGTGTGGACCTATCGATGTTTCGCGATGGTGTGTGGATATTTTGTGTTGACACCAGGCGGAAAGGCGGAGCGATGAACAAGGTCCTGATGTGGTTTCCATGTGGTGTCGGACTCGCCGCGCTCACTGCGTGCGGCGGTCTTGTCGCGTTACCGCCGGATCCCGGAAACTCTTCTCCCCCGTTGTCCGTTGAATCGCCGCGCCGCAGCGATCCGGCAGCGGTGGCTGCCGCGTCTATGCCACAGCGATCCGCTGCCGCGGACGCGCAGACCCCGTCATTGCAGTTGATTGGCCTCAATGGCGAGGCGTTGCGTGACCGGCTGGGGCGGCCCAGCGAGGAACTGGAGCAGGGGCCGGGCAAGCTGTGGCGTTTTCGATATGCCGGTAACTGCACTCTCGATGTGCGGCTTTACCCTGATGTGCAAACCCAGACGTTTCGCAGCCTGAACTATGAGGTAACTGGAGATGACGGTTCTGACAACGGAAAGCGCCGATGTGCGGCAGAGCTACAGTCATGGGCTAACCGGAACTGAGCTGCGCGGTTCGCAAGCGGCCCAGGCCGCTTGCGGCCCCATCAGGGTCGTGTTCGTGGATGACGACGATGATTACCGAGAGGCAATGAGTGGCGAACTGGCTGACCATGGTTTCGATGTCGTCGATCTAGCCGACGGCGATGCGATGTTCGGATATTTCGCCGATGGCGGCGCCGCCGACGTGGTTGTACTGGACTGGCGGCTGCCCGGCGCTTCCGGCCTTGATCTACTCGGTCAGTCGCGCCGGCGCGGCATTCATGTGCCGATGATCGTTCTGACCGGCATGCTGTCGACAACCTACGAGAATGCCGCACTCGATAACGGCGCGGTCGATTTTGTCAACAAGTCGAGAGGCGCAGCCGTTCTGGCCAAACGGATAGGTCTGATCGTCGCCGCAGGCAGGAAATTGCCGGAGCATCGCCGCGAAGAAGTCATTGTCTGCGGCAATCTAATGTTGCGGCCTAAGATCAGTCGCGCACTGTGGCGTGAGGTGGACGTTAATCTCACGGTGGTCGAATTCAATATCGTGCATCTTCTGGTTCGACATCTGAATGAATACGTCACTTACCGCGCGATATATGACTGTGTGCATCATGCGGGGTTCATTGCCGGTACGGGCGAGGACGGTTATCGGACCAATGTCCGTTCGTCGATCAAACGCATTCGCAACAAATTCCGGGCGATCGATGCGGAATTCAGCGAGATCGAGAACTTCCTCGCTTTCGGATACCGCTGGCACGCACTTGTCGACGGGAAGGTCTGACATTCTGCATACGATGCGGCGTCTCGCGGCATCGCTTACCCTGAAGATGATCGGGTTGGTCATGGTTTTTGTCGCCTTGCCGGTGATTCTCTATGGCCAGTTCGAAAGCGCCGATAATCAGCGGCGCGACCTTGTCGTACGCGGCATCCAGCAGCGCAGCTGGCTGATTGCCCAGGCGCTGACGCCGATCCTCGACCATCCGTCCGGCCCGCCGCACAAGTCGCTTAATAGTGAATTGCAGCGATTCAAGGATGGCCGGACGCTGTTGAAGCTGATGCTGCGGCCGGCCGGCATGCCTGCCGGCGGCAGCTTCTACTACATTGCCTCAGAGCCTGAATCGAGGCCGGAGCTGGTGGGCGCTGAACTGGCAAGTCTGGCGGAGCATGGGGTCCTGCAGCAGCTTTCGGAGAGTTGCGCCTGGGACGAGCCGATCGATATCCGGTACCAGCAGCCGAACGGCCATGAGGAAATCATGACATCAGTCGTTCCGATCCAGTCACGCTGGGGCTGCTGGGTTTTGCTATCGGCACATCCGACCTCCGAGTTTCTCAATATTTCGATTGGCCGTTCCTACTGGCAGACACGGGAAATCCAGGTGGCGGCGGTTTTTTATTTCATCTTTGCCTTGCTGGCGATCCTGGTGACGGTCAGCGTGTGGCGCAGCCTGCACCATTTCAGACATGTCGCCCGCGAGATTCGCGAGGGACGTGGTTCGGATCGCACATTTGCGGCACGCAATGTCGTGCCGGAGTTGACCAGCGTGGCTGCTGATTTCGACCATTTCGTCCGCGATTTGCGCAAAATTGCCCAGGACATGCGACAGGCATCGGAGGACAACGCCCACTCGCTGAAAGGACCGATCTGCACCATTCAGTCGTCGCTGGAGCCCATCAAGCGGGTGGTGCCCCACGATAATGCCCGGGCCACACGGGCCATAGCACTCGTCGAATCATCGCTGCGGCGACTACATTCCCTGGTCAACGCAACCCAGCGCATCGACTACAACACGGCCAATCTGATCGATGCGCCACGGGTCCGTGTGAATCTGTCGGAGATCGTCGCCGATACCGTGCTGCGCTATCGCGAGGTGCTGGCCGAGCATAATGTCCGGCTGGTCCGGGTCTTGGAGGAAGGTGCCTGTGTCCTGGCTGGCCGCGGCGTGATTGACACGATCTTCGAGAATATCCTCGACAACGCCATCAGCTTCGCCCCGGAGCGATCGAAGGTGTCGGTATACGTGTTTCGCCAGGGCGGCAGTGTCATGCTGCATGTGGACGATGAGGGGCCCGGCATAGACCGCGAGCAGATCGCCATGGTCTTTGATCGTTATTTCTCGTCGCGTGCCGGCACGCCCAATCAGACAGGACGACGCAGCACGCCGGGAGGGAGTCCCGGCAGCCATGCCGGGCTTGGCTTGTGGATCGTGCATCGCAATGTGGAGGCACTGGGCGGTACTGTATCTGCCCATAATCGCCTCAGTGGCGGCCTAAGCATCCGTATCGAACTTCCAGCCGCTGCCTGAACCTATTGCTGCCATTCGGCTATCTCCACAGCCACAGCTTGGTCACTGGCCCGCCTCAACTGGCCTGCGCATAGTCGCCGGACAGTATCAACACCAGTCGGAACGGAGCCCGCGATGAACGCAGTGATCGAAAACGGCAGTGTTCTCGAACAATGCGCATTCCAGATTCATCCTATCATCCTGGCCGGCGGATCCGGCACGCGGTTGTGGCCGCTGTCCCGCACGGCCTATCCGAAACAGCTGCTGCCACTGGTGTCAGAGCGCAGCCTGCTGCAGCAGACCGTGGAACGGAACCAGGTTGCACTGGGCTTTGCCGCGCCGGTCCTGGTCTGCGGCGATGAGCATCGGTTTCTGATCGATGACCAGATGACGGCAATCGGCGTCGAGCCGCAGCAGATCATTCTGGAACCCGTAGGGCGCAATACGGCCCCCGCGCTGGCAGTGGCAGCGCTTCTTCTGGGCAACCGCGACCCGCATGCCATGATGCTGGTGCAGCCGGCCGATCATGCAATCGGTGATCCTGCCAGCCTGCAGGCGGCCATTCGCGCCGGATTGCCGGCTGCCGAGGAAGGCCGTCTGGTTACCTTCGGTATTGCGCCGGACAGGGCTGAGCCGGGTTACGGATATATCAAGGGTGGTCCGCTTCTGGAAGGATCCGATCGGGTGCGGATCATCGATCGCTTCATCGAGAAGCCCGACCGCAACACGGCGCAGGCCTATGTCGACAGCGGAGCCTATTTCTGGAACAGCGGGATTTTCCTGATGCGGGCCGACCGCTATCTGGAGGAATTGCGCCGCCTGCATCCAATCCTGCTGGAAACCTGCGAGCGAGCTGTCGCAGGCGGGCGAGCCGATCTGGGATTTTATCGGCTGGACGCCGAGACGTTCAGGACGGCGTCCTCATTGTCGATCGACCATGCGGTCATGGAGCACACCGAGCGTGCGGCGGTGGTGCCGGTCAACATGGCGTGGAATGATCTCGGGTCGTGGCAGGCGCTGCGCAGCGTGCTGCCCGACGACGGTGCTGGCAATATCCTGAGCGGCGACGTGATCGCACGCGATGCCAGGAACTGTTACCTGCGCAGTGATGACAAGCTTCTGGCGGTGATCGGGCTGGAAGACGTGGTTGTGGTATCGACCGATGACGCGGTGCTGGTGGCGCGGGCAGACCGTGCCGACGAAGTATCCCAAGTGGTTGAGCAGCTGCGGCTGCGCAACCGGCCGGAGCCGCTGTCGCACCGCACCTGCTACCGGCCCTGGGGGTCCTATGCCTCCATCGATGCGGGCGACCGCTTTCAGGTCAAGCGCATCACGGTGAAACCGGGTGCCCGCCTGAGTCTGCAGAAGCATTTCCATCGCGCCGAACACTGGGTGGTGGTACGCGGAACGGCTCTGGTGGAGCGTGATGGCGAGAGCACGCTGCTGCGCGAAAATGAATCGATCTACATACCGATCGGTGCAGCGCATCGCCTGGAGAATCCCGGCAAGTTGCCGCTGCACCTGATCGAAGTGCAGTCCGGCGCCTATCTGGGCGAGGATGACATCGTCCGTCTGGCCGATAATTACGGCCGGTGCTGAAATGCCGGACAGCATTCTGGTCACCGGCGGAGCCGGTTATATCGGCAGCCATGTCTGCCAGGCGGTCGCGGCCGCCGGACTGCAGCCCGTGGTCTACGATAACATGTCGTCCGGTCACGGCTGGGCCGTACAATGGGGGCCGCTGGAAGGCGGCGACCTCGTCGATGCCGGCCGGCTGGACGAGGTGATGCGCAAATACCGTCCCGCCGCGGTCATTCATCTGGCGGGATTGATTGTATCCAGCGAGTCGGTGCGCGACCCGGAGCCCTATTACGTCAGCAATGTCGCCGGCAGCCTGACGCTGCTGGAGGCGATGCGCCGGAATGGCATCGAGCGGATGGTATTTTCTTCTAGTGCCGCCGTATACGGCGAGCCCGATGTCACGCCGATTCCCGAACAGCATCCGCGCCGGCCACTCAATCCCTATGGCACCAGCAAGCTGGTGATCGAGGGCGCATTGCAGGATTACGCACGAGCCTATGGCCTGCATTCGGTGTCCCTGCGGTATTTCAATGCCGCGGGCGCCGACCCCGTCGGCGAAATTGGCGAGGCGCATCCGATTGAAAGCCACCTGATTCCTCTGGTGCTCGATGCCGCGGCGGGATTGCGGCCGGCGATCGCCATCTATGGCACCGACTATCCCACGCGGGATGGCACCTGTATCCGCGACTATATTCATGTCTCCGATCTGGCAGAGGCACATGTCCTGGCCCTGCGTTACCTGGATCGGGCCGTAGGGGCTCATGTATTCAATCTGGGCAGCGGCAGTGGCGCCACGGTGCGCGAAGTTATTCGAACCGCAGAGGGTATAGTTGGCAGAAAGATTCCACTCAATATTGCGACCCGGCGGCCTGGCGATCCTGCGGCCTTGCTGGCCGATCCTGCTCGTGCCCATCATCTGCTCGGCTGGCAGCCCCGATTGTCTGATCTGGATACGATGATTTCCACCGCCTGGCTCTGGCACCAGAAAATGCTGCACCGTCGCAAGGCCATGCTATAAAAAGTAACCATTTTCCAGGGTGGAGCCTCATGCGAACTTGCGGTCATTCTCCCGCCCATCGCTTGTTGCATGCGATGGTATTCGGTATGGCAGTTTCAGGATTTATGCTGTCCGGGTCCGGCCTCGCCCAGACAACGCCCCAGCCGGGCGCCCAGGCGGCCTCCCAGCCAGCAGAACCCAAGGCTGCGTTACCCGATGAGGTGCCGCGCGGCGCCACGGTCATGGACCGGACGCGGCCCGATTACGATGCCGCCGGCGTCCGGCTGGGCAGCTTCCTGCTGTATCCCGGCCTCGCGGTGCAGGAAAGCTACAACTCCAACATCTATGCGACGCAGAACAACCGGCAGGACGATTTCATCACGACGATCGCGCCCAGTATCGACCTGCGCTCGAACTGGAACAACCATGCTCTGCGCCTGCATGCCGATACCGCACTGGCACGCTACGCCGATCATCAGTCGGAAGACTACACGGATTATACGCTGCTGACGGATGGTCGCGTTGATGTATTGCGGGACCTGCGGCTTTTCGGTGGCGCCGGATTAGCGCGCCGACATGAAGCGCGCTCGTCGCCGGACAACCAGGGCGGCACCGAGCCAACGGAATACACAGTCTATTCGGCGAATGCTGCCATCGAGAAGGTGTTCAACCGGATGTCTGTCCGTTTGGACGGCAAGGGCGAGCGCTATGTCTTCAGCAATGTGCAAAATTCCAGCGGCGGCATGATCGACCAGAGCGGCCGCGACCGCAATCAGGGGGAGCTGTCTCTGCGCACGGGTTACGAACTGGCGCCACTGCGCGTGGTCTATCTGCAGGGGTCGGTCAATAGCCGCGAATATGACAATACCCGCGATGCCGGCGGCTATGCTCGGAGCTCGGACGGTTACGCATTCGTGGTCGGCGCCGAATATGATCTGACCGGAATCACATCGCTCGACATTTTCGCGGGCTACCGCCAGCAGGATTACGATGACGCCCGTCTGAAAAACATGGCGGGATGGATGGCGGGCGCCACACTGACCTGGAACGTGACGCGACTGACCACTGTGACGGCGGGCCTGACCCGCGATATCGAGGAAACGACTCTGGCTGGTGCCTCGGGCTACTTTGCCACGCGGACGGAGCTGCGCGTCGATCATGAACTGCTGCGCAACTTGTTGCTGAATGCCAGGGTCGGATACGAGCAGGACGATTTCGAAGGCATTGGCCGCGAAGATGATTATGTTAGCGCTGGCCTTGGTGCCAAATATCTGATCAGTCGCAATTTCGCGTTATTGGGCGGTTATGGTTATCGTCAGCGTGATTCCTCCGCCACGAACAGCGATTTTTCCGAAAATGTGGTTTTTCTGCGGCTAAGTACGCATCTCTGAGCCGGGTTGCTGCCCCTCTTTGATCACAGCCGGCCCAGGCCCTTTGTTGATAGAAGCAGATGGTATTCTGGATGCTCGCGCAGCATTCGGATCCTTCGCTATCAACGGGGCGGCCGGCCATGCCAAGCGTCTTCGGGGACCATTCTTTTTCTCTCCGGCGTATTCTTCTCCGGTTCAGTTCGGTTCTGTCTGTTCTGTCCATCGTGGCCTGTGGCCCGGTAACGGCGCAGCAGACCGGCCAGGCCGATGCCGCCACGATGGATGCCATGTCGGCCAATGCCGGTTATCGTCTTGGTTCCGGCGATCGTGTGCGGATCACCGTCTACGGGCAGCCTGAACTGACTGGTGAATACGCCGTCGATGGCAGCGGCGCACTTTCCTTCCCGCTGATCGGCCAGATCCGGGCGGGTGGACAGAGCGCAGGCGATCTGGAAAAGGCACTTGTGGACCGCCTGCAGCCAAATTACCTGAAGAACCCGAGCGTCAGCGTCGAAATTCTCACTTACCGTCCGTTTTACATCGTGGGTGAGGTTCGCACCCCGGGCAGCTATCCGTATGTTTCGGGCATGACCGTGCTGAATGCCGTGGCCCTGGCGGGCGGCTTCACCTATCGCGCGCGGGAAGGCGATTTCTACGTCATGCGCCAAACCGCAGAAGGTGGAAGGGGGCGGCTGCAGGCGGTGTCCGACACGCCGGTTCTACCCGGCGACGTGATCACCGTGCGGGAGCGGTATTTCTGATGCACCTCCCGGATCGCATGATTACCCGGCCGTCGGCACCGGCCCATTCCTCGCAATGGTCGCCGCAATTGGCGTCGCAGTCGATGCCGCCCCTGTATTCCGCCACGTCGCCGGCGCAGCCGGGAATACTGGACCTGCTGTTGCAATTGTGGCGACAGAAGATGCTGATCCTGGCCGTTGGATTGTTATGCGCCGGCATTGCCATCCTCGCCGCGCGCGCCATGCCGGTCTATTACATCGCCGAGGCAAGGGTCTTGGTCGGTGTGCCCCTGTTGCGGGTCATGAATATCGAAGCCGTGATGGCCGATATCAATCCTGACGCCGAGCGGATCCAGAACGAAGGCTATATCGTCCAGTCGCGCGGCTTGGCAGAGCAGGTGGTTGACCGGCTCGGTCTGGACGAAGAGCCCGAATTCAACCCGCTGCTGCGGTCCCAGCCATTCTGGCGGGGCCTGCTCGATCCCACGCGCTATCTGCCGGATGCATGGTTGCCGGATTCCGCCGCCAGGTCTGAGGATGCGGCGACGCAGGCCCAGATCGAAAAGGATGTCGTAATCGACACGCTGCTGTCGCGCCTGGATGTGTCGACCCTGGGGCGGTCGCACGTGTTGTCGATCCAGGTGAAAGCGCAGGAATCGTCACGCGCCGCGTCCATTGCCAATGCCTTCGCCGATGCCTATCTGGCCCGCCAGCGGCTGGAGAAGGTGAAGGCAAACGACGAAGCCGAGCAATTCCTGACGGATCGGATCGCCATGCTGCGCCAGCAGGTAGAAAAGGCGGATCAGGCCGTGGAGGAATATCGCCGGCAGAATGGACTTTACAAAGGTGCGAGTGTCGGGGTCACCACCCAGCAGCTCACCGAGCTGAATACGCAACTGATCGTGGCGCAGACTGCCAAGGCCGAGGCTGAAGCACGCCTCAGCGAGGCGCAGAGCCTGAAGAAGTCTGGTATAGCCGGGGAAGGCGTTCCCGAGGTGCTCAATTCGCCGGTCATCCAGTCATTCAAGCAGCAGCAGGTCGAAGCCGAGCGCCGACTGGCCGATCTGTCTAGCAGCTTCGGCCCGCAGCATCCGCGCATTCTCAGCGCGCGGGCGGAAATCGCCGGGATTCGCGGCAGATTGCGGCAGGAGATGGATCACATCATTGACGGCCTGCGCCATGAAGCGAGGACGGCGGATGCGCGCTATCAGGCCCTGCGGCAGAATTTCGACCGTCTGCAATCCCGGCAGGCGGGAGTGAATGAAAAATCGATCAGGCTGGAATCGCTGGAACGCGAAGCGGCGGTCAACCATAACCTGCTGGATCAGGTGATGAGCCGCGCCAAGGAAACGTTCGGCCAGGATCGACTGCAGCGGCCGAACGGCCAGCTCATATCGATGGCTGCGCCGCCCGCGGCTCCGGGCTTTCCGCCGCGGATCCTGATCGTGTTTCTTGGCGCGGCTGGCGGTGTGCTGATCGGCATCATGATCGCATTGCTGCGGGATAGTGCGGATCGCAGTTTTCGCCGCGGTGACCAGGTCGAATCCTTCACAGGTCTGCCGGTTCTGGCCCTTGTCCCCGCCCTGAAGGGCCGCATGACCGCCCTGGCGCATGTCTTGCGGCAGCCATTCTCGCCTTACAGCGAAGCCCTGCGCAAACTGTATATCGGGCTTGAACTGTCGCAGGCGAAAACGTCACCGAAGACGGTATTGTTCGCCTCCGCGGTTCCGGGAGAAGGCAAGTCGGTGCTGGTCGCCTCCTTCGGCCGGCTGCTGGCCAGCCAGGGACGGCGGATCCTGCTGATCGACTGCGACTGGCGCAGCCCCCGCCTGCACCGCCTGCTCCAGTGCAGCAATCGTTATGGTCTGGCCGATCTGATCTCGGAGGATGGTGAACGGCCCGCCGACCCCGCGGCCGGACCAGCCATCGTGACCGATACGTTGTCTGGTCTGGACCTGATCCCGGCCGGCCAGTTCACCGCGCAGTCGATGCGCAATCTGGGCGGCGAAAGGATGCAGCGGCTGCTGCGCGGCCTCTCGGAACGGTATGACATGATCCTGCTGGATGCGGCGCCAGTTCTGGTCGGCGCCGAGGTGCTGACCCTGGCGCGGATGGTCGACAAGGTGGCGCTCACCATGCGCTGGGGGCACACGCGCCGCGAGGCTGTTGGCGAGGCGCTGAAAAGCCTGGTCGATGTACAGGCTGATTTCGCCGGTGCGGTGCTGACCCGGGTCGATCCCAAGGGCTATCGCAAATATGCCTATGGACACCTGAGTTATGAATACGAGCGACCCGTCCTGGCTCGTTCGGGCAACTGGGGCTGATCTTGTCCGAGTCGGTCCTGTTCGTTACCCAGCATTATGCTCCGGAAACGATCGGATCCGCGCCCTATTGCACGGATATCGCGGAATATCTCCATGCTCAGGGACGTGATGTCACTGTGCTGACCGGTTGGCCGCATTACCCGGACGCAGCACGGTATGCTGGCTTTCAGCCTGAGGGCCCACGGTCGGATCGGGCGCAGCCAGTCATCAAGCGGCTGCGGCACTGGCTGCCGCGCCGACGCTCCGCGCTGCAACGGATCGTCAGCGAAATCCTGTTTCTGCTGGCCGGACTGTGGGCCCTGCTGACAGGCCGGATGCGACGGCATGAGGCTGTCCTATCGCTCTGCCCGTCGATCTTCGCCGTTGTGCTTGGCCAGCTGGCCACGGCGAAGGATGGCCGTCATCTCGTCGTCGTGCACGACATACAGTCCGGTCTGGCTGGCGGGCTTGGCATGGTGCGGTTCGGCCTGTTGCTGCGGTTGATGCGGATTGTCGAGCGGATCGTGTTCAACTGGTCGGACGGTTTGCTGGTCCTGTCCGAGGATATGCGTATGCGCCTGCGTCATATGGGCGTGCGCACCGCTATCGAGGTTTTGCCCATCTGGGTCGATCCGGCACGGATCCGGCCGCAGCCGCATTGCGACCGCGCGGCGCCGTTACTGCTTTATAGCGGCAATCTCGGCCGCAAGCAGGGACTGGACCAGGTGGTGGACCTGGCCGAGCGATTGGCATTTTCTCGTCCGGAGATCGGCATTCTGATCCGCGGGGCGGGCGGTGAATATGCCGCGCTGGCGGCAACCCTGGCCGCGCGGCGTGTGGCGAATGTGCGGCTGGAGGATCTGGTGCCGCGCGAGCGTCTGGCCGACGGTCTGGCGGAAGGCGACATCCACCTGGTGCCGCAAGATCCGAATGGCGCAGACTTCGCCGTTCCGTCCAAGGTTTACAGCATCATGGCTGCCGGCCGCAGTTTCGTGACGACGGCGCCGGAGGGCAGCGCGGTGTGGCGGCTGGCGGCGGAAACCGGAGCCTTTCTATGCGTCCCGCCGCACGATCCCGCGGCTTTCGAAGCCGCTGTGCTGCAATTAGCTGACAATCGCGACCTGCGGACAACCATGGAGGCGAATGGCCGGCGATATATCGAGCAGTATCACGACCGTGCCCGGCTTCTGGCCCGGCTGGACGGCCTGCTGACGATGGTGTCCCGCGACGGTGAAATTCTGCCGCGACGGACGCGGCTTCTCGTTCTGGAACCGGACGGCAATGGCCATACCCGAGAATGGCTTGGCCATATCATTGACCGCGCCGCCGGGCAAACCGAACTCGAGATTCTCTGGCTAGTTCTCTCTCGGCAGCTCTGCGATTGCCTGCACGACAGGATTGTGCCACAGGATCGCGGGCGGATCAGGCTGGTGCCTCTGTCGGCCGCCGAGGAACGGGCCTGTCTGCATCGCCGCTTGGTGATCAGCGGTTTCTCCCGCTGGTGGGTGATGCGCCGGTATCTCAAATCCACCGGCGCGACAGCGGGGCACTTCCTGGCCCTCGACCATCTTTCGCTGCCTTTCGCCCTGGGCCTCGGCGCAGTTGGGCGCCCGGTCGGAGGCATCCTATTCCGGCCATCGGTCCATTATTCCAGCTTGGGTTTTCGCAGCCGCGGTTGGGGCGAGTTTGTGCGCGACCTGCGCAAATCTGTGCTGTATCGGCTGATGCTGCTCAACGGGACCCTGTCCGTGGTGCTGACACTGGATCCCTTCTTCCCGGATTATGCGGCGGAATCCTATCGCGGCGGGCACAAGGTGATGGCGCTGCCCGATCCGGCCTTTGAACCGCCGGGAGATGCCAGCCTCCATGAAATGCCGGTGCCGCCGGAACGGAAATTGTTGCTGTTGTTCGGCGCGCTCAGCGAGCGCAAGGGAATCCTGTGTCTGCTCGAAGCGCTCTGCCATGTGCCGGCGGGGACGGCGGCGGGCATTGCTGTGGTGATAGCCGGCAGGGTGGCGCCGGAAATACGGTGGGTGGTGCGGCGCGCACTGGCCCGGTTGCGAAAGGGCCAACCGCAACTCTGGTTGCGTCTTGAGGATCGCTGGCTGGAAGATGCCGAAATCGCCGGTTTTGTGCGGGCCAGTGATGTGGTGCTTGCCCCCTATCAGCGCTTCGTCGGGTCCAGCGGCGTGTTGCTCTGGGCGGCACGGGCCGGTGTGCCGGTTCTGACGCAGGATTATGGATTGATCGCGCGCTTGGTGCGGGAATACCGGTTGGGCGTGGCAACCGATGTCACCAAGCCGCAGACCCTGGCCGCCGCGATCACGCGCATGGTGACGGAAGGTCCGGGAGACAGTTTCGATTCCGTTGCGGCGCAGGCTTTCGCCGCATCGCGCAACCCGGCTTCCTTCGCCGCGGCGATCCTGGCGACGGCAAGGGCGGCAGGATGAGCGGGTGTGCGAAGGCGCCCCTGTTTGGTCACGGGCGGTTGCAGCAGTGTTATGGCACATCCGGGGTAGAAACAGCTCCGGAGCCACAGCATGCCTCTCGAAGCCAGATCCGATCTGAAGAACCTGCCTCTCGCGGCGATGCGTGTGGCCGACATGTCGTCCCGGCGGAGCGCCGAACGGCATCCTTCGAACAGGACTTCCACCTTGAGGATATCGGCGCCGCTGCATCATCGACGGCCGGTATCGTTGGATATCGCCGGCGGGATCTTGCGGCTGCTCGATGGCGTGGTCTGCCTCGCGGCGGCCCTGGCATCCCTGGTGGTGACGATGCCGGACCTGCCGCTGGTATCAGGCAGCTATGTCGCCATAGCGCTGCTCGGTACGATCGTCGCGATGAATGCCCTGTCAATCGCCGGGGTTTACCGGCCGGCATTGCTGGAGCAGGGCGGGTTGCCGTTCGGTCGCATCATCATGGCCTGGAGTGCAAGCGCAGCGATTGTAGTGGTCGCCGTGGCGGTCAGCGGCATCGGGCTGGCGAGCAGCAGGAACTGGCTGCTGCTGTGGCTTGTCAGCAGCGGTTGCGTTCTGCTGGCTCTGCGGGCGATCCTGGGGGTTCGCCTCGATCAATGGCGGCAGAGCGGCCGGCTGTGCCGACGCGTCGCCGTGTTCGGCAGCGGCAGCATGGCACAGGTTCTGCTGCAGCGTCTGACGGAAGGTCGCCCTTCTGCCATGGATCATATTGTGGTCGGCGTATATGGCGATATGGCCTTGGCTCATTGCAGGGCCCATTCTGGGCGGATGAATGCCATGCAGAACCTGACCGCGCCGGAGCGGTCGGTTCATGCCCTGTGCGGCGACCTGCAGGATCTGCTCGGCGAAATCCGGCGCGAACATGTCGATGCAGTGATCGTGGCGCCGGAGCCGGGCGAGGGGAATCCCGGTGTGGTGGTCGATCTGCTGCGGCAGGCCGCGGCCGACATCTACGTGCATCTGGAAATTCCGGAGATCACGGGTGGGCAGACGGCTTTCGAAAAGATCGGCGGCGTGCCGCTGCTGCTGGCCGAACGGCGGCCGTTATGCGGCTGGCGTGGCATTGCCAAGGCTGTCGAGGATCGGGTCTTCGCCGCTTTTGCGCTTCTACTGCTGGCGCCGCTGCTGGCGCTGATCGCCGTCCTGATCAAACTCGACAGTCCTGGCCCGGTGCTGTTCCGGCAGAAGCGCTACGGCCTGAACAATCGACTGATCGATGTGCTGAAATTCCGCACCATGCGGCACGATATGTGCGATCCGACCGCCAGCCAGCTCACCCGGCGCAACGATCCGCGGGTGACACGGATCGGGCATTTCCTGCGCCGGACCAGCCTCGACGAGTTGCCGCAGTTCATCAACGTCCTGCTTGGCGAAATGTCGGTGGTCGGGCCGCGTCCGCATGCCACCGCCGCCAAGGCGGCGGGCATGCTCTATCAGGAGGCTGTACCCAATTACGATTGCCGGCATCGGATGAAGCCCGGGATCACTGGACTGGCCCAGGTCAGTGGCTGGCGCGGCGAGACCGAGACCCTCGATCAGATCCGCAAACGGGTCGAACATGACATCCGCTATATCGAGAACTGGTCCCTGTTTCTGGATGCGCAGATCATCCTGCGCACCGTCTTGGGTGGTTTTACCGGTCGCCAGGCATACTGAGTGCCGCCGGCACGACGGGGCGCGGCGATGAAGTGCCTCTGGCTGACTCAGACCGACCCCGAGCCCAGACATAACGGCCAGCTGATCTATTCCGGCGGCCTGATCGATGCGATCGGCCAAAGCGGGGCGCAGGTGGATATTGTCGGCGCCATGCGGCCTGGCACGCCGCACCGGCCGCCCGAGCGGCAGGCGGGGTTGCGCTGGTTCCTCGCCGAACAGAAGCCCCGTGCCTTGTGGCACACTCTGCTGTCGCCCCTGCCCAACGTCGCCGACCGCAACTGGACACCGCAGTTGCAGCGCCTGCTCGAAGGGCGGCTGGTGGAAAACGGCTGGGATGTCATTGTTTTCGACAGCCTGTCGGCCGGCTGGGCACTGGCGCCGGTATTGAAGCGATATCCGCAGCGCGGCCGGCGGCCGCGCCTAGTCTATGTCGCGCATAACCACGAGGAAAGCCTGCGCCAGCAGGTGGCCCGCGAGCATCCCGACCCACTGCGCCGCCACATTCTGCTGCGTGACGCGGCAAAGGTGGCGCGGCTGGAGCAGGCAATGGTTCGCGCGGCGGATGCGGTCACGGCAATCACTCCGGAGGACCGCGACCGGTTCCTGGCCGATCATCCCGGCCGCGATATTGCGGTGATCACGCCCGGCTATGGCGGCGCCTATGTCGATCAGCGCCGCATCAGCGCGCGCCAGCCACGCCGGGCCGTGATCGTTGGCAGCTTCGACTGGATCGCCAAGCGCCTGAATCTGGAGCAGTTCCTGGCCGCCGCCGATCCGCTGTTTGCCAGCCACAATGCGGAATTGCAGGTTATCGGCACGGCGCGTGAATCCTTTCTCAGGCAGGTGCGGCGGCGTTTCTCGGCCATCCAGTTCACCGGCCCGGTTTCCGGCCTGCCGGCACTGATGCAGGACGCCCGCGTCGCCCTGGTGCCGGAACGGCATGGCGGCGGCTTCAAGCTGAAGGTGCTGGATTACATCTTCAACCGTCTGCCGATCCTAGCGCTGGAAGGATCGGTGGCCGGCATGCCGTTGCGGCATGAGGACAGTATCCTGCTTTATCGCGACTACCGTGCCCTGGCGACAGGCGTATTGCAGGTGATCGACGATTACGACCGCCTGAACCATCTGCAGGATCGTGCCTATGCGATCTGCCGCGACCGCTTCGACTGGGCCAGCCGGGGTCGCCAGTTGCTGGCGGCGATTGCCGGGCCATGATGCGGCACCCCGCAGAGGATGGGCGGTTGGGCCCGACCGACATGGTCCTGCTCTTGGTCTTCCTGATCGGCATCTATCTCGGAGTCGAGATCCGCATCACGCCCAGCATCCCGTTGCCGGCCGCGCCATCCGGATTTGCGGGCCTGCTTCTGTTGTGGCGGCGCCAGGATGCCATTCAGCCACTGCATCTGGCTGGCCTGTGCGGCGTGATCGTAATCTATATCGCGGCCAGTCTGTCGGCGACCGATCTTATATTCCTGGCCAAGCGCTTCACCGGACTTGTACAGCTGATCTATTCGCTGGTGATCGGCTATGCCCTGTTCCTAACCCTGATCGAGGCCAATCGCCGGCAGCTCGCCGGCCTGTTTTTCGGCTTTTGCATCGTCATCCTGGTGGGCAGCCTGCTGGAGACATATGCGGGTCTGCGCGCAGTCAGCGATGCCGCCCGCGTTGTGCTCTATGATTACGGCGTCTATGAATCCGATCTGCGCGACCAGCTGCTTTATGGCCGTATCAGGCCGAAGCTGTTCACCAGCGAGCCTTCGGCAGTCACCTTCGGATACACGCTGTTCAGTTTCGCCTGGTTCGTGACATCGCAGCGCCGCGGCAAGTTGCTGATCTTCCTGCTGCTGCTCGCGGCCGGCTTGGCTGCCATGCCGGGACCAACTCTGCTGCTGGCCCTGCCGCTGGTGGTTCCCTGCTACCTGTTCGTCGATCCTAATGCCCGCAACCGCGCTGGAATCCTGCTGCTGGCCGTACTGCTTCTGGTGGCCGCGGTCATCCTCGGTATAACGGTCTATGCCGAGCGCTTGAGCGATATCCTGGCCGGCGAGGATCCGAGTTTCTTTTATCGTGTGATCGGCCCGGCCCTGGTCGGTGTGAAGGTAATGGAATCCTATCCCTGGGCCGGGGCAGGCCTGACCGGAGAGGAATATATTGCCGATCTGGTGATGAACGTCTTCGTTCAATCCTCTCAGTATTCGGCTGCGTGGCGGATTGACCGGATATCTTCGGCGCTGACCAATTATTTCTGGCTGCACTGGATTTATCTCGGCGCAGTCTGGGGCATTGTCGCTCTGGCGGGGCTGTCGGTCTGGCTGCATCTGCTTGGGGTGCCGAGCCTGTTGTTCTGCTGGGCGGTCTGGGCCGTGCTCGGCCAGGCCTCCGGAGCCTATGTCGGACCAAAAACCTGGGCCGTCTTCATGCTGGCGGCCGGCCTGTCGGTTCTCATGCGCCGTACCACTGTCTCCGCGTCGGGTGTGACAATGCCGCAATGGCCGCCCGGTGTTTATCATGTTGCACGATGATGAGGCAGACCATGCAGCGTCGTGATTTTCTCACCTCGGGAGGTGCACTGGCGGGCGCCGGCCTGTTCGGATCGGGCGCAGTGCAGGCAGCCGTTCCGCCGGCAGCGGCGCAACGGGTGGTGTCGGCGACTGATTTCGGTGCCAGAGGCGATGGCCGTGCTGACGATACTGCCGCTTTGCAGTCCGCTATTGATGCGACATTTTCCATGGACGGCACGCTGTTGCAGATTCCACCCGGTACCTACCGGGTGACCCGCACCCTGCGGCTTCACTTCACCAGGCCTTTGACCCGCCAGGGCGGCATTCTGGCGCCCGGCGCGCGCCTGGTTTCCGCCATTACCGATGGTTCGCCAGTTGTTGAGGTCTTCAGCGAGAGCACGGTGCGCTATCTGTTGATTGACGGCCTCGGCATTGAAGGGACGGGTGACGAGGGAGCCGGACTCAGGCTCAACTGTGAAAGCTTCGGCCGCTACATCTACAATTTCTGCCTGCGCGATCTGGTTGTGCAGAACTGCGGCGGCGATGGCTGCGTGATGACCGGGAATGTCTTCGAGGGTCAGGTCATCAACTGCTATTTCCGCAACAACCGCGGCAACGGTGCCAGCTTCGCCCATGGCGATCCGGGCGGAATCCTCTCGGCCATCCATGTGATGGGGTGCGTTTTCGGCCAGAACGGCGATAACGGCGTAGCTTTGCAGCGCGGTTGTCACGATGTGGGTTTTCACGGCTGTTATTTCCTGCTGAACCAGAATTTCGGGCTGCTGGCGCGCAATGGCTGCACATTGCTGTCGCATTGCGGTTTCGAGAACAATCATGAGAAGGCCGCAGCTTTTGCCGACGGCGATGCCGGCATCTGGCTGCAGGGGTTCGCCACACTGATCGGCTGCACGGCCTATTCGATCCGCCACCAGACCCGCCTGCTGCGCGGATACATTGTGGGCCAGCTCACCATGATCGGCTGCACCGGCAGCGGCGGTGCAAACGCCGCCGCGGCTGGATTGGCGCGTCTGAATGGGGCGAGCAATGCGATGGTTACGCTGATCGGCTGTCGAGGCGCGGTGCAGACGGATCCGGGGTTCGAGGCCCTGGTGATTGGCGGACCCGGTGAGAGCATGCGTTTCGGCTCCGACTGGAACAGTCGTTATCTGCCAAAACTGGGGGATTACTCCCTCTGGGTGGATAGTCGGGGGCGGCTGCGGATCAAGAAAGGTAAACCCGACAATGAGCAGGACGGAGTGCCGGTCGGTGCCTGAACGGCCGTTCCTCAGCCATAGGCGCGCCGCAGTCCCGGGGCAGCGGAGCGGTCGTCCAGCCCGACATGGTCGAGATACCAGCGATAGGTCTGCCGCAGACCCGCTTCGAGGCTGATCGAGGCCTGCCAGCCTAGGGCGCGAAGCGCGCTGCCATCCACCACCTTGCGCGGCGTCCCGTCAGGTTTGGTGACGTCAAAGGCGATCCGTCCAGAATATCCAGTGATGCGACAGATCAGGCGCGCGAGGTCGCCGATGGATATTTCCTCGCCGGAGCCAAGGTTCAGCGGGGTTTCCCCGGAATAATGCTGCATGGCGAAGACGATGCCATCGGCCGCGTCGTCGACATGCAGGAATTCACGTAGTGGCATGCCGGAGCCCCAGACCGACAGACTCGCCATCCCCGTGACGCGAGCGGCATGCGCCTTTGCGATCAGCGCGGGGACCACATGGCTCTGCTGCAGGTGGAAATTGTCGCCCGGGCCGTACAGGTTGGTCGGCATCAGCGAAATGAAGTCGCAGCCATATTGCCGCCGATAGGCCTGGCAGAGCTTCAGCCCGGCGATCTTGGCGATGGCATACCATTCGTTCGTGGGTTCCAGGGCCCCAGTCAGCAGCGCGGAGGCCGGGATTGGCTGTGGCGACAGGCGGGGATAGATGCAGGATGAGCCAAGAAACACCAGCTTTTCCACGCCATAGCGTCGCGCCGCCTCGATCACATTCGCTTCGATCATCAGGTTGTCATACAGAAATTCGGCGGGCTGCGTGTCGTTGGCGTGGATACCGCCCACCTTGGCGGCGGCGAGAAACACCGCCTGGGGACGCACATTCTTCATCCACAGATCAACCTGGTCGGGCGAACGCAGATCAAGGCTGTCGCGTCCGGCGGTGAGGATTTCGCAATTCTCCCGTGCCAGACGGCGGACCAGCGCCGATCCGACCAGGCCGCGATGGCCGGCAACCCAGATCCGGCGGCCGGACAGTGGGTAGAGTATGGTTTCAGGCGTGGCTGTAAGCATTGCGGAACTGTTCCTGGTTGAGCATGACGCGATCGGCTTCCACCATTTCGGCGACAAGCTGCTCGAAACTTGTCTGGTGTCGCCAGCCAAGTTCCCGCTGGGCCTTGGTTGGGTCACCCAGCAGGAAGTCGACTTCGGTGGGGCGATAATAAGCGGGGTCGACGGCCACAAGGATCTCGCCGGAGCGGTCGCAATAACCCTTTTCCTTGACGCCCTTGCCGTCCCACACGATCCTCCGGTCGATATTACGGAACGCCAGTTCGACGAATTCACGCACCGAATGGACCTCGCCGGTAGCCAGTACGTAATCATCCGGGGTGTCATGCTGCAGGATGCGCCACATGCCCTCGACATAATCACGGGCATGACCCCAGTCGCGCTTGGCGTCGATATTGCCGAGATAGAGGCATTTCTGCAGGCCCTGTTCGATGGCGGCTACGGCGCGGCTGATCTTGCGCGTCACGAAGGTCTCGCCGCGGATCGGGCTTTCGTGATTGAACAGGATTCCATTCGAGGCATGCATGCCATACGCCTCGCGGTAATTGATGGTGATCCAGTAGGCGTACAGCTTGGCAGCCGCGTAGGGGCTTCGTGGATAGAACGGCGTGGTTTCACGCTGCGGAGTCTCTAGAACCTTGCCGAATAACTCGGAGGTTGAAGCCTGATAGAAGCGGACGCGTTCCTCCATGCGCAGGATGCGGATGGCCTCCAGCAGCCGCAGGGTGCCGAGTGCATCGGTGTTCGCCGTGTATTCCGGCGTCTCGAAGCTCACCTGCACATGACTTTGTGCGGCAAGGTTGTAGATTTCGACCGGCTGCACTTCATCGATCAGGCGAATCAGCGACGTGGCATCGGTCATGTCGCCGTAATGCAGGAAATAACGCACGTCGGTTTCATGCCGGTCGCGGTAGAGGTGATCCACTCGGCCGGTGTTGATCGACGAGGATCGCCGCTTGATGCCGTGCACGGTGTATCCGCGACCGAGCAGGAATTCCGCCAGATAGGCGCCGTCCTGTCCGGTCGCCCCGGTGATCAGGGCTGCCTTTTCGGCCATAGCTTCATCCTTTTCCGTTGTGGCTCAGAAATTCATCCGGCGAGTGCGCATCACAGGGTTGCCATGGCTTGTGCGACACGGTCCCAGGAATAGCTCTGCAGCACATGGCGCTGGCCGCTCAGGCCCATGGCGGCAAGGCGCAGCGGGTCGGACAGCGCGTCGAGGATGGCCTCGGCGAGCGCTGCGGGGTTGGCCTCTTTCACCAGGAAGCCGTGGCGGCCGTTTTCCAGTATCTCAGGCAGTCCGTTGCGGTGCAGTCCGATCGCCGGCGTGCGCGACAGCAGGGCCTCGAGGTAGACTTGCCCCCAGGGGTCGTTGAGCATGGGCTGCACCAGAAGGGTCGACATCCGCAACAGACGCTGCAGTTCGCGCCAGGGCAGATGATCGAACACTTTGATGCCCGGCCCTAGCGGGATATGCGCGCGGCTGCGGCTGTCACCGACAATGGTCAGGGTCAGGTCCGAGCGTATTTCCCGGGCCAGCCGGAAGGCTTCGATCACCAAGCCGCCGCCCTTGGCCATGAACAGATGCTTGGCGATAAACAGCAGATTCGGGCGGGTATAGTCCTTGGCACCGGCATACGGTTCGATCTGCCCCATGCCGGAACCCACAGCGGTCACCCGATCTGGCGCCAGGCCGTAATGGCTGATCATATGTTCGCGTACATAGGCGCCAAAGGTGAAAACATGTTCAACATTGCCGAGCGCCGCGCGCTCCAGGCTGTCGAATTCCTCAATGGCGCCGGCGCTGTATGCCTCGCGTTGCGACCGATAAGGCAGCGACAACGCCCAGGTATGGTCGCAATAGAGATAATGCACCAGGTCACCGCAGGGCTGTATCGGCATGTCCAGGGTGCCGGTATGCAGGATATGGCGGATATGCCGGCGTCGGGCGATGGCCGCCAGGCGTTCGGCCGCGCGGCGCCGCGCGATGCGGATGCGCAGCAGGGCCTCGCCGGCAGGTGGCCGGCCATAGCCCTGCATCAGGTAATGCACACCGAGCAGAGCCTGCTCGCCACGACTGAAACCGGAATGGATTCCCTCGGCCGCGATACCCAGATTCTGCAGGCTGCGGATCACGTTGTAGGGGGCGCCAGACCAGGTTCCGCGATCGAGGGGATCACCGAATACGCTGCTGACGGCCAGCCGCTCGAAGCGCCGATGTCCAGTTCCGGCGGACGCGCATGCCTGCGATGTCGGCAATTCGAAGCGAAGTGGAAATGCGGACACGTCGGCCTCTCGATCACTGATTGTGGTGTCCATGGAACAGGAGCGCCGGGCCAATAGCCAGTGATCAACCTGTGACAGGCATTCCGATGTGGCCGGCACACTTTGATCACACCCGCGCATGGCGGACTGTCCTAGGCTTGGATCGCCGGGCGAACGCTTCGTCGTCCCAGCGCCGCCCATCCGGCGCGCCAATCAGGCCTGTGGAGTCCGTTATGCCACCAGCTTCCGTATCCTCGCCAACGGCAGTCGTATTCTTTTCGCCGGACATCACCGATGTCAGCACTATCAAACGAGCGCGGACATTCCTCGATTACGGCTATCGGCTGACGATGTTCAGTTTTCGGCGCCAGCGGTACAACCGTGGCTATCAGCCGGACTGGCCATGCGTGATGTTGGGCCAGACCGAGGATGGGCGCTATGGCCAGCGGTTGCTGGCTCTGCTGAAAGCGCTGCCCCGCATCGCCAGGTACCGTCGGCTGTTGCAGCAGGCGGAATTGTTTTATGCCCGTAACATCGACCAGCTTCTGCTGGCGCTGGTGGCGCGTTGGTTGGCGGGCCGGAAGATCCCGATCGTTTACGAGGTTCTGGATATCCAGCCCATCCTGGTGGGGCGGCGCTGGTTCTCTCGCGGTCTGCGCTGGATTGAACGCTTCGGATTGCGGCGCATTGATCTGCTGGTTCTGTCTTCGCCCGGATTCTGGAACAATTATTTCTCCACGCTGCAGGATTGCCGACGGCCATGGTTCCTGCTCGAGAACAAGCTGCCACCCCAGTTCGGTGCCCAGTCGCGGCCATCGCCTGACAAGCCCTCCATCGTGGCGCGCGGCCGTCCTCGCTGGACAGTCGGATACTGCGGCCTGATTCGCGGCCAGGAGACTTTCGATCTGATTGTCCGGCTGGCGGGACGCTTGGAGGGGTTGGTGCAATTCAAGTTTCGCGGCCTGGTGACGACGGTTGACAGGGAGAGTTTCGCCCGCGCGATGGACCGGCACGACAATCTCGTCTACGAGGGACCCTATGTCAGCACGCGGGATCTGCCCGAGGTGTATAACGACCTTGATTTCGCATGGGCCATCGATCTCGAGAATGTTGAGCACAATTCGCGATGGCTTCTCCCCTGCCGGTATTACGAAGCCGGTTTTTTTGGTGTGCCCTGCCTGACGGCGCGCAGTTTCGAGGTGGCCCGGCTCGTCGAACGCGACCGGACCGGGTGGAGTTTCGATGCGCCATATGAAGAGGCGCTGGTTGCCTTTTTCCGGAAGCTGGATCCCGCGGTCCATGCCGAATGCCGGGCCCGCCTGATGGCCATGCCGAAAAGCAATTTTGTGGCCGTCGAAGACGGCCTGCGCCTCTGCCAGGTGCTGGATCAGACAGCCTGCTGACCGGTTCACGCGGCTGTATTTTACGTTCCGGCTAGATGAAACGACTTACAACCCGCAGCCATAGTCCGGCGTGATCCAGCGGCTATCAACACTCCGAGGTGAATTTAGAAACGGGCCGATGCTGCGTTTTCAGGTGGTGGTACAGGACACACCCAGCGCGGGTTATTGCCAGCGGTGTTCCATAATGTCTCGCAAAGCGTGGGTGGCAGAGTGTCTGGGTATTGTCTGGAACTGCCCAGGAAATTCGAAGCATTTCTGGCCTTTCGCCAAGTCCGAATGCTCGGCCATACAATGGTTTAGACATTTACGCAAAACTACGAATCTGGGGCCAGAAGTTCGAATCGCTTCGAGCGCGCCATCTGCTCACGGTCGTTAGTTTAATACGCTTCGGTCTCTCCGCGTGGCCCAAGTGGCCCGGCGCAGGAAAAACCGCGGCAAACGGCACGGATAAACCGCCAGAAATCGATCTCTTGAGCGGGTCTGCTCGTGATCCGCCCAACAAGGCCGCGGCCGGGCGATAATGGCCTTGACTCCCTTTCAATTGTCATATCAGTATAACAATCAGACTTATGGGGCGGGCGATGGCGAAGCTAGGCTATTACACGGCGATCGACGAGCGTCTGCCGACGCCGCTCTACCATCAGATATTCATGATCCTGCGCAGCCAGATCCTCGATGGCCGCCTTGAGGCGGGCGCGCTGGTGTCGGGCGAGGAGGAACTGGCGCGGCAATTCAATGTCTCACGCATCACGGCCCGT
Source organism: Ferrovibrio sp. (assembly GCA_046294345.1). Taxonomy (GTDB): domain Bacteria; phylum Pseudomonadota; class Alphaproteobacteria; order Ferrovibrionales; family Ferrovibrionaceae; genus Ferrovibrio. The sequence continues at coordinate 93,631 of JBKBJT010000002.1, forward strand.
CGTGCCCTGGCGGAACTGGCGGCCGAGGGCCTCGTCACGCGGGGCCGTGGCCGCGGCACGCATGTCACCGCGCGCAATGAACCGCCGCCGATCCGCGCCGGTGTTGAAGGCCTGCTGGAAAACCTGCTGGCGATGGGTTTGAAGACCCAGGTGAACCTGGTGGAATTCGGCTATGAGCCGGCGCCGCCGGATGTGGCGGTTGCGCTGCGGATCAAGGCGGGCGAGGAGGTGCAGCGCGCCATCCGCGTGCGGTCTCTCGATGCCGGGCCTTTTTCATATCTGACGACATACGTGCCCGCCGATATCGGCCGCAAATTCTCGCGCAAGGAATTGTCGCATCAGCCATTGCTCGCGCTTCTGGAGCAATCCGGCGTCACGATCGGCGGCGCCGAGCAGACGATTTCAGCCTCGCTCGCCGATGCCCGCGTGGCACCGCTGCTGAAAACCGTGGTGGGGGCGCCGCTGCTTAGGATTAGCCGCGTGGTGCAGGATGCTGACGGTCGCCCGGTTGAATACATCGTCGGCCTGTACCGGCCTGATCGCTACCAGTTCCGCATGAGCCTCGACCGCGTGCGCGGCGAGGAGCAAAACACCTGGTCGGCCCGCGTGGCGCCGGCGGCAGGGGGAAAGAGGTCGCCACGTTCCATCCGCAGGGAGAAAAGAAAATGACGAATGGTAAGACTGGATTCCGCGTATCCCGCCGCCGCTTTCTGGCCGGCACCGCCGTCACCGCCGCAGCCGGCATCGGCGGGTTTCCCGCCATCCTGAAGGCCCAGCCCAAGACCATCAAGGTCGGTATCCTGCATCCGGTGACCGGTCCGCTGGCGCCGTCGGGCCAGCAATGCCGCCTGGGCGCCAAGCTGGCGATCGACACCATCAATGCCAATGGCGGTATCGCCTCGATGGGTGGCGCCAAGCTGGAGCCGATCTATGCCGATGCGCAGTCGAAGCCCGATGTCGGCGCGGCCGAGGTCGAGAAGCTGAACGAGGCCGGCGTCGCGGCCATCGTCGGCCCCTTCGCATCCGGCATTGCGCTGGCCACCACCCAGGCGGCCGCCAAGCATGGCATCCCGCATGTCGTCGATGTCGGTGTGGTCGATCAGGTCGTCACGCGCGGCCTGACCAACACCTTCCGCTTCGGTCCGGGCCTGGGCAAGATCGTCGACACCGCCATCGAGAACCTGGTTGCGCTGAACAACCAGGCCGGCAAGCCGGCCAAGACCGTGATGATCGTCCATGAGGAATCGGCCTTCGGCGCCGGCATGGCCAAGACGCTGAACGAAAAGCTGCCGGCCATGGGTTTCGAGGTGCTGGAGACCATCCCGCATGCCAACCCGACGCGCGACTTCAACAACATCGCGCTGAAGATCAAGGGCCGCAATCCGGACCTGCTGATCCCGTCCAACTACTACAACGAATTCGTGCTGCTGGCGCGTACCCTGCGGCAGCAGAAAATCCGCCCGAAGGCGATCTATGCCGTGCTGGGCGGCGCCGCGTCGCAGTACCGTTTTGTCCAGGAATTCCCCGATGCGGCCGAATACATCATGGACTGCAATCACTGGTTCGATCCGCGTAATCCGGTGGCGCTGGAGCTGAAGAAGAAGGTTGAGGCCGAGAAGGCCTTCTTCTCCTACGAGGTTTTCCTCAACCACGAATGCGTGCGTCTGCTGGCCGATGCCCTGGAGCGTGCGGCTTCCGCAGATCGCGGTGCGGTGACCCAGGCGCTGGCCGCTTCGGGCTGGAGCAACCATTTCATGCCCTACGGCCCGACCAAATTCGTCAACGGCCAGAATGTCGGCGCCGCCCCGGTCAACACCCAGGTGCTTGGCAAGGACATCAAGGTGATCTTCCCCAAGGATTTCGCCAACGCCAAGCCGGTCTTCCCCGCGCCGAAGGCCTGACCCCCAGGCGGCGGGGCAGGGACGTGCCCCGCCGCCCTTTTTCCGTGTGACGGTATGCTTGAATTCTCCATCCTTCTGCCGGCGATCCTGAACGGGCTCACCACCGGGGCGATCTATGCCCTGATCGCCCTCGGCCTCACGCTGATCTACGGCGTGCTGCATATCATCAATTTTGCGCATGGCAGCCTGCTGATGCTGGCGCTCTACGGCGTCTTTTTCCTGCACAGCCTGTTCGGCATCGATCCTTACCTGGCCCTGCCGGTGGCGGCAGCGGCCCTGTTCGGCATCGGCTACGGCCTGCAGCGTTTCGTGATCGGCCAGGCCAGCCATGGCAAGGATGAGAATATCCTGCTGGTCACGCTCGGCCTGTCGGTGGTGATCGAGAACCTGGCGCTCTATTTCTGGCGCTCGGACACACGCACCATCGAAACGCCCTATTCCTTCGAGGTGTTTGACTTCGGCGTCGCTTTCATCCCGGTGCCGAAGGTGATCGCCTTCATCGGCGCGTTGCTGGTGGCGGCCTTGCTGTGGCTTCTGATGGCCCGCACCGACCTGGGCCGGGCCATCCGTGCACTGGCCAAGGAGCGGCAGGGCGCCAAGCTGGTCGGCATCAATGTCGAGCATATTTTCGCCATGTCGTTCGGCATCGGCTGCGCCTGCCTTGGCATAGCCGCCTGCCTGCTGCTGCCCAGCTTCTATGTCAGTCCGCAGGTTGGGCACGCCTTCGTGCTGGTTGCCTTCACCGTGGTCGTGCTGGGCGGCATGGGCAGCTTTGTCGGCGCGCTGCTGGGCGGCCTGATCATCGGCGTGACCGAAAGCCTGGGCGGCCTGTTCCTGGGCGAAAGCCTGGGGCAGCTCGGCATCTTCCTGATCTTCATCATCGTTCTGCTGTTCCGGCCGACCGGATTGCTGGGGCAGAAGGCCTGAAAGACATGCGCAACCTGACGGCTATTTTGGTTTTCTTCGTGGCCCTGCTGCCGCTGCCATTCGTGATCCAGTCGGATTTCTGGCTCACCTGGCTGACGCTGGCCCTGTTCTATGCCTATCTCGGTCAGGCCTGGAACCTGCTGGGCGGCTATGGCGGGCAGTTCTCCTTCGGCCACGCGCTGTTCTTCGGCACCGGTGCCTATTGCACGGCGATCATGCAGATCCAGTTCGGCATCAATGCCTGGGCAGGGTTTGTGCTGGCGGCCGTGGCGGCCGGCATCGTCGGTGCCGGCACCGGCTGGCTGGTCTTCCGCTACGGCCTGCGCGGATCGTATTTCGCGTTGGTGACGCTGGCCTTCGCCGAGGTCTTCCGCATCCTGGCCAATACTTTCGCCTTCACCGGCGCCGGTGTGGGCCTTCTGGTGCCGCTGCAGCCGGGCATTGCGCAGATGCAGTTCGAGTCGAAGGCCGGTTTCTTCTGGCTGCTGCTGGGGCTCGTCGTTGCCGGGCTGCTGTTTACCTGGTGGCTGCAGAATGCCCGCTTCGGCGCCCGCCTGATGGCGGTGCGCGAAAACGAGGATGCCGCGCGCGCGCTGGGCGTCGATCCGTTCAATACCAAGCTGCTGGCGATCACGGTATCGGGCGCCATCGCCGGTTCGGCCGGCGCGGTCTATGTGCAGCTTTTCCTCTACCTTGATCCGAACATCGCCTATGGCCCGGCCATGTCGGTGGAGGCCCTGCTGGTGCCGATCATCGGTGGGCTGGGCACCATATTCGGCCCGGTTCTTGGCGCCTTCGCCCTGCATGCCATCGCCGAAATCGGCCGGCTGGTCTTCGGCGAGGCGCCCGGCCTCAACCTTGTCCTCTACGGCCTGCTGCTGGTGCTGATGGTCCTGTTCCTGCCCAACGGCCTGTTCGGCCTGGGCAAGGTCAGTTTTGGTGCCGGTGCCCTGCGCCGCCTGTTCAAGCGGGGCGCCCATGCTTGAGATCGCCAATCTCGCCAAGCGCTTTGGCGGCCTGGTCGCCACGAACGACGTCAGCTTCACGGTGCAGGCCGGCAGCATCTCGGCCCTGATCGGGCCGAACGGTGCCGGCAAGACCACGATCTTCGCGCAGATTTCCGGTTTCCATAAACCCGATGCCGGCGATATCCGCTTCGAGGGCCGTTCGCTGCTTGGCCTGACACCGGAAAAGATCTGCCTGCTGGGCGTGACGCGCACCTTCCAGATCGTGCAGCCTTTCGCCGGCCTGAACGTGCGCGAGAATATCGCCGTCGGTGCCCATCTGCATCGTGCCGGCCGCCGTGCCGCGCTGGAGCATGCCGAGGCGATTGCCCATCGTGTCGGCCTGGGGCCGCAACTCGACAAGCCCGCCGCCGCGCTCACCGTGGCCGGACGCAAGCGGCTGGAACTGGCCAAGGCGCTGGCGACCGACCCCAGGCTGATCCTGCTGGACGAGGTGATGGCCGGTCTCAATCCGGCCGAGATCGACGAGATCATTCCGGTGATCCGCGGCATCCGCCAGTCGGGCGTCACCATCCTGCTGATCGAACATGTCATGCGTGCCGTGATGAACCTGTCTGACCATGCCTGGGTGCTGAACAATGGCAGCCTGATCGCCAGCGGCACGCCGGCGCAGATCGCAGCCGATCCGCAGGTGATCGAGGCCTATCTCGGTCATGGCGCGGCGGCCCGCATGCAGGCTCAGCCGGCGGAGGTGCACCATGCTTGAGGTGCGAGGCCTGCAGGCCGGCTATGGCGAAGTCGCGGTGCTGCGCGGCATCGATCTCGATCTGGCGAAAGGCGAGATCGTCGCGCTGCTGGGCGCCAATGGCGTCGGCAAATCGACGCTGAACAACAATCTGTCCGGCCTGTACCGGCCGATGGCGGGCGAGATCCGCTTCATGGGCGTCAACATCACCGGTGCCAGTGCGGATAGCATTGTCAGCGCCGGCCTGATCCAGGTGCCCGAGGGTCGGCGGGTATTCCCTAACCTGAGCGTTCAGGAAAACCTGGAACTGGGCAGCTATCGTCGCGGTCGTGCCAACCGGAGTGTCAATCTGGAACGCGTCTACGGCGTGTTTCCGCGCCTGAAGGAGCGCATGAGCCAGTTGGCCGGCACGCTGTCGGGCGGCGAGCAGCAGATGCTGGCCATCGGTCGCGGCCTGATGGCCGAGCCGGAACTGCTGATCCTCGATGAGCCTTCGCTTGGCCTGTCGCCGCTGCTGGTGGAGGAGATGTTCGCCCTGATCCAGCAGCTCAACCGCGACGGCCTGTCCATCCTGCTGGTGGAGCAGAATGTGGTTCAGTCGCTGGCCATCGCGCATCGTGCCTTCGTGCTGGAGCATGGTCTGATCGTGCTGTCCGGTCCGGCCTCTGTTCTGATGAACGATCCGGGGCTGAAAGCCTCGTATCTGGGGATGTGACATGACCGGCATGCCTCCCATGACCCTCGCCGAGAAACTGGTCGCCCGCGCCGCCGGCCTGCAGAATGTGCGGCCGGGCGAGGTGGTCACGGCCAGGGTCGATCTGACGATGATGCATGATTCCGGCGGACCGCGCCGCGTGGCGCCGATGCTGGAGCGCCTGCAGGCGAAACTCTGGAACCCGGATCGTGTGGTGGTGATCTCCGATCATTACGTGCCGGCCGTGGATGCGGAAAGCGCCGGCATTCTCGACCTGACCCGCAAATGGGTGAAGGCGGCCGGCGTGACCAAGTTCCACGACATGCAGGGCATCTGCCATGTGGTGCTGCCCGAGCGTGGCCATCTGCGGCCGGGCATGTTCGTGGTCGGCGGCGACAGCCATTCGCCCACCGGCGGCGCCTTCGGGGCCTATATGTTCGGCGTCGGCGCCACCGAGATGTGCGGCGTGCTGGTGACCGGCGAAATCTGGCTGCGTGTGCCCGAAACGATCCTGCTGCACTGGACCGGCAAGCTCGCTCCCGGCGTGGTCGCCAAGGACATGATCCTGGCCATGTGCGCCAGGCTCGGCATGGATGGCGGCCGCTACCAGGCGATCCAGTATGCCGGCGACACCATTGCCGGGTTGGCGATGCAGGAGCGCATGACGCTGTCCAACATGGCGGCCGAACTGGGTGCCCAGGCCGGCCTGATCGCGCCCGATGCCGTGACGAAGGACTACCTGCTGGGTGTTGGCGTGCCCGCATCCGACATCGATCTCGCCGCGTGGCAGACGGATAAGGGCGCCGTTGTCGCCGAACGCCATGATTTCGATGCCGCCAACCTGCCGCCCATGGTGGCGGCGCCGCACAGCCCGGCCAACAGCGCGGCCGTCTCCGAACACAGGAATGTGGCCGTCGACCAGGCCTATATCGGGGCCTGCACCGGCGCCAAGATCAACGATCTGCGCATGGCGGCCAGCGTGCTGAAGGGCCGGAAAGTGGCGGGGGGCACGCGGCTGCTGATCGCGCCGGCCTCGGCGCGCACCACGGCGGAGGCGGCGGCCGATGGCACGCTGGCGACGCTCACCGAGGCTGGTGCCATCCTGCTGTCGTCCGGCTGCGGCGCCTGTGCCGGTTATGGCGCCGGCGTGCTGGCCGAGAACGAAACCTGCATCGCCTCCACCGCGCGCAATTTCAAGGGCCGCATGGGGGCCGGTTCGTCGAAGGTCTATCTTGGCTCGCCCTATACCGTCGCGGCTTCGGCCGTGGCCGGCCGCATCGCCGATCCGCGGGAATTCCTGTCATGACGGCGGCAAACAACACCGGCCGGGTCTGGAAATTCGGTGACAATATCGACACCGATGTGCTGGCACCCGGCCTGTATATGAAAAGCCCGCTGGCCGAACTGGCGAAACACTGCCTGGAAACGGTGGAACCGCGCTTCGCCAAAGAGGTGAAGCCCGGCGACATCGTGGTGGGCGGGCGCAATTTCGGCATGGGATCGTCGCGCGAGCAGGCGGTGATGGCGCTCCGCGAACTGGGGGTCGGTGCGGTGGTGGCGCCGAGTTTTGCCGGCATTTTCTATCGCAACGCCCTCAATCTGGGCCTGCTGGCGCTGGTCTGCCCGGAAGCCGGCAAGATCCGTGCCGACTCTGTGCTGGCGGTGGATGCCGCCCGCGCCGAGCTGCGCGATATCGAAACCGGCAAGATTTATGCCTGCGAACCGCTGCCGGCGCATCTGCTGCAGATGATCGCCGATGGTGGCCTGCTGCCGCATCTGGAAAAGAAACTGAAAGTTCAACGGTCAAAGGAGGCGCAGGCATGAGTAAGCTGCGCGAACGTCTGCGGAGCGGCGAGATCGTCGTCGCGCCGGGTGTCTATGATGGCCTGAGCGCGCTGGTCGCGGCCCAGGCGGGTTTTGAGGCGCTATACCTGTCTGGCGCCAGCATCGCCTATACCCGGTTTGGCCGCTCGGATATCGGCCTGGTGTCGATGACGGAAGTGGCCGATACGCTGGGCGCCATCCGCGAGCGGGTCGAGACCGACATCATCGTCGATGCTGATACCGGATTTGGTAATGCGCTGAACGTGCAGCGCACCGTGCGGCTGTTCGAGCGCAACGGCGCATCCGGCATCCAGCTCGAGGATCAGGCCAGCCCGAAACGCTGCGGCCATCTGGATGGCAAGACGCTGGTGTCTCCGGCCGAAATGGTCGGCAAGATCAAGGCGGCGCTGGATGCGCGTCAATCCGCGGATACCCTGATCGTTGCCCGCACCGATGCCATTGCCGTGGAGGGCTTCGATGCTGCGATGGAGCGCGCAGCACGCTACATGGAAGCCGGCTGCGACATCCTGTTCGTCGAGGCGCCGCAGAGCGTGGATGAGATGCGCACCATCACCAGCCGTTTCGGCAACCGCGTGCCGCTGTTGGCCAATATGGTGGAAGGCGGCAAGACGCCTTTGCTCTCAGCCGCTGACCTGGCCGAGATCGGCTATCGCCTGGTGATCTTCCCCGGTGGCCTGACCCGCGCGTTGGCCCATTGCATGACGGCCTATTTCGCGTCGCTGAAACGCAACGGCACCACCGCGCCGTTCCGCGACCAGATGCTGGATTTCGCCGCTCTCAACGCCCTGATCGGCACGCCTGAGCTGCTGGCCCAGGGCCGCCAGTATGATCCCTCCCGTTACGAGGACCGGCCATGATCGATCCCATCACCCTTGCCGTGCTGAAAGGCCGGCTGGAACAGGTCGCCGACGAAATGGACGCCACCCTGTTCCGCTCGGCATTCAATCCGATCATCGCCGAGGCGCATGACGCCAGCCACGGCCTGTATCACGCGACCACCGGCGAAACCCTGGTGCAGGGCAAGTCCGGCCTGCCGATCTTCGTCGGCGCCATGGCCTTTGCCGTGAAGGCCGTGATCGACAAGGTGGCCAAGGACGGCAACCTGCAGGATGGCGACGTCTACATCTTCAATGATCCCTACGATGGCGGCACGCATCTGAGCGATTTCAAGCTGGTGCGGCCGTTTTTCCGCGATGGCAGGGTGTTCTGCTACCTGGCCTCGGTGGGGCACTGGCATGATGTCGGCGGCAACGTGCCGGGCAATTACAATCCGGTCGCCACCGAAGCCTTCCAGGAGGGCATGGTGATCCCGCCGGTGAAGCTTTATGCCGCCGGCCAATTGCGGCAGGACGTGGTGGATATCCTGCGTGCCAATACCCGCCTGCCGGACAGCCTTTATGGCGACATGAACGGCCAGGTGAATGCGCTCGATCTTGGCGCCAGACGCCTGCATGCCCTGCTGGACGAATATGGCGATGCCACCGTGGCCGAGGCGCTGGCCGAACTTAAGAAGCGCGCCGCCATCCAGTTCCGCAGCCTGCTGCGCGAACTGCCCGACGGCCGCTATGCCGCCGAGGATTTCCTCGACAATGACGGCATCCGCGACGAGGCCCTGCGCATCGGCCTGGAAGTGGTGATCGAGGGCAAGACGCTGACGCTCGATTTCTCGCGCACCTCGCCGGCCTGTGCCGGGCCGCTGAATATCGCGCGCTCCACCGCCATTGCCGCCTGTTACGTGGCGATCAAGCACATCTTCCCCGATGTGCCGGCCAATTCCGGCGTGCTCGAGCCGGTGAAATTCGTCATCCCCGAAACCAGCCTGATCAGCGTTCGGGCACCCAAGCCGGTCGGCGGCTATACCGAGACGATCCTGCGCGTCATCGACGTGATCTTCCAGGCCTTTGCCCAGATCGCCCCCGAACGCGTCAATGGCTGCGCCTATGGCACCATCAACGCGCTGTCGCTGGCGGGCCATCGCAAGGATGGCCGCCGCTGGGTGATGTTCAGCTTCTTCGGCGGCGGCCATGGCGGTCACCCGCAGGGCGATGGCCTCAATCACGGCAATGCGCCGATTTCGATGGCGACGATTCCGCCGCTGGAAATCCTGGAGGCGGCCTATCCGGTGATGTTCACCGAATGGAGCCTGCGGGCCGATAGCGGTGGTGCCGGCCGCAATCGCGGCGGCCTGGGCGCGGTCTACGAGATCGAGCTGCTGGAAGAGGAGGCCGATCTGTTCCTGTTCGGCGAACGCGGCAAATATGCGCCTGCCGGCGTGCTGGGCGGCCATGCCGCGCAGCGCAACCGCTTCTTTTACCCCAAGGATGGCAAGGCTGCAGAACCGGCCATGGTGTCGAAGCTGCATGACGTGAAGCTGAAGAAGGGCGACCGCATCCGGCTCGAGACACCGGGCGGCGGCGGCTACGGCCCGCCATCGGAGCGCAAGTCCGAGCGCATCGCCGAGGATCTGCGGCTTGGTTATGTCACCGAAGAGGGCGTTGCCCGCGATTATGGCCGCAATGCCAAGGAGGCCGCGGAATGACCGAGCAGACCACCATCCCGCGTTTTGCCGTTGGCGTCGATGTCGGCGGTACCTTCACCGACGTCTTTTTCCTCGACGAGGCCAGGGGCCGCATCGATATCGCCAAGGTACCGTCCACCCGCGGCGACCAGGCCACCGGTTTCATCGAAGGCCTGCGGTCCAAAGCCGAGCCGAAGCAGATCGCCACGGTCGTGCACGGCACCACGGTGGGCACCAATGCGCTGCTGGAGCGCAAGGGCGCGCGCACGGGCATCATCACCACGCGTGGCTTCCGCGACGTTCTGGAGATGCGCCGGCGCGACCGGCCCAGCACCTGGGGCCTGTGGGGCCAGTTCATGCCGGTGGTGCCGCGCGACCTGCGGCTGGAGGTGGGCGAGCGCGTGCTGGCCGATGGCAGCATCCGGCAGGCCGTTGATCCGACCGAGGTGAAGCGCGTGGCGCAGGACCTGCTGGCCCGTGGTGCCGAGGCGGTCGCCATCGTGTTCGTGAATGCCTACGCCAACCCGGAGAATGAGCGGATTGCACTGGCGGCGTTGAAAGAAGTCTGGCCGAATGCCTATGTCACGGCATCTTCCGACATCCTGCCCGAAATCCGCGAATTCGAACGCACGTCCACGGCGGCGCTGAATGCCTATCTGCAGCCGCCGGTGGGTAGTTATCTGCGCAAGCTGGAAAGCCGCCTGCAGGGCGATGGCTTCGGCGGGCAACTGCTGATCGTGCAGTCCAATGGCGGCGTGATGAGCGTCGACAGCGCTGCCAGTCGCCCGGTGCGCACGGCGCTTTCTGGCCCTGCGGCCGGTGTGATCGCCTGCCAGCATATCGCCGTGGCGGCCGGTTTCCCCAATGTGGTGACCTGCGACATGGGTGGCACCAGCTTCGATGTCTCGTTGATCGCCGGCGGCGAGCCGGCCATGAGCGCGCAGACCGCCATCGATTTCGGCATGGTGGTGCGCGCGCCGATGATCGAGATCACCACCATTGGTGCCGGCGGTGGATCGATCGCCTGGATCGACCGTGGCGGCATCCTGCAGATCGGCCCGGAAAGCGCCGGTTCCGATCCGGGTCCGGTGGCCTACGGCCTGGGCAACGACCGCCCGACCGTCACCGATGCCAATGTGGTGATGGGCCGCATCGACGCCGAGCGGCCGATTGGCGGCAAGCTCAAGCGGCTGGATGTCGAGGCGGCCAAAGAGGCCATCCGCAAGCACATCGCCGAGCCGCTGGGGCTCGACGTGATGGCGGCGGCCGAGGCCATCATCAAGGTGGCGAACTCGCGCATGGCCGGTGCCATCCGGCTGGTTTCCATCGAGCGTGGTCATAACCCGCGTGATTTCGCTGCCATGCCGTTCGGCGGTGGTGGATCGCTGCATGTCGGTGCGCTGATCAAGGAAGTCGGTTTGGCTTCGGCGCTGGTGCCGCGCTTCCCCGGCGTTACCTCGGCTCTGGGCTGCGTGATCGCCGATATGCGCCACGATTTTGTGCGCACGGTGAACAAGACCCTGGACGATACCGATCCGGCCATTCTTGACGCGGCCATCGGCGAGGCAGCGGCAGAAGGCACGCGGCTGCTCGATCAGGCCGGCATTGCCTTCGAGGGCCGCAGCATCACCGTCGAACTCGACATGTCGTATCTCGGCCAGACGCACACCGTGGCCGTGCCGCTGCCCGGCGATTTCACCAAACCGGCAAAACTGTCCCGCGACGGCATCAAGTCTGCTTTCGAGGCCGCCTATGCCGCAGCCTTCGGCCGTGTGCTCGAAAAAATCGGCATCCGCGTGCTGAACCTGCGCGTCGCGGCCATCGGCCGGCGCAAGAAGTTCGACCTCGGCCTGCTGGCCCCGCCGAAGGAAGGCTCGGTCGAGGCAGCCAAGCGCACCACGCGCCAGGTCTGGCTCGATGGCGCCTGGCACGAGGCCGGCATCTATCGCCGGCTGGAACTGCCACTGGGTGCCGTCATCCCCGGCCCGGCCATCCTGGAGCAGCCCGACACAACGATCCTGATCGAGCCCGATCTGGTGGGCGAGGTGGACGGGTTCGGCAACCTGGTCGTGAAGCGGAAATCGGCATGAACGCCAGGCTGGATCTGAAACGCACCGCTTTGCTGATCGTCGATCTGCAGAACGATTTCCTGCATGCCGATGGCGCCTATGCCCGTGGCGGGGCCAACCTGCCGGGCGCGGCGGCGCTGATCGCCAACATGAAATCGGTGGTCGATGCAATGCGGGCGGCCGGCGGCTGGATCGTCTCGACCCAGTTCACCCTGGTGCCGGGCCGGGGCGGCGAACCGCTGATCAGTCCGCATCTGAAGCAGCTGCGCCCCTTTCTGCGCAAGGGCGATTTCCAGCCTGGCGCCTGGGGCCATAGCCTGATCGACGAACTCGCGCCGGCCGATTTCATTATTGAAAAGGTGGCCTATTCGGCTTTCTACATGACGCGGCTTGAATTCGTGTTGCGCAAGGCCGGGATCGATACGTTGCTGGTCGGCGGCATCGTCACCAATGGCGGCGTCGCCAGCACCCTGCGCGATGCCCATGTGCGCGATTTTCACGCCATGCTGCTGACCGATGGCTGCGCGGCCTTCTCGAAGGAGGCGCATGAGGCCAGTATCGCGTCACTCGGCACCATCGCGCCGAAACTGACCTGCGCCGAGGCAACGGCGCTGATCAACGCGGCATGAGCAGGGTCCTGCCGGCCGCGGGCATTGAATTCCCGCTTGAGATTCCGGTGCTGGTGATCGGCGGCGGCGCCTGCGGCCTGACGGCGGCTTTGGCGGCCCATGATGCCGGCGCCGACGTGCTGGTGCTGGAGCGCGATCCGTCGCCCAGCGGCTCGACGGCCATGTCGTCGGGCATGATCCCGGCGGCCGGCACGGCATTGCAGAAGGCGCGCGGCGTCGACGACGCACCCGAGATCATGGCCGCCGACATCCAGGCCAAGGCCCATGGAGAAAATGATCCGGTCATGGTTGCGGCGATCTGCGCCGCCTCTGGCCCCACCATCGACTGGCTGGTGCAAAGCCATCATGTGCCGCTCACGCTGGTGGAGGGTTTTCTCTATCCCGGCCACAGCAAGCCGCGCATGCATGCGCCGGCCTCGCGCAGCGGCGCGGATCTGATCGGCGGCCTGCTGGCGGCGACAAATGCCGCCGGCATCGACATCGTCTGCGATGCCACGGTCACCACGCTGTTCGCCGATGCCGATGGCCGCGTGCGGGGCGTGGAGCTGCAGCGCCCTGATGGCGCGGTCGAGCGCATCGGCTGTGATACGCTGATCCTGGCCTGTTCGGGATTCGGCGGCCATGCCGACCTGGTGGCACGCCACATCCCGGAACTGAAAGGGGCCCAGTATTACGGCCATACCGGCAATCGCGGCGACGCGCTGCTGTGGGGCGAACAGCTGGGCGCCGCCGTGAAGCATCTGGGCGCCTATCAGGGCCATGGTTCGCTGGCGATGCCGCATGCCATACTGATCACCTGGGCGCTGATGATGGAGGGCGGCTTCCAGGTCAACGCCAGCGGCGAACGCTTCTCCTGCGAACATGACGGCTATTCCGAGCAGGCCATGCGCGTGATCGCGCAGCCCGGCGGCGTCGCCTGGAATATCTTCGATGAGCGCCTGCACAGGCTGGGCCTCGAATTCGAGGATTACCGCGATGCTCTCAAAGGCGGCGCGGTGAAAACCGCAGACAGCATCGCGGCGCTGGCCGACCTTTGCGGCCTGCCGCCGGCCCCGCTGGCCGCGACGCTGGACGAAACCCGGGCCTTGGCGGCGGGACAGGGGCGGGATCGCTTCGGCCGCGACTTCACGACCAAGCCTGCGCTGGCTGCGCCATTCTATGCCGTGAAGGTGACCGGCGCGCTGTTCCACACCCAGGGTGGCCTGGGCATCGACACCGATGCCCGCGTGCTGCGCGCGGATGGCCGGCCTTTGCCCAACCTGCTGGCCGGCGGCGGCGCCGCCTGCGGCATCTCGGGCCGTGGCCGCGACGGTTATCTGTCGGGCAATGGCCTGCTGGCGGCGACGGTGCTTGGCGCTAGGGCCGGCCGGACGGCTGCGGCGCTTGTCAAACAGGGAGTCTGACCATGCCGGTGATCCGCGTGACCCTGATCGAAGGCTATGACGAGGCGGTGCGCGACCGCCTGCTGGAAGGCTACAGTGCGGTGACGCGCACGGTGCTGGACGCGGTGCCCGATGGCATCACGGCCGTGATCGACGAGGTGAAGGCCGGCAACTACCGGCGCGGCAACCAGCGCAAGTCGCCGAAGGCCCCGCCGCCGACTCCCGAACAGACCGTGCGCGACTTCCTCGCAGCCATGGAGCGCCGCGACCTTGCCGCAGCCAACGCCTTTCTGGCACCGGATTTTGCCATGGTGTTCCCGGGTGGCGCGCGGTTCACCAAACTGGATGAACTGATCGCGTGGGCGAAACCGCGCTACCAGCGGGTCGGCAAGGTCTATGAACGCTTCGATACCGTGCCGGGCATGGATCATGCCGTGGTCTATTGTTACGGCACGCTGGAGGGCATCTGGCCCGACGGGACGGCTTTCGCCGGTATACGCTTCATCGACCGGTTTACGGTTCGGGGCGGGCACCTGCTGGATCAGGCGGTCTGGAACGATCTTGCCACAGCTATGCAGGAACGCATGTCGGGTGGTAGTAAATTAGCAGGCTCGGACTGGGCTGGTTCATCCACTCAGTGACAAGCTAGCGAACAAGTTGAAACAAGTGTGGCCAATTTGTCCGACCGCAGCCTTTCCTTCTAAGCCGGAATTCCAGACCGGATCGTTCCATTTTTCTCGAAGGCCTGGCCGGAAGTGGCTAGGCCTATTTTGTGTTCTCCGGGCCGTATTCTGGACGACCCGGAAGATACCCGTAAGCTGGCTGGGATTTATTCCGCTGCGCTGCGCAGGACGGGTTTGGGTTGTTCCAGTTCGGCCTTACGGTTCAGTGCGGCGTAGTAGGGGGCGAAAGCCGGGCGGTTGATATAGCGGCCGGCACCCTTCACGCTGCGCACATCGCCATCCTTGTAGACGATTCGGCCCTGCGAGATCGTCACCGTGTTGACGCCCTCCACCTCCATGCCCTCGAAGATGTTGAAATCCACCTTCTGGTGATGGGTCTTGGCCGAAATGCGCCGGGTCTTCTTGGGGTCCCACACCACCAGGTCGGCATCGGCCCCGGCCTGAATCACGCCCTTGCGCGGATAGAGGTTGAATATCTTGGCCGCATTGGCCGAAGTGACGGCAACGAATTCATTCGGCGTCAGGCGGCCCTTGTTGACGCCATGATGCCACAACACATGCATGCGATCTTCCACGCCGCCGGTGCCGTTCGGAATCTTGGTGAAGTCGTTGCGACCGGCCGCCTTCTGGTCGGCGCAGAAGCAGCAATGATCGGTCGCCGTGGTCTGCAGGTGGCCGGCCTGCAGCGCACGCCACAATGCCGCCTGATGCTCCTTCGGCCGGAAGGGCGGGCTCATCACATAGGCGGCGGCCGTGGTGAAATCGGGATTGCGATAGACGCTGTCGTCGATCAGCAGATGGCCGGCCAGGGCCTCTCCGAACACCCGCTGGCCTTCGTTTCGGGCGCGAATGATCGCTTCCACCGATTCCTTGCAGGAATTGTGCACGATGTAGAGCGGCACGTTCAGAACCTGGGCGATACGGATGGCGCGGTTGGCGGCTTCTCCCTCCACCTCGGGTGGACGCGACAGCGGATGACCCTCGGGTCCGGTGATGCCCATCTTCAGAATCTCTTTCTGCAGATGGAACACCAGTTCGCCATTTTCGGCATGTACGGTGCACAGCGCGCCGAGTTCACGGGCGCGCAGGAAACTGTTCACTAACACTTCGTCTTCGCACATGATGGCATTCTTGTAGGCCATGAAATGCTTGAAGCTGTTGACGCCGTGCTCTTGCACCAGCGTGCCCATGTCGCGATGCACGCTTTCATCCCACCATGTGACAGCGACGTGGAAGCTGTAGTCGGATGCCGATTTTTCCGACCAGCCTCGCCATTTCCGAAAAGCCGCCAGCAGGTTTTCCTGCGGATCGGGAATGACAAAGTCGATGATCATGGTTGTGCCGCCTACCATCGCCGCGGTGGTACCGGAGAAGAAATCTTCCGACGCGGTCGTGCCCATGAAGGGCAGTTCCATATGAGTATGCGGATCGATGCCGCCTGGCATCACATAGGCGCCGCCGGCATCCACGATCTCGGCGCCGGCCGGCGTTTCCAGATCGGTGCCGACGGCCTTGATCGTGCCGCCATCGACCAGCACATCCGCCCGCTGGCTGCAATCCGCATTCACCACCGTTCCGCCGCGCACCAGAATCGCCATGTCAGCCCCCTGTTTCCCCTGCTGGTGGCGTTATTCACTCACGACCTGACCGAACGGTCAAGAAAATCGTGACGAATGTTTCCGGGGTATGCCGGTGCGGGTAAAGCACAGGCAGGCTGCATGGTTTTGCGGCATCGTCAGCGGCGGTGTTTCGCCCTGGCGCCCAGCCCGTTAAGAATCAGGCTGCGGATCGTTTCGCTGCCCGCCGCGAAAACCCTGTCATCCAGATTTTTTTTGTCTAGCACCGCGGCGATCTGGGCGGCGAAGTCGGCATAAGTCTGCGTCATCGCCCAGATCATGAACAGCAGATGGGCGGGATCTACCGGCTTGATCTTGCCTTCGGCAATCCAGCCTTCGATCACCGCGCTTTTCTCTTTTACGAGGCGCCGCAAGCGGTTGCGTAGGAAGGGCTGAACATGGCGGCCGCCGCCGATAACCTCGATAGCCCAGAGCCGGGAAGGCTCGGGCGAATGCTGCGAGGCAGCCATCTTGCGGGTAATGTAATTCCCCAGCGCCGTAGCAGGGTCGGCATCCGGTTGAATTTCCTGCAGTGCGTCAAGCCAGACCTCAAGAATGGCGTCCAGTACACTGGCGTAAAGATCCTGCTTGGTCCGGAAGTAATAGTGCAGGTTGGCCTTCGGCACGCCGGCCTTTTTGGCAATTTCAGAAGTGCTGGCACCAGCGAAGCCTTTCTTCGCAAACACGGATTCGGCGGCTTTCAGGATTTTGTCCACATTACGCCGACGGATTGCGCCGGTCTGGCCATTGCCATGGGTGCTGCCGTTCGCTTCGTCAGCCGGATTGTCTTTCCTGATGTTTCGGATTCTCTTGCCCGCCATTGATCCTTCCCATGTCGTTCTGCCCAACAGGCGGGCAAGTGCATACAACCGATGCAGATTCCTTATGCGGATTACATTGCTGCTGTCAAAGCGGGAATGCGGCCAGCTCCGCATCATCAACTCCAGACTTGACCATTTGGTCAAGAAAATCCTAGCCTCGTTACAAAGGCAAGACAGGCCGAGCGGCGATCAGGGCGCCGCGGCATCTTTCTTGCGAGGCATTCCGCCGATGAGGGATCGGAGGGATGCCATGATCTACGCAGACCTATGGGGGAGCAGGTCATGGCGGGTGATACCAGTATGAAATCGACCAGTGTGAATGTTGCTGGTCCTGATATTCGTTCCGGCCGCCTGTCGGCCGCGGAGTACGAATCCGGGTTCTCGGCCGCGGTGCCGGCGCTGGACCAGCAGGCGGCGCTGGTTGAATCCAATCGCTGTTATTATTGCTATGATGCGCCCTGCATTGAAGCCTGCCCAACCGGCATCGACATTCCTGGCTTTATCCGCAAGATCGCTACCGGCAATACCGCTGGCGCGGCCTTGCGCATTTACGAGCAGAATATCTTCGGTGGTTCCTGCGCCAGGGTCTGTCCGACCGAAATTTTATGTGAACGTTCCTGCGTGCGCATGGCAGAGGAAGGCAAGCCGATCCCGATTGGCCTGCTGCAGCGTTATGCCACCGATCACGGCACGCCGGCCAATCAGCATCCTTTTGCGCGTGCCGCTGCGACAGGCAAGCGAATCGCGGTGGTGGGCGGCGGCCCAGCCGGCCTAGCCTGCGCCCATCGCCTTGCCATGCAGGGGCATGACGTAACCATATTCGAGGCCAGGGAGAAACTCGGCGGCCTGAACAGCTACGGCGTGGCGGAATATAAGGTGCCGCATGGTTATGCTAGCCATGAAGTGGAATTCATCCTCGGCATCGGGGGCGTTTCCGTGCAGACCGGCAAGAGGCTTGGCCGCGATATTGGTCTGACCGCGCTGCGCCGCGATTTCGACGCGGTGTTCCTCGGTCTTGGTCTGTCAGGCGTGAAGGCACTGGATTGCGAAGGGGAGCAGTTGGGCGGTGTAATGAATGCCGTCGATTACATCGCTGAACTTCGTCAGGCGAAGGATTTCGCCAAGCTGCCCGTCGGTCGCCGGGTGGTGGTGATCGGCGGCGGCAACACCGCCATCGACATGGCCGTGCAAATCAAACGCCTGGGTGCGGAGGAGGTCACGCTGGTCTACCGCCGTGGGGCTGAATCCATGAGCGCGACCGATCACGAACAGGCATTTGCCAAGGAAAATGGCGTCGTGATCCGGCATTGGGCCCAGCCATTACGGCTGGAAGGCGAGGGCGGTCATGTATCTCGCGCGGTGTTTGAGCGCACTGCGCCGGATCAGACCGGCAAGTTGCTCGCCACCGGGGAACAATTCGCGCTGGAAGCGGATATGGTGTTCAAGGCCATCGGCCAGGTCTTTGTCGCCGATCCGCTGCGCGAGGAAGGCCGCGACCTGCTGATCCTGAAGCAGGGACGCATCGTTGTCGATGCCGAGGGGCGGACGTCGCTGGACAAGGTCTGGGCCGGCGGCGACTGCGTGGCCGGGGGCCAGGATCTCACCGTCGCCGCCGTGCAGGCGGGCAAGGTGGCGGCGGATGCAATCCATCGCGCGCTGATCCAGCGTGCGGCAGCTTGAGGGAGACGCGCCATGGCCAGCCTGATCACCCATTTCGCCGGCATCAAGTCGCCCAATCCATTCTGGCTTGCTTCAGCGCCGCCCACGGACAAGGCCTATAACGTCGTACGCGCCTTCCAGGCCGGATGGGGTGGCGTGGTGTGGAAGACGCTGGGCGAGGACGGCCCGCCCATCGTCAACGTTTCATCGCGATATGGTGCCTATTCCTACAAGGGCAACAGGGTTGCCGGGCTCAATAACATCGAGCTGATCACCGACCGGCCGCTGGAGATCAACCTACAGGAAATCAAGCAGGTGAAGCGCGACTGGCCCGACCGTGCCCTGGTCGTGTCACTGATGGTACCCTGCGAAGAAGAAGCCTGGAAAGCCATTCTCCGGCGCGTCGAGGAAACCGGAGCCGATGGGGTGGAACTGAATTTTGGCTGCCCGCATGGCATGCCGGAACGCGGCATGGGCGCCGCGGTGGGACAGGTTCCCGATTACGTGGAGATGGTAACACGCTGGTGCAAGCAGCACAGTCGCATGCCGGTGATCGTCAAACTCACACCCAACATCACCAATATCCTGGGTCCGGCGCGGGCGGCGGTGCGTGGCGGCGCCGATGCCGTCAGCCTGATCAACACCATCAACTCCATCGTCAGTGTCGATCTCGATCAGATGGCGCCGACGCCGACGGTGGACGGCAAAGGCACCTCGGGCGGCTATTGCGGTCCGGCCGTGAAGCCCATTGCTCTCAACATGGTGGCGCAGATCGCGCGCGACCCGGAATGCAAGAACATCCCGATTTCCGGAATTGGCGGGATCGAGACATGGCGTGATGCTGCCGAGTTCATGGCGCTGGGTGCTGGCAGCGTGCAGGTCTGCACGGCTGCCATGCATTATGGCTTCCGCATTGTCGACGACATAGCCGACGGACTGACGCGCTGGATGGATGGCAAGGGATATGACGAGGTCGATGACTTCCGCGGCCTCGCCACCGCTAATGTCACCGACTGGAAGAGTCTTAACCTCTCCTACCAGATCGTTGCCCAGATCGATCAGGATAAATGCATCAAATGTGGCCTGTGCCATATCGCCTGCGAAGATACCTCGCATCAGGCAATTGCGGCTGAACGGGTGGATGGCGGTCGGCGCTATGCGGTGATTGATGATGAATGCGTCGGCTGCAATCTTTGCATGCATGTCTGTCCGGTCGAAGGGTGCATTACCATGAAACGGGTAGATGACGGCAGCGTGTACCAGAACTGGACACAGCATCCCAACAATCCGATGCGCGCAGCGGCCGAATAGGTCGTGCCGAAAACGCAGGAGCAAGCAATGGCGAACGAGCATAACATCAAGGTCAATCAGGATCGCCTCTGGGAAAGCCTGATGGAGATGGCCAAGATCGGCGCCACACCCAAGGGCGGCTGCGCGCGCCTGGCGCTGAGCGATCTGGACAAGCAGGGCCGCGACCTGTTCGTGCGCTGGTGTAAGGAAGCCGGCTGCAGCATCAGTGTCGACCGCATGGGCAATATTTTTGCTCGGCGGCCGGGCAGGAACAACGACCTGCCCCCGGTGGTGACCGGCAGTCATCTCGATACCCAGCCGACTGGCGGCAAGTTCGACGGCGTCTATGGCGTGCTGGCCGGTCTGGAGGTCATACGCACGCTTAACGATCATAAGTTCGAGACTGAGGCGCCGGTTGAGGTGTCGGTCTGGACCAACGAGGAAGGCTCGCGCTTCGCCCCGGCAATGATCGCCTCAGGCGTGTTTGCCGGCGTCTTTACTGAAGAATACGGCCACAGCCGCGCCGATCTGGACGGCAAGACTATCGGCGAGGAACTCAAGCGTATCGGCTATTTCGGCGACCTGCCGGTCGGTGGGCGCAAGTTCAAGGCCTTCTTTGAGGCGCATATCGAACAGGGTCCGATCCTGGAAGCCGAGAAAAAGACCATCGGCGTGGTGCAAGGTATCCAGGGCATGCGCTGGTTCGAGGTGGTGATCACTGGTGCGGAAAGCCATGCCGGTACCACGCCGATGCCGCGCCGCAAGGATGCCATGCTTGGCTGTGCCCGCATCGTCGACCGGGTGCATCAGATCGCGCTTGATCACAAGCCGGGCGTTTCCACGGTTGGTTTGGTCAAAGTCAGCCCGAATTCGCGCAACACCATTCCTGGTTCGGTGTTTTTCACGGTTGACCTGCGGCACCCCCAGGAAGACGATCTCGCCAGGATGACCAAGTCCCTGCACGATGCCTGCGCTGAAGTCTGTGCAGCGCTGGGGCTGACCTATGAATGCAAGGAAATCTGGAATTCGCCTGCGATCCATTACGACAAGGATTGCGTTGCCGCCGTGCGAAAGGCAGCCGAGGAATCGGGGTATGCGCATCGCGATATTGTTTCGGGTGCCGGCCACGATGCCGGCTATATCAGTCGCGTGGCGCCCACTGGCATGGTTTTTGTGCCCTGCGCCGACGGTATCAGCCATAATGAAGTGGAATCCGCCTTACCGGAAGACCTTGCTGCCGGCTGCAATGTCCTGCTGCGTGCCATGCTGAAGCACGCAGCCTGAAAGGTGGGTATGTGTAACGATGGCTGCGGCTTTGGAAGAGCGTGACGTGACGACATCGGTCGAGACGACGAGAGGCAATGCCATGCCGGCGGTGGATATCGC
The DNA here is from genome assembly GCA_046294345.1 of Ferrovibrio sp. Lineage (GTDB taxonomy): Bacteria > Pseudomonadota > Alphaproteobacteria > Ferrovibrionales > Ferrovibrionaceae > Ferrovibrio. Next base: position 114,761 of record JBKBJT010000002.1, read on the forward strand.
CGGCGTCAATCTGGTGTTCCAGACGGCCGATACGCCGGTCTATGCCCTGGCGGATGTCAACCTGACCATTCCACGCGGTGAGTTCGTTTCCTTCATCGGCCCATCGGGCTGCGGCAAAACCACCCTGCTGCGCGTGATCGCCGATCTGCAGCAGGTCACTGGCGGCCAGGTGCGGGTCAATGGCGTCAGCCCGCAGATCGCGCGCCTGGATCGCGCCTATGGCTATGTATTCCAGGCGCCGGCCTTGTATCCGTGGCGCAGCGTCCTACGCAACATCACGCTGCCACTGGAAATCATCGGTTTGCCCAAGACCGAACGCCTGGCCCGAGCGAAGCGCGTGCTCGATCTGGTCAACCTCACCGGTTTCGAGAAGAAGTTTCCCTGGCAGCTTTCCGGCGGCATGCAGCAGCGCGTCTCGATTGCCCGCGCCTTGTCGGTCGATCCCGAATTACTGTTGATGGATGAGCCCTTCGGCGCGCTGGATGAGATCATTCGCGACCACCTGAACGAGCAACTGCTCGATCTGTGGCGTCGTACCGGCAAGACCTTGCTGTTCGTCACCCATTCCATCCCTGAGGCGGTGTTTCTCTCCACCAAGATCGTGGTGATGAGCCCGCGGCCCGGCCGGATCATCGACGTGATCGACAGCAATCTGCCGCGGGACCGCAAGCTGGATATCCGCGAAACGCCCGAATTCGCCGCCATCGCCCACCGTGTCCGCGAAGGCCTGCGTGCCGGGCACAGTTACGACGACCAGCATGTCTGATCGGCAATCCGCGCGTACTATGCTGGCGCGTCTTGCCAAGGGCACGACGCTGCCGGTTGTCACGGTGCTGCTGTTCATCCTGGTGCTCTGGTATGCGGGCGCCGTGAAGCTGAATGCGCCGCTGGTTCAGGACCAGTATGAACGCGCGGGACGCAGCGGCTGGACCTGGAGCGAATTGGTCGGCGATACCATGACCATGGAACGGCCGATCCTGCCGGTGCCGCATCAGGTTCTGCGGGAGCTGGATCGTAGCGTGCTTCAGACTGCAATCACCTCGCGGCGTAGTCTGGTTTATCACGCCTGGGTCACGCTGGAATCGGCTCTGCTCGGCTTTGCCCTCGGTACGCTGCTCGGGATCGGACTGGCGATCATGATTGTCCATGTCGCCAGCCTGCAGCGCGCGCTCATGCCCTGGATCATTGCGTCCCAGACCGTGCCGATCCTGGCCATCGCGCCGATGATCGTGGTGGTGCTGGGGTCGCTTGGCCTCGTTGGTCTGCTGCCGAAGGCGATCATCTCGGCTTATCTGTGTTTCTTCCCGGTTACCATCAGCATGGTAAAGGGACTGACTTCGCCCGAGCCGATCCAGTTGGATCTGATGCGCACCTATTCGGCTTCCACGGCCCAGACCCTCCGTTATCTGCGGTTGCCGGCTTCGCTGCCTTTCCTGTTTGCTGGTCTGAAGGTGGCCATCTCGCTGGCCGTGGTCGGCGCCATTGTCGGCGAACTGCCCACCGGTGCTCAGGCCGGACTGGGGGCGCGTCTGCTGGCCGGCTCTTATTACGGCCAGACGGTACAGATCTGGTCGGCCCTGATCGTGGCCTCGATATTGGCAGGCGGTTGCGTCGGGCTGATCGGTGGTATCCAGCGTGGACTCAATCGTCGCTTTGGCGGTGCGGCATGACCCGGCGCGACGGCGTACTGGCGATCGGACTGCTCTGCGGCCTGGCAGCGTTGCTCCTGCCTCTCGGAACCACCGGCTGGCTGGTTCAGCCCGTGGCACTGGCGGCCTGGTTGCTGGCATTGGTCTGCGGTGGATTCATTTTCCTGCGCCCGTTTGGCGCCACCATTGTCGCCACGCTGCTGGTGGCATCCTGCTTGCTCGGCGCCGTGGCGCTGTATGCCGTCATGGGGGCAGGAGCCAGGGGTGTCGAGGCTGGTGGCCTGTGGCTGGCGCTGCTTGGTCTTGGCCTGCTGGTCTGGCGCATGCTGGACCGCGTCAGCGTCGTGGTGGCGATGCGGCCGGGCCTGCTGGGGGCGATATTGGCGCCGCTGCTGCTCGGGATATGGCTGCTGTATCTGTGGGAAATGGTTGTGGTCGGCTTTACGGTGCCGGCCGTGCTGCTGCCGCCGCCCAGTGCCATCGGGCATGCCATCATGGCCAACCTGCCCACGCTGGGCATCGATTTCGTGCAGACCTTCATCCGCGCCGTGATCCCTGGTTTCATCATGGGGTCCGCGGCCGGTTTCCTGGTCGGCGTTCTGGTCGACCGTGTGCCGTTCCTGCAGCGTGGCCTGCTGCCGGTCGGCAATCTGGTCAGCGCGCTGCCGATCATCGGCGTGGCGCCGATCATGGTGATGTGGTTCGGCTTTGATTGGCAGTCCAAAGCCGCCGTGGTCGTGATCATGACTTTCTTCCCGATGCTGGTGAACACCATCGCCGGGTTGAATGCGCTAGGCCGCATTGAGCGCGACATCATGACTACCTATGCTGCCAGCTATCTGCAGACCCTTTTGGCTGCCCGTCTGCCGGCGGCCCTGCCGTTTGTGTTCAATGCGCTGAAGGTAAATGCCACGCTGGCCCTGATCGGCGCCATTGTGGCCGAGTTCTTCGGTACCCCGATCATGGGCATGGGATTCCGTATCTCCACCGAAGTGGGCCGCATGAACATTCCCACTGTCTGGGCCACCATTGCCGTCGCGGCGCTGGCCGGTTCGCTCAGTTACGGCCTGATCGCTCTGATCGAGCGCTGGCTTACCTTCTGGCACCCCTCATTCCGTAAGACGTCGTAAGCGTAAAGCATCGTGCTTCCAACAGGAGAGGAGAATAAAATGAAACAGCGTGCAATTCTGGGTCTCGCCCTCGGCGCGGCCTTTCTGGCCGCCGCCGGTTCGGCGCAGGCCGCCGACAAGTTCACCATTCAGCTCAAATGGGTGACGCAGGCGCAGTTCGCCGGTTACTACGTCGCCAAGGACAAGGGCTTCTACAAGGACGTCAATCTCGATGTCACCGTGAAGCCGGGCGGGCCCGATATTGCTCCGCCGCAGGTGATGGCCGCCGGTGGCGCCGATGCCATTATCGACTGGATGCCGTCGGCACTGGCCAGTCGCGAGAAGGGCGTGCCGCTGGTCAATGTGTCGCAGACCTTCCAGAAGTCGGGCATGATGCTGACCTGTTCGAAGGCCAGCGGCGTGACCTCGCCGGATAAATTCCCCGGCCAGACTCTGGGTGTGTGGTTCTACGGCAACGAATATCCGTTCCTGACCTGGATGGCCAAGCTGGGCATCCCCACCGATGGCAGCCCGAAGGGCGTGAAGGTGCTGAAGCAGGGCTTCAATGTCGACCCGATCATCCAGAAGCAGGCGGCCTGCATCTCGACCATGACCTATAACGAGTACTGGCAGGTCATCGATGCCGGCTTCAAGCCCGATGACCTCGTGGTGTTCAAATACAGCGAGCAGGGTGTTGGCACGATGGAAGACGGCATCTATGCCAATGGCGCCAAGCTGGGCGATGCCGCCTATGCCGACCGTCTGGCCCGCTTCGTCGCGGCCTCGAACCGGGGCTGGGATTGGGCGGTGAAGAACTCGGATGCCGCAGCCAAGATCGTGCTGGACAATGACACCACGGGCGCGCAGACCGAAAAGCATCAGAAGCGCATGATGGGTGAGATCGCCAAGCTGGTAGAAGGCTCGAAGGTCGGCACTGGCTACCTTGATCCGGCCGATTTCGACCGCACCGTCAATATCCTGCTGTCGGTCAAGTCCGATCCGGTCATCACCAAGAAGCCGGAAGGGGCCTGGACGCATGCGATCTACGAGGCGTCGAAGAAATACGCCAAGTAATCTCCCGGCGCGAAGGCGCCGCGAGGATCGGAAACGGCGACGCAGAACCTGCGTCGCCGTTTATTTTTCAGCGGTGGTAAAGACAGTTCGGCATCTGCGCTCAAGCCTCATGAAAAAGGTCTCCTGGCTCTGGCTTGCCGCCCATCCGGCAGGCTAGGCTCTGCGACATAAGCAGAATTGGGAGCGAACAGACGATGAGCAGTCACAAGGACAAGGTCGCGCTGGTGACCGGTGCGGCCCGTGGCTTGGGCCTAGCGACCGCGACGAAGTTCCTTGATCAGGGCTGGCGCGTTGCCATGCTTGATATCCTGGGTGACACCCTGCGCGAAGCGGCAGCGGCGCTTGGCCAGCCCGAGCGGATCCTGGTGCTGGAGGCCGATGTTTCCGATCCGGTCAAAGTCGCAGCAGCGGTGCGCCAGACGCAGGCCCATTTCGGCCGCATCGACGCACTGGTCAACAATGCCGGCATCGCCATCTTCAAGCCGATCCTGGAAGTAACGCTGGAAGACTGGAGCAGGGTAATGGCCGTCAATCTCACCGGGCCGTTCCTGATGACTCAGGCGGTGGCGCCGCTGATGCGCGACCAGGGCGGTGGCGCGATTGTGAACATCACCTCTATTTCCGGACTGCGCGCCTCAACCTTGCGGGTTGCCTACGGCACCAGCAAGGCAGGGCTGGCGCATCTCACCAAGCAGCAGGCGGCGGAGCTGGGCGAATACGGCATTCGTGTCAACGCTATCGCTCCCGGCCCGGTCGACACTGCCATGGCCAAGGCGGTGCACACCCCGGAAATCCGTGCCGATTATCACGACCATATCCCGCTCAACCGTTATGGCCTTGAGGCCGAACTGGCCAATGCGATCTGCTTCCTGTGCGGTGATCAGTCCGGCTACATCACCGGCCAGGTGATCGCCGTCGACGGCGGCTTCGATTCCACCGGCATCGGGCTGCCGACCCTGCGCGGGCAGCGGAAAAACAGCTAGGGCAGCTTACAGTAGCTGGCAGGCGCGCTCGAAGGCGTGCCGCGGCTGGCGGCCGAACAGTTTTGATGGATCGCCGTAACCCAGGTTGCACAGGAAATCCACCTGACAGCGGCCATCGGGGAAGAACTCGGCATTCACCTTGGCGGCATCGAAGCCGCTCATCGGACCGCAATCAAGCCCCAGCGCGCGGGCGGCAATGATCAGATAGGCCCCCTGCAGGGTCGCGTTGCGTTGTGCCGTGGCCTGGGCCAGTGGCGCATTGTTGGCAAAGGTCTCGCGCGCTTCCGGCTTGTGCCAGATCTCGGGCATATATTCGTAGAATTTGGTGTCGCGCGCCACGATGGCGGTCACCGGCGCGGCCATGGTCTTGTCGAGATTCGTGGGCGACAGGGCAGGCGCCAGGCGCTGCTTCGCCTGCTGCGTGCGTAGGAATACCAGCCGCATCGGCTGGGTGTTCATCGAGGTCGGACCCATCTTCAAGATGTCGTAGAGTTCGTGCAGCAGGTCGTCGGAAACCGGTTTGTCCTGCCAGCCATTCTGCGTGCGGGCATCGAGAAAAATCTGCTTCAGCGCATCGGCTGCGATCCGGGTCATGACATTGCTTCTGATGTTAGAGGGCGACTGAAGTGCGGACGATGGTGGCGGTCTTGCGCAGGTGATTTTCCAACGCGGCCACCGCGCGTGGGATATCGCGGTCCATCACCGCGTCGAATATCGCCTTGTGCTCCGCCGGCACATCGCGTTTTTCGGTCTGCAATGGCACCGACATGCGGCGGTAGCGCTCGCTCTGTTCGTACAGCATCGCACGCATGCGCAGCAGCCAGTCATTGCCACAGGCGCCGACCAGTTCGGCATGGAAGTCGGCATGCGCCTTCGACCATACATCGCTCAGGTGTTGTTCCCGGCCGGCTTCCGATTGACTCAGACGGGACAGGCGATGCCAGGCGGCGACCAGCCGGCTTTCCCAGGCGAGGTCGCCGCGCTCGATCGACGTGCGCAGGCAAAGAGTTTCGATGGCGATGCGCGCCTCGGTGATGTCGGCCAGTTCCTTCGGCGAAACCGGGCTGACCGTGTAGCCGCGCTGCGGCTCCGATACGACCAGGGCCTCCGATTGCAGCATCGAAAGCGCCTCGCGGACCGCGCCCAGGCTGACATCGAGTTCGCTGGCAAGGGCGGCGATATTCAGCTTCGTTCCGGGCATGAGCCGGCAGGTCAGGATATCGGCGCGGATCTGCGTATAGGCGCGATGGGATTTGGTGCCCGTATTGGCCTCCGGCGGCAGGGGCTCGGAAACGGGGGTGTCGGAGCTGTGGATTATTTTCATGCGAAAAATATATTGCTAGAGGTTAAATCTATGTGTAAGACAAAAATACAAAAAAGTTTGAACCCTGACAAGGCCGGAGCCGGATCGGGGTAAAGCGGAGGAAATCAGAGATGACCGACCCAAAGCGGTCCGGCGTGACCGCGATCCATTCCCTTGACCGTTTTGTCTTCAGCGTGCCCGACCTGCGTGTCGCCAAGACCTATTTCACCGATTTTGGGCTCGATGTCCGTCAGATGGGTAACCGGCTCGACCTTTACACCTTCGGCCATACCCATCGCTGGGGCTCGATCTACGAAAGCGGCAAGCCAAAGAAACTCGAATACCTGGCATTGGGTGTTTATGCGGAGGATTACGAGCCGCTGCGCCGGCATCTCGACAAGATCGGCGTGAAAACGGTCGATCCGCATCCACTGGTGGACGAGCAGGGCTTCTGGCTGCGCGACCCCGACGGCATCACCCTGCAGATCGTTGTGGCCGAGAAATCGTCGCCCAATGAAAAGGGCGCGGCTTTTGGTCCGCTCAACATGAAAAACCCCATCGGCATCGATATCGGCATCAATCGCCGTGCGATGCAGCCGGTGAAGCCGGTGCGGCTTACCCATGCGTTGCTGTTCTGCTCGGATGTGCCGCGTTCGCTGAAATTCTACAGTGAAGCCCTTGGCATGCGACTGTCGGATCAGTCCGGAGAAGGCATCGCCTTCATGCATGGTGTGCATTCCAGCGACCATCACCTGCTTGCCTTTGCCAAATCGGATGGTCCGGGGCTGCATCACACCAGCTGGGTCGTCCGTGGTGTCGATGAGGTCGGCCTTGGCATGGAGCAGATGCTGAACAAGGGCTACAAATATGGCTGGGGCGTCGGCCGCCACGTGCTGGGTTCAAACTATTTCTATTACCAGCGGGATCCGTGGGGCAGTTTCACGGAATATTCCTACGATATCGACTTTGTCGGCGTCGACACTGACTGGCCGGCCCAGGATCACCCCCCGGAGGATTCATTCTATCTCTGGGGGCCGGCCGCACCCGAAGATTTCGTTACCAACCATGAAACCGCCGCCCGCAAGGCCGGCTGAAATTCGCCATAACTGCAAGAGGACAGCCTCCCTATGCGATTGCTGAATTATGTGAAGGCGGGCAAACGTGCCCTGGGTGCCCGTAACGGCGATATGATCGTCGATCTTACTGCGGCCGGCCTGCCCGACAGCGTCGATGCCTTGCTGGCAATGGGAGCCGATGGTCTGGCCAAGGCGCGAGACGCTGCGGCAAAGGGCGGCGTGACCACGCCTTTTGCGCAGGCCGCGTTGCTGCCGCCTGTGCTGAATCCTTCAAAGGCGATTGCGGTCGGCCTGAACTACATCGATCATGCCGCCGAAAGCCCCTACAAGGACGCACCGAAATATCCGGTGCTGTTCCATCGTTTTCCATCCTCATGGGTTGCCCATAACGAAGCACTGATCAAGCCGAAAGTATCGGATCAGTTCGATTACGAAGCTGAACTGGCCGTGATCATTGGTAAGGCAGGGCGCTATATCTCGAAGGACAAGGCGCTGGAGCATGTAGTCGGCTACTCGCTGTTCAACGATGGCTCGATCCGCGATTACCAGTTTAAGTCGCATCAGTGGATGATCGGCAAGAATTTCGACGCCACGGCATCCTTCGGACCGGAACTGGTGACAGCCGACGAATTGCCGCCGGGTGCGGTCGGCCTGCAGATCCGGGCGAAACTGAATGGTCAGGTCATGCAGGATGCCAACACCAAAGATATGATCTTTGATGTGCCGACCCTGGTCAGCACCTGTTCGGAAATCTTCGCTTTGCAGCCGGGCGATGTGATCATTTCAGGCACGCCGGCTGGGGTGGGTTTCGCCCGCAAGCCGCAGGTTTTCATGAAACAGGGCGATGTGATCGAAGTGGAGGTCGAGAAGGTGGGCGTTCTGCGCAACACCATCAAAAACGAGTGACGCGTCGACGAAAAACCAGCTGAGGGAGGAATAACATGAAAAGCTTGAAACGCATCGCTGCCCTGGCAGCGATCGCGGCCGGCAGCCTTGGCCTGATTGCAGGTCCGGCCCAGTCGCAGCAGTCCAATCCCGTGCGTATCGGCAGCACGCTGGCCCTGACAGGTCCGCTCTCGGCCACCGCGCTGGTGCATAAGCTCACCGGAGAAATCTACGTCGAAGACCTGAACAAGCGCGGCGGCCTGCTTGGGCGCAAGGTGGAGTGGATCGTCAAAGACGATCAGTCCAAGCCGGAAGTGGCGCGTACTCTTTATGAGCAGCTCGTCACCGCCGATAAGGTCGACCTGCTCATGGGACCTTATGCGACAGGCGCGATCCTGTCGGCAATGGGCGTGGCGCAGCGTTATAATAAAGTGCTGATCCATCACACGATGGGCATCCCGTCGCTGGCCAAATACGACATGCATTTTCCGGCCTGGTCGCTGGGCGCCGATCCGGGCGCGACGGTCCCGGCCACAGTGTTCGACGGGCTGGCCTCGCTGCCCAAGCCGCCGAAAACCATCGCAATTGTCACCAGCAAATTCCCGTCGCTGCATTTCCTCTCGCTCGGTGCGCGCGAAGTGGCGAAGAAACGCGGCCTGCAGGAAATCCTGTTCCTCGAATGGGAATTCGGCAACCGCGATTTCGGCCCCATTGCGGCTCGGGTGAAGGATGCCAAGCCGGACGTGGTCTGGATCGGCGATATCGGCCTGGAAGGCAACATGCTGCTCGAGGCGATGAAGAAGATTGATTACGAGCCGCCGCTGCATGTGCATCTCTATCCGGCACCGGGCCCGCTGGCCGCGGCTCCGGAAGGCAAGAACGCGCTCTCGCTCACCATTTTCGAAGAGCATCCGCCCTATACCAACGACCCGGTGGCGGCACAGTTCGTGAAGACGTTCAACGAACGGGCCAAGGCGGCAGGATTGCCTTACACCAGCGTCGAGACCCAGGCGGCTGCCTCGTTCTCGGCCTGGCAGATCCTTGAGGCTGCGGTCAAGGCCACCAACGGTTTTGATGATCGCAAGATGGCCGACTGGCTGAAGAAGAGTCAGGTCAAGACCATCCAGGGTACGCTGCGGTTTGATCGCGGCAACAACTTCGGCGACGACCTGATGCGCATGAAACAGGTGCAGGACGGTAAGTGGGTGACGGTGTGGCCGAAGGAATGGGCTGCGCCGGGCGCCACCATCCGGACCCAGTAATCCGCCGGACCAAACGAGGCCATCCAGATGACTCTCCCAAGCCTGAACCTTCTGTCGCAGTCCATCCTGTCCGGTTTCTTCATCGGCGGGATGTACGGGATGATCGGTCTGGGCTTGGGATTGTCCTGGGGGCTGCTGCGGCAGATCAACCTGGCACATTTTGGCTTCGTTTTCCTGTCGGCCTATATCAGCTACCATGCGGCATCGGTCTGGGGCGTAGATCCCCTGCTGATGCTGCTGGTCCTGCCGCCGGCATTCTTCGGTATCGGTATGGCGATGCAGTGGGTGCTGTCGAAATTCCACATTTCGCCATTCAATTCCCTGCTCGTCACGTTCGGCCTTACGGTGATGATTGAAAGCCTGATCCAGTACATATGGACGGCCGATTTCCGAAAACTGCAATCCAGTTATGGCGAGGAGAAATTCAAGGTCGTCGGCTTGTTCGTGCCGCTGCCGGAATTCCTCACCCTGCTGCTGGCGATCTTCTTCGCCGCTGCCTTCTGGGCAGCCATGCGTTTCACCGATCTGGGCAAGGCAATGCGGGCGATGGCGGAGGATGGCCCGATCGCGGCCGCTTTCGGGATTAACCAGCGCCTGCTTTCCCTGTTGCTGTCCGGTGCCTGCGTTGCGCTGGCATCGGTGGCGGGCGTGTGCTTCGCGCTGACATTCACCCTGACGCCGACCCAGATATTCTCCTGGGTGGGCGTGGTTTTCGCCGCCGTGATGCTGGGGGGGCTTGGCAGCGCGCTCGGGCCGCTGGTGGCGGGGATCATTATCGGCGTCAGCGAGGCGATCGCAATGGTGCTGTTCTCGCCCTCCTGGGCGCCCATCGTCTCCTTCTCGTTGCTGATCCTCATGCTCCTGTTTCGCCCGGGGAAGGCCTAAGACCGTGAATCGTAAAATTGCTTTTGGAATCCTGGGAACGGGTGTCGTTCTGGCGTTTCTGCCCTGGATGGGTGCGCCTACTTTTTACGAGTCCTTCCTCTATCTGCTGTTTCATTGGGTAATCCTGGCCGTCTCCTGGAACATCCTGTCCGGCTATACCGGCTATTTTTCGTTCGGCCATGGCGCCTTCTTCGGTGCCGGCATCTATGCCACCGCCTACCTGGCCGGCAGCATCGGCTGGCCCTTTCTGGTCACCATCCCGGCGGCGATTCTGGTGGCCGCTGCGTTGGGCGTGGCTTTGGGGGCCGTGGTATTCCGGGTGGCCAGTGTGCGTGGCGAGCTGTTTGCCCTGCTGACGCTTGCGGTCACCTTCGTGCTGGCAACGATTATCCTGAACACCCCAATCGATGGTGGTCCGGGTATCTATCTGATCGGCGTCGAAGTTCCCACCCTGGGGCCGTCGCAATCGTCATCCATCTACATGATGGGGCTGGTCGCCTGCATCCTGGCGGTTTTCGTATCCTACTGGATCTATGCCTCCAGGTTCGGCACGGGGCTGTTCGCCATCCATGATGACGAAGACGTGGCCGAGGTGATGGGCGTGCCGACCTATCGCTTCAAGCTGTATGCCCTGGCGATATCCTGCGGCCTGGCCGGACTGGCTGGCGGCATTCATGCCGTTTTCGTTTCTTATGTCACCGTGTCGGAAACCTTCTCGATCACCGTGCCGCTGAGCGTGGTGCTGATGAGCATCCTGGGCGGCAGTCGGCACTGGATCGGCCCGGCGGTCGGTGCCGTACTCATCACCTGTCTGCTGTATTTTTTCACCTCGGGCGACACCGCGGTGCTTGGTCGTGCTGCCGTCGGTTTCATCCTGGTGGTCGTGATCCTGTTCATGCCGGCCGGTGTTCTGGGCCTGGTATCGGGCTGGCGGCATAACAAGCGTGTCCGCGCCGCGGCCGAGGCGACTGCCAATACTCCCGCTCATGCGGTTCCGGCGACGCCGGTGGCGCATCTTCCGGTCCGGCGCCCAATCGCGCGCGAGCCGCTGCTGCAGGTGAGGGGCCTGTCGAAGGCGTTCAGCGGCGTGAAGGCGCTCAACGATGTGACGCTGGAGGTCTACAAGGGGGAAATTCTAGGTCTGATCGGGCCGAACGGTTCCGGAAAATCCACCTTCATCAACGTGGTCAGCGGGCATTACAAACCCACGGCCGGGGAAATCCTGTTTGAGGGGAGGAGCCTTGCCGGTCTTGATGCGCATCGCTTCGCCCAGGCCGGCATCGCCCGCACCTACCAGATTCCACGACCTTTCAGCCACATGACAGTGCTGGAAAACGTCGCCATGGTCGGCATGTTCGGTGGGCAGGGGATGAGCCGGCCTGAAGCGATGCGCGAGGCGCAGAGTTTCATCGAATTTGCCGGTTTGTCCCATCGTGCCCATGCGCTGCCTGACGACCTGAACCTGCATCAACGGAAATTCCTCGAACTGGCGCGCGCATTGGCGGCCCGGCCCAGGCTGTTGCTGCTCGACGAGGTCTTGTCCGGCCTCACGCCCAGCGAGATCAATGAAGCCATCGAGATGATCCAGCGCATCCGCGACCGTGGCACGACTATCGTTTTTGTCGAGCATGTGATGCGCGCGGTGATGGCGTTGACCGATCGGATCGTGGTGCTGAACCATGGCGCCCTCATCGCTCAGGGCGATGCGACAGCGGTGATGAACGAAGAGGCCGTGAAGGCCGCCTATCTTGGGAAAGCCCATGCTTGAGGTGCGTAGCCTGAAGGTCGCCTATGGCGCCGCGACGGCCCTGTGGGATGTCAGCATCCAGGTCGACACCGGCGAACTGGTCTGCGTGGTGGGGCCAAACGGTGCCGGCAAGACCACCCTGATCAACACCATTGCCGGCCTCAACCGTGCCGCCGGCGGCAGCATCGATTTTCATGGGATGGACGTAACGCGTCTGGCGCCGCATAAATTCTGCGAAGCGGGCATTGCCATCGTGCCGGAAAGCCGACGTCTGTTCACCGAGATGACCGTGCTGGAGAACCTGGAACTGGGTAGTTATCTGCCCATGGCCAGGGCGCGGCGGCGCGAGACGCTGGAGCAGGTCTGTGAACTGTTTCCCGCCGTACGGCAGAAGCTGCCGATGCCGGCCGGTTCGCTATCGGGCGGTCAGCAGCAGATGGTGGCCATCGGTCGCGCGCTGATGGCTCGGCCGAAGCTCCTGCTGCTTGATGAACCCTCGCTTGGCCTCGCGCCATCCATCGTGATGGATATGTTCGATGCGATCCGCCGTATCAATGCAGATGGCCTGTCGGTTCTGCTGGTCGAGCAGAATGTCAGCATGGCCATGGATATTGCGACCCGGGCCTATGTGCTGGAAGAAGGCCGGATCGTCATGGACGGTCCGGCGCACGACCTGATGCAAAGGCCGGAAATTCGAAAAGCCTATCTGGGGCTGGAATAAGGCATGCTCTCGGGGCGCTTGTCGGCGCGCTGAGACTCAGCTGCTCGGCGAGGCCAGTTCCGCCAGCTTGTCGGGCAAGTTGATGCAGACGCGGTCTGCGCTGAGCAGGCTGATGATATTGGCCTTGCGCAGCTTGGTGAAGCAGCGGCTGACCGTCTCGATCGTCAGGCCAAGGTAATCGCCGACTTCGGCGCGGGTCATGGGCAGCAGCAGGGGCGAGGTGGTCATGCCACGGTTCTCTGCCCGCTCCATCTGCAGCAGCAGGAAGGAAGCGATGCGTTCCATCGCCGTCTTGCGGCCCAGCAGCAGGATCTGGTTCTGCGCCGTCTCCAGCTCGTTTTCCGCCAGCGACAGCAGGCGATGCTCCAGTGTCGGAATGCGCTCCAGCAGTTGCTGGAAATTCCGCTTGGTGAACCGGCAGGCATGCACTTCGGTCAGCGTCTCGGCGCTTAAGGAATATTCCGAACCTGCGCCGAAGCCAAGGAAATCGCCGGCTCCGAGGAAACCGGTGATCTGGCGTCGGCCGTCGGCCATCGATTTGGACAACGCGACGCTGCCGCTGGTGATGTTGAAGACGTGGGTTGCCTCATCGCCTTCGTGGTAAATGATCTGGCGCGGCTTCAGCGTCATGCCGGTGGACAATGCCGCGACATCGCATTGTTCCTGCAGGGTCAGCGGTGCGCAGATGGTCAGGCTGCGTGCCGTGCAGTTCACGCAGGGATCGTTGGTTTTCGCGCTCGGAACCTGCCGGTTGGACGGCAGCGGCAGACTATGGACATTGCCCATGGAAACACACCCTCAGACTGGCACCTATCGTAAGGCGCCGCGCATATCCGCCGGTATACGGAGAAGTACCTAGTTGCGGCGGTGCATGGCCCTGTGCCATCGGGCCAGATCATCCGCCGTCAGACGGACGTGCGCCAGAGGCAAAATTGTCGCATCTTCCCAGGCAAGGTGACGACGCTGATGCTCGGCAAACGAGCGCAGGCCGGCGCAGAGTGTGAGCAGGTCGTCGTCGTCCACCCCGTTCGCCACCTCTTCGCAGCGGTTCGCGAGGCTTACAGCCTGCAGGCGATCCCTTTGATGTTCATCGATCAATTGGTCGATGACCTGGTCAAGATCGTCGCCAAGCAGCAGTCGGCGGCGCAGGGCGGGCAGCAGGCCGTTTTCTTCCTCGGCCAGCATGGCCGGGTAATCTTCGCGCAGGAAAGCGGCGATTCCCGGCGAGAGGGCGCGCACCATTGACGGCGCAACATTGGGCAGGGCATTCAGCACGGCGCAAAAAGCGGTCAGGTTGAGTCGCTGGCCAGCCAACAGTTCCAGCGGAGATATCGCCTCGCTATCATTCTGCAGGGCGATTAATATCTGCAGCATCGCAGGCGACGGCGCCGATCGGAGTTGCTGGATATTTCGGTTTGCGTCCATGTCGCCCAAGCTAGGGACGCAGGACGCGAGTTGCATTGATCCGGATCAACCCCCGTCGACCCTCTAAGGCTATAGTCCGCGCATGTTTGATTGGTCCGCATTTCTCTCTGCCTGCAGCGCTATCGTGCATGGCGATGCCGCTCCCGGCGTTTTTTCCTACGGTCTTCCGGCTGGTCTGTTGCTGCTGGGATTGGTTGGCGGCTTCACCCATTGCGCCGGGATGTGCGGCCCCTTCGTGCTGGCCCAGGTCGGCAGCCGGCTGGCGGCCACCGATCTGGCGGCCACGACTCGCCTGACCCGCCTGCAGGGAGTGGCGTTGCTGCCCTATCACCTTGGCCGCGGCACGACCTACGCCGTGCTGGGAGGCATAGCCGGTGGCTTGAGCGGCGGGCTGCAGGGGATTTCCAGTTTCAGCCGGTTGCCGGGATTTGCCTTGTCGCTGATGGCGCTGCTGTTCCTGGCGATGGCGGTTTTCCAGTGGGCACCACGCGCGGCCTTTGTCGGGGGTGGGGGGCTGTCAGCCGGGTGGTGGCAGCGGCTGTTTTCCCCCTTGTTCACCCGGCCGGTCGGCCTGACTGGCTATATGCTTGGGCTGGGGCTGGGCTTCCTGCCCTGCGGTCTGATCTACACCGCGCTGCTGATGGCCGGCGCCAGCGGCGACTGGCGCATTGGGGCGGCCGGGATGGCGGCCTTTGCCGTCGGAACCGTGCCGGCGCTGCTGGCGGTCGGCATGCTCGGCGCAGCGGCAGGCCAGAAACTGCGCCGGCAGTTGCGTCTGTGGCTGGTGCCGGTGCTGCTGTTCAATGCCCTGCTGGCCGGACTGATGGCCTGGCGCTGGTTTGCCGTTTAGATCGTGGCCCCGGTTTAGACCACCATATCCCGGTAAGCGTGCCAGGTGGCATGCGCCACCAGCGGGAACAGCAGGCCCAACCCGACGAAAAATGTTGCCAGGCCTACGGCAGTGAACAGCACGATCAGGCCGGCCCACAGGGCCATGGCCTTCGGGTTCCGCAGAACGGCGCGCACGCTCACCACCATCGCGGTGATGACGTCGACGTCACGGTCCAGCAGCATCGGCAGGGAAACGACCGACACGGCGAACACCACCGTGGCAAAGGCACCGCCGATCAGCGTGCCGATCACCAGAAACGGCAGGTTTTGCGCCTCGATCAGGTAGAAGGGCACGGCATCCAGCGGCGGAGTTCCGTTGTGGAAATACAGCGCAAACCACAGCAGGGCGACGCGGGTCCAGGCGAAATGCAGCAGCAGCAGCACGACACCGAAGCTGGCGATCTGCAACGGCCGGCGCCAACTCAGCAGCGCGGTCGCGAGGCTGACCGGTTCACCCAACTGCAGGCGGCGGCTGGTATCATACAGTCCGATGGCGATCAGCGGTGCGATCAGGAAAAAGCCGCCGGTCATGGGTAGGACCAAGTAGCCCAGATCGGTCTCCCACAGACCGAACACCAGCAGATAGCTGATGATCACCAGGCCGGCGCCATAGGCCAGGCTGACCTGCGGGGAACGGGTCATGTCGCGCCAGCCTAGAATCAGCCAGTGCCATGGACGATCATGCGGCACCTGCCGGACCATGCCGGACGGATTGACGGGCATCGGTTCACTTACGCTGATCATGGGCTTCCTCCTGGAGACTTATTGTTTGATTGCCTCCTGCGTCACTGCGTCGCAGTATAGCGTTGATTTTGCTCGGTGGGGAGGGGGTCTGATTGACATGAGTCAATGCCGGTTTAATCAGTCCGGCCGACTATCCCGACGCTGGCGGGGGGACCCCGAATCGCCAGCTGTAATTGCGAGGAATCCATGACAGCCATAGCTGCAGCCCAAACGGGCGCCACTTCGGTCACCGGAGCACGCTCCGAGGCCTATGTAGAGGATGCCGTCCGGGCGTTTGTGATCGCGACGATCTTCTGGGGCGTCGCGGCCTTTGCCGCCGGTGTCTATATCGCCCTCCAACTGGCCTATCCGGTCCTTAACCTGGGCCTGGAATGGACCACCTTCGGCCGGCTGCGGCCGCTGCACACTTCGGCGGCGATCTTCGCCTTCGGCGGCAACGCGCTGCTGGGTACCTCGCTCTATATTGTCCAGCGCACCTGCCGCGCCCGCCTGTTCGGTGGCCCCGCAGTCGCCTGGTTCCTGTTCTTCGGCTACCAGCTTTTCATCGTGCTGGCGGCACTGGGTTATATTTTCGGCATTACCCAGAGCAAGGAATATGCCGAACCGGAATGGTTTGTCGATCTCTGGCTTACCCTGGTCTGGGTGGTCTATCTCGTGGCTTTCGTTGGCACGCTGATGAAGCGTGAGGAGCCGCATATCTATGTGGCGAACTGGTTTTTCGTCGCCTTCATCGTCACCATCGCGATGCTGCATATCGTCAATAACCTGGCGATCCCGGTATCGTTCTTCGGCGCCAAGAGCTACGCCCTGTTCTCGGGTGTGCAGGACGCGCTGATCCAGTGGTGGTACGGCCATAATGCGGTGGGCTTCTTCCTCACCGCCGGCTTCCTGGCGATGATGTACTACTTCATCCCCAAACAGGCGAACCGCCCGGTTTATTCCTACCGCCTGTCGATCGTGCACTTCTGGTCGTTGATCTTCCTCTATATCTGGGCCGGCCCGCACCATCTGCACTACACCGCGCTGCCCGACTGGGCCTCGACGCTGGGCATGGTCTTCTCGGTGATGCTGTGGATGCCGTCCTGGGGCGGCATGATCAACGGTCTGATGACCCTGTCAGGTGCGTGGGACAAGCTGCGTACTGATCCGGCCCTGCGTTTCTCGGTCACGGCCGTCGCTTTCTACGGCATGTCGACCTTCGAAGGCCCGGTGATGTCGATCCGGCAGGTGAACGGTCTCAGCCATTACACCGACTGGACCATCGGTCACGTGCATTCGGGTGCGCTGGGCTGGAACGCCTTCATCACCTTTGGCGCGCTCTACTACCTCGTGCCGGTGCTGTGGAAGCGGGCCGGCCTGTATTCGACCCGCCTGGTGTCCTACCACTTCTGGATCGCCACCATCGGCATCCTGCTCTACATCAGTGCGATGTGGGTCTCGGGCATCATGCAGGGCCTGATGTGGCGCGCCTACGACAATCTCGGCTTCCTGCAGTATTCCTTCGTCGAGACGGTGCAGGCGATGCATCCCTTCTATGTGATCCGTGCTACCGGCGGCCTGCTGTTCCTGACCGGCGCCCTGATCATGGTCTACAACCTGTGGCGTACGGCCCGCGGCGATGTCCGCGATGAAACGCCGATCGTCCGCGCGCCCGCCCAGTCGGCGGCGGCAGAGTAAGGAGAGCCGGACATGGCCTATCGTCACGAAGTCGTCGAGAAGAACTCGATCCTGCTGGTGGTGCTTACCCTGATCACGGTCGCCATCGGCGGCTTGGTCGAGATCGTGCCGCTCTTCACCATCGAGACCACGATTGAACGCGTCCAGGGCATGCGACCCTATTCGCCGCTCGAACTGGCCGGCCGTAACATCTATATCCGCGAGGGCTGCTATGTCTGCCACAGTCAGCAGATTCGCCCCCTGCGCGATGAGGTCGAGCGTTACGGCCATTACAGCCTTGCGGCGGAAAGCATGTATGACCATCCGTTCCAGTGGGGCTCGAAGCGTACCGGTCCGGACCTGGCCCGTGTGGGCGGGAAATACTCCAACGAATGGCATGTCGAGCATCTGAAGGACCCGCGGGCCGTTGTCGCGGAGTCGATCATGCCGCCATACGCCTTCCTGGCCGACAAGCCGTTGCAGTATGCCGACATCGCGGACCATCTGAAGGCACTACGGGTGACCGGCGTGCCGTATAGCGACGATATGATCCAGAACGCGAAGGCGGATCTGGAGGCGCAGACCATGCCGGATGCCGATACCGACGCCGTGGCTGGCCGTTACCCGAAGGCCCGTCTGGGGGACTTCGACGGCAACCCGGCCAAGATCACCGAAATGGATGCCCTGGTCGCTTATCTACAGATGCTTGGCACCCTTGTCGAATTCGACAAGGTGCAGCCTGGCAGCCTCCGCCAGTGAGGAGGCCGTCATGCTAGAGGCCATCTATCCGCATCTGAAATCGTTATGGACGCTGTGGTTCTTCCTGCTGTTCGCCGCCATCATCACCTGGGTGATGTGGCCGTCCAGGCGCAAGGACTGGGAAAGCCGCGGGCAAATCCCGCTGCGCGACGGCGCCCCGCATAACGGCATCGAGAAGGAGTGATCTGATGCCCACCAAGATCGAAAAAGACTCTGTCACCGGCATTGAAACCACGGGCCATGAGTGGGACGGCATCAAGGAACTGAATTCGCCCCTGCCGAAGTGGTGGCTGTATGTCTTCTATGCCACCGTGCTGTTCTCGGTGGTGTGGATGGTGCTTTACCCGTCGGTTCCGTACCTGCGCAGCCATTTCGGTGGCGTGCTTGGTTATAGCCAGCGGGATGACGTGTCCAAACGGTTGCAGGAGGCCAGCGCATCGCAAGCTCAGTACCGCGACCAGATCGCCAAGCTGGACGTCGCGGCCGTGAAGTCCGATGCCGATCTGAATCGCTTCGCCCTGGCCGGTGGACGCGTGCTGTTCGCCGAGAACTGCGCGCCGTGCCACCAGTCCGGCGGCACCGGCGCCAAGGGTTATCCCAGCCTGGCCGACGATGATTGGTTGTGGGGCGGTTCGCTGGAGGAAATCCAGCTTACCCTCCAGCACGGCATCCGCTCGACCAACGACGACGATACCCGGGTGTCGCAGATGCCGCGCTTTCTGGCCGATGGCCTGCTGACCATGCCGCAGATTCAGGCCGTGGCCCAGCATGTGCTGTCGCTGTCGGGTCTCGACAAGCCGAATGCCGAAGGTTCCAAGCTGTTCGCTGAACAATGTGCCTCTTGCCATGGCGAGCAGGGCAAGGGCATGCGTGAGGTTGGCGCCCCCAACCTGACCGACAAGATCTGGCTGTATGGCGGTGACAAGGCTGCCGTGGTGCAGTCGATTGCCTATTCCCGCGCCGGCGTGATGCCGGCCTGGGCCGGGCGTCTGGACGATGCCACGATCAAGATGCTGGCGCTGTATGTCCATGCCCTGGGCGGCGGCGAGTAACCGGCAGGCGTAAGTCTTGAACGAGATGGCGGGGCGCAGCGGCAGATTGCCGCTGCGCCCAAACGCCACAGATTAAGTCAGTAAACGGCGCACTAAATTCCGGAAAAAGAGATCGGGGGAGATCCGGGATTAAGACCAGCAGCGCATGAGGGTGCGAGTGACCGACATGAACCAGATGGCCCCTGAGACTAAGAATCGCGCCGATGCGATGCTGGGGCTGCTTGCCCCCTCGCTTTATTCCGACCACGTCAAGGTTTATCCCCGGGCCGTTTCCGGCCGCTTTCGCAATATCAAATGGGCGATCCTGATCGCCTGCCTCGCGGTCTACTACATCGCGCCCTGGATCCGCTGGGATCGCGGCCCGAATGCTCCCGACCAGGCCCTGCTGCTGGATATGGCCGGGCGTCGCGGTTATTTCTTCTGGATCGAAATCTGGCCGCAGGAAGTCTACTACCTCACCGGTCTGCTGATCCTGGGCGCCGTCGCCCTGTTCCTGGCCACCGCTTTGTTCGGTCGCGTCTGGTGCGGCTATACCTGCCCGCAGACGGTCTGGACCGACCTTTACATGCTGGTCGAGCGCTGGATCGAAGGCGACCGCAATGCCCGCATCAGGCTGGACCAGCAGCCCTTCAGCCTCAACAAGGCCTGGCGCAAGGTGGCCAAACATACGGTCTGGCTGGTGATCGCCGCGGCCACCGGCGGCGCCTGGATCATGTATTTCCAGGATGCCCCGACGGTGACGCGCGAAATCTTCACCGGCGAGGCCTCGGGCGGCACGTATTTCTTCTTCGGCCTGTTCACCGGCACCACCTATCTGTTGGCCGGCTGGGCGCGCGAGCAGGTCTGCACCTATATGTGCCCCTGGCCGCGTTTCCAGGCCGCGATGCAGGATGAGCACACCCTGGCGGTGACCTACCAGGGCTGGCGCGGCGAAGCCCGCGGCAAGCACAAGGCGGGTGAAAGCTGGGAAGGGCGTGGCGACTGCGTCGATTGCCGGGCCTGCGTGAATGTCTGCCCCACCGGCATCGACATCCGCGACGGCATGCAGCTCGAATGCATCGGCTGCGGCCTGTGCATCGATGCCTGCGACGAGATCATGACCAAGGTCGGTCGGCCGCAGCGGCTGATCGATTTCGTGTCGATCGCCAATCTCGACCGCCGCGCCAACAAGCTGCCGGCCATCCTCAAACTGTTGCGCACCCGTACCGTGATCTATGCAGCCATGCTGGTATTGGTGATGGCGATCATGGCCGGTACGCTGCTTACCCGCTCAAGCTGGGAAATGAACGTGCTGCACGACCGTGCGCCGCTTTATGTCACCCTGTCCGACGGATCACTGCGTAACGGCTATACCGTCAAGCTACTCAACAAGACGCGTGACGAGCGCAGGCTTTACCTGACCATCGAGGGCATCCCACAGGCCACCATGTTTATGGCTGGCGAAGGCGACGAGCCGGCCGCCCGGCTGCCGCTGGTGGTGCCGCCCGACAACGTGGGTGAATATCGCGTCTTCGTGAAAGCACCCCGCCCGGTGATCAAGGAAGCCTCGACCAGCCTGCGGTTCAACGTCGTGGACGAGCAGGGGCAACGGTTGACCGGTTACAAATCCACCTTCAACGCGCCGAATTGATGCTTTTAGATCGCATGGAGTCGCTATAATGGCTATCGCCATGGCACAGAAATCATCTTCACCGCGCGGACGCTGGATTCCCTGGATATTCGTGGGCGGCTTCGCCGTCGTGATCGCCGTCAACACGACGTTGATCGTCTATGCCACCGACACGTTCAGCGGCCTGGTCGTCGAGCATCCCTACAAGAAGGGACTTGCCTATAACCAGACGAAGGCGCAGATCGATGCCCAGACCCGCCTGGGCTGGCAGTATGCTGTCTCGGCTGTGCCGGCTGGCGATACGGTGACTATCGAAGTCCGCTGGACGGATGCCGGCAAGGCACCGCTGGATGGCCTTGCGCTGGAAGGCGAATTGCAGCGTCCGGTCGAGAACATGGCGCCGTTGCGCATCGGTTTCGAGGCGCTTGGCGCCGGGCGTTACCGCAGCCAGGTGCAACTGCCCAAACAGGGCGCCTGGGATCTGCATCTTTCCGCGCGCCGCGGCAGCGAGGAATTCTCGGGCGCCGAACGGCTGCTGATCCACTGAGCGGGCGATGGCACTGGCGGCATTGTCATCCGACGCAACCCTTCCGCAGGCGAATGCCACGGCACTCTGCACCCATTGCGGTGCGCCGGTTGTCGGTAAGGTGGAGGATGGCAAGCCGGCTTTCTGCTGCAGCGGCTGTGCCGGTGCCCATGCCCTGATCAAGGGGCTGGGGCTGGAACGTTATTACACCTTGCGTGATGCGGCTGCGCCAACGCCGGCCGACGCCGAAGTCGCGGATTGGCAGGAATTCGTCCAGAGCGGAAACGATGGTGCCTGCCGCGTCGAATTCCTGGTTGAAGGCATGCATTGCGCCGCCTGCCTGTGGCTGATCGAACAGGCCCTGCGGACCCAGCCGGGCGTGCAGCAGGCAAGGCTTTCAGCGACCACCCGTCGCCTGACCCTGACCTGGAAAGGCGGGGCAGGGCGGGTCAACGATCTGGCCGGCATCGTCACGCGTCTGGGCTATCGTTGCCTGGGACTCACCTCTGATGCGGCCGAAAAGATTGGCAGCGCCGAAGAACGCGATCTGCTGCGTGCCATGGCTGTGGCCGGGTTCGCCGCCGCCAATATCATGCTGCTGTCGGTGTCGGTCTGGTCCGGGCATGTCGGCGAGATGGGCTTTGCCACCCGCGACCTGTTCCACGCGATTTCCGCCCTGATCGCCATTCCGGCCATCGCCTATGCCGGCCGCCCCTTCTATCGCTCGGCCTTCGCCGTCCTGCGTCAGGGGCGCACCAATATGGATGTGCCGATCACCATCGGTGTCACGCTGGCGGTGACCGTCAGTCTGGCCGAAATGCTGCGCTCCGGCCCACATGCCTATTTCGATGCCGCCGTCACGCTGCTGTTCTTCCTGCTGGTCGGCCGTTATCTCGATCTGCGGGCGCGCGGCTTCGCCCGCCGCACGGCGCAAAGACTGGTGGCATGGACAGCCAAGCCCGTCTCGGTGCTGACCGAAACCGGCATCCTGCAACGCCCTGCGCATCTTGTTGCGGTGGACGACCGGGTTCTGGTTGCCGCCGGCGAACGGGTGCCGGTGGATGGAATGGTGGTCGAAGGTCGCTCGGCGCTGGATGCCAGCCTGATCAACGGGGAAACCCTGCCTCAGCCGGCCCAGGCCGGCACTCACGTATTCGCCGGCGCGATCAACCTGGAAGCACCCCTGACCCTGCGCGTGACCGCCGTGGGCAGCGCCACATTGCTGGGCGAGATCGCCCGTCTGATGGAGGCGGCCGAACAGGGGCGGGATCGTTACGTGCGCCTGGCCGAGCGGGTGGCGCGCTGGTATGCGCCGGTGGTGCATGTCACGGCTTTACTGAGCTTCTTCGGCTGGATTTTCATCGGCGATGCCGACTGGCGCAGTGCCATGCTGATCGCTGCCGCCGTGCTGATCATCACCTGCCCCTGCGCGCTGGCGCTGGCCGTGCCGGTGGTGCAGGTGGTGGCCAGCAGCCGGCTCATGCGTCGCGGCATCCTGCTCAAATCCGCCACGGCGCTGGAGCGGGCTGCGCCCATCGATACCATCGTGTTCGACAAGACCGGTACGCTGACGCTCGGCCAGCCGCGCGTACTGGAAGAAGACACCGGGGATGCCGAAAGCCTGCGCCTTGCCGCCGCGCTCGCGGCCCGCAGCCGGCATCCGCTCTGCAAGGCCCTGCTGAAGGCCTGCGGCGACGTCATCCCTGCCGATGGCGTCGAGGAACTGCCCGGACAGGGCCTGCGGCTGCAGACGGCCGAAGGTGAAATCCGCCTTGGCCATGCCCGCTTCGCCGGAATCGATGCCCGGCCCGCCGACGGCTATTCGGAATTGTGGCTGGTCCGACCGGGTCATTCTGCCCGCCGGTTCCGTTTCCGCGACACCCTGCGCAGCGATGCCGTTGCCGTGGTCGATGCTCTACGCCGGAATGGCTACCGCTTGGCCATCCTGTCCGGTGACCATGCCGCAGCAGTGTCTGCCGTGGCGGAGCAGCTTGGCATTGCCGACTGGCAGGCCGGCATCGATCCGCGCGGCAAGGCTGCGGCCATCGCAGCTCTTAGACAGCAGGGGCGCCATGTGCTGATGGTGGGCGATGGCCTGAATGATGCCGTCGCGCTGGCTCAGGCCGATGCGTCCCTCTCGCCGTCGTCGGGCCTTGATATTGCGCAGAATGCTGCCGATGCCGTCTTCCAGGGCGAGAAGCTCGCTGCGGTGCCGGAATTCCTGGCGGTGGCGCGCCGCAGCCGCAGTCTGGCCAAGCAGAATCTGGCGCTGGCCCTGGTCTATAATCTGTTCGCCGTGCCGCTGGCGATAGCCGGCATGGTCACGCCGCTGATCGCGGCCATCGCCATGTCGAGTTCATCAATCCTGGTGGTGGGAAATGCGCTGCGGCTCGACTTGGGCCGGCGCCGGGAGGCCGCATGACGATCCTGCTGTTTCTGATCCCGGCCGCGCTGGGTCTTGGCCTGCTCGGCATGTTCGCTTTCCTATGGGCGCTGAAATCCGGTCAGATGGATGATCTGGAAGGTGCCGGACGGCGTGTGCTGTTCGACGATGCCGATGCTGAATTGCGTGAAAGGAGCAAGGAATGAACGAGAAAATCATGACCGTGATGGGCTATTGGGTGATCGCCGTGCTGGTGACCGTGCTGGGCCTGCTGGGCATCGTGCTGGCGGCCGGGGCACGGGATGGCGGCATGCAGGCTTTCGGCCTGGCGCTGGCGGCGTTCGCCGTATTCTATGATTTCTGGGCCATCAACCGCAGTCACGAAGAAGACGAGGCCTGATCGCACCTTTGTCAAAAAAACGCCCCGCGACGGCATGGCCGGCGGGGCGAGGGGGTACTGGCGGGGGGAAGTGGAAGGCGTGCTCAGCAAACCTCGTTGTTGAACAGAGATACCGGCTGGCGCGCGCCGTAATTCGCCGTCAGTGCGGTCATCGCGCCGGTGCTGCCATAGCCGGAGCCAAGCTGGCTCTGCTTAGTGGCGCCCCGGATCACGGCATCCAGCAACATCTTGTTGGCATCTCGTGCGGTGCGCACGACGATTTCGTTGCGTTTGCCGATCTCGCGCATCTCGCCCAGCAGGGATTTGAGTTTTTCCCGGTCCTTTTCCGGTGCGCCATGCAGGGCATCGGGATGCTGTTTCAGAACCTTCTGCTTATCCCGCAGCAGGCCGGCGATGATGCGCTTTTGTTCGGTGGTGCGGGGCAGGTCGGCGTAATCGTGCCGTTCCAGCATCACCGTTTCCTGCTGCATGATGTCTTTAAGCTGGATCACCAGGTCGCTGAGTTCCGCCACGGTGGGGGGCACGGCGCCCACACCGCAATTATCGGCCGGGCGAGGGCCTGCCTCGATGCCCAGGCGTTGCGCCATGCGGGGATTCATGGTCTGCGTGCGATGGCTGGCGGTCTGCTGGTTGCTCATGATTGCGCCTCCTGCATTTTCAGGATCTGGTCATAGACCATGTCTGCGATGCCGATGCCGCGCCCGCGGGCCATTTCGCGGCCATACTGGTCGTTCAGGAATGAACGCCATGTGGCCTCGGCCTGACCGCCACCCATCAGTCCGTCGGTCTTGAGATCCTTCGACATGAATTCGAAGAACTGAGTGAGGAAGAAAGCCTCGAAATCCTGGGCCGTCTTGCCGGCATCGCCGGCCTTGCGCTGACCAGCATGCGCGGAAAGATGTTCGCTGCGCACCTGGTCGATGGCGTAGGAATGAATGGCGGGCGATGAAACGAGGGCGGTCATCACATCACCTGGATTTCAGCCTGCAGGGCGCCGGCGGCCTTGATCGCCTGCAGGATGGTGATCATGTCGCGCGGACCGACGCCCAGGGCGTTCAGGCCATCGACAAGTTCCTGCAGCGACACGCCGCGGCGCAGGATGCCCAGGCGGCGGTCGGCCTGTTCATCGACCTGGATTTCAGTGCGCGGCACCACCACGGTCTGCGCGCCGCCGCCGATCTGGCCGGGCACGGTGGGCGTCCCGGTGCCGGGCACGGCCTGGGTGATGGTGTCGAAGACGAAGTTGCCCGACGCATCCTTCACGGGCTGGCCGTCGGGGCCGATGCGCGGAACCTGCACGGTGCCGGTCGTGGGCGAGGTGCCGGCGATGCCGGCCACGCCGACCGGGCCGGGCGCGAACGGGTTCGGCTGCGAGACCTGCGGCGTTTCGGTGATGCGTACGGTAAGCGAGCCCTGCGCGATAGCGACGGTGTCGATGCGCACGTTCGGACCCATCACGATGGTGCCGGAGCGCTCGTCGATGATCACGCGCGCCATCTGGTCGGTCTCTACCTGCAACTGCTCGACCTCGGTCATGAAGCCGATGATGTCGCGGCGGAAACGCTCGGGGATATCGATATGCACCGTGCTGGGATCCAGCGCGCGTGCGGTCGGCACGCCGGCCAGCGTGGAGACGGCCTGGCTGATGCGACGTGCGGTGGTCAGATCCGGATTCTTGAGGGCCAGCCGCAGCACGGGCAGCGAAGCCAACTCGAAACCGACTTCGCGCTCCACGATGGCGCCGTTGGCGATGCGGCCGGATGTCGGAACGCCGCGGGTGATCTGGGCAGCGGCGCCCTGGGCGCGGAAACCGCTGATCGCGATGGCGCCCTGGGCCACGCCGTAAACCTCGCCATCGGCACCGAGCAGCGGCGTCACCAGCAGGGTGCCGCCCTGCAGGCTCTTGGCATCGCCCATGGTCGACACGCTCACGTCGATGCGGCTGCCATGACGGGCGAAGGGGGGTAGGGAGGCCGTCACCATCACGGCGGCAAGATTCTGGGTGCGGAAGGTGCCGGCGTCACGGATGTTGACGCCGAAGCGTTCCAGCATGGCCTGCAGGCTCTGGCGGGTGAAGGGGGCGTTGGTCAGACTGTCGCCGGTGCCGTCCAGGCCGACCACCAGGCCATAGCCGACCAGCATGTTGTCGCGGATGCCTTCGAAGTCGGCGATGTCCTTGATGCGGGAGCCGGCCTGGGCCGTGCCTGTCAGGACGGCCAGCAGCAGGCCACAGGTCAGGGCCGCCTGGGCCAGGCGGCGCAGCAGGGTCTGGAACCGATCATGGGCGAAGCTGGACATTTCGCATCTTCCTTCACGCTCGCGGCCCTGAAAGCCGCTTCTCGCCATGAAGTATGCGAAGGCCATGCCAATGGTTAATCCATTGGAATAAAAGGATTTTGATTGCTCCGAGGGTGTTCATGCGGCAAAAAATGCCGGCTTTACCCGGTCAGTCTTATCGGGCACCATGCAGTACATAACGGATCGCAAATCCCATGAGCATTAACAAAGTCAAAGGCCCAGGCGGCATCGCCCCGGGGGCCCCGAAACGTACGACCGGCAGCGGCGGCGCTGGCGGCGCTAATTTTGCCAGCCTGCTCAAGGGCGCCGAAAAGCCGACCGGTCAGGTCGCCCAGACCGCGCCCGTGGCCGCCCTGGACGCCATGCTGGCGATCCAGTCGGTCGATGAACAGGGGGGCGGGCGGCAGAACCGGCAGCGTGCCTTCCGTCGCGGTTCCTCGTTGCTGGAAAAACTCGATGAAATCCGTCACGGCCTGCTCGAGGGCCGGATGCCGGCGGCCCGGCTGCAGGCCCTGGCCCAGGCCCTGCGAAACGAAAAAATGGCCATCGAGGACCCGCAACTGGCCGAAGTGGTGGCTGAAATCGAGCTGCGCTGCGAAGTCGAGTTGGCCAAGCTGGGTCTCTGAATCGGGTGCTCCGGCCCCGGACGTTTCACGATTTTTTCAAAAAATCAAAGGCTTCCAACAGGTTCTCTGGCCTTGCTCCGGGCCGGGCCGATTCATATACTCCCGCGCGCCGCGGCCGGGGGTCCCGGAGTCGCCGCGGCGCCTGGAGGGTCTCGTACATGGGTATCCAATTGAAGGCGAATTATCGGCCGACCGAAAGTGAGGCCTTCATGAACCCGCGCATGAAGGAATACTTCCGCCGCAAGCTGCTGGCCTGGAAGGAAGAAATTCTGCGGGAATCGAATCAAACCCTGCAACACCTGCAGGAGGACACGACCCAGGAGCCGGATATTGCCGATCGCGCCTCGACCGAGACGGATCGTGCCCTGGAACTCCGCACCCGCGACCGCCAGCGCAAGCTGATCTCCAAGATCGATGCGGCGCTGAAGCGGATCGAGGATGGGTCATATGGCTATTGCGAGGAAACCGGCGAACCGATCTCGCTCAAACGCCTCGAAGCCCGCCCGATCGCCACCCTGTCGATCGAGGCCCAGGAACGTCATGAACGCCGCGAGCGGACTCATCGCGACGACATGTAGGGTGTCGTCGCCACCTTCCGAATAACGAAAAGGCCGGTCTTCTGACCGGCCTTTTGCGTTTGACACCCCTGGCATTTTGCCGCGGATCGCATCCTGCAATCCTGACGCACTTTCTGACGCGCCCGCGTTGCGGGCGGGGGCTGCACCTCCGTTTAGAACGGGGAGATGATGTCGAAGATCTGCTGACCCCAGCGACCCTGCTGCACGTCGGTCAGCTGACCGCGGCCGCCATACGAGATGCGGGCTTCGGCCATCTGGGTATGCACGATCGTGTTGGTCGCCGTGATGTCTTCCGGCCGCACGATGCCCTTGATCAGCAGTTCACGGATTTCGTTGTTCACGCGGATTTCCTGACGTCCCTGCACCACCATGTTGCCGTTCGGCAGGATCTGGGTGACCAGCGCTGCGACGCTGAGCGTGATCTGCTCCTGGCGGTTGATCTGGCCCTGGCCCTGGACACCCGACGACGAGTTCATGCCCACCAGGTTGTCCACGTCAGCGCCATTGAAGATGCGCTCGATTGCGCCGCCGGCGGCTTCGAGGCCGAGGAAGTTCGGCAGGCCGGCGGATTCGCTGTTGTCGCGTGAGGTCGAGGTGTTGTTCTGAATCTGCGCGCGTTCCTGGATGTTGATGTTGACGGTCAGGATGTCGCCCACCTTGGTCGCGCGCGGATCCTTGAAGAACTGCCGCGCGCCCGGCCGCCACAGCGAATTGGCGTGGCGCGGCGTCACTTCCGGTGCCGGCATCGGCAGACTGACGGCACGATAGTCGCGTTGTTCCGAGGGATTGTCGATCTTGCTCAGCGGCGGCGCACCGCCCACATCGGCCAGGCGGCCGATATTGGCGCAGGCGCCCATGGTGACGGCAAGTCCGGCGACGGCGGCGAGACGCAGCATGCCGGCGAAGGGGGTGGAGGTCAGGCGGAGCATGGCGATCTTCCTCTTTGCTCGGCGGTCTTCAGTTGGTCACGACGATGCTGGGGGCGGTGATGACCTGAACCTGGTTCATGCCGATCACGGTCGCCTGCACGGTCTTTTTGCTCTGCAGGTTCATCACCTGGATCACATCGCCCAGGCTGCCGGCCTCGATGGCGCGGCCGGTGGTGGTGATGGTGAGGCCCGGAGCCTGCGCCACCATGGTGACCAGACCGTTCTTGGTGATCACTTCCGGCTTGCCGATATCGGCGCTGCGCAGCGGCCGTCCGGCGGCGAGCGGCCGGCGCGGAGTCTGGCCGATCAGATCTTCCACCCGGTCAATGTAGCCGCCGCCGTAGCGACCTGCGGGAACCTTCACCCATTCGATATCGGACTTGGTGATGGTTTCGCCGGCTGCCACACGGTTCTTCAGCACCGGCAGGGATTCCACGGCCTGGGCGCGGCCGGTGAATCGCACGCCCTCGCTGCGACCCGGCGTGGTCAGCGATGCCAGGAAACGGCCGCTGCGCGAGTCGAAGGAAAAGCTTTCCACCTGCAGAACGGCCTGGCCCGCTGCCGGGACTTCGATGATGTTGTCCATGCCGTGGAAATGGATTTCCACCGGCTGGCCGCCATTGCGCTGCTGCACCAGTTCGGCGATCCGACGGGCCACTTCGCGCTCGCCGATGATCCGGCCCGCACCACCGCCCACCGAGGCAATCTGGGTTTGTGCCGTGGCTGGCTGCATAACCGCGGCCGGCAGGGCGAGGGCGGCGGTGGCAAAGCCGGCGAGGAGGATGGTGCGAAGCGGGGCCATGGCGGATCTCCGTTGGGCGTGTCAGGTCATCAGCGCAGGCGGGTCGCGGCCTGCAGCATTTCGTCCGAAGCCGTGATGGTCTTCGAATTCATTTCATAGGCACGCTGCGCGGTGATCAGGTTGGTGATTTCCTGCACCGGGTTCACGTTCGAGGTTTCGACATAACCCTGGCGCAGGGTGCCGAAGCCGACGGCATTCGGGTTGCCCACGGTGGGCTGGCCGGATGCCGCCGTCTCCAGGAACAGATTGTCTCCGGTCGCTTCCAGACCTGCTTCGTTGATGAAGGTGGCGAGCTGGATCTGGCCGAGCTGCTGTGCGTTGACCTGGCCAGCGATGCGGGCCTCGACTATGCCGGTGGCATCGATGCTCACCGACAGGGTTCCCTGCGGCACGGTGATGGCCGGATTGAGCAGGTAGCCATCGACCGTGACCATCTGGCCCTGGGCATTGATCTGGAACGAACCCGCGCGGGTGTAGGCGGTTTCGCCGGAGGGCAGCGTCACCTGGAAATATCCCTTGCCACTGATCGCGAGGTCATAGGTATTGCCGGTCAGGGTCAGGTTGCCCTGCTCGTGGATGCGGTAGACGCCGGCCGTACGCACGCCGACACCGATCTGGATACCCGACGGCACGATGGTGTTGGCATCGGAAGACGAGGCGCCGGGGCGGCGCATGTTTTGGTACAGCAGATCCTGGAATTCCGCACGCTGGCGCTTGAACGCCGTCGTGCTCATGTTGGCGATGTTGTTCGAGATCACCTCGACATTGAGCTGCTGGGCCATCATGCCGGTGGCGCCGGTGCTGAGCGAACGCATGGTAGGTTCTCCTGCTCTCTAATTCTTACGCGGTGCGCCCAAGCCGCTGGATTGCGGTGCGCATACGTTCATGCTCGGCATCCATCAGGCCCTGCGTGCCCTGATACTGCCGCAGCAATTCCATCATCGCCGTCATCTCGACGATCGGTTCAACATTGGAAGCCTCCAGCATGCCCTGCGCCAGCGTGCTGCTGGCCGGGGCCACCTGCGGCTCCTGGGTGGTGGCATAGAGGCCCTGTGCCGTCTTGCGCAGTTCCTGCTCGTTCTCGAAGGTGACCAGATCGATCTTCGCGACCTGCTGCTGGCCTACCGAAATGGTGCCGTCAGCGGCGATGGTCGGAATTTCCTGGGCATCCTGAGGTATGACGATGTCGCGGCCGCGGCTGTCCAGCACGGGATGGCCGCCTGCGGTGACAAGGCGGCGGTCGTTATCCAGGCGGAGGTGGCCGTCGCGGGTGAAGCGGCGGCCCTGCGGGGTATCGACAGTGAGGTAGCCGTTGCCCGTGATGGCCACATCATAGGTATTGCCGGTCTGCTCCAGATTGCCGATGCGGGTATCGCGCAGTACGGCGAAGTCATTGACGAAGCTGACTTTCTTGGCGTCGTTCGGGCCCTTCAGGTATTCCTCGAACAGCACCCGCTCGCCCTTGTAGGCGTTCGAATTCATGTTCGCCAGGTTGTTGGCCAGCACATCCATCTCGCGCCGCATGCTCGAGAGGCGGGACAGGCCGATATAGGTTGCGTTTTCCATGGCACCAAACTCGCGGTTAGCCGTTGCTGGGCCTTACTTTGCAGGGCTTGTGCCAATTAAATTTTACCTGGAAAACCAATAAAAAATTTGGTTAATTTGCTCGAAAGGGGCATTTTGGCCGGGGTCTCCACCGGAGGACCCGGCAATTTCTGCCGGGCGGTGACAAAGTGTTAACTGTGGAGCCTTACCAATGGCAGCCTAGAGTGGACCGGCAGAGGCCAGGGATTCGCCTGCATGAGTGACGACACCGAAGGCCAAGAGGGCGACGAGCTCGAAGGCAAGAAAAAGAAGGGCAAGCGGGCGATAGTCATCATCGCTGCCGCCGTTGTGCTGCTGCTTGTGCTGGGTGGTGGCGGCGCGGCCTATTTCTTCCTGTTCGCCGGCCAGAGCGAAGAGGCCGAAGTAAAGCCCGAGCTGCCGAAAGTGACGGTTTTCTACGATCTGCCGGATATTCTGGTGAACCTCAATTCCACCGGCCGGCAGGCGTCCTATCTCAAGCTGAAGGTGGCGCTGGAACACAACGACCCGCTGGCCACGCCAAAGCTGAACGAACTGTTGCCGCGCGTCACCGATAACTTCCAGATCTATCTGCGCGAATTGCGGCCGGATGATCTGGTGGGATCGGCCGGCCTGTATAGGCTTAAGGAAGAATTGCTGATCCGCGTGAACCAGGCGGTGGCACCGATCAAGATCAATGATGTCCTGTTCAAGGAGATGTTGATCCAGTGACGAAACGAGGCGGTCATGGTGGATAATCCGGAAGACGGCGGCGCGGCCTGGGCCGGCGACGATGACGCCGGCGGTTCCACGCGCATCCTGAATCAGGATGAAATCGACAGCCTGCTTGGCTTCGACGCCAGCGTCGAGGAGGATGCGGACAAGGCCGGTATACGCGCGATCATAAACAGCGCGCTGGTTTCCTATGAACGTCTGCCGATGCTGGAGGTGGTATTCGACCGCCTCGTGCGTCTGATGACCACGTCCCTGCGTAATTTTACCTCCGATAACGTCGAGGTCTCGCTAGACAATATTACCTCGATCCGCTTCGGCGATTACCTGAACTCGATCCCGCTACCTGCCATCCTCAGCGTGTTCCGCGCGGTGGAATGGGATAACTATGGCCTGCTCACGGTCGACAGCTCGCTGATCTACTCCATCGTCGACGTGCTGCTGGGCGGTCGCCGCGGCACGGCAGCGATGCGTATCGAAGGTCGTCCCTATACCACGATCGAACGCAATCTGGTCGAGCGCATGGTCAACGTCGTGCTCGACGACATGCGGGCCGCCTTCGAACCGCTGGCGCCGGTCAATTTCTCCTACGACCGTATTGAGACCAATCCGCGCTTCGCCACCATCGCCCGCCCGGCCAACGCGGCAATCCTCGCCCGCCTGCGCGTGGACATGGAGGATCGCGGTGGTCGCCTGGAGCTGATGCTGCCCTATGCGACCCTGGAGCCGGTGCGCGAACTGCTGCTCCAGATGTTCATGGGCGAGAAGTTCGGCCGTGACTCGATCTGGGAAAACCACCTTGCCACCGAACTGTGGTCCACCGACGTCGAAATCGAGGCGGTCCTCGACGAACAGGTGATGACGCTGGGGCAGGTAATGAATCTCGAGGTCGGCAAGACCATCATGTTCAATGCCACGCCCGAATCCGTGATCATGATGCGCTGCGGCGGCATCCCCATGGTGGAAGGTCGCATGGGCCGCATGGGCAACAATATCGCGGTCAAGATCGATCGGACTCTGAAGAGTCTGGGAGGTGCATGATGACGGTGACCCTGATCGTCGAAATCGTCGTTGCCGTTCTGCTGGTCATCACCTTTGCCATATCGCTGGTGCTGAATCGGCGCCTGGGCAATCTGCGCGCCAACCAGGATGAAATGCGCCGATTGATCGGTGAATTCGACAAGGCGCTGACCAAGGCCCGACAGGGCATGACGGAACTGAAGACGGCCTCCGCCGGCGCCGATGCCGCGCATGAGGAACGGATGAAGCAGGCCAAAATCCTGCGTGACGAGCTCGGGTTCATGATCGAGACGGCCGACCGGCTGGCGGATCGTCTGGCCGGTGAGGCCAGCGGCAACCGGGCGGCCCGGCAGGATGCGGCCGGGCCGCGCGGCCAGGACCGTCCGCAAGACCGTGGCCACGATCGCACCGCAGCCGAACGACCTCAGCCGGTGACGCCGTTCCCCGCCAAGCGGGCGGCCGCTACGCCGTCTGGCAATCGGGATTTCAAGATTGAACCTCGCTCTGAGGCCGAACGCGAACTGCTCATGGCCCTGAGGCAGGCGCGGTGACGGCGATGCGGCAGCAGGCGGCGACGAAGCAGAGCGGGAAATCCCGCCTCGCTTCGCGCGTGCGTATCCTGCCGCTTACCATTCTGGCCGTGGCGCTGCTGCTGGGCCTTAAGATCGGCTCGCTTTGGCAGGGCAGGGCGGAACTGTTCGTCACGCCCGCCGGCGCACAACAGCAGGGCGCTGCCCAGCGTGCCGGCCAGCCGACGCAATTGACGCCGCCGCCTGCTGCTGCCCAGACGGCGCAGGCGCCGGCACAAACGCCGGGGCAGCCCCAGTCGCCGCCACCCGCCGCCGCGCAGATGCCGGCCAGTGCCCCGCCGCCGGCTGCGGCGCCATCTTCCACGGTGCAGTCGCTTGCCGACCGCGACCCGACGACTTTCACGCGCGCTGAGATCGAACTGCTGGCCAATCTGGCGCAGCGTCGTGACCAGCTTGAGCAGCGGGCCCGCGAAATCGATCTGCGTGAAAGCCTGCTGGCGGCGGCCGAGAAACGGATCGACGAACGCATCGCCGAGCTCAAGAAGCTGGAAGGCAGCATCAAGCAGATCGTCCAGCAATACGACAAGCAGGAAGAGCAGAACCTGCAAGGGCTGGTGAAGGTTTACGAGAACATGAAGCCCAAAGATGCCGCTCGCATCTTTGAAAAGCTCGATGCCAATGTCCTGCTTGGCGTGGTCGAGCGGATGAAAGAGGCCAAGCTGGCGGCGGTGCTGGCCGACATGAGCCCGGCTACGGCGCAGGACATCACCGTGCGGCTCGCCACACGCAAACAGATCCCGCCCAGCCTGCGCGCCGGCGCGGAAACCCAGATTCAGCCGGCCTCCACGGCCCCGGCGGCAGCCGCTGCACCCGGTGCGGCGCCGGCTGCACCTCCACGTCCAGCAGGAACGGGTGGCTGAAAATCACGGTTAATTATGGGTTAATTCGTTGACTTGACAGTGAAAACCCTGCCTTGCCGTATCCAGCCGCCGTGGTAGAATTACGCCACTGAATTAAAGCGCGATCCCAGTAAGGGGTAGTGCCGATCATCACTGCCGCAGGAGGCGAGCAAGGATGTCGATTGATCTGAGCATTCTCTACAGCGGAGCTGGTGCATCCTCGGCGACGATGTCGCCGACAGCGATGTATCGCAAGCTGCAGAAGCTTGCCGCCGAGAACGAGGCGAAAAGTGCGCCGGACGTGGCGGCGGAGCAGGCGAAGAAGACCGCGCGCGAATTCAACAATGCCGCGATCCGGCTGCGGAACAGCCAGATCAAGGAAGAAAATGCGCGGGTCCAGAACGATGCCGCGTACTACCAGGGCCGCACGGCCACGGCCACGACCGTCAGCGAGTTGATCAATGACGATCGGTTCATGCGTGTGTTGGCTGAGGCCAATGGCTACGGCGACATGTTCAGGTTCAATCCCCAGAGATTGCGCGATATCCTGACCAGTGACCTGAACGATCCGGGCTCTGTGGCACGCCAGGGAACGCTGAAGGATCTGGAACTGGCCAAGAAATATGGTTTTGGCGCGACCGGCACGCTGCTCGATACAGACGGCAATACCGTTGGCCTGGACGCCGACGGCAAGGTCGTCAATGACGGCACTCATGTTGCGCCGCTTGATCCCGGTCTGGCTCGTCTGCGCAAGTTGCAGATCGATGTCGACGGAAAGGCATTGGTGACATCAGGCTCCGCCGATCCTGCGGATGACGGAAAGCTGATCTTCGGTTCGGATATCGGGGCGCGGGACGCCAGCGCTTATTCGATCAATCAGAAGCGCGGTTTGCTTCAAGAAGAGGCGGCCCCGACAACTACGAAATCGATCAACTATTATGAATTCGATGGGCCGGAATTCCAGAATTTCCGCCAGCGCAAGGATGTGCAGTCGGAGATCGACTATTTCAAGGAAAATATCGGCCGGATTGAGTCTCTGGACGATTTTTTCAACAATCAGCGCCTGCTGAAATTCGTCCTATCCGCCTACGATCTTGAGAGCGAAGCCAAGTATCCCGGCAAAATTCGCAAGATTCTGGAGAGCGACCTCACGGATGTGGATTCGCTGGCCAACCGGTTCCAGGATCCCCGCTTTAAAAAGATGACACAGGATCTCGGGTTTTTCATTTTCCAGGAAGACAAGCTGAAACTCGGGTCGACGGCCCTGGATCTGGGACGGAAATACGAGCGCGTGAAATACGAGCAGTATCTCGATGAGCAGGCGCCGGGCGTGCGCGCGGCGATCGAGTTCTCGCGACGTATCAAGGATGTCGACTTGACGGTGCAACTGCTGGGCGATGGCGTCCTGCGCGAGGTGATCACCGTCGCCAATAACCTTCCCCAGGAGCTGGCCTACCAGGAAGTGGACAGCCAGGTAACGGCGCTTGAAAAGCGGGTCGACGTCAAAGCGCTCAAGAACGATCAGAATGAAATCGACAAGGTGATAACCCGTTATCTGACCTTCAAGGGTGCCGAGAGCAGCGGCGGGCAGAGTTATCTGCTCAATCTGTTCGGCTAGGCTGCGCGCCGGTTTCTGGTTATGGCTGCCTGATGGCGGCGGGTGAATTTCCGATACTGGTGGTCGACGACCACCGCACCATGCTGGCGATCATTGCCCGGCAGTTGCGGGATATCGGGTTTGTGGACGTCGATACGGTCGGTGATCCGGTCACGGCCCTGACCATGCTGCGCCGGCGGCGCTATCGCCTGATCCTGTCGGACTGGAACATGGCGCCGATGGATGGCCTGGCCTTCTTCAGGGCCGTGCGGGTTGATCCGGATTACGCCAAGATTCCGTTTATCCTGGTCACGGCGGAAAGCCGCCGTGAGGCCGTGGCCGAGGCGGGCCGACTCGGGGTGGACGGATTCATCCTCAAACCGTTTGATGCTGCGACCCTGAAATCCCGGCTTGCCGGCATTCTTGGCGCGGCCTGACCATCCGCCTGCCGCCAATCTGGCCGAAAGAACAATCTGTTAACAGTATCGCCTTATCCTGCCACGCTTCTATAATTGCGAAACGCGGGCCTGATTCCCCCGCCGAGAGTAAATCGACGCAGACAGGGAGCATGGCAAAAGGGCATAACAGGCGACCTCCGGCGAACCGGCGCAGTTCGGCTCGCAGTGGTGTTGCCGGCCTTGCAATGGCCGGCGCCCTGGGCCTTTTCTCGCCGGTTCTTCTGGCGCAGACCGAGCCGCAGACCAATACACCCCCGATCGGGCGTCCTGCCGCCGCCCCGCCGCAGCCGGCAGCGGCGTCGCCTCCCAGTCCGGCACAACCCGCGCCAGTGCGGACAAATGGTTCAGCCGTCCCTCTGCGGGCCGGCGAACATCCGACCTATACGCGGCTGGTTTTCGATTGGCCGCAGCGCGTCGAATTCGATGTGACGACCGAGGGCGAGCAGGCCGCGATCCGCTTTGCCAGCCCGCAGCCGGTCGACCTTGGTCGTCTGCCGCAGTTTCCGCCGCGCAACGTGAAGAATCTTGCCTGGCGCGCCCAGGGCGACAGCGGCGTGGTCAGCTTTGCCATCCCTGAAGGAGCCAGCATCAAATCCTGGCGCAATGGTGCGAAGGTGGTGATCGATATCACGCCATCCGCCGAACCCAAATCCGCGACTGCCGAAGCCGGGCCGGCGCCAAAGCCCCCCGAAACAAAGGCGGCCGAAACCAAAACCGCCGAAACCAAATCGGCTGAAGCAAAACCTGCTGGAGGAAAGGCTGAGCCGAAGGTCGCCGAGACAAAACCGGCTCAGGCAGCCCCAGCCACAGCTGTTGGTACGGGCACTGGTGCACCCGCCGCGCCGCCCGCTTCTAAAGCCGCTGCGACGACACCACCGCCGCCTCCTGCAGTCCGGCCTCCGGGCCAGGCCCCGACCCCTGCGGCAGCCGTGCCGCCACCCGCCGCAGGCGTTCCTGCCGCCGCGCCCGTCGCAGCCGTTCAGACCGCGCCATTGGGCACTTTCATGCCGGCGCCGCCGACGGGGCCGATCACCGGCGTACCGCTGGTGCCGGGCGTGGATTCCAGCCGTACAGGGCCTTTGCTGAACTTCCCCTGGACCCGCCCGGTCGCGGCAGCGGCCTTCCTGCGCAATGGCAATTTATGGCTGGTATTCGACCGCGCCGCCAATGTCGATTTGCGCCCGATCACCACGCGTGACTGGAGCGGCGCGATCAACGGCGTCGAACAACTGCCTATCCCGGGTGTCACCGTGCTGCGCCTTGCCGTACCCAGCGGCACCACCGCGAACTTCACCCGCCGTAACACCGGCTGGCAGATCGGCATTAACACGATTCAGCCCGAACAGCTGGTACCCAAGGAAACCGCGCCCGGTGCATTGGTCGACGATGCGGACTCGCCGCGCAACCGGCCGCAGGAAATCGATGTACGCCGCCAACTGGACGCTGATGGCGGTGCGCGCCTGTTCTTCGCGGCGAACGATCCGTCGCCACAGTTGGCGATCCCCGATCCCGATACCGGCGACATGCTCACGGTCGTGCCCTATGCCGGTGCCAATGGGGGCGTATCCAGCCGGCGTGACTTCATCGAACTCAGCGTATTGCCCAGCTTCCAGGGGTTCGCCATCGAGACGCATGCCGATAATCTGGATATCCGGCGCTATCCGCGCGGCATCGAGATTGCGTCTCCCAATGGGCTGGCACTGTCGGCGCCGCGCGGCGCGGATCCGAAAAGCGGCACGCTCGACATCCTGCAATTCGGCGAATGGCGTAAGGTCGAAGGCAATACCTATGCCGAGCAGGAGGAAAACCTCCTGCGCCGCATCGGCCTCAGCCCGCCCGGTCAGCGTCAGCAGCAGCGTCTGGCGCTGGCGCAGTTCTACGCGGCCAACGATATGCAGCCCGAGGCGCTCGGCGTGCTGGCGAAAGCGCGCGCCGAACAGCCTGACCTGGAACGTGACAAACTCTATCGCGCGCTGCGGGGGATTGCGTATCTGCGGCTTGGCCGCTTGGCAGATGCTGCCAACGATCTCGATTCCAAGGTATTCGACGACGATCCCGACGTCCTGGCCTATCGCGGCATGCTGGCGGCCGAGCGCGACGACTGGCCGGCGGCGCGGCGCGCCTTCTCGCTGTCTGGCGCGGCCGTGGCGAAATTCCCGCCCGACCTGCGCGCTAATCTGCGCCTGACCATGGCACGGGCATGGCTGGCTGGTGGCGACATCGCGGCGGCCACCGCCGAGTTGCAGGCGCTGGACTGGGATATCCTGACGCGCGGCCAGGCCGCCGAAGGTAATTATGTACGTGGCCTGCTGGCCGATGCCACCAACAAGCCGGAAGAGGCGATCCGCCATTTCGACCAGGCCTCCGGCAGTGGCGATCGTCGTGCGCGGGCGCTGGCCGAATTCGCCAAGACCGACATGATGCTGACCCGCAAGCTGATCGACGTGCCGCAGGCGATCGAGCGCATGGATCAGTTGCGGTTCGCCTGGCGCGGCGGCCCGTATGAGTTCAACCTGCTGCGTCGCCTGGGCGAATTGCAATTCTCCACCGGCGATCTGCGCGGCGGCATCACGACTTTCCGTCAGATCGTGAAGTATTTCCCGAAATCGCCCGAAGTGCCGCTGCTGACCAAGCAGATGAGCGACGAATTCGCCAAGCTGTTCCTCGATGGCGGCGCCCAGGCCCTGCCGCCGCTGACCGCGTTGGCCCTGTATTACGATTATCGCGAGCTTACCCCGGTGGGGCCGGAAGGCGACGAGATCATCGGCAAGCTGGCCGACCGCCTCGTTTCGGTCGACCTGCTCAACCGTGCGGCCGAGTTGCTCGAACACCAGATCACCTACCGCCTGCGCGGCGAGGATCGTTCCAAGGCCGGCGCGCGGCTGGCGGTTGTCTACCTGCTCGACCGCAACCCCGAAGCGGCCCTGAAGTCGCTGCAGAATACCCTGATGCCGAATCTGTCTCCGGCGGTGGTGCAGGAGCGTCGCCTGCTGGAGGCGCGGGCCCTGGGCGATCTGGATCGTTTCCCTGAGGCGCTGAACCTTCTGGGACAGGACCAGAGCCCGGAAGCGCGCAGCCTGCGGGCGGATCTGCACTGGCGAGCCAAGGACTGGATCGCCTTCGCACGTGTGGTCAGCCTCGGGCTTGGCAATCGTCATGCCGATCCGGCACCCCTGAGCCCCGACGAACGCAAGCAGGTGCTGCAGCTCGGTGTTGCCTATTCGCTCATCAACGACATTCCCGCATTGAACGATCTGCGCGGCAAATACGAGGCGAAATTCAGGGATACGCCGGATGCGCCGGCCTTCGCGGCCGTGGCCAGCACGGTGACCCGCGCAGCCGGTGACCCGCGTGAGTTGGCGGCGACCATCGCCCAGATCGGTCAGTACGAAGCCTTCATGAGCCGTTATCGCGACCGGGTCGCCAAAGGCGGTCTCAGCGCCATCAATTGAGTGCGGTCAGCCAGCCTCGTCCGGAACCCTAGCGGACGCCGAGGAAACTCTCGACCAGCGCGGCGGAAACCAGATTCCAGCCATCGACCAGCACGAAGAAAATCAGCTTGAAGGGCAGGGAGATCATCACTGGCGGCAGCATCATCATGCCCATCGACATCAGCACCGATGCCACCACGAGATCGATCACGATGAAGGGGATGAACAGCAGGAAGCCGATCTCGAAGGCGCGTTTCAGCTCGCTGATCATGAAAGCCGGTACCAGCACGCGCAGGGAGATCGCCTCCGGATTCTCCGGCGGGGGCAGGCGGGCGAACCCACTGAATAGCGCGAGATCCTTTTCGCGAACCTGGCTGCGCATGAATTCATGGAACGGCGCGATGGCGCGGTCGAAGGCCACGCGCTCATCAATCTGCTCTTCCATCAGAGGTTGGATGCCATCGGCATAGGCCCGTTCCAGCACCGGCTGCATGATGAAAAAGGTGAGGAACAACGCCAGACTGATCATGACCGTGTTCGGCGGTGTTGACTGAGTGCCCAGGGCGCTGCGCAGCAATGACAGAACGACGACGATGCGCACGAAGCTGGTGATGACCACCAGGATTGATGGCGCCAGCGCCAGCAAGGTGGTCAGGGCGATCAATTGGATCACCCGGCTGGTCAGGGTTCCACCTTCACCCAGATCGATGGATACCGACTGGGCCATCAGCGCGGATGGCATCAGTAGGAAGAAGCCGGCCAAGGTGGCAGCCAGGCCGAGCACGGCGCTCTTGGCGATCCAGCGTTTATGCATTGCGGTCATGTCCCTGTCGGCCCGGCACGCGCAGCGTCGGCCAGCCACCCCCGCCGGTTTCCGTGCTTTCGATGCCATTCTCCGGCCTGGTCGCCGGTATGCCTGTTTCGATCACCACATCGCCGTGGCTGCTGAGCAGCAGCAGATGTTCGGTATCATCCCGGCGGACCAGAACCAGCCGGCGCGCGCCGTCGACCGGCATGCTGTCGATCACGCCGATGCGCTGGCCAGGTCGCCATTTACCGAAACGGGTGCTGCCGGAAAAGGCGCGGGCGCCGTAGTAGAACAAGGCCAGCAGAATCAGCAGGCCGCCGAAGGCGATGGCCACTTGGGTGAAATCGATGCTGTCCATGCCGCTTCCCTGATTGCGCGTTACTTTGGTTGTCGCACCCGAGTCGGGTCAAGCCGATACGGGCATGCCCCTCTGGCCGGTCATTCCGACAGGGATTTGCCCTGGCTGCGGTATATATAACTGAGGATTTCGGCAACAGCGGCGAAGGCTTCCACCGGGATCAGGGCGTCGATATCCAGCTTGGACAGGATTTCGACCAGATCGGAATCCTGCCGCACGGTAACGCCGTGATCCAGCGCGATGCGAATGATCTGGTCGGCGATATGACCCTGGCCAGAGGCCACCACCCGGGGAGCTTCGTCGCGCTTGGGGTCGTATCCCAGGGCGACCGCCTTGCTGCGCGGGGCTGGTTTGTCGGGCGGTGGGGAGGAGGAGGGGGGCTGGGCCATGTCCGGGTGTGGGGTTGCGGTCTTGCGGCATCCTACCACGGTCCCCGGTTAACCGAATCTTTACGGCTGGGGGCCAGTCTGCCAGCGAGTGGCAAAGGCCCGCCCCGGCCAGGTCCGGAACCCGTTCCGGCCGGCGTCGATGAAGGATATGGCATGGATCTCGACCGCATCAGCCTGCTGAAGGCGATCACCCGGCGCATGGACTGGCTGGGCGAGCGTCAGCGCGTGCTGGCCGAGAATATCGCCAACGCCGACACGCCGGGTTACAAACCCAAGGATCTCAAGCAGGTAGGGTTTAGTGAACTGGTCCGCAACAGTCAGCTCGGCATGGCCGCCAGCGCCACCCAGCCGGGTCATTTCCGCGGTCTGGGCACACGCGGCACCGATACCTGGAAAGCCGAGCGCGGCAAGGGCACTTACGAAACCTCGCCGAACGGCAACGAGGTTAACCTCGAACAGCAGATGATGAATGTGGCCGAAACGCAGGCTGATCATTCCCTGATAACCAATCTCTATCGCAAGCAGGTCACCATGCTCCGCAAGGCGATCGGCACCGGCGGGCAGCGTTAATGCCCGCGGCGGATACCGGAGGCGACCCATGGAACTGAAAAACGCCATGAAAATCTCGGCCTCGGGCATGCGTGCCCAGGGTGAGCGTCTCAAGACCCTGGCCGAGAACATTGCCAATGCCGACTCCCTGGCGAAGACGCCGGGCGGCGATCCGTATCGTCGCAAGGTGGTCAGCTTCAAGAGCGAACTCGACCGCGCCACCGGCGCCAACATGGTGAAGGCGCAGCCGCCGAAGACCGACAAGTCCGATTTCGAACTGAAATACGATCCCGGCCATCCGTCGGCCAATGCCGATGGCTATGTCAAAATGCCGAACGTCAAGACCGTGATCGAAATGGCAGACATGCGTGAGGCTCAACGCACCTACGAAGCGAATCTCAACGTCGTCGACTCGGCCAAGCAGATGATCACCCGCACGGTTGATCTGCTGCGCAACTGATGCCGGCGAGAGGAGGCTGAACCATGGCTGATCTGCGCATAGGCAATGCTCTTCCCGGACTGACCGCCAGCCTGGCCCCCGGCGACGCCAGCAAGGTTAAGGCGGGCGGCGGCTTCGGCGACATGCTGGGAGAGGCGCTGCAACAGGCCGTTGACGCCGCGAAGCAGTCCGAAGCCACCTCGGCCATGGCCGTGGCCGGCAAGGCCGATGTCACCGACGTGGTGACGGCCGTGACCAATGCCGAAGTGGCCCTAGACACGGTGGTGGCGGTGCGCGACCGCGTCATCAACGCCTACCAGGAAATCATGCGTATGCCGATCTGATCCGCTTCCCCCTCTGGGGTTGCGGCGGACAATGCGGTATGGTCGGCGGCAGAGGGCGAATCGATGACGGCCGTCGAAGTAGTAGACGTTATGCGCGATGGGATCTGGGTTCTGATCAAGGTAGCTGGGCCTGCCATGATCGTCAGCCTGGTGATTGGCATCGCCATTTCGCTGTTCCAGGCCCTAACCCAGCTTCAAGAGCCGACCCTGACCTTCGTGCCGAAAATCCTGGCTATTTTCGGCACCCTGATCCTCACTATGCCGTTCATGATCGGCACCATGATCGCTTTCATGGAACAGATCGCCAGCCGCATCGCGGGCCTGCAGTAGCGGGGCGGCCGTGCTGCAGGATTTCGTTGCCGGCAACATCTACGCATTCATGCTGATTTTCTGCCGTCTGGGCTCGGCCATGATGGCTCTGCCGGCGGTGGGCGAAAGCTCGGTGCCGACGCGCGTGCGCCTTAGCATCGCATTGCTCACCGCTGCCCTGTCCACGCCTATCCTCGGGCCAAGCCTGCCGCCGTTGCCGGCTCAGCCATTTCAGTTGGCTTTTCTCATGGTCACCGAGATAGGGTTCGGTCTGGCCCTGGGGCTGATCTCGCGTCTGATCATGTCGGCGATGCATGTTGCCGGCAGCATCATCGCGTTGCAGGCCGGGCTTTCTGCTGCCTTGTTCTTCGATCCCAACCAGGGCTCGCAGAGCGCTCTGCTCAGCAGTATGATGGTATTTCTCGGCATCGCCCTGATTTTCGTCACCGATCTGCATCTGCTCGCCCTGCAGGCGGCCTATGACAGCTATGTCTTGTTCCCGCCGCTGCGGGTGCCGGCTTTCGGCGATTTCGCCAATGTTGCCACCGAACTGGTCGCGTCC
Source organism: Ferrovibrio sp. (assembly GCA_046294345.1). Taxonomy (GTDB): domain Bacteria; phylum Pseudomonadota; class Alphaproteobacteria; order Ferrovibrionales; family Ferrovibrionaceae; genus Ferrovibrio. The sequence continues at coordinate 158,121 of JBKBJT010000002.1, forward strand.
AGCTTCGCTGTTGGCGTGAAGATGGCGGCTCCATTCATCGTCTACGGCATCATCTTTAACGTCGCGCTCGGCTTATTGAACCGACTGATGCCGACGCTGCAGATATTTTTCATCATGCAGGCGCCGCAGATCGCCACCTCGCTTTTCATTCTAGGCTTTTCGCTGATGGCGATCGGCATCATGTTCACCACGCGGTATGAGGAACTGATGTCGCAGTTCCTGGCGCCGCGTTAGGGGGCGGGAATGGCCGAAGACGCCGATCCAGACTCCAAAACAGAAGACCCTTCCGCCAAGCGGCTGGATGAAGCCGCGAAGAAAGGCAATATCGCCAAATCGCAGGAAGTCGGTCACCTTTTCGTGTTTCTGGCCGCCGCCCTGCTGATGTGGCTGATGGGAGACCTGCTGTCGCGCCGCGTGGTGGGCTCCACGTTGGTATTCTTCGAACAGCCGCATCGCATCCCCATCGATCCCAGCCATCTGACCAGGCTCGCGCTGGACCTGATCCTTGATCTCAGCACGGTGATCGGCCCGGTCCTGGGTGTCTTCATGGCATTCAGCCTGGCGGCCAGCGTCATGCAGAATCCACCCCGGTTCACGCCTGAGAAGATCAAGCCTGACATCGCAAAACTGTCGCCGATTGCGGGTCTGAAGCGAATTTTCTCGATTCAGGGCGCGGTCGAATTCGTCAAGAATCTGGCTAAGGTCTGCATCATCGGGGCCATTCTGTTCGTGATCCTCATGCCCGAACTCGACAGGCTGGAAACCCTGATCGACCTCGATCTTGCCGTCGTATTGTCGTTCTGCGCCACCATCGTGCTCAAGCTGCTTGGATCGTTGATCGCCATCATGGCCGTGGTGTCCGTCGCCGACTACATGTATCAGCGCTTCAATTACATGAAGCAGCTCCGCATGACCCGCCAGGAGGTCAAGGACGAGCATAAGGAAACCGAAGGCGATCCGCTTATCAAGGCGCGCCTGCGCCAGCTGCGCATGCAGCGCGTGCGCAAGCGCATGATGGCGGCGGTGCCCGAGGCTAGCGTGGTGATCACCAACCCGACGCATTATGCCGTGGCACTGAAATACGAATCCGGACAGTCGGAAGCACCCGTCGTGGTGGCCAAGGGTGTCGATGTTCTGGCGCGGCGCATCCGCGAGATCGCGACCGAGAACAAGGTCCCCATCGTCGAGAACCCGCCGCTGGCGCGTGCGCTCTACAAGGTGGAACTCGATCAGCCGATCCCGGTCGACCACTACCGCGCGGTGGCTGAAGTGATCAGCTACATCATGCGGCTGAAGGATGGCTTCGACGCACGCTACGAACCCAAGGTCGAGACGGTCGAGTAACGCGATGTCGCTGTCCTTTCTCTCCCTGATCGGATCGTCGCGCCGCCGCGCCGCCTGGCTGCTGGCGGAGGCCAGCCCGTTTGCCCGCGCAATCACGCGTGGCACCACGCTGCTGGCAGCGAACACGGCCTATCGTGTGCTGGCTGGCCGGCTGGGTAGGGAGGGCGGCATTCCACCCGAGCAACTGCTGGGCGGCGAAATCGGCAATGTCGAAACCCTGTCGCGCCTGCGCGCGCTGCTGCCGCTGGGCCGCGCCGTGCAGGAGGATTTCCCGCTTGAGCTGGGCGACGATTTCCTGCCTCTGCGCGTCACCGGCATGCTGGCGCCAGGCCGACGCGACTGGGTGATCTGGGATATCCAGGAAATGCCCGATAATGCCGCGGCGCTGATCGCGGTAAGGCAGCAGCGCGACGAACTGGCGGCTTTCATCGATAATGCCCCGGTCGGCCTCTATTCGGTGGCGCCCGACGGCCGCTTCCTGTTCGCCAACCGCACCTTTGCCGCCTGGATCGGTCTGCAACCGGAGCAGCTGGTCGGGGGCGACCTCGGCCTCTCCGACGTGTTGCAGCATGGCGAGGGCCGCGAAGGCGAGACGATGACACCGGACTGGGAAGGCGGCGAGGCCAAGCTGAAACCGGTGCGGGACGAAAAGGCCGGGGAAGACAAGGCTGGTCTTCGTCTGGTCAGCGTTAGCCAGACGGCGATCCCCGGTCCTGAAGGCCATCCGCTGCGCTACAGCGCCGTGGTGCATGATCTGGGTCTCGAACTGCGCCAGCGCGGCACGCTGCGTCCGGTGGAAGCCGAGTTCCGTCGCTTCTTCGACCAGGCGCCCATTGGCATCCTGGTACTGGATGCCGCCGGCACCATCCGCGAGGCGAATGCCGCCTTCGCCAACCTCTGCGGTCGCGACGACTGGCTGGGCCAGCGGCTGGCCGCGCTGGTGCGCGAGGAGGATGCACTGGCGCTGACGCGCCATCTGATCGCCCTGCGCCGCGGCGAAACCTTCAGTCGCGCGCTGGAGGTGCGCCTGGCCGGCCCGCGCGAACGCGTGGTCGAGGTCTTCGCAGCTTCTTCCGCCGAGCGCGACGACGGCCAGTCGGCGCAGCTTGTCTATCTGGTCGACACCACCGAGCAGCGCAGCCTGCAGACGCAGTTCCATCAGAGCCAGAAGATGCAGGCGGTGGGCCAGTTGGCCGGCGGCATCGCGCATGATTTCAACAACCTGCTCACCGCGATGATCGGCTTCTGCGACCTCCTGCTGCAGCGGCACCAGCCCGGCGATCAGTCCTTCGCCGATATCATGCAGATCAAGCAGAATGCCAGTCGCGCCGCCAATCTGGTGCGCCAGCTGCTGGCCTTCTCGCGTCAGCAGACTTTGGTGCCCAAGGTGCTGGATGTCACCGACGTGCTGGCCGATCTGCGCAACCTGATCGGCCGTTTGATCGGCGAGACGATCACGCTCACCATGACCCATGGCCGCGACCTGGGTCTGGTGAAGGTCGACCAGGGCCAGCTCGAGCAGGTCATCATCAATCTCGCCGTCAATGCGCGCGATGCCATGAGCGAGGGCGGCGAGCTGAAAATCCGCACGCTCAACCACCATGTCGAGCGCGCAACCGAACTGGGGGCGGAGACCATTCCGCCCGGCGATTACGTGCTGATCGAAGTCACCGACACCGGCCACGGCATCGCGCCGGAACATATGGCCAAGATCTTCGATCCCTTCTTCACCACCAAGGCGGTGGGCGCCGGCACCGGCCTGGGCCTGTCCACCGTCTACGGCATCATCAAGCAGACCGGCGGCTTCATCCATGTCGAGAGCGTGCCGGGTGCTGGCGCCTGCTTCCGCATCTACCTGCCGCGCTACCGGCCCAAGCCCGAGGAGGTCGCCGCCAGCCGCAACGAGGCGCGCATCGACGCCCGCGACCTCACTGGCCGCGGCCTGGTGCTTCTGGTCGAGGACGAGGATGCCGTGCGCGCCTTCGCCGCCCGGGCGCTGCGCAACAAGGGCTACACCGTGATCGAGGCGGCCTCTGGCGAACAGGCGCTGGCCCTGCCGGCCGAGCAGCTCAACCGGGTGGAACTGCTCATCTCCGACGTCGTGATGCCCAATCTGGACGGCCCCAGCCTGGCGGCGGCCCTGCGGCAAAGCCGGCCAGACCTGAAAATCCTGTTTATCTCTGGTTATGCTGAAGACAGTTTACGCTCGAATATGGCGAAATCCGCTCATATTAACTTCCTTCCGAAGCCGTTTTCCCTCAGCCAGCTGGCCGGAAAAGTGAAGGAAGTGATGGATGCCGAGCCGCCTGGCGGGAATCGCCCGGCAGCCTGAACGACCGCGAACCGGTTAAAAATAGAACCGGAACATCCTGCGAATTAAACGAAAAAACCTTGCCAGGGCAGGGGCTTGCTGATTCCGCTGGACAATGGCAACGATATGAGAACATATAGGGTCATTAGCGCGTATCGTTGCAAATCCACCGGCCCCATGAAAGGATGCCCCGCATGTCGTCCCCCAATCTTCGCGTCGTGGAAAAAGAGAACATGGACAAGGGTAAG
>JBKBJT010000003.1:0-138866 GCA_046294345.1 Ferrovibrio sp.
CGCCGAGACGGTGGGGAGTTGCATGACGATAAAATCCTCCTGTCAGTGAAGGTCACGCCAATTCATCAAACCGGCCGCCGGACCAACCCGGCCTTTCCGGCAGAACCGCTCCGGTCCCCCCTTACGAGACCCCGGCCGGCCCACCCTTGGCGCATACCTCGGACGGGAGAGTTACAAGAAGCATGCCAGCCTGTTGCGCTGCGGCAGAAGCCAGCCAAAGGCCGATTCCGCCGGGGAAGACGGCGGATTCCGCAGGCAAGCCGCCCCGGCTATGGTCAAAAACTATGCTGCGTGAAGCATTGTGGTGCTTTTTTAAGCACAGATGGGCGGGGTGGCGCGGAATTCGGCGCCTTCGGGTCGCCTCGGGACTTATTGCGCCAAGGATCTATTGCGGTTGGGGCCCGGTGGGCAGCGGCGGGGTGGCGCGGTCAATCATCCGGTTGACGGCTTCGGCCGGTGGCGGCGGGAGGGCGGCGCTCTTGGTCCGCTCGATCTCCTCGCCCTCGTCGCTGCTGGCGGGATACCGGGCCTTCCAGCCGCCGGGAATCCGGTTCTGCGTGACGCCGTATTTCATGTCCGGGAACTCGCGGATGAATTGTTCGGCCTGCTCCCGCGTGTCGAAGACGAAATAAAAGTCTTTCGTCTTGCCATCGGTTTTTTCGCGTTCGACGGTGACGATATAGCCGTAGCCCGGCGCGTATTCGATCCGCGAATGATCGAGAGAGTAACAGGTGAAGCCGGCGAGCTGGGTGACGATCAGCATAACGGCGAAAATCCGGAGCAGTGTGCGGCGCTGGATGTGCATGGGCTCGTCTCCTCAGAATCGCCAGGCCAGCCCGCCGCCAAAGCGGGTGGCGTTGCCGCGGGCATTTTCGATATCGCGGTCGGCACGCAGGCTGAGATCAAGATCGGGCAGGATGCGCCAGACCACGCTGGCGCCCAGCGTGCCCCAGTCGTCATCCAGCGCGAGCGATGTGGCTTGTGTGCGCTGATGCAGCACTTCGGTCCAGCCCAGGCTGGCGCCGATTTTCACGCTGCCGGAAAGCCAGTAGCCAACGGAAAAATCGGCCAGCCGCGAATTGACCTGGCCGCTGTCGCTGCTGTTGCCGTTATTGAGCTGCGGCCGCGAATAGTCGGTTTCGCTGCGCAGCCGCGCATAGGCAAGCAGCAGCGCGAAATCGACAGGGCCGACAGGACCGGCCAGCATCAGGAATGGCGCGACGCGATTGCTGCTGCCCTCGCGGTCGGTGCGGCTGTCGGCCAGGCCGGTCTTGCTGACGAAGATTTCGCGGCCGTCCTCGCGGCGATGCTGCAGCGACAGGCCGGCGGACAGAAAAGGCGTGATGAAGACGCCGCCGCTGATGCCGAGAATGCCGATATCGGCATCGCTGTGCAGCACCTCGTTGGCGAAATCGCGTTTGCCATCGCGCCAGGCATGACCGGCTTCGATGCGGCCGAAGCCGCGTTCACCGATGCCGGCTTCCAGCCCGGCCATGACCTGATGATTGCGGCCGAAGCCGATGCGGGCATCGGCGTCACTGCGCAGCGGTGCATGGGCGCCGCCATAACCGAGCGTCGCCTGCCAGTGATGCAGGAAAGCCTGACTTGGCCGGGCGAGGCGGAAAAGGTCGTCCTCGGTGGTGGGGTCGTCGTCAGGCGGCGCGACGGTCTGGCCCTGGACCGGTGAAGCCAGCAGGGCCAGCAGGAAACCGCAGGCAGGACGAATCGGCAGCATGCGGAGGGCAGGCTAGCACCGCCCCGGGACCCGGCCAATCCGGAAAGTTGTAGTCGGTGGACTTACAACAGCCTGAGGGCGTTATTTTCCATCCGGCTCGAACTGCAGCGCCGCACCGTTGATGCAATAGCGCAGGCCGGTGGGCTGCGGCCCGTCCTCGAAGACATGGCCGAGATGGCCCTGGCAGTTGGCGCAATGCACCTCGGTGCGGCGCATGCCGTAGCTGGTGTCGATCTGGGCGGCGACATTCTCGGCCACCGCCGGGGCCCAGAAACTGGGCCAGCCGCTGCCGCTCTCATATTTGGTGGCTGAGCCGAACAGCTCAGTGCCGCAGCCGGCACAGTAATACTTGCCGGCGCGTTTTTCATAATTCAGCGGGCTGGAGCCCGGCCGCTCGGTGCCATGGCCGCGCAGCACGCGCTCGGCCTCGGACGAAAGGGGTTTGGCGGGTTTGCTGTCGGGCATGGCGGCCTCCGTGTCTGCCTCCAATCTAACGTGCCACCGGCATTTGGGGAGGGGTCGCTTGCCTGAAACACAACCGGTTTGCCATAGTCTCGACAACCGGGGGTGACTGAACCATGCGACGAATATCGATGCTTGGGCTACTGGTCCTGCTTGCAGCCTGCCATACCACGTCGCAGACACGAGAGACCGTTCCCGCTATGCAGATGCCGCCGCGCCCGGAGGCGACCGGCCGGATCGTTATTTTCAGACTGGAAGAAGACAGGATGAAGGGCTACGCGCCGCCTTTGCTGCCGGTCGTGAGCCTGAACGGCGAAAGCCTTGGCGAATTTCCCGCCAATACCCTGACCATCCGCGATGTCGTGCCCGGCGAATATCAGATTGCCGTTTCAAATGCCTCGAAACCCGAAACAGAGACAGACGCCATCAAACCGCTGAAGGCGACGCTCAAGGCAGGCGATGAATGGTACATCGAAACCGGGGTGAAAATAGACGACTGCCAGGGTCCGAAAATTCAGAACACGATGCCTCGGACCGGGGTGCTGGAAGTCGATGCCGTGACCGGTATTTTCGATCTGCTCCGGGTGGCCCACATGGCCGCGAATACATCCTGCGCCTCCTTGCTGCAGCTTGACCCCGCCTGGCCGCAGACGGCCCGTTGGCGACTTAATCCGCTGCTGCAGAAACAGGGTGCGGCACCACTAGAAACCAGCCTGCCTTCGGAAAAGCCGATCCCGCAATCGGACCTGCCCTGGAGCGACGCCGAACGCGCCATCCGCTATCATTTCGATTCAAGCCCTGAACTGTATAAGCCATTCATCGATCCAGCCGGGCGCGGCACTTTGATGCTGAAGGCAGTAATGTTGTCGGGCGGTAACGGCGGTGTGCAAGCCGGCCCCTATGAAGTCCCGGTCATGGTGGAATACCTTCACATCGATGAGGACATGATGGTGGGCCGTTATGTGAAGCGGTCGCTGCGCTATACCCTGCGCCGTGATGAAAGAGACATACTGACGGTCGCCACTTGGTCGGATGGCAACTGAGCCAGTTACCGCCGGCTGAGCTTCTTCGCCAGCTCGTCGAGCTGTTCCAGCTTCTGGTAATGCAGGATCAGGCGGCCGGCTTCGGGATTGCCCGGTTCGCCTTCCACTTCCACCTTCAGCCCAAGCGCGGCCGCCAGGCCGCGCTCGAAGGCCAGCGTGTCGGCATCCTTTTTCGCGGCCGCTTCGTCGCCCGGTTTCTTTGCCGCCGCCGATGACGGCGGACGGCCGGGCTTCTTGCCGCTGGGGCCGGCGGCCACCGCCTTGCCCACGGCGACCAGCTTCTCGACCTCGCGCACGGAGAGGCTGCCCTCGACGATGCGCTGGGCGAGCTGTTCGGCCAGCGGATGGCCGATCAGCGGGCGGGCCTGGCCGGCGGAAAGCTTGCCGTCGGTGATCATCTGCACGACGGGCCGGGGCAGCTGCAGCAGGCGCATGATGTTGGCGACATGGCTGCGGCTCTTGCCGATCACCTGGGCGATCTGTTCGGCCGAGTAGCCGAATTCGTCGGTGAGCTTGAGGAAAGCGCCGGCCTCTTCGACCGCGTTCAGGTCCTCGCGCTGCAAATTCTCGATCAGGCCGATTTCCAGCGCGTCGCGGTCGGAAATCTCCTTCACCACCGCGGGCAGGGTATGCAGCTTGGCGATCTGGGCAGCGCGCCAGCGGCGTTCGCCGGCGATGATCTCGTAATTGCCAGGCGTGGCCGATTTGCGCACCAGCAGGGGCTGCAGCACGCCCTTTTCCTTGATCGACTGGGCCAATTCCTCGAGCTGCTCGCGCACAAAGGTCTTGCGCGGCTGGTAGGGGTTGGGCTTGAGCTGCTCGATGGGAATTTCGCGCAGGCCACGCGGTGCGGCCGCCGCCTCGCCATCCTTGCCCGGCGTCTCGCCCATCAGGGCGGCAAGGCCACGGCCCAGACCGCGGCGTTTCGGATCGTCGATCATCTCTACTCAATACCTTCCTGACCGGTCATCCCGGCCAAGCGCAGCGCGAGCCGGGATCCCATTTCAAAATGGGATGCCGGGTCAAACGCCCGGCATGACGAAAACAAAAAACTACGCCGCAGTCCGCAAGGCCTGCTCGCGTTTGATCACCTCGCGGGCCAGCGCCATGTAGGCGGTGCTGCCCGGCGCGCGGTGATCGTAGATCAGCGCGGGCACGCCATGGCTGGGCGCCTCCGAGATGCGCACGTTGCGCGGGATGACCGTCTCGTAGACCTTGTCGCCAAGGAAGCCGCGCACGTCCGCCGCGACCTGATCGGACAGGTTGTTGCGCTTGTCGAACATGGTGAGCACCACGCCCTGCACATCCAGCGTCGGGTTGAGCGTGCCGCGGATGCGCTCGACCGTGCGCAGCAACTGGCCCAGGCCTTCCAGCGCAAAGAACTCGCATTGCAGCGGCACCAGCACGGCATCGGCGGCCACCATGGCATTCACGGTGAGCAGCGTCAGCGACGGCGGGCAGTCGATCAGCACATGGTCGAAACCGCCCACGCGGCCCTCGATGGCATCCTTCAGCCGATGCTGGCGACGATCGAGATCCATCATCTCCAGCTCGGCGCCGGCCAGCTCCACATTGGCCGGCACGATCATCAGGTTGGGTACCTTGGTGGGCCGGATCACTTCGTCCAGCTCGGCCGCGCCCATCAGCAATTCATAGGTGCCGGGTTCACGCTCGTCATGGGTCAGGCCAAGGCCGGTGGAGGCGTTGCCCTGCGGATCGCTGTCGATCAGCAGCACGCGTTCGCCCACGGCGGCCAGAGCGGTGGCCAGATTGATGGCCGTGGTGGTCTTGCCCACGCCGCCCTTCTGGTTGGCCACCGCCAGCACGCGGCCCATGCGCAGGTTAGGATTGCCGGCCGTCTGTTCCTGATCTGTACTGGTCACGCGGCTTCGAGCCCCCTCATCCGCACAATGCGCGCCTGCGCCTCGGTCTGGCTCGGCAGCAGGTCGAGCGCCTGAATTGTCCAATATCGCCGGGCCTCGGTCAATTCATCCCCGGCCTGCCGGCCCTTGGGAAAGAGATAAACCGTGTCGGGCCCGGCCAGACGATGGGCCAGCGGGATCAGGTCTTTCAGTGCGGCGAGCGCGCGGGCCGAGATCACCTGCGGCGCGCCGCCCATGGCCGCATGCAGGGCTGCGGGCTCAACTGCCTCGATGCGTTTCATGTGAACCGTGACATGGCCGCCCAGCCCCATGGTCCGCGCGGCTTCGCGCAGGAAGGTGGCCTTGCGCTGGTCGCTTTCCACCAGATGCACGGTTTCAATGCCTAAAGCAGCGATCACCAGGCCGGGGAAGCCGCCGCCCGAGCCGAGATCGAGCCAGCGGACGGTGCCTTCCGGCGCGAGGGGCAGAAGCTGGGCGGAATCCAGGAAATGCCGCTGCCAGAGCTGCGGCAGGGTGTTGGGGGCCACCAGATTGATGGCCTTCTGCCATTTGGCGACCTGAGCGGCATATAGGGTCAGGCGTTCAAGCGCCTGATCGCTGCAGCCGGTGGCTTTCTGGAACTCCTGCGGGGTCATGGCCGGGTTATGGCGCATGGCGGAGGTGTTGTCAGGTGTTTCCCGTGGAAAAGCCGGGCGGCTGATCAGAAAATAGCGGAAAACCGCTATTCGGCGGCTTCGATGCCCTGCCGGCGGGCCTTTTTGACATAGCCCAGCAGGGCCGAGAGCGCCGCCGGGGTGACGCCGGAGATGCGGGCGGCCTGGCCCAGCGTGGCCGGCCGGTGCTGCTTCAGCTTGGTCCGCACCTCGTTGGAGAGGCCGCCGATGGCGTCGTAATCCAGCGCTTCAGGCAGGACCAGGCCCTCGTCCTTGCGGAAGGCCAGGATGTCGGCCTCCTGTCGCTCCATGTAGCCGGCATACCGCCCGTCGATCTCAAGCTGCTCGACCACGTCGGGGCGCAGGCCATGCAGTTCGGGCCAGATCTCGGCCAGCCGGGCCACGGTCATGTCGGGATAGCCCAGCAGGGTGGCGGCCGAGCGGATCTGGCCGTCCTGGTTCACGTTCAGGCCGCGCCTGACCAGTTCGGGCGGGGTGAATTTCAGGGCGCGGACCAGCGCGCGGGCCTCGGCGAGGGTTTTTTCCTTGGTTTTCCAGGCTGTTTCACGTGAAATTCCCACGCAGCCGATCTCCAGACCCAAGGGGGTGAGACGCTGGTCGGCATTGTCGGCACGCAGGCTCAGGCGGTATTCCGCCCGGCTGGTGAACATGCGGTAGGGCTCGCGGGTGCCGAGGCTGACCAGATCGTCGACCAGCACGCCGATATAGGCATCGGCGCGGTCTAGGATGAAGCCTCTACCCTCGCCGCTCCCGTTTCCGCCCAGATTTCCGGCCGAAAGCGCGGCATTCAGGCCGGCGATCAGCCCCTGGGCGGCGGCTTCCTCGTAACCCGTGGTGCCGTTGATCTGGCCGGCGAGGTACAGGCCGGGCTGCCGCTTGGTCTCCAAAGTCGGCTTCAATTCACGTGGATCAACGAAATCATACTCGATGGCATAGCCCGGCCGCAGCATGACGGCGTTTTCCAGGCCCGGAATGGTCTTCAGCAGCCCGGCCTGCACGTCACGCGGCAACGAGGTGGAGATTCCGTTGGGATAGACGGTGTCGTCGTCCAGCCCTTCCGGCTCCAGGAAGATCTGGTGCCGCTCGCGTTCGGCAAAGCGCACCACCTTGTCTTCGATGGAGGGGCAATAGCGCGGGCCGGTGCTTTCGATCTGGCCGGAATACATCGGCGCGCGATGCAGGTTCTCGCGGATCAGCGCATGGCCTGCGGGCGACGTATAGGTGACGCCGCATTGAATCTGCGGCGTGGTGATGCGCTCGGTCAGGAAGCTGAACGGCACCGGCGGATCGTCGGCACCCTGCATCTCCAGAGATGCCCAGTCGATGCTTTTGCCATCCAGCCGCGGCGGCGTGCCGGTTTTCAGCCGACCCAGCGAAAAGCCGCATTTTTCAAGGGTTTTCGAGAGGCCAAGCGACGGCGCCTCGCCCACGCGGCCGGCCGGAATCTTCTCTTCGCCGATATGGATGAGGCCCCGCAGGAAGGTACCGGTGGTGAGGATCACTTTGGGCGCGGCGAAGAAGGCGCCGTCGCTCGCCAGCACGCCCTTCACCTCGCCATGCTCGATGCGGATGTCTTCCGCCGAGGCCGCATGGATGGTGAGATTGGCCTGCTCCTGCAGGATCGCCTGCATGGCCTGGCGATAGAGCTTGCGGTCGGCCTGGCTGCGCGGGCCGCGCACCGCCGGGCCCTTGGATTTGTTGAGCATGCGGAACTGGATGCCGGCGGCATCGATCACCCGGCCCATCACGCCGTCCAGCGCATCGATCTCGCGCACCAGATGGCCCTTGGCCAGGCCGCCGATGGCCGGGTTGCACGACATCTCGCCGATCGTCTCGACCTTGTGGGTCAGCAGCAGCGTACGTGCGCCCAGCCGCGCCGCAGCCGCAGCCGCCTCGCAGCCGGCATGGCCGCCGCCAATGACGATGACATCAAAAGAACCGCTCATGGCGCGGGGGTATAGGTCAGGCGGCCGGGGCCGTCAAAAGGAATCGCGGCCAGACACCCATCAGCCGCATGCCCACGGGAAAAAGGGGGTGTTTCACGTGAAACACCCCAAGGGGGATACTGGAGGGAAATCGGCTGTTTCACGTGAAACACCCGGCTACCTGTGAAATGTACCGTTTCTGTTCTCAATAGTCAAGGGATTTTTTGCTGATTCTGCCCATCAGAGAACGAAAGAGAACAAAAGCCCTGCCGCACCAAGCATTTGCGCCAGATTGACCAGCATGCTTGCCCGATGCAGGGCGCGGAATTTCGCCGTGGCCAGGGCATCGCCCGCCTCCTTGCCCGGCCGCCAGAACTCGATGCGCGGCAGCAGCACCTGGCGCGAGACCAGCCCCAGCGCGGCGATGGCGCCCAGCACGATCACACCGCGCGGCTCCTGCGCCACGCCGAAGCCCAGCAGAGCCAGCAGAGCCAGCGCAATCGTGACGCTGTAGTAGAGCGGAAAGATCGCGCGCATGAAACCCGACGCGGTGGCCGCCGGAAGATTGGCGAACACCATCGGCGCGACGACGAAGGAGAAGAACAACTGCGCGCCGAGCAGCAAAGCGGTGGCATAGAGGGCGAGCTGATGCGACATGCGGCCTCGCAATGCAAACATGAAGGGGCGATGACACGAAACAGCATCGCGGCGATGATGACAATGTTGCAGCAATTCCGCCGTTGACCGCAGCATTCCTCTTGCGCATGGTCGGGCCATGACCCAGCCGCACGCCACCCTCACCCGCATCCACCGTTTCCCCGTGAAGGGCCTGAGCCCGCAGCCGCTGGAACAGGCCGAGCTGATCCCCGACCAGCCGATTGCCGGCGACCGCCGCTTTGCGCTGGCCCATGGCGCGTCGGCCTTCGATCCGCAGAAGCCGGCCTTCCAGAAGAAGGCGCATTTCCTCACCTGGGTGCGCAATCCGAAACTGGCCGCCCTGCATTGCGCCTTCGATCCCACGGGCACGAAGATCACCGTGGCCGATCCCGATCCGGAAACGCCCATGGATGGCCGGCTGGACGATGCCGACCTGACCACGCCGGAAGGCCGCGCCGCGCTGGAGCGCCTGGTGCTGCAGACCATGGGCGACGAGCAGACGCGCGGCAGCGTGCGGGTGGCCGAGGCGCCGGGCGCGTGGTTTGCCGATGTGCCGCAGCCGTACCTCTCGATCCAGAACACTGCCAGCTTGCGCGACATTGGCGCGAAGATGGGCCTGGGTGATACGCTCGACTGGCGTCGCCTGCGTGGCAACCTGCTGGTGGATGGCTTCGATGCCTGGGCCGAGATGCACTGGATCGGCGCGCGCCTGCAGATCGGCACCGCGATCCTGGAAGTGGCCGAGATCATCGGCCGCTGCGGCGCCACCCATGTGAATCCCGACACCGCCGAGCAGGACCTCGATCTGTTGTCCGGCCTCCGTGGCCATTACGGTCATACCCAGTGCGGCGTCTATGCCCGCGTGGTCGAGGGCGGCATCATCCGCCTGGGCGACAGCGTCGCGCGCATCTACTGATCCGGCGCCTGACCTGATCATGGGCCAGCGGCATTTCCTCACACGCGATGGCGTGAAGCTGTCCTACGTCGATTTCGGCGGCGAGGCGTCGCGCACGCTGGTGGCCTTGCATGGCCGCGCCGGCTGCGCCCGCAATTACGCCCCGCTGTCGCATACGCTCAAACCCGACTGGCGCGTGGTCGGCATGGACCAGCGCGGCCATGGCTGGAGCGACCACGCCGAAGACCGCAGCCGCGAGGCCTTCATCCTTGATGCCGCCGCCCTGATCGAGCATCTGGCCTGCGGGCCCGTGATGCTGACCGGACATTCCTTCGGCGGCGTGAATGCCTACCAGCTGGCCGCCCGCCGGCCCGATCTGGTGCGCGGCCTGATCGTGGAGGATATCGGCTGCCGCTTCGGCCCGGCCAAACCGGGTGAATCCTGGCCCCTGCGGTGGGACAGCCTGGATGCCCTGCTCGCGCATATGCGCGGCTCGGATTTTGGGCTCGACCGCTATTTCCTCGACAGCCTGGTGGAATACGAGGAGGGCTGGGGCTTTCGCTTTTCCGATGCCTGGCATGAGCCGGCCCGCGCCGCCCTGGTGGGCGACTGGAGCGACGACTGGGCGGCGATAGCCTGCCCCATCCTGCTTTTCCATGGCACCACCAGCCGCTTTGTCACCACTGACGAGATCCGGCGCATGGCGGCACTCAATCCGCGCACGGAAACTGCCATTTTCGAGGGCGCCGGCCATGTCCTGCATGACGAACGCCCGGCCGAGTTCGCCGCCCGCTTAGGCGATTTCCTGCGCCGCCACGGCTGAGCGGAGTCCCTAAAAAGGCCGCAGCAGCGCCCCCGCCGCGCCATATTCCGGGCGCCTCATGGCAGCATGATCCATCCTGCCCCCAAGGCCTTGCCATGAACCAGCTTGCCGCATTGCTGTTGCTGGGCAGCCTGGCCGGCGGCACCGCCGCCGAGCCGGCCCAGGCCCAGATGCCCACGCCGTCCACTCCCGCAGCCGAAACGCCCGCCCTTGAGCGGCCCGCGCCCGAACCACCCAAACTGGTCGAACCGGATGGCCCGCCGGCCGGTTCGCTCTCGCTGTCGCAGATCATCATCCAGATCGAAAGCCGGCCGGATCATGCCTTCATCAGGGAGATCGACTGGGAGGACGGACGCTACGAGATCGAATACCGCACCCGCGATGGCCGCGATCGTGTGCTGAAGGTCGATCCGCGCACCGGGCGACCGGTGGAAGGCAGCCTGCCCGTGCCGCGCTGGCCGCAGCAGAGTTCGCTTTAGGCCTGGCCTGTGGCCGCCGCGTCCGGCGCCGGCCATTCGCTGCGCAGCAGGGCGAACAGGTCGCTGTCGCGCCATTCGCCGCGCATGTTGAAATTCTGCCGCAGCCGGCCTTCCTGGCGGAAGCCGAGTTTCTGCAGCACCGCGTGGCTGCGCGCATTCTCCACATCGGCCAAAGCGGTGATCCGATGCAGCTCCAGGTCGCCGAAGCCGAAGCGCAGCACTTCGCGCATCGCCTCCGAGGCATAGCCGCGCCCGCGCAGGGCGCCATCGAAGGAAAAGCCGATATTGCCCTGGCGGTGTTCGGGCGAGGCGATGCTCAAGCGCACCATGCCGATGGCGCGGCTTAAGGCCTGCTCCTCCACGGCGAAGATCCAGTCGCGACCCGATGGATTGGCGGCATCCCGCAGCCGCGCGGCGACGAACTGCGCCACCAGTTCGGGCGTCAGCGCCGGCCCGGGCAGAAAGCGCCAGAAGTCCTCGCGCACCGCGAATTCGGCGAAGGCGGCTTCGTCTTCCGCGCGGAAGGCGCGCAGCAGCAGCCGGCCGGTGGCGAATTGCGGAAAGAGATCGCGGCTCATGCCGCCCCGCCTGATGCCGCTTCATCGGGATGATAAACCGTGCCGAGCAGCAGCATGTCGGCGGCCTGTCCCTGCTTCGACTGTCCATCGCGCGACAGCGGCAGGGCCAGGCCGGTGAAACGCACGACATCCATGCCATCGCGCCCCACGGCCTGCCGCACGTTGGCCCAGCGCGGTTCCCCGCGCTGCAGCACCTCGCGCCAGTCGGCCATCATCGCGGCCAGGCCCCGCTCGGGACCGTCCGTTTTCAGTTCGGCCTCGTCGCGGATCAGGCCGGTCAGGTCGCGGCCATAGAACTGGCGGAAATTGGTGCCCGCCAGACGGAAGCGGATGCGCATGGGCTTCAGCCGCTCGATCTCGATCAGCAGCAGGTATTGCAACAGGCGCGGGATATCCAACGGATCGATGTCGCGCCGCAGCGGCAGCGGCCGGCTGCCGCGCCGCGACTGCCAGTAGGCATACAGCTCGGTCAGCGGCCCTGGCGGCAGGGTCGTCATGTCCCAGCTGCTGCCCAACACATCATAGGCGGGACCGGTCATCGATCAGCTTCTGCCATCCGACAGCTCCCCCGAAAGCTCCCTCGAATATCCGACAGAGTCGCCAGCTTGGCTATCGGGATGGTGGGGAAACCAAGCAAAAATTTGGAAGAGGGTAAACGCCGAGGGCCAATCACTTCCCGATGCAGAAGTCGCGGAAGATCACGTCCAGCAAATCTTCCACATCGATCCGCCCGGTGATGCGGCCCAGCGCACGCGCCGCCAGCCGCACATCCTCGGCGGCCAGTTCCGGCGCCGGGTTGTTGCGGCCGTTACCGGTGAGGAACCGGTCGAGCGCCGCCACGCAGTCGGTCAGCGCCTCGCGGTGGCGCGCGCGGGTCAGCGTGGCTGAGCCAGTCATGCCGATGCGCGCCACGACGTCTTTCTCCAGCGCATCGAGCAGCGCGCTCATGCCCGCGCCGTTGCGCACCGAAACGCCCAGCACCGGGCGGCCGTTGATCTCGTAGCCCGCCGGGATGCTGGCGGCGTCGGTCTTGTTGGCGACCACGATGGCATCCATGTCGATCAGCGCCAGGGTTTCCTTCGGCACGGTCTTTTTCGTTGCGTCCAGCACCACGAGTTTCAGGTCGGCGGCCTCGGCGCGTTTCAGCGCGCGCGCCACGCCCTCGTTCTCGATGGTATCGGCGCTGTCGCGCAGGCCCGCCGTATCGGCCAGGATCACGGGATAACCACCCAGGTCGAGATGCACCTCGATCACGTCGCGCGTGGTGCCCGGAATCTCGGAGACGATCGCCGCCTCGCGCTGCGCCAAGGCATTGAGCAGCGATGACTTGCCCACATTCGGCGCACCCAGGATCGCCACCATCAACCCGTCGCGCAGCCGCTCGCCGCGCCTGTTATCGGCCAGGTGGGCGGCGATCTCGGCGCGCAGGCGCGCGATCTGCGGCATCACTTCCGCCGCCACGCCGGCGGGCAGATCCTCGTCGGGGAAATCGATATCGGCTTCCAGATGCGCCAGCGCCCGCGTGAGCTGGTTGCGCCAGCCCTCGTAAAGCTGGCCCAGCGCACCCTGCATCTGGCGCAGGGCCTGCCGGCGCTGCGCTTCCGTCTCGGCATTGATCAGGTCGCCCAGGCCCTCGGCCTCGGTGAGGTCGAGCTTGCCGTTCTCGAAAGCCCGGCGGCTGAATTCGCCCGGCTCGGCCAGACGCAGGCCGGGCAGCTTGCCAAGCGCCTCGAACAACGCGGCCAGCACGGCACGGCCGCCATGCACCTGCAGTTCGACCACATCCTCGCCGGTGAAGCTGTGCGGTTTGGGGAACCACAGCACCATGCCCTCGTCCAGCAGCATGCCTTCGGCATCGCGCAGCTTGCGCAGGAAGGCCGTGCGGGCGCGCGGCAGGTCGGCGCCACATAAAGCCGTCAGTGCATCGGCCGCCTGCGGCCCGCTGATGCGGATCACCGCCACCCCGGCGCGGCCGGGCGCGGTGGAGAGGGCGTAGATGGTCTGCGGCGCGATCACTTCAGCTTCGCGCGATGGTCCGGGCCGTCCTCGGGCTTGAGCATCAGCCGCGCCACCCGACCGCCCTGGCGGACATGCACCTCGAGGATCTCGTCGATATCCTCGAATGTCTCGGCGCGATACCACACGCCATCGGGATAGATCACGATGGTCGGCCCCAGCTCGCAGCGTTCCAGGCAGCCGGCATTGTTCACGCGCACGCCGTCTTCCAGGCCCATGCCCAGTTCCTTGGCGCGGCTCTTCATATAGTTGCGCAGCTTCTCAGCGCCCTTGCGCGCGCAGGAGCCGCGCGGATGGTTTTCCGGCCGCTCGTTGGTGCAGACGAAGATATGCGCCCGGTAAAAGGGCTTGGGATCACTGGACAAAACAACCATGGGTCTTACTTCACTTCTTGTCGGTTCCGCCGCCGGGGAACTGGCTGAAAAAGAATTTCTGAATCTGCTCCAGATTCTGCAGGCCCAGCGGGGCCCAGGTCTTGAGCAGGGTCTCGGGATCCATCGCGCTGAGCGAATTCATCATCCGGTCCTGCATCTGGCGCATGACCGCCTCCTGCAGGGGCTGCACATCGGGCAGGCCAAGGAAGCGCCGGGCCTCTTCCGGAGTGCAATCGACATTGACAGTGACCTTCATTGTCGCACCATACTTGTCTGAAACGCCGAAACGAGAAGCAGGACAAATACCTAGCATGGCCGCCGCCCCCTTGTCAGGGACCAACACCGTGAATCTGGACCGCAACAACCTGGACCGGGCGGCCTCGCCGTATCTTCAGCAGCACAGGGATAATCCGGTCCACTGGCAGGTCTGGAGCCCCCAGGTGCTGGCCGCGGCCCAGGCAGCGAACAAGCCGATCCTGCTCAGCGTGGGCTATGCCGCCTGTCACTGGTGCCATGTGATGGCCCATGAAAGCTTCGAGAATCCGCAGATCGCCGCGGTGATGAACGAGCTTTACGTCAACATCAAGGTCGACCGCGAGGAGCGGCCGGATATCGATACGCTCTACATGAACGCCCTGCATATTCTGGGCGAACAGGGCGGCTGGCCGCTCACCATGTTCCTCACGCCCAAGGGCGAGCCCTTCTGGGGCGGCACATACTTCCCGCCCGAACCGCGGTTCGGGCGGCCCGGCTTCGTCGAGGTGCTGCAGAAGGTGTTCGAGGCCTGGCGCGACAAGCCGCAATCGGTGGCGCAGAACGTGAAGATGCTGGTGGGCGGCCTGCGCAGCATGGCCAAGCCGCAATCGCGCGACCGGCTGAACCTGAGCAACGACGTGCTGGACCAGGTGGCGGCGCAGATCGTCACCCATGTCGACCCCGAGCATGGCGGCGTGGGCGGCGCACCGAAATTCCCGCAGACCGGCCTGTTCGACCTGCTGTGGCGCGCATACCTGCGCACCGGCGAGGCCGATTATGCCAAAGCCGTAACCAATACGATTTCGCGCATGGCCCAGGGCGGCATCTACGATCATCTGGGCGGCGGCTTCGCGCGCTATTCCACCGACGCGGAATGGCTGGCGCCGCATTTCGAGAAAATGCTCTACGACAACGCGCAGCTGCTCTCCCACATGGCGATGGTGGAGGCCGAGACGCGCGACCCGGTGCTGCGACAGCGCGTGATGGAAACCGTGGGCTGGGTGCTGCGCGAGATGGTCGCCGCCGATGGCTCTTTCGCCGCCACGCAGGACGCGGATTCGGAAGGCGAAGAAGGCAAGTTCTACGTCTGGCAGAAGACCGAGATCGAGCAGGTGCTGGGGCCGGAAGATGCCGCGCTGTTCTGCGCCGCCTATGACGTGACCGATGCCGGCAACTGGGAGCACAAAACCATCCTGCGCCGCTCGCTGTCGCCCGAGCCGAAGGATGCCGACACGGAAGCCAAACTCGCCGCCTGCCGCGCCAAGCTGCTGGCGGTGCGCGAGCAGCGCATCAAGCCGGGCTGGGACGACAAGGTTCTGGCCGACTGGAACGGCCTGATGATCGCAACGCTTGCCGAGCTGTCGCGCCAGTATGAACGGCCCGACTGGCTGGAAGCGGCGGAACGTGCCTATGCGTTCATCATGAACACGATGAGCGTGGGCGAGGCCAAGCTGGGCCATAGCTGGCGCAACGACATCCTGGTCTTCCCCGGCCTGCTCGACGATTACGCGGCGATGATGCGCGCGGCGCTGGCGCTGTTCGAGGCCACCGGCAGTCCCGACTACCTGCGCCAGGCCCAGGCCTGGGCCGAGACGGTGGAAAGCGACTATGCCGATGCGGTGAATGGCGGCTATTTCCTCACCTCAAAAGAAGCCGAGAACCTCGTCGCCCGCACGCGTCATGCCACCGACAACGCCACGCCCTCGGGCAACGGCCTGCTGGTCGGCGCCTTCGCGCGGCTGTGGTACCTGACCGGCAATGTCGAGTGGCGCGAGCGGGCACAAAACCTGCTGGATGCCTTCTCGGCCGATGCAGCGCGCAATTTCTTCCCGATGGGCAGCTATCTGAACGGCTTCGACCTCTTCGCCAACGCCGTGCAGGTGGCGATCATCGGCAAGCGCGGCGACGCCGCCACCGAGGCGCTGGTCACGGCGGCCTACAGCGTGTCGGTGCCCAACCGCATCCTGCAGGTGATCGACCCGCTGGCCTCCATTCCGGAAAGCCATCCGGCCTATGGCAAGGCGCAGGTGGATGCCACCGCCACCGCCTATGTCTGCCTCGGCCCCACCTGCGGCCTGCCGGTCACCGCGCCGGCCGAACTCGTCGTGGCGATGAAGGCGACCCGGGCCGTTTAAATCTGCGCGTCGTCCACGGGCAGGCCAAGGCCGGCGCGGCCGATCACCTCCCAGGTGGCCGGACCGGTCATCATGTGCTGCGTGGTCACATGCACGTCGCGGAAGGCGCGCTGCAGAGGCGACGTGGCGAATACCGCCGAACCGCCGGCCAAAGTATAAAGCCGCTTCACGGCATCGGCACTCGTGTGCGCCGCGTGGGTCGCGGCCTGGCGCAGGGCCACGCGCCGCTGCAGCGATACGATGCTGCCGGGTTTCGCCTCGCCCAGCTCGGCTATGGCCGCTTCCGTCATGGCATGGAGATGGCTGCGCGCCGCCAGCACCATCGCCTCGGCCTGGGCGAATTCGGCCTGCACGGTGGCGCGCTCGGCCAGGCGGCGGCTGGAGCCCTGCGGCGTCTTCGCACCGGCCAGCGTGGCGAAATCGCGCAGCGCGCCGCCAGCGATACCTAAGGCCACGGCGGCGATACCCAGTCCCAGCAGGGCAAAGACGGGGAAAGCGAAACAGGCACCGGGCCGCAGCACCGGGCTGGAGAACAGCGACACGGCATGCTCGCGCGGGATCAGCACATCGCGCACTTCGAAATCGCCGCTGCCGGTGCCGCACAGGCCCATCGCCTGCCAGGTATCGTGAAAGATCACGTCCTTCGCCGGCAGGATCATCATGGTCACGTCGGGCTGGCCGTTGGGCAGGCGGCGCGGCGTCGGCCGCCCTTCCGCATCCGGCGGACCATCCATCAGCAGGCAGCCGGCGAAGATCCAGTGCGCGTTGCGCGTGCCGCTTCCCCAACCCCAGCAGCCGCGCACACGCCAGTGGCCGTCTTCGGGCAGGGCGCGGCCCATCGGCGCGAAGACGCCGGCGGTGACGGTGAGCGGATCGGCGAAAATATCGCGCACCACCCTGTCCGGCAGGCGCCCGGCGGAAATCGCCGCCGTCGCGCCGATCATCAGGCACCAGCCGGCCGCAGCGTCGCCGCCGGCAATCGTCTCGATCAGGCGCAGCAGGGTGGCAGGATCGACTCCGGCACCACCACAATCGGGCGGCAGCGGCGCGCGGTAGAAACCGGCCTGCGCCATGGCAGCAGCGATATCGCCGGGCAGATACCGCGCCTGCTCGATTTCGGCGCTGCGCTGGCGGAAAGATGCCGCGAGGTCTTCTGCGCGGCCGAGCAATGCTGCTGCCATTTTCGTCATGCGCTCTCCCCGATCGTCTTCATGGGCCAACAGAAAATGTCGGTTTCGTCACATTTTCGCCTTGCCCTTAGGCGTAGGCTAGCTATCTGACCGAGAGAGCAAAAGAGCGGGCCGCGCCGCCATCCGGTTGTTTTTGATATTTGGCATGTTTTGCCACGCCGGAACCATGGCTACAGCAAGTCGTTGAATTCCCAGTCAGTTGAATTCCCAGTCATGAATTAAGTTTGCAGTCCTGATCCAAAATTTATTGCGGTGCCGCAGGGGAGCAGAGGACCATGAGCGAAACCCTCACCATCGAGGCCGGGTTCAGCCATCGCAGCGGCATGGAAAAGCGGAGCATGGGGCAGCAAACTGTGGAAGAGCGTCAGGATTCGGCGCGCGCTGCCCTGCTGGCCGGCTACCAGACCGTGCGCCAGCTCACCGAGCTGCTGGCCGAGAAGCTGTCGCCGGAAGACCAGCAACTGCAGTCGATGCCCGATGCCAGTCCGACCAAATGGCACCGCGCCCATGTCACCTGGTTCTTCGAGACCTTCATCCTGCAGGCGCACAAGCCCGGCTACTGCGTCTTCGACGAACACTTCAACTATCTGTTCAACTCCTATTACGAGGCGGTCGGCGCGCGCCATCCCCGGCCCGAGCGCGGCCTGATCAGCCGGCCCACCGCCGCCACTGTCACGCAGTATCGCCACTATGTCGACACGGCGATGACAGACCTGCTGGACTGCGCCGACGATGCCACGCTGGCCACGCTCGCGCCGCTGGTCGCCCTCGGTCTGGCCCATGAACAGCAGCACCAGGAATTGCTGCTCACCGACATCAAGCATGCCTTCTCGCGCCATCCCTTCGCGCCGGCCTACCTGCCGTCCCAGAGTTTCACGCGCGAGGAACCGGCAAGGCTCGGCTTTGTCGATTTCGAAGGCGGCATCGCCGAGATCGGCCATGACGGGCACGGTTTCGCCTTCGACAATGAAGGTCCGCGTCATCGCGTGCTGCTGCATCCCTTCCGTCTGGCGACGCGTCCAGTCACCTGCGGCGAGTATCTGGAATTCATGGCCGATGGCGGTTATGCGCGGCCGGAATTCTGGCTCTCCGACGGCTGGGCGATGGTGCAGCGCGAGGGCTGGCAGGCGCCGCTCTACTGGTCGCAGGAGCTCCATCGCGAAAACTGGCAGATCTTCACCCTGATGGGTCGGCGCGCCGTCGATCCGGCCGAACCGGTCTGCCATGTCTCGTTCTACGAAGCGGCCGCCTATGCAGCCTGGGCCGGCAAGCGCCTGCCCACCGAAGCCGAATGGGAACATGCCGCCGTCTCTGGCCGCGCCGGCCATACGGGCGGTTTCCTCGACCGCCAGCATCCCCATCCGCGCCCCCTCCTGGATGGTGAGGACGCAAAACTGCGCGGGTATGGCGAGGTGTGGGAATGGACGCGTTCGGGCTACGAGCCCTATCCCGGTTTCAAGCCGGCGGCCGGCGCCATCGGCGAATATAACGGCAAGTTCATGGTGGGTCAGATCGTGCTGCGCGGCGGCTCCTGCGCCACGCCGCATGGCCATATCCGGCCCAGTTACCGCAATTTCTTCCCGCCGGCGGCCCGCTGGCAGTTTTCCGGCATCCGTCTGGCGGAGGATCTATGAGCCACATCGCCCTGCAGCGCCGCGAGCCGGCGCAACCCGATCCCGCCCTCCGCGCTTTCGCCGCCGATGTGCAGGCCGGCCTGTCGGCCGCGCAGAAAAACCTGCCGGCGAAATATTTCTACGACCGGCGCGGCTCGGAACTCTTCGAGCGGATCTGCGAACTGCCGGAATATTATCCGACCCGCACCGAGATCGGCCTGTTGCGCCGCCATGGCCGGGACATCGCCAAGCTGATCGGTCCCGAGGCCGAGATCGTCGAATTCGGCGCCGGTGCGTTGGTGAAGATCCGCCTGCTGCTCGATGCACTGAACCGTCCGCGCGGCTTCCTGCCCATCGACATTTCCGGCGCGCATCTGAGTGACGCGGCCGCCGAGCTGATGCGCGACCATCCCGGCCTGAATGTGCGCGTGGTGGCCGGCGACTTCACCTCGCCCAACCTCAAACTGCCCGACCGCCTGCCCGGCGCCCAGTGCCGCGCCGGTTTCTTCCCCGGCTCGACCATCGGCAACTTCACGCCCGAGGAAGCGCTCGGCTTCCTGCGTGGCGCGGCCCGCATGCTGGGCGAAGGCGATACCGGCAACAGCGGCCTGCTGATCGGCGTCGACCTGGTGAAGGATCCGGCGCTGCTGCATGCCGCCTATAACGATGCCGCCGGTGTGACGGCGGCTTTCAACCGCAACCTGCTGCGGCGGATCAACCGCGAGCTGGGCGGCGACTTCGTGCTGGAACGCTTCGCCCATTACGCCTTCTACCAGCCGCGCCAGCAGCGCATTGAGATGCATCTGGTCAGCCTTGCGGCGCAGAGCGTGCGCATCGGCAGCCGGCGTTACGATTTCGCCGCCGGCGAGTCGATCCATACCGAGAATTCCTACAAATACACGCTGGGCGGTTTTCACAGGCTGGCGGAACAGGCCGGCTTCCGGCCCGCTGCCGTATGGACCGATCCGGACAGCCTGTTCAGCCTGCACTGGCTGGCGCTGGGCTGAAGCCTACTGTTGCTGGCTGAGGAAGACCCGGAAACGCATCAGGCTGAAGGCAAAGGCCGCCGCACCCATGGCCAGGATCGCCAGGAATTCGGGCCACACGATCTCCAGCCCCGCGCCGCGCGACAGGATCGCCTGGGTCAGCGCCACGTAATGCTTGGTCGGCAGCAGCTGCACCGCCATCTGCAGCCAGTCGGGCATCGCCTCCAGCGGCGTGAAAGCGCCCGATAAAAGCTGCATCGGCATCTGCACCAGCATGAACATCAGCGCGAACTGCGCCATCGTGCGGGCCAGCGTGGCGAGGAAAATGCCCAGGGCGGCGGCGAAGAACAGGTAGATCGCGGTGCCGGCATAGAACAGCAGCACCGAGCCGGCGATCCGCAGGCCCAGCAGCGCCTGCAGCACCACGAACAGCGACACCAGCGACATCGCCATGATCACGCCGCCATTGGCAATGATCTTGGCCAGCATGATTTCGCTGGCGCGCACCGGCATGACCAACAGATGCTCCAGCGTGCCATGTTCGCGCTCGCGCATCAGCGCCGCCCCGGTCAGCAGGATGGCCAGCATGTTCAGTACCTGCAGCAGGGCCATGGCGCCGGTGAACCAGGTGGATTCCAGCGTCTGGTTGAAGGCGACCCGCAGCTTAAGCTCCACAGCCTGGCCGGCAGCATCGGCATCGCGCCGCAGGAAGCGGCCGATTTCGTCGCTGACGATCGAATTGATGTAGTTGCCGCCGATGCCGGCCTGCATCACGGCGGTGGCGTCGATCAGCAGCTGGATCTCCGGACTGCGGCCGGCCAGCACATCGGCCTGGAAATCGGGCGGGATATTCAGCACGAAGGTGTAGCGCGCATGGTCCATGGCGCGGTCCACATCCTGCGGTGCCACCATCACCGGCGGCTGGAAACGCGGCGGCCGGAAGGCATCGATGATGCGCTGGGACAGCGCCGAGCGGTCCTCGTCCACCACGCCAAGCGAGGCGCGCACCAGGTCGTGCGAGGTGCCGGTCGCCTGGGCATAGACCATCAGCGTGCAGGCATAGACCATGAAGACGAACAGCACGCGGTCGCGCAGCAGGCTGGTGATTTCCTTGCGGCAGAGCTGCCAGATATTGCGCAGGCTCAGCATGGTCAGGTCTCCTGCTTGCGCAGGAACAGCCAGGCCAGCGCCAGCAGAATGGGCCAGAATGCGGCAGTGGCCAGGATGAAGGGCATCAGATCAACCAGGCCCAGGCCCTTGGTGAAGGCACCCACGCTGGTGCGCAGGAAATAGGTGGCGGGAAAGCTGGAACCGATCAGCCGCGCCCCGCCCTGCAGGGTGGAAACCGGCTGCATCAGGCCGGAGAAATGCACGGCCGGCATGATGGTCAGTACGGCCGTGCCGAACAGGGCCGCCACCTGGCTGCGGGTGAAGGACGATGTGACCATGCCGATCCCCGTGCTGGCCAGCACGTAGAAGAAGCCGCCGATCAGCAGCCCCAGCAGGCTGCCCTTCAGCGGCACGCCGAACACGAATACCGCCATGGCGGTGAGCACCAGCACGTTCACATAGGCCAGCGCCACATAGGGCGCCTGCTTGCCAAGCAGGAATTCCAGCTTGCGCACCGGCGTCACGTAAAGATTGGTGATCGAGCCGCGCTCGCGTTCCGATACCACGCCCAAAGTGGCGAGGATGGCCGGGATCAGCATCAACATCATGGCAAACAGCGCCGGCACCATGGCATCGATGCTGCGGAAGGCCTGGTTGTAGCGGTAGCGCATCACCAGGCTGGCCGGCTGGTTCACGGTGATGCCCTGCTGGCGCGCCAGTTCGGCCAGGAAACTGGCATGGGCACCATTCACATAGCCTTCGATGGTCTCGGCGCGGAACGGCATGCCGCCATCGATCCAGACCGAAACCTCCGGTGCCCGGCCGCGCCGCAGGTCGGCGCCGAAATTGGGCGGAATCTCGATGGCCAGTGCGATCGTGTTGCCGCGCAGGCGCCGTACCAGCGCGCCCCCGTCAGGCGCATCGGCCTCACGTTTAAAGTATGACGAACCGGAATAGGTCTCGACATAGGCGCGGCTTTCCGGCGTGCCGTCGCGGTCCAGCACCGAGAAGCTGACGTTATCCACATCGAAGGTGATGCCGAAGCCGAACACCAGCATCAGAATCACGGTGCCGAACAGCGCAAAGGCCAGGCGGATCGGATCGCGCAGCAATTCGATGCTCTCGCGCCAGGCATAGGCGCGCAGCCGCCGCCCGGAGAACCAGCCGCGCGGCGCGGCCGGCGTTTCCGTTTCCGCCGCCATGATCGTCGGCGCGGTCTCCTCCACGCTGCGGCCGCCCAGTTCCATATAGGCGATGAAAGCCTCTTCCAGGCTGTCGGCAGTCTGCGCCTGCTGCAGCTCCGCCGGTGCGCCGGTGGCGATCACCCGGCCGGCATGCATGAAGGCGACGCGGTCGCAGCGCGTGGCTTCCGTCATGTAATGGGTGGAGATGAAGATAGTGACGCCCTGCTCGCGCGCCAGCCGGAGCAATTCGCGCCAGAAATTCTCGCGGGCCACCGGATCGACCCCCGACGTCGGTTCGTCGAGGATCAGGATCTCGGGTTCGTGGATGATGGCCACGGCCAGCGACAGGCGCTGGCGCACGCCCATCGGCAGGGTATCGGCTATGGAATCCAGATGGTCGGCCAGGTCGAAATGCCGCACCATTTCCTTGCTGCGTTCAATCGCCCTCGCATTCTCCAGGCCATAGAGCGCGGCATGCAGCATCAGGTTCTGCCGCACCGTCAGTTCGCCGTAGAGTGAAAAACTCTGCGCCATGTAGCCGATGCGGCGCCGGATGGAAAAATCCCCGGCGGAAACCGGCCGGCCGAACAGGAAGCCTTCGCCTTCCGTGGCCGGCAGCAGGCCTGTGAGCATCTTCATCGTGGTGGTCTTGCCGCAGCCATTCGAGCCGAGGAAACCGAAAATCTCGCCACGCCGGATCGCCAGATCGACATGGTCAACGGCGGTGAAATCGCCAAAGCGGCGCGTCAGACCTTTTGCCGCGATCACTGGTTCCGCCGTCTCGTCCACATGGGCCGGCGGCAGGGCCGGTTCGCCATCCAGACCGCCGCGGCGGTCTTTTGGCAGCAAGGCGATGAAGGCCTGCTCCAGGCTCTGCGTGCCGCTCTGCGCCTTCAGCTCGGTCGGACTGCCGGCGGCCAGAATGCGGCCCCGGTCCAGCATGATCACATGGCTGAAGCGTTCGGCCTCGTCCATGGTGGAGGTGGCGACCAGCAAGGCAAGCTGCGGCCGGCTCTGGCGGATGGTCTCGATCAGGTCCCAGAACTGCCGGCGCGACAACGGATCCACGCCGGTGGTGGGCTCGTCCAGGATCAGCAGATCGGGATCGTGCACCAGCGCGCAGCACAGGCCCAGCTTCTGCTTCATGCCGCCCGAGAGCTTGTGCATCGGCCGGTCGGCGAAGGGCGCCAGGCCGGTGGCCGCAAGCAATACGGGGATGCGGCGCTCGCGCTCGGCGCGGTCATGGCCGAAGAGACGGGCGAAGAAAGCGACGTTTTCCATCACCGTCAGGTTGGCATAGAGATTGCGGCCCAGGCCCTGCGGCATGTAGGCGATGCGCGGCTGCACGGCTTCGCGCGCGCTGCGGCTGGCGTAATCGGCTCCCAGGGCTGTGATCCGGCCCTGCTGCAGCCTCTTGGCACCCGAGGCCAGCGCCAGCAAAGTCGATTTGCCCACACCATCGGGACCGACCAGTGCCAGCGCTGCACCCGGTGCCAGATCGAGGCTCACGTCATCCAGCGCGACGGTCTTGCCGTAACGATGGCTGACATGGGCGATGCTCAGACCGCCATGTGGTTGACCAGCATTCATTGCGCCGCTTGGGTTGCGGCTTTCGCCGTCAGGTCGGACTCAAGCCAGGCCGGCCAGGCGGCATTGGCATCCAGCCGCACATAGGCCATGCCGGTCAGCCCAGTCTTCACCTGGTCCAGATATTCCTGCACCAGGCTCTGCGGCACGCGCGCCTTGATGCGGAACATCATGCGTTCGCGCTCGCTGCGCGTCTCCACCTGCTTGGGCGTGAACTGCGCCCGCGACGATACGAAGGACACGCGCGCCGGCACCGCGCGGGTCGATGCGGCATCCAGCAGCAGCCGCGCCTCGGCGCCGATGGCCACGCGGCCGGCTGATTCCGAGGGCAGGAAGAAGGTCATGTAGACATCGGAGAGATCGAGCAGGGTGGCGACCTTGCCGCCAGCGCCCAGCACCTCGCCGGCCTCAGCCAGGCGGAACAGGATGCGGCCCGCACGCGGCGCGGTGAGGATGCCGTCCTTCAGCAGGTCGCGGATGCGCTCCGCCTCGGCCTCCACCACGTGGATCGCCGCATCGGCGCCGCCCAGTTTGCTTTCGGCCGCAGCCAGCGCGGCTTCGGCTGTGCGTCGGATATTGCGCTGCTGGTCGACCTTCTGCTGCGAGACGAAATTCTGGCCTGACAGCACCAGGGCGCGCTGCAATTCCTTGTCGGCCAGATTGAGTTCGCTCTGGCGCTGGTTGATCTCGGCCAGTACCTGGTTGCGCTGCTGCTGCGCCTGGGCAATCTGTGCCTCGGCCGAACGCAGTTGCGCTTCCAGGTCGCGGGTATCGAGCCTGGCAATCACCTGGCCGGCCTGCACCAGGTCGCCTTCCTCCACCTCCACCTCCAGCAGGCGGGCGGCGTATTTGGTGGCGATGTCGATCTCGTTGGCCTCGATGCGCCCGTTGCCGGCGGCAAAACCCGGCGGCAGGGCGGCGCGGCGCTGCTGCAAATACCACCAGCCGCCGGCGCCGCCGGCAATGACGACCAGCAGCAGAATCAACAGAATACGACGCATCTCGCCGGCCCCTCCGTCAGGCCCCGGGCCCCGGATCGGAGCGCATCAAGGCTGCGCTTCCAGCCTTGATGCTGCATTGCGGTAAATCAAGGGAAAACCAGCGACCCAACCGGATGTGACGGCGATCACCCGATCTTCATCCCGGGCTTCGTCCCTGCCTTCCTCCAGTGGCGGCCCGGCCACGCACCTTCAGGCCGCCGATGAAAGCGCGGATCGCCGGGCGGAGTTCGGCAAACAGCGGATCGTCGCGCCGTTTCAGCATCACTTCGGAAAACAGCTTCAGCCCGATGCCCAGCGACGCCGCCTCGTCGGGCTGATACACGCCGCTGGATCGCAGGCGCGCGACGATGCCCAGGATCTCGTCGTGGTTCACCGTCTCGAAACACAGTGGCGGCTGGATCGATGCGTCCCCGTCCGGGCCGCCCAGATGTTCGATGGTGACGCGGTAGCGGTGGCCCCGCATGCTATGGCCTTTCCAGGTTGCCAGATCGCTGCCCCATAGTCTCCCCCGCCCGGTCATGTGCAACGATCATTGCTGGCCGCGGATTTCCTTCGCCGCCCGCACCAGGATGTCGATGATGCGGCGCTGCTCTTCCGGTGTGGCATCCTGCTTTTCCAGCAGCGCGAGTTTCAGGTTGCGGCGCGCCGCGCGCATGTTCGACGACGCGTCGGCACCGCCGTCTTCCACATCCTCACCGCCGCGGAAGAACTGCTTCGCACGGGCCACCTTCTCGCCGATGCGGGCCAGCTGGCCCAGCATGGCATCGGCCTGGGCGCGATGGTCGGCCAGATAGGCGGTCCCGGTCTCGGTCAGGCTGTAGAGTTTCTTGGTGCCCTCGGTCGCCACGCTGGCATGGCCGATTTCTTCCAGGTAGGTGAGCGCGGGATAGATCACACCGGGACTGGGCGCGTAGAAGCCCGAGGAATGTTCCTCCAGCGCCTTGATGATCTCGTAGCCATGGCGCGGCTTCTGCTCCAGCAGCGCCAGGATCAGCAGCTGAAGGTCGGCCGCAGTGACCATGCGGCTGGCCCGGAAGCCATGGCCGCCCAGGCCGCCTTCGTCATCGAAAAAGGCGGCGAATTTGCCCCGGAACCCGCCATGGCGATGGCCACGGCGCATGCAGCGATGCACGGCTTTTTCCCGCATCACGTTGAAAATAAAAGGGTTCATGCTTACTCCTGTCATTCGATAATGTCTTTAGATGTATCTTAAGATATAACTTACGGCAGCAATGTCAAGACCGGCTTCAAGATACTGACTGAAAGGATGGTGCCCGCTGCCGGACTCGAACCGGCACGGCCTTGCGGCCTCGGGATTTTAAGTCCCGTGCGTCTACCAATTCCGCCAAGCGGGCAGGCGTCTTCTCTCTACGGGCCACGACCGGCCCGGTCAATCGGCGCCGATTGTC
Source organism: Ferrovibrio sp. (assembly GCA_046294345.1). Taxonomy (GTDB): domain Bacteria; phylum Pseudomonadota; class Alphaproteobacteria; order Ferrovibrionales; family Ferrovibrionaceae; genus Ferrovibrio. Next base: position 26,015 of record JBKBJT010000003.1, read on the forward strand.
GGGGCACAATCCCGGGCTGGACCCGATGCCAGTCAGCCGCTCTGATGATCGCATGACTGTTTCCACGCATTTCCGGCAGCAGGCGGACCATTGCCGCACACTTGGCTCGCCCTTCACGGCCAGGCTGCTCGACCTGGCGGCCGAACGCATCGCTGCCGGCGCGGCCTGGGCGGCGCCCTTGCAGAATTGGGCGGGCGATCCGCGCGCCGATGCGCTGGCCTTGCGGCTGGCCGGCGCGCTGCATCGTGCCATGCTGGATGGCGATGCCGAACTGGCCGAATGTTATGCCGCGCGGCAGATCGATGCGGTCCGCCTGGATGCGGCGCTGCTGCGCCACGGCGCCCTGCTCGCGCGGTATCTGCAAAGCGCGCCCCAGACCAACGATCCGCAGCGTTCCGCAATCCTGCTCGGCGGTTTCCTAGAGATCGCAAAACAGACCGGGCCGCTGCCGCTGGATATCTGCGAGATCGGGGCCAGCGCCGGGCTGAACCAGTCCTGGTTCCGCTACGCCTACGATTTCGGCGACTGGCAATGGGGCGATGCCGCGCGGGCACCGCTGACCCTGCGCGCAGAGTGGCGCGGGCCACGGCCGCCGGATGGCGCACCGCACGTAAGACAGAGCACCGCCTGCGACCTGGCGCCGATCGATGCGCGGAATCCCGAGGATCGCCAGCGCCTGCTCTCCTATATCTGGGCCGACCAGCCCGAACGGCAGGAGCGTGTGCGGCGCGCGCTGGATTTCGCCGCCCGCGAAAGGATCGGCGCGCTGCGTTCTACAGCCGGCGATTTCCTGGCGCAGGCTCTGCAGAAGCGGCAGGCCGGCGCGGTCTTCGTGCTCTGCCATTCCATCGTCTGGCAGTATATCGACCCGACCGAACAGCAGCGCATCACCGGGTTGATGCAGGCCGCCGGCAATGCGGCAACGCCGGACACGCCGCTGGCCTGGCTGCGTTTCGAAAGCGGCACGGCGACGGATGGCGGCGAACTGACGCTCACGCTGTGGCCCGGCGGCACGACACAGCAGCTGGCCGTGGCGGATTACCATGGCCGCTGGGTGCGCTGGGCTACCAGGTCCGGCTGACGGCCGATACCGGATACTGTGTTTCCGGGTGGATACTGGCGCACCAGGGCAAAAAAACCTGCCATCCATCGCCTTTTTGACGCGGCAGCGGTATATGCTGCCCCCATGGATCCCCAGGTCTTCACCCAGATCGCCCGTCGCATCGCCGACGCTTCGCTGGACGGCGCCAGCGAAGGCGAGATGCTGGCTTCATTCTGCGCCGGCCTGAACCAGGCCGGCATTCCGGTCGCCCGCGCCCTGCTTGGCGCCGATACCCTGCATCCCGTGCTGGCTGGCCGCATCTTCGGCTGGCATCGCGACCAGCCGGAAACCGTACTGCATGAATTCGGGCGTTCGATCACGGCCGAGGGCCAGCGCAAATGGGAGGAAAGCCCGTTCTACCGCCTGGAACAGAGCGGCGAGGCCGACCTGCGCGTGCGCATCCTGGGCATGAACGGCAGCTATCCGTTCCCGGTGATCACCGATCTGGCTGCCGAAGGTTTCACCGATTATCTGGTGACCATGACGCGGTTCGGCCAGCGCGCGGTGATCGGCCAGCTTGATTCCATCTATGCCTCCTGGAGCACCGACCATGCCGAAGGCTACAGCGACCGCCAGATCGAAACGCTGAAGGCGCTGATCCCATTTGCCGCCGCCGCGATCCGTTCGGCCAGCGTGCGCCGCATCGCCGATACGCTCGCGGAAACCTATCTGGGCCGCAACGCCGCGCGCCGCGTGCTGTCGGGCACCATCGGCCGCGGCGAGGCTGAGCGCATTTCGGCGGCGTTATGGTACAGCGACCTGCGCGGTTTCACGCGGCTGGTCGATACCGTCACGCCCGAACTGATCATGCCGCTGCTCAACGATTATGCCGGCGCCGCCGTGGCCGCCATCCAGGCCCATGACGGCGAGGTGCTGAAATTCATGGGCGACGGCGTGCTGGCGATCTTCCGCGACGACGGCAACCTGGAAAATGCCTGCCGCGCGGCGCTGAACGCGCTGAAAGCCTGCACGAAGGAACTGCGCGCGGTGCGCAACCGCCGCGCCAATGCCGGCCTGCCGGTCACCGACATGTCGGTGGCCCTGCATGTGGGTGAGGTGCTGTACGGCAATTTCGGCGGCGAGGACCGGCTGGATTTCACCGTGGTCGGTCCGGCGGTGAACGAACTCTCGCGCATATCGGGCATGGCCCGCTCGGTGGACCAGCCCGCCATCCTCTCGGCCGCCTTCCGTGGCGCCGCCGGTGGCCTGCGCGAGGAGGCCGTGTCGCTCGGTCGCTATGCCCTGCGCGGCGTCGAGGCCCCGCAGGAGCTGTTCACCCTAGACCCTGCCCAGCTGCGCGCCTGAACGCCGCAAGGCACAAAGAAAATGGGCCCGGATCTCTCCGGGCCCGCTGTCGTTGCAGACTGTGGTTTGCGGTTATTCGCCGCTCTGCGGTTCCGCTGTCGGTGCAGGCGTGGCCGGCGCACGCCGACGCACGAAGGCGCGCAGCACCACATAGAAGACCGGGGTGAGGAACAGGCCCACCAGCGTGACGCCGATCATGCCCGAGAACACCGCCGTGCCGAGCGAACGCCGCATCTCAGCGCCGGCGCCGGTCGAAACCACCAGCGGCAGCACGCCGAGGATGAAGGCGAAGGCCGTCATCAGGATGGGGCGCAGGCGCAGGCGACAGGCCTCGATCACGGCATCCACCGCGCTCTTGCCCTCATGCTCGATCTGGCGGGCGAATTCCACGATCAGAATTGCGTTCTTCGCCGCCAGGCCGATCAGCACCACGAAGCCGATCTGCACCAGCACGTTGTTGTCGATGCCGGCCAGCCAGACGCCGAACAGGCCGAACAGCATGCTCATCGGCACGATCAGCATGATCGCCAGCGGCAACACCCAGCTTTCATACTGGGCCGCCAATGCCAGGAAGACGAACACGATGGCCAGAATGAAGACAAAAACCGCCGTGTTGCCGGTCAGGCGTTCCTGCAGGGCGATTTCGGTCCATTCGAAACCCTGCCCCGGCTGCAGCACCTGGCCGGCGAGCTGTTCCATGGCCGTCAGCGACTGGCCGGTGGAATAGCCCGGCGCGGTGTTGCCCTGGAGCGGTACGGAGACATACATGTTGTAGCGCTGGATCAGGTCGGGGCCCGCCGTCTCGCGCAGCGAGACCAGGGTGCCCATCGGCACCAGCTCGCCGCTGGCCGACCGCACCTTCAGGCGCTGGATATCCTCTTTGGTGAGGCGGAAGCCGGCATCGGCCTGGGCACGCACCTGGAAGATGCGGCCAAAGGCGTTGAAATCGTTCACATAGGCTGAGCCGAGATTCACCTGCAGCGTATCGAACACGTTGGCCAGCGGCACATTCAGCATCTGCGCCTTCACGCGGTCGATCTCGAGGAAGACCTGCGGCGAGGAAGCCGAGAAGGTGGTGAACACGCCGGTGACGCCCGGAGTCTGCATGGCGCGGCCCATCATCTGGTAGGCCGCGGCCAACAGCGGACGCACATCATCGCCGCTGCGGTTCTGCAGCTGCATCTTGAAGCCGCCGCCCGAACCGATGCCCGGCACCGCCGGCGGCGGGATGGCGATGACAAAGGCTTCCTCGATGGCCTGCAGGCGGCCGATCATCTGCCCGACGATGGCATCCGAGGTCAGGCCCTGGGCCAGACGTTCCTCGAAGGGCGTGAACGGCGTGAACATCACGGAGGCGTTGTTGGAATTGGTGAAGGTGGCGCCATTGAAGCCGGGGATGGCCACCACATGGGCCACGCCGGGGGCACTCTCGATCAGCCTGGTGGCCTTCTGCGTCACCTCGTCGGTGCGGCTGAGCGAGGCGCCATCGGGCAGCTGGATGACGACGATGGCATAGCCACGATCCAGCGGCGGGATGAAACCCTGCGGCACGGTATAGAACATGAAGCCGGTGGCGGCGACCAGCAGGCCGTAGACACCCAGCATCATAACGCGCCGCTTCACGATGCCGCCGACCGAACGGCTGTAACGGCTGCCCATGCGGTCGAAGCCCGCATTGAATTTGTCGCCGGCAAACTGCAGCCAGCGCAGCGGGGCAAAGGCCGGCCGATGATGTTCGCCCTTCTCGTGCCGCCGCAGCAGGATGGCGCCCAAAGCGGGGGAGAGGGTGAGGGAATTGAAGGCCGAGATGATGGTGGCGGCCGCGATGGTCAGCGCGAACTGCTTGTAGAACTGGCCCGAGATGCCGGGGATGAAGGCGGTGGGGATGAACACCGCCGACAGCACCACGGCGATGGCGACCACAGCCGTGCCGACCTCATCCATGGTCTCGTGCGCGGCGTCGCGCGGGCTCATGCCCAGGGCGATGTTGCGCTCGATATTCTCCACCACAACGATGGCGTCGTCGACCACAATGCCGATGGCCAGCACCAGGCCGAACAGGCTGAGCACGTTCAGCGAGAAGCCGAAGGCCGCCATCACCGCGAAGGTGCCGATCAGCGAAACCGGGATGGCCAGGATCGGGATGATCGCCGCGCGCCAGTTCTGCAGGAAGACCAGCACCACCAGCGCGACCAGGATGATCGCCTCGATCAGGGTCTTGTAGACTTCGTTCACCGACTGGGCGACGAATTCGGTCGGGTTGTAGATGATGGTGTATTCCAGGCCGGGCGGAAAATCCTTTTTCAGCTCCTCCATTTTAGCGATCACCTCTTCCGAGGTGGCAAGCGCATTGGTGCCCGGGCGCTGGAACACGCCCATCGCCACGGCGGTCTGGCCGTCCAGGTAGCTGCGGCTGGTATAATCCTTGCCGCCCATCTCGACGCGGGCGACGTCTTCCAGTTGCACGATGCGGCCATCGGTGCCGGTCTTGACGATCACGTTGCGGAACTGCCGCACGTCGTCGAACCGGCCCTGGGTGGTCACCATCACCTGCAGCGGATTGCTGTCGGGCGCCGGCTGCTGGCCCAGCGCGCCGCCGGAAACCTGCACGTTCTGCGCCTGCAGCGCGGCCACCACGTCGGCACCCGAGAGACCATAGGCAGACAGCCGGTTGGGATCGAGCCAGATGCGGATGGCGTATTCGCTGCCGCCGAACACGGTCACATTGCCCACACCGTCCAGCCGCAGCAGCTGCTCGCGGATGCGCAGGTTCATGTAGTTGGCGATGTAGAGTTCGTCATAGCGCTTGTCGGGCGACAGCAGGTGCACGACCATCAAGAAGTCGCCGGCCTGCTTGCGCGTGGTGATGCCCTGGCGACGCACTTCCTCGGGCAGTCGCGGTTCGGCAATGGTGACACGGTTCTGCACCTGCACCTGGGCGTCGTCCAGGTTGGTGCCGGGACGGAAGGTGACGGTGAGCTGCATCACGCCGGCCGCCGTGGAATACGACGACATGTACAGCATGTTTTCCACGCCGTTGATTTCCTGCTCGATCGGCGTCGCCACCGTACGCGCCACCGTCTCGGCATCAGCGCCGGGATAGCTGGCGGTGACGTTGATCTGCGGCGGCGCGATTTCGGGGTATTCGCTGATCGGCAGCTGGGTATAGGCGATCGCGCCGATGATCACCGTCACGATGGAGATGACGGCGGCAAAAATCGGCCGGTCGACGAAGAAATGTCCGAACTTCATGGCTGCCTCGCGGCGTAAAGCGGAAAAGGGATTACTTCGGCGCGCCCTGCGGGGCGCCCGCCTGGGCACCCGGCTGTGGCAGCGCCATCAGGCCCTGCCACACCGGCGGCAGGGTCACCGGCTGCGGCGTCACCCGGCCGCCGCCCAGACGCACACGCTGCAGGCCGTTGATCACCACGGTCTCGTCGCCCTTCAGGCCCTCGCGGACGATGCGATAGCTGTCGGTGCGCGAACCCAGCTTCACCGGGCGCTGCTGCACGGCGCCCTCGGCGCCGACGACATAGACATACCGGCGGTCGAGGTCGGTCAGGATCGCCTCGTCGGGCAGCAGCACGGCCTGGTATTCCGGGCTGCCCGGCACGGCGATGCGGCCGAACAGGCCCGGCGTGAGGAAGAGGTCCTTGTTCTCGAACACGGCGCGCAGGCGCATGGTGCCGGTGGCGGCATCCAGGCGGTTGTCGGTGAAATCGAGCTTGCCCTTGTGGGTGAAGCTCTTCTCGTCGGAAAGCTGCACGGCCACCGGCAGGCCCTTGCCGTTACCGTTGCCGCCATTCTGTTTGGCGATGCGCTGATAGGCCAGATACGAGCGTTCGTCGATGTCGAAATAGAAATGCACCGGATCGAGCTGCACAATGGTGGTCAGCAGCGTCTCGTTCTCGCGCACCAGGTTGCCCTCGGTGACCAGCTTGCGCGAGATGCGGCCGGCGATCGGCGCGCGGATCTCGGTGAAGCTCAAGTTCAGGCGCGCGGTTTCCAGCGCGGCGCGGGCGCCGGCAATGTTGGCCTGGGCTGCCAGGAAGGTCTGGCGGCGCTGGTCCAGCGTGGCGGCGGCGGCGGCACCGGTCTGGGTCAGGCGCTGGTAGCGCTCGAATTCCAGCTTGGCCAGATCGAATTCGGTCTGCCGGGAATTCAACGTGGCCTGGGCCTGATTGAAGGCGGCCTGATAGGTGCGGCGGTCGATGGTGAACAGCAGGTCGCCCTGGTTCACCGTGGCGCCGTCCTGGAAATGCACGGTGTCGAGATAACCGCTGACGCGGGCCCGGACTTCCACGGCACCGACGGCATCAAAGCGGCCGGTATATTCATCCATCTCCACGATGGGCTTCACCACCGGCTTGGCCACCGTCACCGGCGGCGGACCGCCGGGGCCGCCCTGGGCGAAAGCCGCAGGGGCCGTAAAGGAAACAACGGACAGGACAGCGGCAGCCAGCAGGCCGCTGAGACGCAATGAACGCACCGACATCGGGAACCCCCGGGATTTTTGCATGCGCGAAGAAGTAAAGGGCGCAGATAGTATGGACAAGCTAAAGCTGCGGCCCGGTCTGTGATCTATGCCACGAAAACTTTACGCGGCGGCACCTTAGCGGCAGTTCAAGCAGGGTGCCTGTGAGAAATTGCATCCATGCTTTATCTGTCCGGTAATCGGCGAAACCCGCGATTGCCTGTTAAATATAGTACATACAGGGAACATTGCGGCGCCGCAACAGCCAATATACGAGACAGAAAACCAAGTACTCAGAATGGTTTGACGATAACCAGGATGACGATGCCGATCATCAGCAGGGTCGGCACCTCGTTGATGAAGCGGTAGAAGCGCTGGCTGTGGCGGTTGCGGTCTTCGGCGAAGTCGCGCTGCCAGCGGGCCATGCCGCCATGAGCGCCCTGCATACCCAGCACCAGCACGACCTTGGCCCAGAACCAGGGCTGGTCCCAGTGATGGCCCAGCCAGGCGATGGAGACACCGAAGATCCAGGTGGCGCCCATGGCCGGGTTGATGATCGCCTTCAGCAGGCGCCGCTCCATCACCTTGAAGGTCTCGGATTCCTTCGAGCCCGGTGTCGCCTCGCAGTGATAGACGTAAAGCCGCGGCAGATAGAGCATGCCGGCCATCCAGGCGATGACCGATATGACATGCAGGGCTTTCAGCCAGTCGTAGAGCATGCGCCTGCTTAACCCCGGCCGTTCAGGGCCGCAAGTCCGACGGCTGCGGTTCGCCGCAGGCCCCGTCCACCGGACAGCCATTGCGGAAGCAGGGGCCGGCATCGCAATAGCGGCAGACGACATGGGCCTCGCGCCGCGATACCGGCATATGGCCCAGGATTTTGCGCAGCAATCCGTCGAACTGTTTCCGCTCGGTTGCGCTCAAGCTTTCCAGCAGCGTCTGCAGCCGGCGCTGGCGCTGGTTGAGGATGTCGCGCCGGCGCTGCCGGCCGAGCGGCGTGAGTTTCAGTGCCATGGTGCGGCCGTCTTCGGCAGATGGCGTCTTCTCCACCAGGTCTTCCGTCACCAGCCGCTCGACCAGCCGCACCGTGCCGGGATGGGTGAGCCCCAGCACATCGGCCAGCCTGCCGATGGACAGGCCGGGCAGGATGCCGATGGTGGTGAGCGCCGCGCCGGCCTGTCCGCCATGCTCGCCCGCCGCATCGACGCCATCACGGATGCGATCGGTGACTGCAATGCCCAGCGCGCCCAGCAGGTTCACCGTGGTGTCTTCGCGCAATGCCATGACATTCTCTCCCCGACTGTCCGGGCCGGATTTAAAGCTGCCATCCGGCCATGGTCAACGCGAAAATCCCGATTGACGAAAATATGTATGAGTAATATATATGAATGAGTCATACATATTGCAAGGACAAAAACCATGCAGCGTGAAGATGTTCCCTTCCTGTATGCCTACCGGGTGCGCTGGGCCGACCTCGACCCGCAGGACATCGTGTTCAATCCGAATTACTTCGTGTTTTTCGACAGCGCGGCCAACGAATACCTGCGCGCCATCGGCTACAGCCTGCGCTCAGGCATGGCCAATGACGGCGCTGATATCCTAGCGGTGAAAACCGAGGCCGAATTCCACGGCTCGGCCCGGCTGGACGACGACCTCGAGATTGGCGTCGCGGTGCCGCATATCGGGCGCACCAGCTTCCAGTATGTATTCCCCGTCTGGCGCGGCGACGAATTGCTGGTACTGGGCCGCATCACCTATGTGGCGGTCGGGCTGGCCAGCCGGCGGCCGATCCCGGTGCCGGCGGCCTTCATCGCCGCCATGCGGAATTTTGAAAAGACCGCGCAGCCTGTGGAGGCCTGACATGACCTGCAGCGATTTTCTCTCCATGCCGTTGTCGCACGACAGAGAGTCCGGGATAATCAAAGCGCGGTTCAATCGTCTGGTAACCCTGCTGCTCTGCTGGCGGCGCCGCGCGAGCGAGCGGCGTCAACTCGCCGCCATGGGCAGTCTCGCCTGGCGCGATCTGGGCCTGAGCGATGTGGACGTGCGGCGCGAGGTGGACAAGCCGTTCTGGCGGCGCTGAACGTTTCAGGCCCTGCAGATACAACGCCGCCAGGCATTGCCGCAGGGGCGTTCGCCGCTGCCACAGCGCGGGGCGCCGTCGAACACATCCTGGCTTCCCATGCCGCCGCGCACCAGGCGGGCAAGCCCTGCGATGAATTCCGGCTGCACGCCCACGGTCGGCACCCGCACATAACCGGCGGCGCCGTTATGCTGCGCCAGCTCGGCATATTCGATGTCGAGTTCCACCAGCGTCTCGGAATGCTCCGACACGAAAGCCACCGGCACCACGACAACCACGCGGCCGTCTTTCGAAGCACGCTCGATCTCGGCATCGGTGGCCGGCCCGATCCATTCCAGCGGTCCGACGCGGCTCTGGTAGCAAATCTGCATCTCCAGATCTGGGCGTTTGAGCTGGCGCTGGATCGCCGCCACGCTTTTCTCCACCTGCATCTGATAGGGATCGCCGTCATTCACCACTTTTTTCGGCAGGCCATGGGCGGAGAACAGGATGCGCGGCTTGCCCATTGTCTCGGCCTGCAGCAATGCCACCTGCAACAACTGCGTCTGCGCCGCGACGAATCCCGGTTCGTCCGGATAACAGCCGATGGCCGCGGTGGGCACATCGAGGCCGACCTGTTTCGCCGCGCGCTGCCAGTCTGTCAGCGACGATCCGGTTGTGGTGGTGGAGAACTGCGGATAGAGCGGCAGCAGGATCACACGTTCGGCGCCCCAGTCCTTCGCCGCCTTTGCCGCTTCGGCCGCGAAGGGATGCCAGTAACGCATGGCAATAAACACAGCATAGTCGTCGCTGCCTAAGGCTGTTTTCAGGGCTGCTGCCTGGGCTTCGGTCTGCGGCAGGATCGGCGAACGGCCGCCCATCTTCGCATAAATCTCCGCAGCCTTTGGCGCGCGGCGCGAGGAGATCAACTTCGCCAGCAGCCAGCGGAACGGATTGGGCAGCCGGATGATGGCCGGATCGTTGAACAGGTTGAAGAGGAAAGGCTGCACGGCCTGCTGGCTGTCCGGCCCACCGAGGTTGAACAGGATGACGGCGGTTTTCTGAGGCATGATGACCAAGGATGTAGACTGAATTCCTGCCGCAGCAACAGAGCAAAACGCCGCAGGGCTTGAGAAAAAGAACAGAATACGGCGAAAATTACGACACAAAAGCGCCGCAATCCGGTTCAGGATTCATGCTTGGCAGTTTCGACTGCCAACAATGTCGAGCCGGAGGAATCCATGTCCCGCCATCATTCCCGTCTTTTGGCTGCTGGTCTTGGTGTCGTTGTTGCCCTTGCCGGCATGACGCCGGCTTTCGCCGATCCGCCGAACGGTCATCCCGGCAAGGGACGCAGTGCGGCTCAGCACAAAGCTCCTAGGAGCAGCGACGGGCATGGCGACAGCATCTCGATCAACATTTCCTTCAGCGATCATGACCGCATGATCGTGCGCGATTATTTCGGCGGACTGGCCGCCAGCGGCCATTGCCCGCCTGGTCTTGCCAAAAAACAGAATGGCTGTATGCCGCCGGGCCAGGCGAAGAAATGGGCGATGGGCCGACCGCTGCCGCGTGACGTGGTCTTTTACGATCTGCCACGCGATCTGATGATCCGCCTCAGCCCGCCGCCGGCCGGCTACCGCTACGTGCGGGTGGCAGCCGATATCCTGATGATCGCGGTTGGCACCGGAATGGTTGCCGCGGCCATTGAGGATCTGGCACGGATGTAGGCGATCACACCGCCGTCTCGGTGCCCTTCACCAGGCGCACCAAGTCTTCCACATGGCGCACCGGGGTCTCCGGCACGATGCCATGACCCAGGTTGAATATGTGGTTGCGGCCCGAAAAGGTCCGCAGCAGGCGCTGCACCGCCTCGGCCATGGCCTGGCCGCCCACCACCAGCAGGCGCGGATCGAGGTTACCCTGCACCGGCGTTCTGTTCCACAGATGGTCGCGCGCCCAGTTCAGCGGCACGGTGTAGTCCAGTCCGATGGCATCGGCACCGGTGGCCGCGGCATAACCGTCATAGAGTGCGCCAGCGCCACGCGGGAACGCGATCACCGGCACCTTCGGGTGCTTCTGCTTCAGCGCCGCGATGATCCGGCGCACCGGATCGATGCAGTAGCGCCGGAATTCCGCCTCAGGCAGCACACCGGCCCAGGTATCGAACAACTGCACGACTTCCGCACCGGCCAGGATCTGACGATCGAGATAATCGACGGTCGCCTCGACCAGGATGTTCATCAGGCTGTCCAGGCCAAACGGATTGCCGAAGGCCCAGGTCTTGGCCGCGGCATGGTCGCTCGATCCGCGTCCCTCGATCATATAGGTCGCCACCGTCCAAGGCGCCCCGGCAAAGCCGATCAGCGTGCAGTCCGGGGGTAGCTCCCCCTTGATGCGGCTCACCGCCTCGTAGACCGGCTCCAGACGCCTGTGGATGCCCTTCGGGTCCAGGCGGACCAGTTCGCCGGCCGTACGGATCGCATCCAGCACCGGACCTTCGTTTTCCTTGAAGGCCAGACCCTGGCCCAGGGCCTGCGGCACCAGCAGGATATCGGCGAACAGGATAGCGGCGTCGAAACCGAAGCGGCGGATCGGCTGCAATGTCACTTCCGCCGCCAGGGCCGGATTGTAACAGAGATCGAGGAAACTGCCGGCCTGGGCACGGGTGGCCCGGTATTCCGGCAGATAGCGTCCGGCCTGGCGCATCAGCCACATCGGCGGCCGTTCGCTGGGCAGGCCGGCAAGCGTGCGCAACAGGGGTTTGGTTGGCTGTTCAGCCTGGGCGGGGGGGAGTCGGGCCATTCCTTATTCCTCTTCTATTTTATTTAAAAATAAAAGGGATGTAGTGGTTTGTTGTGCGGTGTGAGTCGGGGATAACTGCTTCTCCGCCGCTCGTCCCAGACTCTGTCCCAACTGGATGGGATAACCGGCTCCAGCCGGGCACTTTTGGGATAAGCCGGACCGACTCGTCGCATAACCGCCATGAATCGGCCACAGGAATGATGGGGATAACGGGGATGATCGCCCCTGACGGGGGTGGGACCTGGTTTTCCCCGTTTTGCACAGGGACGGACAAAAAACGATCCGCCGGTGACAGGTCTGTTGCATGAAAACCGGCTTGCGGGCATGAAAATGACCGGGTTGGGGAAAAAGCCGGTCTTATCCGCTATTTCCCCGTTTTCCACAGCCGGAAGGGTCTTTCACAGCCGATGCCGAAATCCATGCGTCCGCATATCCATCTGGTTTCGGATGCCACCGGCGAGACGCTGAAATCCGTCGCCAAGGCGGCCCTCGTGCAGTTCCAGAAATCCCAGGAAGAGGTGGAAACCCATACCTGGGCGCTGGTGCGCAAGCCGCTGCAGATGGAACGTGTGGTAGAGGCCATCGCCGCCATGGGCGGGCTGGTGCTGTTCACCATCGTTGATCCGCAACTGCGCGAGATCCTGGTGAAGGGCTGCGCCAAGGCCAAACTGCCCATCGTGCCGGTGCTCGATCCGGTGATCCTGGCCTTCGGCAAGTATCTGGGCGAGAAGGCCCAGAACCTGCCTGGCCGCCAGCACGAACTGGACGCGGAATATTTCCATCGCATCGACGCGATGCATTTCACCATCGCCCATGACGACGGCCAACTCACCATGGATATCGAGAAGGCCGACATCGTGCTGGTCGGCGTGTCGCGCACCTCCAAGACGCCGACCTCGATCTATCTGGCCAACCGTGGCTATAAGACCGCCAATGTGCCCATCGTGCCCGGCCTGGTGATCCCGCCCGAACTGGAAAACGCGCGCCAGCCGCTGGTGGTGGGGCTCACCACCTCACCCGACCGCCTGGTCTCGATCCGGCGCAACCGACTGATCTCGATGCACGAATCCACTCAGACCGATTATGTGGACGATGAACGCGTGCGCGAGGAACTCAACATTGCGCGCAAGCTCTGCGCCAAGCATAACTGGCCGATGATCGACGTCACCCGCCGCTCCATCGAGGAAACCGCCGCCGCGATCCTCAACCTGCATGCCCGCCGGGAAGAGCAGCGCAAGCAGCAGGCGCTCGATCTCGATGCGCCGCCGCAGAAAGGTCCGCGCGCGTGACCCTGATCCTGGCCTCGGCCAGCCCGTCCCGGGCGGCCATGCTGCGCTCTGCCGGACTGGATTTTTCCGTGCAGCCGGCGCGCGTGGATGAAAGCGAGATCAAGCTGGCGCTGCAGGCGGAAGGAGCGCCGCCTTCCGAAGCCGCCACCGCGCTGGCCGAACTGAAGGCGCAGCGCGTTTCGCCTTCTGCCGGCAGCGACTTCGTCATCGGCGCCGACCAGATGCTGGTCTGCGAGGGCCGCTGGTACGACAAGCCGGACTCCATGCAGGCGGCCCGCGCGCAACTGCAGGCGTTGCGCGGTAAGACCCATGAACTGGTTTCCGCCGTGGTGCTGGCGCGCGGCGGTGGCATCATCTGGCGCCATGTGGATGTGGCGCGGCTGACCATGCGCAATTTCAGCGACGATTTCCTCGATGCCTATCTGGCCCAGGCCGGCGAGGCCGTGCTGTCGTCGGTGGGCGCCTATCAGCTCGAAGGTCTGGGTGTGCAGCTGTTCAGCCGCATCCAGGGCGATTTCTTCACCATCCTGGGCCTGCCGCTGCTGCCGCTGCTGGATATCCTGCGCGAAAACAGGGTGCTGCGGACATGAGCGTGGCCAATGACGATGAAGTCATCCCGCGCGCCGGCGTGATCGGCTGGCCGGTGGCGCATTCGCGGTCGCCGAAACTGCATGGCTTCTGGCTGAAGCAGCATGGCCTGGTCGGGCGTTACGACAAACTGCCGGTGCCGCCCGAAGACCTGGCGGCCTTCATCGCCGATCTGCCCAGGGAACCCGGCTTTCGCGGCGTGAATGTCACCATCCCGCACAAGATCGCCGTGCTGTCCCTGATGGCGCAGGTGGATGACGCGGCGCGGCGGATCGGCGCGGTGAACACGGTGGTGGTGCAGCCCGATGGCAGCCTGCACGGCAGCAACACCGATGCCTTCGGCTTCATCGAGAATCTGAAAGCCGACGCCCCAGCCGGCTGGAAAGCGGCGGCTGGACCTGCTGTGGTGCTGGGCGCCGGCGGCGCCGCGCGCGCCGTCATCGTCGCGCTGCTGGATGCCGGCGTGACCGAACTGCGGCTGGCCAACCGCAGCATCGAAAAAGCCGAGGCGCTGGCCGCGGAATTCGGCAAGGCCATCCTGCCTGTTGCCTGGGATGAACGCGCGCAAGCCCTGGCCGGCACCAATCTGCTGGTCAACACGACCAGCCTGGGCATGGCGGGCCAGCCACCGCTGGAGATCGCCCTCGATGACCTGCCACTCGCCGCGCTGGTCAACGACATCGTCTATTCGCCGCTGGTCACCGACCTGCTGGCCAATGCCAAGGCGCGCGGCAATCCGGTGGTGGATGGTCTGGGCATGTTGCTGCACCAGGGCCGGCCGGGCTTCGAGGCTTGGTTCGGTGTCGCGCCGACGGTAACGCCGGCGCTACGCGATGCCGTACTGGCGGATTGAGGCCACGATGGTGAAGCCCTGATGCTGAAAGTCGCACTCACCGGGTCCATCGGCATGGGCAAGTCCACCGTAGGCAAGATGATCGCGTCACACGGCGTGCCATTGTTCGATGCCGATGCCACGGTGCACGCGCTCTATGCGTCGGGCGGCGCGGCGGTGGCGCCGGTGCGCGAGGTCTTCCCGGCGGCGGTTACCGGCGACAGCGTGGATCGCGACGTGCTCTCCCGCCTCGTGCTGGGCAAGCCGGACGAGATCAGGAAACTTGAATCCATCGTGCATCCGCTGGTTGGCATGGAGCGCCAGCGTTTCCTGGCCGAGGCCGAAGCGCGTGGCGAACCCTTCGTGGTGCTGGATATCCCGCTGCTGTTCGAGGGCAAGGGCCGTGCCGGCGTGGATGCCGTGATCGTGGTCAGTGCACCGGCGGAGATGCAGAAAAGCCGCGTGCTGGCGCGGCCGGGCATGACGGAGGAGAAATTTGCCGCCATACTGGCGCGACAGGTGCCGGACGCAGACAAACGTGCCGGCGCGGATTATGTGGTCGATACCGGTGTATCGCTGGCCGAAACCGAAGCGCGGGTTGCCGAGGTGCTGGCCGATCTGCGGCGCCGGGCAGGCAAGGAGCGGGAGTCGGGCAATGCGTGAAGTCGTGCTGGATACCGAAACCACCGGCTTCAATCCGCAGGATGGCGACCGCGTGGTGGAAATCGGTTGCATCGAGCTGGTGAACCATGTGCCGACCGGCCGGCACTACCACGTCTACATCAATCCCGAACGCGCCATGCCGGAAGAAGCCTTCAAGGTGCACGGCATTTCTGACGAGTTCCTGAAGGATAAGCCGCTGTTTGCCGATGTGGCGCGGCAATTCTGCGATTTCATCGGCGAGGACCCGCTGGTGATCCACAACGCGGCCTTCGATATCGGCTTCCTGAATGCCGAGTTGGCGCGGCTGGAAGGGTTTCCGCATATCGCGATGGAACGCGCCATCGACACGGTGAGGATCGCCCGCGCCAAATTCCCCGGTGCCCAGGCCAGCCTGGACGCGCTGTGCAAACGCTTCAACATCGACAATTCCGCGCGCACCAAGCATGGCGCGTTGCTCGATGCGGAATTGCTGGCGGAAGTCTATCTCGAACTGATCGGCGGCCGACAGCAGGGCCTGGGCCTGGCCGGCATGGATGCCGGCGGACAGGCCATGGCCACCACGCCGATGGCGCGCGGTCCCGCCCGTCCGTCGCGCCCGCACGAAGCCAGCGCGGAAGAGCTGGCGGCCCATGCCGCCTTCGTGGCGAAACTCAAAGATCCGCTCTGGCTGAAGACGGATTGAGGTCGCCCGGCACCTCGATGTCGGCGCAGCAGAAAACCATGTCGACCGTCTCGCCGTCGCTGGACAGCGGCAGCAGCAGGGTGCCCAACTCGCGCACAGGTTTGATGCCGAACGAGCCGGTTTCCGCTATCGGACCCATGATCGGGTTGTAATCGTAGACCAGGCTGTGCCGCTCGATGACGATGCGGTAATTCAGCAGGACCTCGTCCTCTTCCATGCCCAGATGATGGCCGATGTAGTGGCCGCGCACCGGCTCGCCGGTCGGGTCATGGCCGCGCACCGCCACCTGCTTGGTGCCGACCAGGCGATAGCGCAGGAAAGGCGGCTCCCGCAGCACCTCGGTCAGCACGATATAAGGCAGCAGGTCGGGGATTTCGGTGGGTTCGATGTTGCGACGCGACGGCATCGGGCGGCCGCCGCGCTTGGCAATCCAGTATTCCCAGAAACGCCGGATGCGCGGCGAGCAGATCTTCAGGAAATCGGTCGTCAGCAGCCGGGGATGGGTCGAGGCGGCGATGGCGTCATCCAGGGAAACGGTCATGCCGAACCTCCCGTGCCTCGCTGCCTCTCCCGCCTGTATGATCCCGCGACGCGCAGGCCTCAGGCCGTGCCCTGCTGCTCGGCTTCCAGCTGCTTGCTGCGCTGGTACTGCTGCAGGAAGTCGATGGGATCGAGCATCAGCGGCGGCATGCCGCCGTCGCGGGTGGCATCGGCGACGATGCGGCGGGCGAATGGGAACAGCAGGCGCGGCGCCTCGACCAACAGCAGCGGTTCGACATGCTCGGGCGGGATATTGGCCAGGGTGAACAGGCCGGCATAATACAGGTCGACCACGAAGGCGGTCTCTTCGCCGTGCTTGGCCTCGCAGAGGATGCGCAGGGTGACCTCGAACAGACTGTCGTTGACCCGTTCGGCCTGGGTGCCGACATTGACCGAAATCTGCGGCGCACCTTCCATGCTGAAGGTGCGCGGCGCCATCGGATGCTCGAACGACAGATCCTTGGTGTACTGCGCGTTCAGGCCGAAGCGCGGCGCGGCATCGGGATTGAAGCCGGACGGCGGGTTGGCGTAGTCGGTCATGGCCAGACAGTCTCTCTGCTCGGAATGTGCGCTGTCCCTAGCATGCTTTGCGCGGTACCGACAAGGCGGGCCCGCGCCGGCACGGTGTCGCGGCGCTTGTAAAAGCGCGATTTATCCCTATTTCCTCTTCGCTGCAGGCGTGGAACCGGGACGCCTGCGGACCGGTTCGGCTGGACCGGGGGCAGCCCCGGGGGTAAACTCGGCAAAAAGGTAAACAGGCACGCGATGGGCGACGGCGGTTTCCAGTTTCTCGACATTCTCCTGCTTGGCGCCATCGCCGGCTTCATCGCCCTGCGTCTGCGCGCTGTGCTGGGACAGCGGACCGGCCATGAACAGCGACGGCGCCGTCCGCCCTTCGCCGGGTCGGAGAGCGAAGCCGACAAGGCCGGCGCCGAGGATCGCGATGGCGACAATGTGGTCAGCCTGCCGCGTCGCGACATTCCTGAACAGCCGGTCGACGAGAAGATCGCCCGCATCCGTGCCGTCGACCCGGCTTTCGATGGTGCCGAATTCCTGAGCGGTGCCAAAGCTGCCTACGAGATGATCGTCACGGCCTTCGCTGCCGGCGACAAGGAAAACCTCCGCCCGCTGCTGTCGCGCGAGGTGTTCAACGATTTCGCCGCCGCCATCGACGAGCGGGTCAAGCGCGGCGAAACGGTGGAGACCACCTTTGTCGGCCTGCGCGGCGCCGAGATCGTGGAGACCCAGGTGAATAACCGCATTGCCGAGGTGACCATCCGCTTCGAGTCCGAGCTGATCAGCGTCACCAAGGATGCCCAGGGCCATGTCATTGCCGGCCATGCCAACAGCGTGGAACAGGTGACGGATATCTGGACCTTCGCCCGCGATACCCGCTCGCGCGATCCGAACTGGACGCTGATCGCCACCACCGCGCCGAATTGATGCGCATTCTCGCCGCCGTGCTGCTGGCCGCACTGGCGGCCTGCGCGCCGAAACCGCCGCCGGCCCCGCCACTTGCCTTTCGCGCGGCCACATTCGCCGATCTGCCCGGCTATGCCGCCGACCGCATTGCCGAGGCCCTGCCGGCGCTGAACCGAAGCTGCGTCCGCATGGTGGCGCGCGGCGCCGCCGCGCTGGACGGCCTCGAGCGTTACGGCACCGGGCAGGACTGGCAGCCCTTCTGCACCGCCCTGAATGCGCTGAAGCCCGGTGACGATGCCGGGCTGCGCCGTTTGGTCGAACGCGAATTGCAGCCGATGGCGGTGATCGGCGATGGCAAGGCGGAAGGCCTGTTCACCGGTTATTACGAACCGCTGGTGCGCGGCAGCCGCCAGCGCGGCGGCGCCTATACCGTGCCGCTCTACCGCCAGCCTGCCGATCTCGTGCAGGTGGATCTGGGCGAATTCCGCGACAGCCTGAAGGGCCAGCGCATCGCCGGCCGGGTCCGTGACGGCCGGCTGAAGCCCTATGAGGATCGCGCCGCCATCGAAACCGGTGCGCTGGCGGGAAAGAATCTCGAGCTGGTCTGGCTCGACGATACCGCCGATGCCTTTTTCCTGCAGGTGCAGGGCTCGGGCCTCGTGCAGATGCCGGACGGCAAGCAGATGCGGGTCGGTTTCGCCGCGCAGAACGGCCACGGCTATGTGGCGGTGGGCAAGGTGATGATCGAGCGCGGCCTGCTCAGCCGCGAGGAAGTCTCGATGCAGAGCATCCGCGCCTGGCTGCGCGCCAACCCCTCTGCCGCCGCAGAACTGCTACGGCAGAATCCGTCCTATGTGTTCTTCCGCGAACTGCCGGCGCCGAAGGACGACAGCGACGGCCCGCCCGGTGCCCAGGGCGTGGCCCTGCTGCCTGGCCGCAGCCTGGCGGTCGACCGTGGCCTGCATGCCATGGGCTTGCCGTTATGGTTGGCGGCGACCCGGCCTTCCGCCCAGCCGCCGCATGACGATCTGCCGCTGCAGCGCCTGATGGTGGCGCAGGATACCGGCGGCGCCATCCGCGGGGCGGTGCGCGGCGATGTGTTCTGGGGCCATGGTCCGGAAGCCGAAAGCATCGCCGGCCGCATGAAGCATCCCGGCAAGATCTGGCTGCTACTGCCCAGAAGCGTGGCGGCGCGGCTGGCGGCGCAGAGCTAGCCAGCAGAAGAGTCAGGTCAACCCCATTTGCGGCCCATGATGCTGAACACGCCGGCGCCGATGATCATGTCTATGGTACTGCCGTCGCCGGCGAGCGGCATCTGTATGCTCTCGAACTCGATCCATTCCTTGCCGAACCACCAGACTAACTTGCCCGCATAACCCACCGGGCCGCGCCGCTGCCGCACCTGGTCGAAGGCGTGGCGGAACAGCGTGGCCTTGCTGCCCATCATCTGCTCGATGGTCTGTCCCGTGTAGCTGCCGTTATAGATCACGCTTTGCGCGGTACCGAGCAAACGCACGCGATAGGCCGGGCCGGTGTCGTCGTCGCTTTCCACATCGATCAGGAACAGATGCGGCAATAGCTGCGGCAGATCGGCCGGATTGATCGCGGCACGACCCGGCAGCCGGCCATCGGGACCGCATTTCGACCGCCAATAGGCCAACAGATCACGCAGCACCAGATCCTGCGGCGCCGGCATTTCCCGGATCCTGGGGCCGTCCGGCATCGTTTCGTTCATATCCATTTCCGATGGTTTCATTCTTCAGCGCATCGTCAGGTAGCACTTCACTCTAGCGGCATACCATTGTCATAAGGAACAGCGCCGAAAGACGGAGGGGCGTGCGATTTACGCCAAAAGGCCAATCAAATTTGAAATGGTTCCAATCAGGTCGGCGCTTCACCGAAAGTCTCGCCGAAATTCTCAAAAGCGCCGGCACCGAAGATGCAGTCGATGGTGGTGCCATCCGTCGCCAGCGGCGCGTGCAGGCCTTCGAAGCGCACCCATTCGCGGTTCTGCCACCATGTGACCTGACCGCGATTGATCAGATAGCCGCGTCTTTTCACCACAGCGGAATACAGCCGGTTGAATTCGGCCGCCGAATGGGGCGGGAAGATATCGTCGATAATCCGTCCGACCAGACCGGGCCCGTAAACGGCGACATGGGCCTCGCCCAGCAGGCGCACCCGGAATTTGCCATCGGGCAGCACATCGATGAGATAGACGTTGGGCAGCATGCCACGCAGATCGAGGGGATCGATATCGGCCCGGCTTGGCAGTCGGCCGTCGGGGCCGCATTTCGACTGCCAGTAGGCCAGCAGGCGGCGCAGGATCGGCGCACTGGGCAGTGCATCGCCGGCACCGCCGGCTTCGCGGAATTTCAGGGCGGCGGCAGGGTCCGACGGCGGCTGATTCTCCCCCATGGCCAGAATCTGGGACCGAACCATTCAGTCGGCAAGTGTATTTCGGCCAGCGCTTTGCCACGCCGGCCCCCCATGCCATAGTCCCGGAAAAGCCTTTGACCGTGACAGGCCATGACCCAGCCCAGCAACGCACCCTCCGTGATCGTCCGCCCCTCTGGAGAGGCGGACATTCCCGCCATTGCCGCCATATACGGCCATCACGTGCTACACGGGTTCGGCAGTTTCGAGGAGGTGCCGCCCGACCAGGCCGAGATGGCGCGACGGCGTGGCGACATCCTCGCCAAGGGCTTTCCCTACTTGGTGGCCGAGCTTGACGGCCAGACGGTGGGCTATGCCTATGCCAGTCATTACCGCCCGCGCATCGGCTATCGTTTTTCGGTGGAGGATTCGATCTATGTGGCGCCCGATGCGCCGCGCAAGGGCATCGGCCGCGCGCTGCTCTCCAGCCTGATCGCACGCTGCACTGGACTGGGCTACCGACAGATGGTGGCGGTGATCGGCGATACGCAGAATCTGGGCTCCATCGGCCTGCATGCGACGCTGGGTTTCCGCGTGGTCGGCACCCTGCCGTCCATCGGCTTCAAGCATGGCCGCTGGGTCGACAGCGTGTTCATGCAGCGTGCGCTCGGCCCGGGCGACAGCATCCTGCCGAACCAGCAGACCAAACCAGACTAGGCTTCAATCCGGATGACGCGCCGGATGATTGGGCCGGCCCTGCTGCTGGTCGGTGCGGCTCAGGCCCACATCGGCCAACTGGCAATCGTTCAGTTCCCGCAGGTCCTGCAGGCTGCGGCGTCCGGCCGCCCAGGTTTTGTAATTGCCCCAGATATCGGTGAGAAAACGACAAAGATACTCTGTTCCGCCCTGCGCGATCCGCAGCGGCAGGCCAAGGTGGTAAACCACGGTCAACCTCGCTTTTCAGACTGTATCTGGCCCCGATCATAGAAAACCCGGCTTGCCCGACCAGACTCATTATGCTCACCTATCTGTGAGGAAAACTCACTGATGCGCCCGCTGCCCCCACTTAACGCCCTGCGCGCCTTCGAAGCTGCTGCCCGGCTTGGCAGCCACAGCCGTGCCGCCGAGGAACTGGGCGTCACCCACGGCGCGGTCAGTCGGCATATCCAGACGCTGGAAGAGTTTCTCGGCACGCCACTGTTCCGCAGCCACGGCCGCGGGCGCATCCCCACCGAGCGGGCGGCGGTCTATCTGGCTGAAGTCAGTGCCGCGCTCGACCGTCTGGGCAGTGCCACCGAACGCATGCGCGAGCCAGCAACTCTACGGACGCTGCGGGTCAATATCGTCGCCACCTTCGCCATGCGCTGGCTGATTCCGCGTCTATCGGCTTTCCAGATTGCGCATCCGCGCGTGGAGGTGCGGCTGGTCACTTCGACCGAGGCCGTGGAGCATCTGCAGGAGGAATTCGACGTTGTCGTCCGTCGTCACGCCATGCATCGCGCCGGCTACGCATCACGGCTATTTCTCGCCGACCCCAATCTTCCGGTGGCTGCCCCGGCGCTTCTGGCCAAATACCCAGTTCTGGCGCCAGGCGATCTGCTGCACGTGCCGCTGCTGCACAGCGATTCCAAGCCAAATGCCTGGCTCGAATGGTTCCGTGCCGCCGGCTTTACCTCGCGCGACCTGCCGACAGGCGGCCAGCGTTTCGAGAATTACTTCTTCACCCTCGAGGCCGCCCTGCGCGGTCTCGGTTTTGCCGTCGGTTCCCTGCCGCTGGTGGCCGACGATCTGGCCAGCGGCCGCCTCGTGGCTCCGCTGAATGGGCCCGTCTTCATGTCTGAGGGTTATCACGTGCTCTATCCCGCGAACCGCAGCAACGGCACGGTCATGCAGTTCGTCGACTGGCTGATCGCACAGGGTGCCACGCCGGATGCAGGATTGAACCCTTGATCTAAATAATAATATTGATAACTTGTCAGGCAGGTGACCATGACTGCCCTGCCCGAAATCCGCCTGCCCGCTGCCCCCGGCTCCCGCGTCGATGCCGTGGTTGAGGCCGTTTTGCAGCCGATCCTGTCGGGCGACTGGCCGCCGCGCCACCGCCTGCCCTCCGAACATGCCTTGGCGGCCCAGCATGGCGTGAGCCGTGCCGTGATCCGCGAGGCCATTGCACGCCTGAAATCCGATGGTTATGTCGAAACGCGGCAGGGCAAGGGCGCCTTCGTGGCCGCCGCGCCGGGCGGCAACAGCTTCAAGCTGGCCGAGGAACCGGAGGCCGACCTGCTGGAACTGCGCGCGCTGATCGAGGCCGATTGCGCGGCCCTGGCCGCCGAACGCCACACACTGGCCGATCTGCAGGCATTGCGCGCCACCCAGACGGCCATGCGCCACGCCATCGACCAGGGCGGACTGGGCCTGAACGAGGATATCCGCTTCCACGACCTGCTCGCGGCGGCAGCGCATAACCCGGCCCTTCGCCGCTTCGCCGCCTTTGTCGGCCGCCATGCCCGCGAGGCCATGCAGCTCGCGCGCCTGAGCCGCCTGCGTTACGAAAACCGCCTGGCCGAGATCGATGCCGAGCACGATGCCATCGTGGCCGCCATCGCCGCCCGCGATCCGGCCGCCGCCCGTGCCGCCGTACTACGCCATATTTCCAACGGCCTCAAACGTCTTGGCCTACCGCCCCGCCTCACCTGACGATTTCACCGGAGACCAGCCCCGATGTCTTCCCGTCCCCGCGTTGCCTTGTTTGTCACCTGCCTGGTCGACCTGTTCCGGCCCAGCGTCGGCTTCGCCACCATCAAGCTGCTGGAGGATGCCGGCTGCGTTGTAGAGGTGCCCGAGGCCCAGGTCTGCTGCGGCCAGCCGGCCTATAATTCGGGCGACCGCAAGGACACCGCCGCCATCGCCAAACAGGTGATCGCGGCTTTTGAAGGCTATGATTACGTGGTGGCGCCGTCGGGTTCCTGCGGCGGCATGATCAAGGATCACTATCCGGCGCTGTTCGCCGCCGAACCCGAGTGGCAGAGCCGCGCCCAGGCCCTGTCGGCGAAAACCTTTGAACTCACGTCTTTCCTAGTCGATGTGCTGAAGCAGGCCGGCGTGGCGGCGAAGCTGGACGCGAAGATCACCTATCACGATTCCTGTTCGGGCCTGCGCGAACTGGGCGTGAAGCAGCAGCCAAGGCGGTTGCTGCAGAGCGTGGAAGGGCTGGAGCTGGTGGAAATGCAGACGCCGGAAACCTGCTGCGGCTTCGGCGGCACCTTCTGCGTCAAATATGGCGAAATCTCCACCGATATCGTCGGCCGCAAGACCGCCGATATCAATGCCACCGGCGCCGACCTGCTGCTGGCCGGCGACATGGGCTGCCTGCTGAACATGGCCGGCAAGCTGCAGCGCGAAGGCAGCAGGGTGCAGGTACGCCACGTGGCCGAGGTTCTGGCTGGCATGACCGATACGCCGGCTATTGGTGAGAGCAAGTGAGGGCGATGCCATGACCATGCCGATCACCGCCCAGGATTTCGAGGCCAATGCATCCAAGGCTTTGCGCGATCCCAACCTGCGCAAGGCGATGGATATCATCGGCGGGCCGATGGCCAGCCGTCGCGTCGAAACCGCGCGCGAATTGCCGGAATTCGAGGCTTTGCGCGACGAGGGCGTGAAGATTAAGAACCACGTGCTGCAGCATATCGACCTGTATCTGGAGAAATTCGAACAGCAAGTGATGGCGCGCGGCGGTCGGGTACATTGGTGCCGCACGCCGCGCGAGGCGCGCGAAACGATCCTGAGCCTGTGCCAGTCGCGCAATGCGAAAACCGTCACCAAGGGCAAGTCGATGGTGAGCGAGGAAATCGGCCTGAACGATTTCCTGCTTGAACATGGTATCCAGCCGGTGGAAACCGACCTGGGCGAATACATCATCCAGCTGGCCCATGAACCGCCCAGCCACATCATCGGTCCGGCCCTGCACAAGACGCGCGAACAGGTCGCCGAATTGTTCGAGGAGCATCACCCCGACTACGAACTGCACGGCAAAAAGGCCGGCGCGCGGTCCACCGAACCCCAGGTGCTGGTCACCGAGGCGCGCGTGGTTCTGCGTGACCGTTATTTCCAGGCCGATGTCGGCATCACCGGTGCCAATTTCCTGATCGCCGAAACCGGCGCCACGGTGATCGTCACCAACGAAGGCAACGGCGACCTGACGCAGTCGCTGCCCAAGATGCATATCGTGGTCTCCAGCATCGAGAAGGTGATCCCCAACCTGGAAGACCTCTCCACCATCCTGCGTGTGCTGGCCCGCTCGGCGACGGGGCAGGAGATGAGCTGCTACACGACGCTGTCCTGCGGCCCGAAACGGCCCGAGGATGTGGACGGGCCCGAGGAATTCCATGTCGTGCTGGTCGATAACGGCCGCAGCGAGATGCTCGGCACCGAACTGCAGCCACTCTTGCGCTGCATCCGCTGCGGCGCCTGCATGAACAACTGCCCGGTCTATCGTTCGGTCGGCGGCCATGCCTATGGCTGGGTCTATCCCGGCCCGATCGGCGCCGCGCTCGATCCGCACATGATCGGCCTGGAAGCCGGGCGGCACCTGCCCAATGCCTCCACCTTCTGCGGCAAATGCGAGGAAGTCTGCCCGATGCGCATCCCGCTGCCCGACATCATGCGCTGGTGGCGCGAGCAGGCGCATGAAAAGCAGATCACCCCGCCGCTGCAGCGCTGGGGCATCGAGGCCTGGGCTTTTGCGGCGAAGACGCCATGGCTGTATCGCCTCGGCACCCGCATCGCCATCGCCGCGCTGCATATGTTCGGCAAGGGCAAGGGCCGGTTCAGGTCCGTGCCGCTGGCCTCGGGCTGGACCGATGGCCGCGACCTGCCGGCGCCGCAGGCCGGCGAAACCTTCATGGCCCAGTACAGGAAGCGGAAAGCATCATGAGCAGCAGCCGCGAGCGCATCTTCGCCACCCTTCGCGCCGGCCTGAAGGATACCGTCAACGATCCGGCCCGGCCGCGCGCCGTGGCAGACCGCATTGCCAGCCATCCGTGCAACCTGCTGCCGCAGCGGGCGCAGAAGCCCCATGCCGAGCAAGTGGCCTTGTTCACCGCCAAGGTGGAGGCCTTGACCGTCACGGTCGACCGCATCGCCTCTGCGGCCGAGGCGCCGGAAAAGATCAGCGACTATCTGGCACGCCACAACCTGCCTTCGCGGCTGCGCGTCTCGCCCGATCCGCTGTTGCAAACCCTGCCCTGGGACCAGCGGCCGATGCTGCAGGTGGAGTATGGCGGCGGCCGCAGCCAGGACCTGGTCAGCGTGACGCCGGCCTTCGCCGCCATTGCCGAAACCGGCACGCTGCTGCTGCATTCTTCATCCACAACGCCCACCACCCTGCATTTTGTGCCCGACCATCACATCGTGGTGCTGAAAAGCAGCCAGGTGACCGGCACAATGGAAGAGGCCTTCCAGCGCCTGCGCGACAAACTCGGAAGCGTGGAGAACTGGCCGCGCACGGTGAACTTTGTCACCGGCCCGTCGCGCACCGCCGACATCGAGGGCGTGCCTGTGCTCGGCGCCCATGGACCGCGGCGGCTGCATATCGTACTCATCGACGATGGCGCCGAAACGCAGCAAGGCTAAACCCACTCCCCTGGTGCCGGACCATGAGGTCTGGCAGCAGGTGACCGCCAGCGCGCGCCCGCTGAAGAAAAACGTGGTGCCCGAACCGCTGGCACCGCTGCCCAAACTGTTCCGGCCGGAAGGTCCGGGCAATGCCGCGGTAGCCAAGGCCGAGGCGCGGCAGAAAACGCCGCTTCCACATGGCCGTCACGCCGACAAACCGGCGCCGCAGATGGACAAGCGGCTCAAGCAGCGTTTCCAGCGCGGCGAACTGCCGATCGAGGCGCGCATCGACCTGCATGGCCTGACCTTGGCCAATGCCGAACGCGCGCTTAGCCGGCTGATCCGCGACTGCATCGCCCAGCAGAAACGCTGCCTGCTGGTGATCACCGGCAAGGGCTCCGTGCGGAGCGAGGCTGAAATCGAGACCATGCAGAAAGGCCGCGGTGTGCTGCGCGCCTGGCTGCCGGACTACCTGAAACGCGGCCCCTGGCGTGACGAGGTGCTGGGCGTCACGCCGGCGCGGCCCGAGATGGGCGGCGGCGGCGCCTTCTACGTGCTGCTGCGCAGGCAGCGGGAAGAAATAGCTTTGAAACGCTGAGCCAATCCGGACCAAACGCCGTCATGCTTGCCAAGCTGCCGTATGCGGCGGAAAGTCATTGCAGTTTATCGTCCCGGAAGGTTCCCATGTCGATCCACGATCACTTCTCCCCCGACTACGCCACTGCGCGCCAGAAATTCCTCAGTGCTGCGCAGGCGGTCGGCGCGTCGATTGAAAGCATCCCGCATCCGCTGAAAGGCATTGCCGGCGAGGATCTGTTCACCGACGCGGCCTGGATCGGGCCGAGGGATGCGCGCGCCGTGCTGGTCACCGTGTCAGGCACCCATGGCATCGAAGGTTACTATGGTTCGGGCTGCCAGGTCGGCTGGCTGAACGAGGGCCACGCCGCAAAGCTGTCGGCCGATACCGCTCTGCTGCTGATCCATGGTAGCAACCCTTATGGTTTCTCCTGGGGCCGGCGGGTGAACGAAGACAACATGGACATCAACCGCAATTTCATCGATTTCGACAGCAAGACTCCGCCCGCCAACCCGGCATATGCCGAAGTGCATGCCTGGCTGGTGCCGGAACAGTGGAGTGATGCGGCCGCTGCCGATATCCGCCAGAAGATCGCCGCCTATTACGATCGGGTCGGCGCGAAGGCCGCTACGGCCGCCATCGTCGGCGGCCAGCACAGCCACAAGGACGGCATCTTCTATGGCGGCACGCAGGCCTGCTGGTCGCACCGCACCATCAAGGCGATTGCCGACAAATACCTGCAATCCGCGAAACGCATCTGCGTGCTGGATTTCCATACCGGGCTCGGGCCCTTCGGCTATTCGGAGATGATCTGCCGCCACGCGCCGGACTCCGAACCGCTGGCGCTGGCGCGGCGCTGGTTCGGCGATGCCGTCACCTCGCCGGCCCTGGGCCAGTCGGATTCTCCTGTTATCGAGGGCAACCTGCGCATGGGCCTGGTGCGCTTCTGCCCGCAGGCCGTGACGGTGGCGCTGAATATCGAAGTCGGCACGCTCAGTTCGGAAGACGTGCGGATGTCGGTGATCGCCGACAACTGGCTGCATCTGCGCGGCGATGTGTTCTCGCCGCTGGGCCAGGCGATCAAGGCGCAGATCCGCGCCGCCTTCTATCCCGACAACGATGACTGGCGAAACCTGTGTTATCCGCGCGCCGTGGAAATCCAGCGCCAAGCGCTGGCCGGGTTGGCGAGCTGATCGGGCAGGGCTAACGATCAGCCAGGATTGCGGACCGCGCCATTCTGCGCCTGCGGCCCGCCTTCCCAGCGGCGCAGGATCTGGTCATAACTGCCGTTGCGCCGGATGGTTTCCAGGCCACGGTCGAATGTCGCACAGAGCTCGGCACGGCGGAAAGCGACGCTGTATTCGGTCGGCGGGAAAAGAGCGAATTCCTGCAGCGCCGCGCTGGTATCCACGCCGATCTCCGGGCTGTGCATCAGGTGGCGGAAGATGCGCCGGTCCATGATCACCACGTCGGTGCGGCCGCTGAACAGCGCGCGCACCTGCAGTATCTGGTTGGCCACTTCGCGGTAACGCGAATTGCGTGCCTGCACATCGGCCATGGCCCCACCCAGGATGCGATGGGCATTCTGGAAGGCCATCACGTCATATCCTGCCAGGTCCGCCACGGCTTGCAGCGGCAGATTTCGACCCGACAGGGCGAAGGCGGTATTCCGGTAGACCAGCAGGGTGCGGGTCAGGCAGCCGGACAGGCCCATGGCGGCATTGGCCGGCGCGATGCCGTCGAACATGCCGTGGCGGAAATCCTCGGACAGCCGCCCGAACGGCACCAGTTCGGCATGGAAATCGAACCCACCGGCCTGCATGGCCGCCGCGATCAGTTCGTATTCCAGCCCGCCCAGGCTACCGTCGGGTTTCTGGATCACATAGGGCGCCACCGGGCGCAGGCCGATTTCCAGCGCGCCGCGACCAGCCTGCTGCGCATGTGCCGTGGCCACGGCAAGCCCGCCCGCCAGGATAAGGGCGGCATGGATGCAGGTCCGGCGGACGATCCGCAACAGGATGCCGCCAAGGATATGGCGCGGTAACACGCCATGATACTAGGATGCGTTCCATGATCGGGCAATGCGAAGACGGGATGTTGGGCACCCTGCGCATACAGGATTTGCCGGGATGACACCGTTCGGCGCCCGCATCCGCAGCCTGCGTCAGGCCCGCGGCATTTCGCTCAAGCAGATGGCGGAAGACCTCGGCGTTTCGGCGGCCTATCTCTCGGCGCTGGAACACGGCCATCGCGGCCGGCCGAGCTGGTTGTTGCTGCAACGCATCTGCGGCTATCTCAACATTATCTGGGATGACGCCGAGGAACTGGCCGAACTGGCCAAGATGTCGCATCCGCGCGTCACCATCGACACGGCTGGCCTGAGCCCTAGGGCGACGCTGTTGGCCAACGAACTGGGCCGGCGCATCGACAAGCTGGACGACGCGAAACTGGAGCAGATGCTCAAGCTGCTGCGCGGCTGAAGCCCTGTGTCAGCGCCCTGCCGGCGGGCGCGGCGCCGCCAGCCGCATGCCGGCATCGATCATCAGCGTCTCGCCGGTGATGTTCGGCGCCGAGGTCAGGAAGAAGGCAATATTCTCGGCGATGTCGGCGGCGGTGTTGGTGCGGCCCAGCGGTGCCATCGCGGCCCAGCCGGCCCGCAGCGCTTCGTAGGCCGTCTCGCCCATGCCCTGCTTCAGCCATTCGCCCTCGACGAAGCCGGGGCAGACGCTGTTGATGCGGACCTCAGGCGCCAGTACGCGGGCCAGGCCCAGCGTCAGGCCGTTCAGCGCCGCCTTCGATGCGACATAGGCCAGCGACGAGCCGACGGCGACCACGCCGGCAATCGACGAAACATTGACGATGGCGCCCTTTGTGGCCCGCAGATAAGGCTCGGCCGCGCGCACCATCTGATAAGGGCCGATGGTGTTGACGGCATAGATGTCGTGGAAATCTTGCGCCGACAGGCCATCGAGATCCTTATGGGCGACGAATTTCGTCGTGCCGGCATTGTTCACGAGGTAATCCAGGTGGCCGAAATGGCTCACCGTCTCGTCCACGATGCGGCGGCAATCGGTGTCGCTCGCCACGTTGCCCTGCACCAGCAGGGTATCGACGCCACTTTTGCGACATTCGGCAGCGACGCCTTCCGCTGCCGCCCGGCTTTTCGAGAAATTGATGGCGATGTGGCAGCCGCGTGCGGCCAGCAGCTTCGCCGTGGCGGCGCCGATGCCGCTGGAGGCACCGGTGATCAGCGCTACGCGCCCGTTGAGGTCGGTCATCCTTTTGTCCTCCCGTCTCTGCGTCCAGCAGACGACGGGAGGCCGCGCCGGTCAAGCCGGCTTTACAGGATGAACTTGCTCAGGTCGGCGTTTTTCGCCAGGTCGCCGATGCGGGCCTGCACATAGGCCGCGTCGATGGTCACCGTCTGGCCGGAATGATCGGCCGCGGTGTAGCTGATCTCTTCCAGCACGCGTTCCAGGATGGTGTGCAGGCGGCGGGCGCCGATATTCTCCACGCCCTCGTTCACCTCGGCCGCGATCTGCGCCAGGGCGTCGATGGCATCGTCGGTGAAATTCAGCGTCACCTGCTCGGTGCCCAGCAGGGCGACATACTGCTTCAGCAGGCTGGCTTCGGGCTCGGTCAGGATGCGCTTGAAATCCTCGCGCGTCAGGCCTTTCAGCTCCACGCGGATCGGCAGGCGGCCCTGCAGTTCGGGCAGCAGGTCGCTCGGCTTGGCCACCGAAAAGGCGCCGGATGCGATGAACAGGATATGGTCTGTTTTCACGGTGCCGTGTTTTGTGTTGACGACCGTGCCCTCGATCAGCGGCAGCAGATCGCGCTGCACGCCCTCGCGCGAAACATCGCCACCGCCGCGATATTCGCTGCGGGCGCAGATCTTGTCGATCTCGTCGATGAAGACGATGCCGTTCTGCTCGACAGACGTGATGGCCTCCTTCACCAGGTTGTCCTGGTCCAGCAGCTTGTCGCTTTCCTCCTGGATCAGGGCCTTCATCGCCTCGCCCACGCTGGTCTTGCGCGGTTTGCCGCGCAGGCCGCCGAAGGCCTTGCCCAGCATGTCCTGCAGGTTGGCCATGCCCATCTGCGCGCCGGGCATACCGGGAATCTCGAACATCGGCATGCCGCCGCTGCCGGCATCCTTCAGCTCGATCTCGATCTCGCGCTTGTCCAGCTCGCCCTCGCGCAGCATCTTGCGGAATTTCTGCCGCGTCTCGACGCTGGCCTTGTCGCCCACCAGGGCATCCAGCAGGCGTTCTTCCGCCGCCAGTTCGGCGCGTGCCGCCACGTCCTTGCGCTTGCGTTCGCGTGTCATGGTCACGGCGCTGTCCAGCAAATCGCGCACGATCTGCTCGACATCGCGGCCGACATAGCCAACCTCGGTGAACTTGGTGGCTTCCACCTTCAGGAAGGGCGCGTTGGCCAGTTTGGCCAGGCGGCGCGAAATCTCGGTCTTGCCCACGCCTGTCGGCCCGATCATCAGGATATTCTTCGGCAGCACCTCGTCGCGCAAAGCATCGGGCAGCTGCTGGCGGCGCCAGCGGTTGCGGAGGGCGACGGCCACGGCCTTCTTGGCCTCGTGCTGGCCGACGATGTAGCGGTCGAGTTCGGAAACGATTTCGCGCGGCGAGAACGAGGTCATGACAGGGTTTCGATGATGATGTTGCGGTTGGTGTAGACGCAGATATCGGCGGCGATTTCCAGGCTGCGCTTGGCGATGGCTTCGGCGTTCATGTCGGGGCGGTCGATCAGCGCGCGGGCGGCGGCCAGCGCGTAATTCCCGCCCGAGCCGATGCCGATCAGGCCGTCTTCGGGCTCCAGCACGTCGCCGGTGCCGGTCAGCACCAGCGACACCGATTTGTCGGCCACGGCCATCATGGCTTCCAGCCGGCGCAGGTAGCGATCGGTGCGCCAGTCCTTGGCCAGTTCCACGCAGGCCCGGGCAAGCTGGCCGGGGTGGCGCTCCAGCTTGGCTTCCAGCCGCTCGAACAGGGTGAAGGCATCGGCGGTGGCGCCGGCGAAACCGGCCAGGATCGAACCGTCGCCGATGCGGCGCACTTTGCGGGCATTCGACTTGATCACGGTCTGGCCCAGGCTCACCTGACCGTCGCCGGCCAGAACCACCTGGCTGCCCTTGCGGACGGCAAGGATGGTGGTGCCATGCCAGGTCGGCACGCGGTCGTCGCTGCTGCTCATGACGGGAAAACCTCAAGCATTGGAATGCCCTATCATGTAGGGAGGCATGCCCGTGCATGCAAGCCGCCCGATCCCGCCCGGCCGGTGCCGAGATCCCGGCCTGCAACCGGCGGTCTATGCTGCTTTGGTGGAGAGGCGAGTACGGGTGTAGGTCGCCCCCTCGACTCCTGCCGGGCCCTATCCTAGAATTTTATCCACATCGGCCGATGGTGGCGGTCGGGGGGAATGGATGAATTATCTCATTGATCCGAACGGAAACTGGTGGCGCTGGCCGTCGGCGAATCTGGCCGAGCGCCTCGGTTATCCCGATCCCGATTTCGACATGCCGTCTTATGCCGCGCGCAATCTCGGCTATGTCTGGCTGCTGGTGCAGCCGAACGTCACCTTCCTGCAGTTCCGCGCCGGCATGCTCAGCCGTTTCTGCCTCGACTCGCTCAAGCCCTATCTGCGCAAGGCGGTGAAGGACAAGCCGGTTGGCCTGGTCTATTTCGCCAGCGGCTGGCTCGAGGAAGCCTATGTGGACGCCGAACAGTTGTTGGCGCGCATGGATCAGCTCGCCTTCCTGCGCGAGCCGCGCATGCGCGATCTGTTCATCCGCAAGCCCCATGAGCCACGCGACTGGGCGCACCACACTCATCGCGACCTTGCCGGCTTGTTTGAACTCTGGCGGTTTGTTGATGGCCAGTACACCCCGCCGGTGGAACGCTATCTGAAACAAACCGGCTTGATCAACAGAACAGTGCATGTCGAGCCCGGCAATGACGGCAACCTTTATGTGAACACCAGCGGCGCCGGCTTTACCGTGTATGACGATTTCTCTTTTCAGAATTGCATCGGTCGCTTGCTGACCGATCAGCCGGACAAGGCCTATGGGCGTTGGATCGAAAGCATCTACAAAGACTGCTTGATGACGGGTGATCCAGTGCTCGACGATGTTGACGCCATAATCGAGCAGGACGGTCATGATCCCCGCCGTCGGCGTTACCAGCGCGTCATTTTGCGCTGGCGCACGCCGGACGGCAGGCGACTCATCACCGGCAGCTCACTGGTCAATGCGACTATCTCGATACCATTGGGTGTCGAGACGCCTTCCGCTTAAGCAAAATTCAATTCGTAACCGGCCGCTGCTCGGTAGTGTCTGGTTTGCGATGCTGCTTTTCTTCCGCTTCTTCCAGAAGCGCCTCGAAGCGCGCCATGTCAGCCAGCATCTCAGTTTGAGGCATCCACACCAGCGTACCCTGATAGTGTGGCCCAACCGGCGAATTATACCAATCCATGGCAGGCTCAACACGCTGATAGCCATAAGCAGCAGCGACGCCCATTTCGACCAGTTTGGTACTCACAAAACTGATCGTGTAATCGGCATCCCATTTTGTATAGGCCAATGCTCGTGAAATGCGCGGCAGAATCACGGCCATGTGGCGCCGGCGATAATCCGGATGAATCCAGGTACAGCCTGAATAGACGACGCGACCTTTGATGCGAGTCGCGCTGGGCGCATTGATGGTGCAGCTTTCACCATCGTGGCGCATGCGGGCTGGATCAGCATAGAACAGTTTCAGGCTTTCGATCGCTTCGCCCAAATTGCTGTCGCGCAGATCGAACATATGAGCGGCCTGGGTACTGATGATTTCGCCATCGTCATTGCGGCCTATCAACCAGAAGCCCTTGCTCGCATCAATTCCGCTGTAATGACAGTCGAAAGTCGGCGGCAGCCCGTACCAGTGTTTGAGGTTCATGCGATTGACGTCGCGCAACAATTCAAAATCGGTACTGAGCTCCAGGGTGATACCGCGGTCGCGCGCGGCCTTGTCGGCGGCGAGGAAAAAATGGCCGAGCTGTTCGCGCGGACCATGTTTGAGGGTGATTTGGTCGAGAAGACGCTGGGATTTCTGACCAAGACGCGGGTAGTGGATAGACATGCATGCCTCCGTTGCAGGGTGGTAACGGCGGCGAGTCTACACACTTACGGTTAGTCAGGCAGCGGCAATGCGTGTTTCAGGTTGTGGTAGTACCGATGCGGCGCACAAAAAAACCGGGCCGTTATCGGCCCGGTTTTGCTTGTCAGCGAATGAATACGCCGTGCTGCTGCCCGCGCAGGATCAGGACTGCACCGTCTCCGGTTGTTCGTCCTCACCCTCGGGCTTGCCGCTATAGGAGGCAGCCGCAGCCTTAATCAGCTGGAAAATCCGGTCGCGCACCATCGGATCGGTGATCTTGCCGAAATTGCGCACCAGCTCGAGCGCCTGGCGCCGCGAGACCGGGCTCTTGTCCTGCTCGATCTCGGATACCACCGCATGCTCAGGCCGCGCGGTCGGCTGTTGTTCGATGCCGGGCATGTCCTCAAAGAAATAGGACGGCGGCACGTTCAGGATCTGGGCGAACTGCTGCAGCCGGCTGGCGCCGATGCGGTTCAGGCCCTTTTCATATTTCTGGATCTGCTGAAAGCTCAATCCAACCGAGGCGCCGAGCCGTTCCTGGCTGAATCCCGCCAGGGTGCGGCAAGCGCGCAGCCGGGCCCCGACATGCGCGTCGTAAGGGTTCGGTTTACGCATCGACTTCTCCATCCAAAGTGAGTCAGTACATCCGTTTGATGTAGTGTTTTTACCACCAGTCGGGCGCGCCTGCTACCCGGTTGCAACTTTAGGCTTGCTCCAAAATCGGGGATATTTCCGGCACTTATCAGATATTGGTCTGGCCGGAATCCTCCTGCAACGAGAATGGGTTAGGCGGGGAACAACCATGGCGTGGTCTTGCTGGTCCACAGGCAGGACAGCAATGTCCACGGGTGTAAAATTTTGATAACCCATTCCTTCTGCCCGGTCTCTTGACCGCGGCATGGCCTATCGCGAGGGTAGAGCTCTCAGGAGGAAACACCGATCAGGGCGCAATGTCGCTACAGCTGGCCTTGCGGTCGGCACCCGGTGTCCAGGAGCCGTTCATGCGTGATGTTTTGCCGTCTTGCCCCATGTCTTGGCCGTCGTCATGACCGGGGCTGTTTCGCGCCGCTGCCATTCCCTTCTGTTCTGATCCCTGTCTGACCGCATGATCCGCCGGCTCCAATGCCGCCGGATGCCCGTGGAGATTCCCATGACCGTTTCGTTTTCTCCCGCCGGCAGTTCGTCTGCCGATCCCGCCAACGCCATGCCCGGAAAAGAAGATATGCCGGTAGAGGATTCGCCTCGGGCCGCCGGCCTGATGGCACGCCTGGGTATCCGCCTGCGTATCGCCATCGGCTTTGCCATTGCCCTGGCGTTGCTGGCCGTCGTGGCGATGGCGGCCATCGTTGGCGTGCAGCGTGGCGGCGATGCCTTCTCAATCTATGACCGCGTCACCACCAATAACCAGCGCCTGCAGGAGTTCGAGCGCGACCTGATCGACCTGCGCCGCAACCTGCTGCTGTTCATCGAGCGCGACGACCCGCGTGGCCTGCTGGGCACACGCCGGCTGGAACCGAAGATGACGGAAAGCCTGGCCAGCATGCTGGAAACGGCACGCGATCCACAGCGCAGGGCGCTGTTCGGCGAGATCGAGCCGATGCTGAAGAAGGTGTTCGGCAATCTCTCCCTGGCGTTGGATGCGCGCAACATGCTGAAGGAGATCAACGGCAGCCAGCTCGAGGTCTACGGTCCGCGCGCCCGCGAAAGCCTGATGCAGCTCGTGCGCGCGGCGATCCGCCAGAACAAGCTCGCCACCGCCACCGAAGCGGGACTGGTGCTGGACGCGTTTTCCGAGATCCGTATCGCCGCCACGCGCTTCGTCGGCCAGGGCGACATGGCAATGGCCGCCGAGGCGCGCGGCAAGGTCGGCGTCTTCGTCGACATGATCACCGATCTGAAGAACCAGCTCGACAACGAGGAGCAGGCTAAGCTGGCCGCCGACGCGGAACTGTTTGCCAAACAATACGAGGCCGGCATCCTCAACGCGGCCACCGCCGCCAGCGATATCAACCGGCTGATCTATCAGGAGATGGAAGCCGATATTGCCCAGATCACCGAGCGGCTGGAGCAGATCAGGACCGGTCAGGCGGCCATGCTGGTTTCCGAACGCGACGCCGCCATGGCGGCTTTTGCCGCCACGTCCGTCGCCGTGCTGGTGGTGTCGCTGATTGCCTTCGCCGTCGGCCTGCTGTTCGCATGGCTGATCGGCCGGGGCATCGCAAATCCCATCGCGGCGCTGACCGAAGCCATGACCGTTCTGGCCAGGGGCGATTACGGGATCAGCGTACCAGGGCTGGACCGCGGCGACGAGATCGGCCGCATGGCCGCGGCGGTGGCTGTGTTCAAGCAGAATGGCGAGGAAAACCGGCGACTGCGCGATGCCGTGGAGGCCGAACGCCAGGCGGCCGAACGCAGCCGCGCCGAACAGGATGAATTGCTGGATCATGCCGTCGGCGAAATCGTTGCGGCTGCGGCCAATGGCGATCTGGCCCAGCGCATCGATACGGCCCCGCTCAGCGGCGTTGCCGTGCGCCTGGGCGATGGTGTCAACCGCCTGCTCGATGCCATCGGCGGTGCGATCGATGCTGTCGGCGGTGTGCTGTCGGGGCTTGCCGCCGGCGACCTGACGCGGCGCGTCGAGGGCGAGTATCACGGCGTGTTCGCCAAGCTGCAGGGCGATGTGAACATGGCCGGCAATACGCTGGCCGAGGCGATGAAGCACATCGCCGAGAATGCCAATGCCGTGCGCGATGCGTCGGCGGAGATATCGACTGGCAGCCAGGACCTGGCGCAGCGCACGGAAAGCCAGGCGGCGGCGCTGGAGCAGACGGCGGCGTCGATGCACGAGGTGACGGCGACGGTGAAGCAGAATGCGGACAACGCCCAGGCCGCCAACCAGCTGGCGACAGTGGCGCGCGACACCGCTGCGTCGGGCGGCGCCATCGTGCAGCAGGCGGTGACGGCGATGGGCCAGATCGAAGCCAGTTCGCAGAAAATCGTCGACATCGTGTCGCTGATCGACGAGATCGCTTTCCAGACCAACCTGCTGGCGCTGAATGCCTCGGTGGAAGCCGCCCGTGCCGGCGAGGCCGGAAAAGGCTTTGCGGTCGTGGCGCAGGAAGTGCGCGCGCTGGCGCAGCGCAGCGCCAATGCCAGCAAGGACATCAAGGCGCTGATTGCGGAATCCAATGCGCAGGTGCGGTCAGGTGCGTCGCTGGTGAA
This sequence comes from Ferrovibrio sp., assembly GCA_046294345.1. Taxonomy (GTDB): domain Bacteria; phylum Pseudomonadota; class Alphaproteobacteria; order Ferrovibrionales; family Ferrovibrionaceae; genus Ferrovibrio. The sequence continues at coordinate 62,721 of JBKBJT010000003.1, forward strand.
CCAGGCGGGGGCCTCGCTGACCGAGATCGTCAATGCGGTGAAGAAGGCCAGCGACATCGTGGCCGAGATCGCGGCGGCATCTGCCGAACAGGCGCGCGGACTGGAAGAGGTGAACGGCGCCGTGGTCAACATGGACGAGATGACCCAGCGCAACGGCGCCCTGGTCGAGCAGACCAATGCCTCGGCGCAGACGCTGGCCAACCAGTCTGACGCCTTGGCCGGGCTGCTGGCCCGCTTTCGCATTGCCTGACCGGGACTGGCCGGCGTTGCCTGCGGGGCGCGCCGGCCAGGCCGGACGGGCTGTCGCAGCCGGTCGCCATAGCGATTTCCCGCAATGATCCGGGAAACGGGCCGGATACCACGGACCATCGTCTAAGACATGGTAAACGCAGAAGAATTGATCTTTATCGAGTTCTAGTTTAATTCTTTCCATTGAATACAGGTGCAATCAACGACCTATCAGAAAAGCAGTATTTTTTCTGTTTTTCACTCGCCAAAAAAGAGCAATGGCACTAGTCTGGACTCGTTAAGCGAGTCCGGCGGTCTGTAAACAAAGGACTTTTTGCTCGCATATCGGGTAGTGGCAACCTCAGTAGACTGAAGAGCCGCTATCGAGCTGAACGGTTAATGGCTCCGGTGAATCAAGGAAACTTTTCCCTCATTGCAGCTCCGCCTGCCTCGCGCCCCACTCCTGCCCAGCAGCAGTCCGGCGAGAGGCGGCATGACGGCTGACGCCGAAACCGTGGCTGAACGGCTTCGCCGCGTTCTCGCGCTGCTGCAGGCAACGCCCCTGCCGCCGGATCTGGTCGATAATCCGGGCCGTACCGGCCAGTGGCTCGTGACCCTGCAGAATCTGCAGCAATGCCTGGCCGTGCTGCGCGGCGACAGCCGCCTGCCCGATGGCCGGCCGACGGAAAGCCGCGGTGAACGCCTGACCCGCATCTTCAACCGGATGATCGCCGGCCTGCCGATGGGCTGCCTGGTCGAGCTGTCGCCGGTGATCAAGCTCGGCCTGCTGCGCCCGCTGGTGCAGGACCTGGATGCCATGGAACGCCGATTGCGGGGCAATCCGGTCCACGAGGTGGCCACGCTGGGCGCCTGGCTGTCGGAATACCGGATCGCCCTGGCCGAAATGGCCGCCAACCATGTGGCGCCCGATCCCCCGGCGGAATGGCGACCGCCTGAAGCCGTGCCCGTCTGAAGCAATTCGCGGCGGTTAGGCCGCGGTTCCAGGCCTTTCCCCGGGCAAAGCTGCCTAGCCACCCCCGCCGGTTCCTGCTATACCGCGCCCGTCCGCGTCTGCCGGCCTACATGCAGGTCCGATCCCGCCCGGCTGACGCGCGTTGCTGTCGTTGCCGTATCAGTGCAAGGAGAGTGCCCCATGGCCGCACGTCAGGCCAGCATTGCCCGGAAAACCAAGGAAACCGAGATCGCGGTCAAGCTCGATCTCGATGGTACCGGCGTTTACAACATCTCCACCGGCGTCGGTTTCCTCGACCATATGCTGGAGCAGCTCTCCCGCCACAGCCTGATCGACCTCGATGTGAAGGCCAAGGGCGACATCCATATCGATTTCCACCACCTGACCGAGGATACCGGCATCGCCATCGGACAGGCCGTCGCCAAGGCCCTGGGCGAGCGCGCCGGCATCCAGCGTTACGGCGATGCCCTGATCCCGATGGACGAGACGCTCACCCGCGTCGCGCTCGACGTGTCGAACCGGCCGTATCTGATCTGGAAGGTGAATTTCACCCGGCCAAAACTGGGCGACATGGATACCGAACTGTTCAAGGAATGGTTCCAGGCCTTCGCGCAGAATGCCGGCATCACCCTGCATGTCGAGAATCTGTACGGCGAGAACAATCACCATATCGTCGAGACCTGCTACAAGGGCCTCGCCCGTGCCCTGCGTGCCGCCTTCACGGTGGATCCGCGCAGCCCGCATGCGGTGCCGTCCACCAAAGGCACGCTGTAAAGCGGGGCAATCATGCGTTTTTTCACCTTGCATGAGCGCCCCGGCAAAACCGGCGGCGATCCGCAGGTCGTGGCCGTGGGCAGCGGCTTTTCCTGGTGGGCGGCGATCGTGCCGCCGCTGTGGCTGTTGCGCCATCGTCTCTGGCTTGGCCTGATCGGTTATCTGCTGCTCAGCCTGCTCTGGGGCGCCGCGCTGGAACTCGGCGATATCGCCGAACCGGCCGCAACCGTGCTGGCGCTGGGATTGAGCTTCCTGATCGGTGCCATGGCGGCGGATTACCGGCGCTGGACCCTGGCCCGCCGGGGCTGGCGCTTCGTGGATGTGCAGCGCGCCGAAGATGCCGCCGAAGCCGAGGAGCGTTATATCCGCGGCCGTGCGGTGTCCGCCGCCGCGTCTGCGCCGACCGGCGCGGCCACCGCTCCGGTTCGCATCCTGCTGCCGCAACAGCAGACCGACGCATTCCCGAGGCTGGTGTGATGAAGCTGTCCCTGATTGATTACGGCTCGGGCAACCTGCGGTCGGCAGCCAAGGCGATCCAGCGCGCCGCCGATGAAAACAGCATTGCGCTCGACCTTGCCGTCACCGCCGACACCAAAACGGTCACGACTGCCGATGCCATCGTGCTGCCGGGCGTGGGCGCCTTCGCCGACTGCTATCGTGGCCTGAGCAGTCTGCCCGGCATGATCGAAACGCTGAACGAACAGGTGATCAAGGGCGGCAAGCCGTTCCTTGGCATCTGCGTCGGCATGCAGCTGATGGCCACGGTCGGCCGCGAGCATGGCGAGCATAAGGGCCTGGGCTGGATCGACGGTGCGGTGGAATTGCTGCGGCCGGCCGATCCGGCGCTGAAGGTGCCGCATATGGGCTGGAACCAGTTGCGCCTGCTGCAGCCGCAGCACCCCGTCTTCGCCGGCATCAAAACCGGCGACCATGCCTATTTCGTGCACAGCTATCACCTGCGGCCGAACGATCCCGCCGTGGTGCTGGCCGATGCCGATTACGGCGGCGCGGTGGTGGCCGCCATCGGTCGTGCCAACATGGTGGGCACGCAGTTCCATCCCGAAAAAAGCCAGGCCACCGGCCTGCACCTGCTGGCGAATTTCCTGCGGTGGCGGCCATGAGCGGCAAGTTCGAGGAAGAGCGCGCCATGAATGTGAAACTGCAGCAGATCAAGCCGAACGCGGTGGTCGAGAAGGTGGTCGCGCTTGGCGACGACGAGATCGACGAGCTGTGCGAGGCGGCCGAGAAGGCGATCATCGATGGCAACGGCTTCGGTTGGCTGAAGGTGCCGCCGCGCCGCGTGCTGGAAAGCTACTGGCGCGGCGTGCTGCTGATGCCGCAGCGCGATCTGCTGGTGGCCCGGCTGGATGGCGCCATCGTCGGTTCGGCACAGTTGCTGCGCCCGCCGCCCAATAACGAGGCGCAGGCGCATTCCGCCACGCTGACCACCTTCTTCATCGCACCCTGGGCGCGTGGCCATGGCCTGGCGCGCGGGCTGATCCGCGTGCTGGAGGATATTGCCCGCGAGGCCGGTTTCCGCCAGATCGATCTCGATTTCCGCGCCAGCCAGACGGCGGCGATCCAGCTCTGCGAACAGGCCGGCTACAAACGCTGGGGCACCAAGCCGCGTTATGCCTATGTGGATGGCGCCTATGTCGACGGTTATTTCTATACCAAGGCCCTGATCATCGAATGAGCGCACTCAATCTTTATCCTGCCATCGATCTCAAGAATGGCGAATGCGTTCGCCTGCAGCAGGGCGACATGGACCGTGTGACGGTGTTCAACCGCGATCCGGCCGCCCAGGCAAAGCAGTGGCAGGATGCCGGCTTTCAGTATCTGCATCTCGTCGATCTGGACGGCGCCTTCGCCGGCAAGCCGGCCAATGCCGAGGCCGTGAAGGCAATCCGCAAGGCGGTCACGCTGCCGATCCAGCTTGGTGGCGGCATCCGCGACGAGGCGACCATCGAAAGCTGGCTCGAGGCCGGCATCACCCGCGTGATCCTCGGCACCATCGCCGTGCGCAATCCCGATCTGGTGAAAGAGGCAGCGAAGCGCTGGCCCGGCCGTGTCGTGGTCGGCATCGATGCCCGTTCGGGCCGCGTGGCGGTGGAAGGCTGGGCTGAGGCCAGCGATCTGGATGCCATCGACCTGGCGAAGAAATTCGTTGATGCCGGCGTGGCCGCCATCGTCTACACCGATATCGATCGCGACGGCCTGCTGAAGGGCGTGAATGTCACCGCCACCGCGGCGATGGCGCGCGCGGTGCCGATCCCGGTGATCGCCTCGGGCGGCCTGGCCGGCATCGAGGATGTAATCGCGCTGAAGAAAGAGGCCGCCAATGGCGCGGCCATCGACGGTGCGATCCTGGGCCGCGCGCTGTATGATGGCCGGATCGATCCAGCCGCCGCGCTGAAGGAAGCGGCCTAGGCCGCTTTCGGCAGGGCCGCGTCGAGGATCGCACCCGCCGCCGTGGCGGCGTGGTCGGCCATCGCCGGCTGCCGCGTCACCATCGCGGCGACAATCGCGCCATCCATCAACAGGCCGATCTGATGCGCCAGCGCATCGGGCGCCGCGATGCCGGCCTCGCGCGCCAGGCGGCCGAAAAAGTCCAGCACCGCGCCTTTATGCTGCAGCGTCAGGCCGCGCAGCCGTGTCTCGCCCTTGTCGTGCTCGGCCACGGCATTGATGAAGGCGCAGCCGAAATAATCCTCACGCTCGAACCAGCTGCGCAGAACCGGAAACACGGCTTTCAGTTTTTGCGCCGGCGTGGCGCCTGCGGCTTCCACGGCCGCGAAGAACCAGTCGCGCCATTCCTCGCCTTCGCGTTCCAGCACGGCGTAAAGCAGGCCTTCCTTCGAACCGAAGCGGTTATACAAGGTCATCCGTGCCACGCCGGATTCAGCGATGATGCGGTCGATGCCGGTGGCATGGATGCCATCGCGGCAGAACAGCAGCTTGGCGGTGCTCAGCAGACGTTCGGTCGGCTGGGCATTGCCGTCGGTCTCGGGGGCGGTCGGCTGGGCTTGCATGATGCGCTGAGAAGACTCTGAACGGATCGGTCTGTCTAGTGGCTTTGTATAAGTCAACGACCGTCCGGCGGATAGTCGCAATCCAAACTGTGGAATTGCCCAAGATTCTGGCCTCTGCCTGCCGGCTCTGCATGCTTTGCAGTCAGACTCGGCTGCCGGATTGCCAGGAGAATCGCTAAGTCATTGGCGAATATGACTTGGCATCAAGCTTGCTCTAGATAGACCGATCATTCTTGTTGGAATGATATGGAAAGGGCAAAGCCGGATGATCCACCCCGCGCGCTATCCCCTGTGCAGTCTGCCGGCATTCCTGCTGGGGCCCTGCCCTCATGTATAAGCCGGGGGCGCATATCCAGATCCAGGGCATCGGCCACCAGTATCGCCGCGGCCAGCCGGCCCTGCGCGGCATCGAGGCCGAAATCCAGCCCTGCGAGGCGGTAGCGCTGATCGGCCGCTCCGGCTGTGGCAAATCCACCCTGCTCCATATCATCGCCGGCCTGCTCAAGCCCGCCGAGGGTCAGGTGCTGATCGACGGCGAAATCGTGCGAGGTCCGTCGCCGAAATGGAACATGATGTTCCAGTCGCCGTCGCTCTATCCGTGGATGAGCGTGGGCGAGAATGCGGCGCTGGGTCTGAAATTCGCCGGCGTGCAGCCGGCCGAGCGTCGCGCCATCGTGCAGGAACTGCTCGACCTGGTGCAGCTGGGCGAGCATTACGACACCCCGGCCCTGCAGCTTTCCGGCGGCCAGCAGCAGCGCGTGGCGCTGGCCCGTTCGCTGGCGACCCGACCCGACGTGCTGCTGCTCGACGAACCCTTCTCGGCGCTGGATGCCTTCACCCGCGCGGCCCTGCAGCGCGACGTGCGCCGCATCTGCCGCGACCGCAAGATCACGCTGGTGCTGGTGACGCACGATATCGACGAGGCCGTGCTGATGGCCGATTGCGCCCTGGTCATGCAGGCCAATCCGGGCTGCATCGCCGCCGTCACCCGCATCGACCTGCCGGAAGAGCGCCATCGCGCCGATCCGGCCGTGCAGGCCGAACGCGACCGGCTGCTGAAACTCTTCGAGGGCTGCACCGGCGAACATCTGCCGCGCGGCGAGAACGACTCCGGCCTTTCCCAGATCAAAAACGAGGTGAGCTATGTGCGAGCAGTGTGACAGCGGCAACCTGATCGACCATGGCTCTGCCCCGAAAGGCGGCCTGACGCGGCGCGGCTATCTCGACCTGATGGCGGCCGGCGGCCTGGCCATGTTGGGCGGCCTGACACCCGGCCTGTCATTCGCGCAGCCGAAGGATGACGTGGTGCGCATCGGCTACCTGCCGATCACCGATGCCACCGCTTTGCTGGTGGCGCATGGCATGGGCTTCTTCAAGGAGGAAGGCCTGGTCGCCGAGAAGCCGACGCTGATCCGCTCGTGGTCGTCGCTGGTGGAAAGCTTCGCCGCGCAGAAATTCAACCTGGTGCACTTCCTCAAGCCGATCCCGGTCTGGATGCGCTACAACAACAAGTTCCCGGTCAAGATCATGGCCTGGGCGCATACCAACGGTTCGGCCATCGTGGTCGGCAAGGATGCCGGCATCAACAGCTTTGCCGATCTGAAGGGCAAGCAGGTAGCCGTGCCCTACTGGTATTCCATGCACAATATCGTGCTGCAGATGGCCATGCGGGCCAATGGTGTGAAGGCCGTGATCAAGGAGCAGGGCCAGCCGCTGGCGGCCGATGAATGCAACCTGCAGGTCATGGCGCCGCCCGACATGCCGCCGGCCCTGGCTGCCAAGAAGCTCGACGCCTACATCGTCGCCGAGCCGTTCAATGCCCTGGGCGAGCTGCGCGCCGGCGCCAAGATGCTGCGTTTCACCGGCGACATGTGGAAGAACCATCCCTGCTGCGTGGTCTGCATGCACGAGGTCGACACCAAGGAGCGGTCCGAATGGACGCAGAAGGTGATGAACGCCGTCGTGAAGGCGCAGGTCTATGCCAGCGCCAACAAGAAGGACGTCGCCAAGCTGCTGTCGCGCGACGGCATGGAATACCTGCCGGTGCCGCAGGATGTGGTCGAGCGTGCGATGACGCTCTACGACACCGGCACCTATGCGACGCCGCCGGCGATCAAGCATCCCGACTGGAAAAACGGCCGCATCGACTTCAACGGCTTCCCCTATGCATCGGCCACCAAGCTGATCGTCAAGGCGATGAACGAGACCGTCGTGTCGGGCGATACCACCTTCCTCGGCGGCCTTGATCCCGACTTCGTCGCGAAAGACCTGGTCGACGACCGCTTCATCCGCAAGGCGCTGGCCAAGTTCCCCGACTGGCGCAAGGACCCGACCGTGCCGACGGGCAGCGATCCCTTCACCCGCGAGGAGCTCATCGCGCTGTGACGCTGGTGCTCGACATGCCGGTGCCGAAGAAGCTGCCCCGCCTGTCACCGGGTATGCGGGGACAGGTTGCCTCGCTGGGCAATGCGGCGCTGGGCATCGGGCTGCTGCTGGGCCTGTGGTGGATCGGCGGCTGGATCGTCGCCAGCAATCCGGCCACCGCCAACTTCGCCGGCTTCGCGCCCGGCCCGGCCTTCAAGAGCCTGTGGAAGCTGATCTCTGGCGGCAGCCTGTGGTCCACCATGCAGCCCAGCCTGCTGCGGATCCTGGGTGGCATGGCCTGGGCGATTGCCATCGGCGTGCCGGTCGGCATTGCCATCGGGCGTATCGCCGCCCTGCGCAACCTGACCCATGTGCCGTTCCAGTTCCTGCGCATGATCAGTCCGCTGTCATGGATGCCGATTGCGGTGCTGAGCTTTTCCAGCTGGGAAGGCGCCATCGTTTTCCTGATCTTCGCCGCCGCCGTCTGGCCGATCACCTTTGCCACCGCCAATGGCATCCGCAAGATCGATCCCGCCTGGTTCAAGGTGGCGCGCAATCTCGGTGCGCGCTCCTGGCAGATGCTGCTGCAGATCATCTTGCCGGCGGCGGCGCAGGATGTGCTGACCGGCATACGGCTGGCGCTCGGCACCGCATGGGTGGTGCTGGTGCCGGCGGAATATCTCGGCGTCACCAGCGGCCTTGGCTATGCCATCAACGACGCCCGCGACACCCTGGAATACGACCGTCTTGCCGCCATCGTGGTGGTGATCGGCGCGGTCGGCTTCCTGCTCGACTGGATCTGTCTGACCCTGATCAAGCGTTATGGCTGGACCAGGGAAGGATGAAACCCGCGCCACAAGACCAAAAACCCTGAAAGGAGTCTAACAATGAGCGCCAATCCCGTACCCGCTACCGCCATTACCGGCTGTCTCGCCCCGATCGACAAGGACGGCCTGATGGACCTGATCGCCAAGGGCAAGGAAAACCCGAAGGCGATCAAGACCCTGAAGTGCAAGACCGTGGCCGAGGGCCGCTTCCGGCACCTCAACTATATCCGCAACCTGCCGCCCTACATCGTGGACGAGCCGCCGGGCCTGCTGGGCGACGACACCGCGCCGAATCCCTCCGAAGCCTCGTTGGCGGCGCTGGGCTCGTGCATTGCCGTCGGCATCCATGCCAATGCGGTCGCGCGCAACATCACCATCCGCAAGCTTGAGCTGGAGCTGGAAGCCGATATCAACATCACGGCTGTCTGGGGCACTGGCGACACCTCGCCCAAGCCGGTCGGCTTCGATGCCGTGCGGATCAAGGTCGATCTTGATGCCGATGCGCCGAAGGCCGACCTGGAAGCCCTGGTCCAGCATGTGAAGAAGTGGTCGCCGGTAGCCAACACCTTCATGAAGCCGGTTGGCGTGGATGTCGTGCTGGGCTGACGCCTGGCCACATCGCTGACCTCAAGAGACGATCGTCGCAGCCCAAGGAGATGCCCATGTCCGCCGCCCTCGCTTCCGCCACCCTGTCGGAACCGGTGCCCGTTACCGCGGCGGGCATGATCCCCGTGGCATCTCTGCCGGGCCGCGACGATCTGCTCGCCCGCCTGCGCGGCATCGTCGCCAGCGATCTGGCCCCGCAGGTGCACAAGATCGATCATGACGGCATCTATCCCGATGCCGTTCTGCGCAGCTTCGGCGAAGCTGGTGCCTATGCGGCGCATATCGGCGCCAGACCAGATTTGATCGCCGCCATCGAAGCGATGGCCGTTGCCGGCGAGCATTGCCTGTCCACGGCCTTCTGCATCTGGTGCCAGGATGCCCTGGCCTGGTATCTGGCGCAGAGCCAGAATGCCGCGCCGCGCGAGGCCCTGCTGGGCAAGGTGGCGCAGGGTGCGCTGCTCGGCGGCACCGGTCTCTCGAATCCGATGAAAAGTTTCTTCGGCATCGAACAGTTGAAGCTGAAGGGCCGCCGCGTGAAGGGCGGTTACGAAGTCTCGGGCGGCCTGCCCTGGGTCTCGAACCTGGGCGACGATCATCTGTTCGGCGCCGTCTTCGAACTGGCCGATGCGCCGCAGCACCGCGTGATGGCGGTGGTGGATTGCAGCCGCGAGGATATCGTGCTGCGCCAATCCACCCATTTCCTGGCGCTGGAAGGTACCCGCACCATGGCGGTGAATTTCCGCAAGGCCTTCATTCCCGACAGCATGGTGCTGGCCGAGCCGGTAGAGGGCTTTATCAAACGCATCCGCGCCGGTTTCATCCTGCTGCAGGCTGGCATGGCCTTTGGACTGCTGCAGGGCTGCATCAACATCATGCGCAGTACCGAAAAAGGCCTGGGCCATATCAACAAATACATCCCCGAACAGCCGGCGATGTTCGAGGATGCCCTGGCGGAAATGCGCGAAACCGTACATGGCCTAGCCGCCACGCCGTTCGAGGCCGATCCGGCCTACTGGCGGGCGGTGATCGAGGCCCGCCTGGCGGCCGGCGACTGGTCGCTGAAGGCCGCCCAGGCCGCCATGCTGCATGCCGGCGCCTCGGGCTATATCGTCGGCGCCGCCGCCCAGCGGCGCCTGCGGGAATCCTACTTTGTCGCCATCGTCACCCCGGCGACCAAGCAGCTGCGCAAGATGCTGGCCGACCTGGACGCGAAATAACCCCAATTTCCCACGTTTCGGCGCCGGCGCTTTCCTGCCGGCGGGCGGCTCGGTTATGGTGGCGGCACCAAGAGGAAACCCCGAGCCGCCACGAGCCACCCCATGTCCGAATCCGTTTTTCCCGGCCTGTCCCAGAGCGTCGCCACCCTGCGCGCCTCCGAAATCCGCGAACTGCTCAAGCTGATCGCACGGCCCGAGATCATCTCGTTTGCCGGTGGCATCCCCGATCCGGCCCTGTTCCCGCTGGAGTCCATCGGCAAGGCCTATCAGGGCGTGCTGCAGAATCCGGCCATGGCCGGCGAGGCTTTCCAGTATTCGATCAGCGAAGGCTATCCGCCGCTGCGCGACTGGATCGTCGGCTATCTCAAGAGCCACGGCATCGATACCGCGCCGGAGCAGGTACTGATCACCTCGGGCGCACAACAGGCGCTGGATTTTCTGGGCCGCGCCCTGATCAATCCCGGCGATGCCGTGGTGATGTCCTCGCCCAGCTATCTCGGCGCCATTCAGGTCTTCGGCACCTACCAGCCGAAATTCATCTCCGTGCCGATGGATGATGAGGGCGCGCTGCTGAATGATCTGGAAGCGGCGTTCAAGCAGAAGCCGAAATTCTTCTACCTCACGCCGGATTTCTGCAATCCGGCCGGCATCACCACCTCGCTGGCCCGTCGCCAGGCGATCCTGGAACTGGCGCACCGCTACAATGTCGCGATCCTGGAAGATTCGCCCTACGAGGAACTGCGCTACGAAAACGCCCGCATCCCAAGCTTTGCGGCGCTGGAACAGAAGTATCTCGCCGGTGCCGATGGCGACGGCAAACGCCTGGTGGTCTATATCGGCAGCCTGTCGAAGGTGCTGACACCGGCGCTGCGCATCGGCTGGATCAGCGCCGATCCGACGCTGATCAACAAGCTGGTGCTGCTCAAGCAGGCCTCCGACCTGCATTGCAGTACGATCAACCAGATGGTGGCCTGCGACATCGCCAAGGCATCCCATGCCAGCCAGGTGGAAAAGCTGCGCAAGGCCTACAAAGAGCGCCGCGACGTGATGCTCGAGGCGCTGGAACGCTGCCTGCCCAAGGAGGTGCGTTTCACCCGGCCCGATGGCGGCATGTTCATCTGGCTGGAATTCCCCGATGGCATCGACGGCGCCGAATTGCTGGCCGAGGCCGTCAAGGACATCCAGGTCGCCTTCGTGCCCGGCTCGGCCTTCTACGCCAACGACGTGAAACGCAACACCGCGCGCTTAAGCTTTTCGCTGGGCGAACCCGCCCGCATTCGCGAGGGCATCGAGCGGCTGGCCGCCCTGCTGCAGAACAAACTGCGCGCCAACCGCGCGGCGTGATCGCGCCGGCGCGGAATGCCCCGTTTCAGCGCACGATCAGCGCGTCGCAGGGCAGGCCGTCGATGATGGCCTTGGCGGTATTCCCGATCAGGGCCTCCTTCAGGAAACCGCGGCCCAGGCTGCCCAGCACGATCAGGTCGATCCTGCGGTCGCGCGTGTAATCGCGCAGCAGCCGCGCCGGGTCGCCGCGCTCGAACAACCGCAGCAGGCCTTTCTTGCGGTCGGCCGATAACTCGGCCTTCTGCAGGAAGGCCTCGAAATCCTGCTCCACCACCTTGCGGTATTCGCGCTGGTAGGAATCGCTGTCGGTCATGCGGCCGCTTTTCGGCGCGTCATAGGCGTGGAACACCGTCAGCGGATGACGCGGAAACAGCCGGTCGGCACTTTCCAGCGCGCGGCGCGCGGAATCAGAGAAATCCACCGCCACGGCAACATGATTGTAGGGATGCCGCACGCGGTCGCGCACCACCAGCACCGGTATGTCGGCCTGGCGCAGCAATCTGTCGACGGTTGAGCCCAGCAGGAAGCGGCCCAGCGGTTCGTCGCGTGCGATGCCGGTCATGATCAGGTCGCAGCCCTGGGCTTTCGCCGCCCGCAACACGACTTCACCCGGCTCGCCCGGTTCGACGATGATTTTGACATTTACGCCGATCTGCCCGAGGTCGCTGCGCAACTGGCGCTCAGCGATGTCCTGGGCGTCGGGGCCGCGTCGCCATGAGGGGATACGACCGTCGGCCTCGCGCATCACCACATCTTCGCCCATCACGGCATGCGCCACCACCAGATCGGCCTTCCACTGTTCCGCCAGCTGCACGGCGCGGTCCATGGCACGGTCGCAACGGGCGCTCAGATCGGTGCTCAGCAGGATCTTGCGTGGCATCTGTCCGATGGTCGTCATTCCAGCCTCTCTTTCCGTTTCCAAAATCATAACACACCCATGCGGCGCATGACGTGCTTCTCGGCCTCCAGTATCGCCATCGCGATAATACCCGTGGCGACAATTAGCAGCCCGTCAAGAAAAGCGATGGGCCGCGTGGCGAAAAGATTCTGCATCAGCGGCACATAAGTGAAGACCAATTGCGCGGCGACGACTACGGCGATGGCGATCAGCACCGCCGGCGTACCGAGCGCCCCGCGCAGAGTGAAGGATGTCGTGTGAAGGTAGCGCACGTTAAACAGGTAGAAGATTTCCAGCACGACGATGGTATTGACCACCATCGTGCGCGCAACTTCGATCTCCAGGCCCCTGCTCAGTGCGTGGAAGAAGATTGCCAGTCCGGCTGCCATGAAAATCAGCGAGACGAAGACGACGCGCCAGAGCAGGAAGGGCGACAGCAGGCCGGCTTGCGCCCGGCGCGGCGGCCGGCGCATCACATTCGGTTCCGAAGGTTCGAAGGCCAGCGCCAGGCCCAAAGTGACGGCGGTGATCATATTGATCCAAAGTATTTGCACCGGCGTCATCGGCATCAGAAAGTTGAACAAGATGGCGACGATCACCGTTAGAGCCTCGCCGCCATTGGTCGGCAGGGTCCACGCAACCACCTTGCGGATATTATCATAGACCGTGCGACCCTCATGCACGGCGGCGACGATGGAGGCAAAGTTATCGTCTAGCAGCACCATCTGCGCGGCATCCTTGGCGGCCTCGGTGCCCTTTAGCCCCATGGCGATGCCGACATCGGCCTGTTTCAGCGAAGGCGCGTCGTTCACCCCATCGCCGGTCATCGCCACCACTGCACCCCGGCTCTGCAGGGCACGCACGATGCGCAACTTGTGTTCGGGGCTGGTACGGGCAAAAACTGTCGTGTCGACCACCACGTCGGTCAGGCGCTCGTCGGGTATGTCATCCAGGTCTCGCCCGGTCAGCACATGCGGATCCTCGCCCAGACCAAGTTGCCGCGCGATAGCGGCCGCCGTGGCGGCATGATCGCCGGTGATCATCTTCACCGCGATGCCGGCGCTGTGGCACTCGGCGATGGCGGCCACGGCTTCCTCGCGGGGCGGATCGATGAAACCGACCACACCCAGGAAGACCAGGCCATCGTCCAGATCGCCGAAATCCAGGCTATCGCCACTGGCGGCCTGCTTCATAGCGAAACCCAGCACGCGCTCGCCCTGCGAAGCGGCGGCGGCGATGCGCTGTTCCCAGTATTCCCGCTCCAGCGGTGCCGGCTCGGCATCGCCAGCCTGGCGCGCGCACATATCCAGCAACCGTTCAGGCGCACCCTTCACCAGGATTACTGTCTCGTCATAGGGCACGCGGCAGCGCACGGCCATGAAGCGGTGCTGGGCATCGAAGGGAATGACATCCAGGCGCCGCCATTCCGCGCGCATCGTCTCGGGATCGAAACCGGCCTTGATGGCCAAAGCCACCAGGGCACCTTCCATTGGATCACCATCGACGATCCAGTGGCCGTCAGCCTGGCGCAGGGCGGCGTCGTTGCATAGCAGTCCGGTGCGTACCAGGGTTAGCGCTGCGGCATGGCCGGTCGGGTCGCCGGGATGATCGGCGAAGACCAGGTCGCCTTCCGGTGCGTAGCCGGCGCCGCTGGCCAGAATCTCATCGTCCGGCACCACAATGCGCCGCGCGGTCATTTCGTTGCGGGTGAGCGTGCCGGTCTTGTCGGAGCAGATCACCGAGGTGGCGCCCAGTGTTTCAACGGCCGGCAGGCGGCGGATCACTGCCTTGCGTGCGGCCATGCGCTGCACGCCGATGGCCAGTGTGATGGTGATAACGGCAGGCAGGCCCTCCGGCACGGCTCCCACGGCGAGAGCCACCACGGCAATCAGGGCATCCGACCAGTGGAAGTCGCGCACCAGCGTGGCGAAGACGAACAGGGCCGCCGCGCCCACGATGGCCAGCCAGGTGAAACGACGGCCGAAGCGGTTGATCTGGCGCAGTAGCGGCGTGGTCAGTTCCTCCACGCGGCCCAGCATGTCGCTGATGCGGCCGATCTCGGTGCGCAGGCCGGTCGCCACCACAACGCCAATGCCCTGGCCGGCCGCCACCATGGTGCCGGAATAGGCCATGCCGCTACGGTCGCCCAGCGGCGCATCGTGCTTCACCGGTTTATGGTCCTTGGCGGCGGCCACCGACTCACCGGTCAGTACCGCCTCCTCGATCAGCATGCCGCGGGCCTGCAGCAGGCGCAGATCGGCCGGCACACGGTCGCCGGCTTCCAGAAGCACGATGTCGCCCGGCACCACTTCGGCCACGGGAATGCTGAGGCGTCGGCCGCCGCGCAGCACGGCGGCATGGGGTGAAATCATGCGGCGGATCGCGTTCAGTGCGTCTTCCGCCTTGCCTTCCTGCACGAAGCCGACCACGGCATTGATCAGCACGACACCGACGATCACGGCGGCATCCACCAGATGGCCCAGGCTCCAGGCCGCCAGCGCGGCAGCCAGCAGGAAATAGATCAGGGCATTGTTGAACTGCGCCAGGAAGCGCATGAGGGGATGCCGGCCGGCTGCGGCGGGCAGGGCATTGGGACCGTGTTGCTCCAGGCGACGGGCGGCCTCCTCGGCATTCAATCCCTCCCGGCTGCTGCCAAGCGTGGCGAGGATTTCATGGGTTTCCCGGGCATGGGCCCGGGTGTGGACGTCGTCGGCATGGGGAGCTTCATGTCTGGCGGCGGCCTGAGCCATCGGATCGGGGTCCTTCCCTGGCGGTGAAGTTGTGCCTGCCCTCCTTCGGTGCAGGCATCTGGCGCAGGCATCCGGCGCGGGCGAGGAGCGCTCCGGGCCGATAGATATATGGCCATCTATTGCGGTATATCATCGCCGGATCATTGATCTGTGACAATTTGCCGGCGGGCTTTGTGGCTGGCCGGAAATCCGGCGCGCGCTTTAAAATACAGGAGATGCTGGTAAATCTGGTTTTGCCTTGTGGGGCACGATCCGCTAAAAGCCAAGACCCCGTGTAAGCGTTCGCTGCCCGGAAGCCGCCCAGAAGAAGCCCGCGCCATGACCCTGAAAGTCCGTGTCATACCTTGTCTCGACGTGAAAGACGGCCGCGTCGTCAAGGGCGTCAATTTCGTCAACCTGCGTGATGCCGGCGATCCGGTCGAGCAGGCGACGGTGTATGACGCCGCCGGCGCCGACGAACTGACCTTTCTCGACATCACCGCGTCATCCGATGCGCGCGACACGCTCTACGACGTGGTGGCGCGCACGGCGGAACGCTGCTTCATGCCGCTCACCGTGGGCGGCGGCGTGCGCGTGGTGGAAGACGTCCGCAAGCTGCTGCTGGCCGGCGCCGACAAGACCTCGATCAACACTGCTGCCGTCAACCGGCCGGAATTCGTGCGCGAGGCCGCCGAGAAATTCGGTAGTCAGTGCGTGGTGGTTGCCATCGACGCGCGCAATGTGGGCCCCGGCAAATGGGAGGTCTTCACCCATGGCGGCCGCAACGCCACCGGCTTGGATGCGGTCGAATGGGCCAGACGCATGGCGGCTTATGGCGCCGGCGAAATCCTGCTCACCTCGATGGACCGCGACGGCACCGAGAAGGGTTTCGATCTCAATCTCACCCGCGCGGTGGCCGATGCGGTCAATATCCCCGTGGTGGCCTCGGGCGGCGTGGGCAATCTGGATCACTTCGTCGATGGCGTCGTGCAGGGCCATGCCTCGGCCGTGCTGGCCGCCTCGATTTTCCATTTCGGCCGGCATAGCATTGCCGAAGCCAAACAACACATGGCCGCCGCCGGCATACCGGTGCGGCTCTAGGGAAGGGAACCGACGCGATGGGCGAGAACCGCGACACCCTGGAACGTATCTACGACGTGATCCTCAGCCGCAAGGGCGGCGATCCGGCGGTGTCCCACACCGCCAAACTGTTCGCCAAGGGCCGCGCCAAGATCGCCCAGAAGATGGGCGAGGAAGCGGTCGAGCTCGCTATCGCCGCCGTGTCGGAAACGCGCGAGGAGATGATCTCGGAAAGCGCCGACCTCGTCTTTCACCTGCTGGTGCTGTGGGCTGAATGCGGCATTACCATCGAGGATGTGCGCGCCGAACTGCGCCGCCGCGAAGGCCAGTCGGGCATCGAGGAAAAGAAGGCACGCCAGCTTACCTGAGTCAGGAGGGACAGGCAGACCATGGCTTACGATCCGAATAACGTGTTTGCAAAAATCCTGCGCGGCGAGATCCCGTGCAAGAAGGTGCATGAAAGCAAGCACAGCCTGGCCTTCCACGACATCAATCCGCTGTCGCCCATCCATGTGCTGGTGATCCCGAAGGGCGCCTATGTCGATTTCGACGATTTCTCGGCCCGGGCCAGCGCGGAAGAGCAGACCGACTATGTCAAGGCCATCGGCGACACGGCCCGCGTGGTCGGTGCCGACCAGGGCGGCTATCGCCTGCTCAGCAATTGCGGCGTCAACGCCAACCAGGAAGTGCCGCATCTGCACGTCCATATCTTCGGCGGTCGTTTGCTCGGCCGCATGCTGAAGAAGGACGGCGAATAGGGCGTTCGGCGCATTTCATTTGCCGCGTTTCGTTCAGGCGCCCGCCGATAATTCCCGGCGGGCGCATGTAATTTCAGGGGCTTGTGGGGAGGCAATATTATAAAGTAACGTTATAAAATAACGTTACTGCTTCCTGGGGTTCCGCTCATGACATCCGCTTTCCGCAATCGCCTGCTATTCGGCGCAAGCCTGTTTGTCCTCGTGCCTGCCGTCGCCCTTGCCCAGGACCCGCCAGCCACGCTGCCGCCCGTTCTGGTCACCGCGCCCTTGGGGGCCAGCCAGGACGAACTCGTCGAGGGCAGCACGGTTCTGCAGGGCGAGGCACTGGATCGCCGCCGCGCTGCCACGCTGGGCGAGACCCTGGACGGCACCCCGGGCGTCAGCTCGACCCAGTTCGGCCCCGGCGCCGGGCGGCCGATCATTCGCGGCCAGGGCGGCCCGCGCGTGCGCGTGATGCAGAACGGCGTCGATACCTTCGATGCCTCCACTCTCAGTCCCGATCATGCGGTGGTGGCTCCGCCCGGCGGCGCCGAACGCATCGAAGTGCTGCGCGGCCCGGCCACGCTGCTCTACGGCTCCTCGGCGATCGGCGGTGTGGTCAATGTGATCGACGGGCGCATCCCCGATGCCATGCCGAAGAACGGCGCCAGCGGCAATGCGCGGCTGGACTATGGCAGCGGCGCCAACGAGACCAGCGGATTCGCCAGCGTCAACGCGACGGTCAGCGATCGTTTTGTGGTGCATGGCGAGGCGGGTTTCCTCGATGCCGAGGATTATCGCATCAACGGCTATGCCTCCAATGCGGCACGCAACGCCGGCATCAAGGGTCGGGTCGACAATACGGCGGTGGAAAATCGCAACGGAGCGGTCGGTGCGTCTTATCTGGGCGAGGAAGGTTATGCCGGCTTCAGCCTGGCGCAGTTCTACAGCTACTACGGCGTTCCGGGCGATGATCCGGTGCGGATCGACATGCGGCAGAACCGCCTGGACGGCAAGTTCGGCCTGTATGAGCCGTTTTCATTTCTTGACGAGCTGCGTCTGAAGTTCGGTTATGCCAATTACCTGCATGACGAAATCGAGGCTACCGGCGAACGCGCCACGCGGTTCGACAGCGAAAGCTGGGAAGCGCGGCTGGAAGCCGAGCACAAGCCGATAGGCAACATCCGCGGCGTGGTCGGCCTGCAAAGCGATAGGCGCGACCTCACCGCCACCGGCGAGGAAGCCTTCATCACGCCCACCATCACCGACAGCAATGCCTTGTTCCTGCTGGAACGCTATGAAACGGGCAACTGGCTGTTCTCGCTCGGCGGCCGCATCGAACATGTCGATGTTGAGGCCAGCAGCTTGGGACGCAGCCGCGATTTCACGCCGGCCAGCCTGTCGGGCAGTGCCACCTGGAAATTTATTCCTGGCTATGCCACCGGGCTGTCGTTGTCGCGCACCGAACGCGCGCCGACTGCCGAGGAGCTGTATTCAGATGGCAAGCATGTGGCAACGCAATCCTACGAGATCGGCAGCTCTTCCTTAAGCAAGGAAAGCGCACTGCATGCCGAACTGAGCCTGCGCAAGACCGATGGCGACGTCACCGGCGCGGCGAATGCCTATGTCACGCGATTCCAGGATTACATCTATGGCAGGTTCACCGGCAACCAGCGGGATGACCTGAACGAACTGCAATACAGCCAGACCGACGCGCTGTTCCGCGGCATCGAGCTGGAAAGTGCCTGGACCTTCTGGCGCATCGCCGGCTATGCCCTCAAGCTGGATGGCCGCATCGATTACGTGCGCGCCGACGACACCAGCAACGATACCGCGTTGCCGCTGATCCCGCCGGTCGGCTACGGACTTGGTTTCAATGCCGACAGCGCGGCACTCGGCTTCCGCCTCGAACTTGCCGGCCGCATGGATCAGAACCGTGCCGGCGTGAACGAGACGCGCACCGACGGTTATGCGGTGCTGAACACCGCGCTCACCTGGCGGCCCTTCGAGGAGAACCGCAATCTGGCGCTGCAGCTCCAGGGCCGCAACCTGACGGACGAGGAAGGCCGCAACCATACGTCGATGCTGAAGAACGTCGCGCCGATCCGTGGCCGCGAGGTAAGGCTGGGCGCCAGCATCGCCTTCTGAGGCACGGCGCGGGCCTTTGATTTCGGTCATGGGCAAGGCGGCGCGGGTCATGGCAGGATGCCGCCATGATGCCGTCCCCGTCTGCCCATGATCCGATCCACAGCCTGTCATCCGATGCCGCACTGGCGCGGCTGCACAGCACCCGCGAAGGACTGAACGGGACGGAAGCGACCGCGCGGCTGCGTGCCCATGGCCCCAACCGCCTGCCCGAGGCGCGCGCCCGCACCATGCTGGGCGTCGCCCTGCACCAGTTCCGCTCGCCCTTCATCTATCTCCTGCTGGCCGCCGCCGGAGTCAGCCTGCTGCTTGGTCATCTGGCCGATGCGGGTTTCATCGCCATTGTGCTGCTGCTTAATGGCAGCATCGGTTTCTGGCAGGAATGGCAGGCGGAAACGCGGGCCCGCGCGCTGAAATCCCTGGTGCGTGGGCATATACCGGTCTGGCGCGACGGTGCACTGGTCTCGCTCGATACCGAGCTGCTGGTGCCGGGCGACATGGTCGAGCTGGAAAGCGGCGTGAAGATTCCGGCCGACCTGCGCCTGATCGAGGCCGAGGCGCTGGAGGCCGATGAAAGCCTGCTGACCGGCGAATCGCTTGCGGTGGCGAAGGACGCCGACCATGTCAGCGCAGCGGATGCGCCGCTGGGCGACCGGCACGGCATGCTGTTCGCCGGCTCGATGGTGCAGAGCGGACGGGCCCGCGCCGTGGTGGCCGCCACCGGACGCCATAGCGAGATCGGCCGCCTGGCGCTGGCGCTGCAGGTGGCCGGCGCCGCGCCGCCGCTGGTGCGCCGCATGGAGATCTTCACCCGTCAGGTTGCGCTGGCGGCGCTGGTGCTGATCGGCCTGATCGCCGGGCTGGAAATCCTGCGCGGCGCCGGCATGGCCGAGATCTTCCTGCTGGCGGTGGCGCTCGCCGTCTCGGCCATCCCCGAAGGCCTGCCGGTGGCGATGACGGTGGCCCTGTCCATCAGCGTGCACCGCATGGGGCAGAGGAATGTCGTGGTGCGGCACCTGCCCGCCGTGGAGGGTCTGGGTGCCTGCACCATGATCGCCACCGACAAGACCGGCACGCTCACCGTCAACCGCCTGACCGTCGAAACCGTCTGGCTGCCCGATGCGACGGAAAACGACGGCCGCGTGCCGCCGCAGGATGCCCGCGTGCGGCAGTTGGCGCTGGCGGCCGCGCGCTGTTCGGAATCCCATGGCGGCGCGGTGGATCATACCGGCGACGAGATCGGCGATGCCGTCGATCTGGCCTTCCTGCGGCTGGCCCTGCGCTTCGACTACAACGCGGCCATGGATGCGGTGGATCATCGTGGCCGCATCGCCTACGAGCCGGCGCGGCGTTATGCCGCCGATTTCCACGCCGATGGCGACACGCTGGTGGCCTATGTGAAGGGCGCGCCGGAAACCCTGCTCGATCTCTGCGGTGCCGAAACCTGGGAACCCGAACGGCGCGCGGCGGCCGAACGCGCCGTGTGCTCGCTTGCCGCCGATGGCTATCGCGTCATCGCCGTGGCGGCCGGCGCCGTCACCGCGCCCGAGGCGGAATCGCTCGATGGCCTGATGCTGCTCGGCTTCGCTGGCCTGATCGATCCATTGCGGCAGGAGGCGCGGCTTTCAGTTCGCGCCGCCCAGTCCGCCGGCATCCGCGTCGCCATGGTCACCGGCGATCATCCGCTCACCGCCCTCGCCATCGCGCGCCAGCTCGACCTGGCCGCCGAGGGCCCGGCCGGCGAGGCGCAACTCATCACCGGCGCGGAACTGCAGAAACTGGGCGGCGACCAGGCCGTTTTCGACGCGGCCGTGGCGCGCGCGCTGATCTTCGCCCGCATCGAGCCTCTGCAGAAGCTCGCCATTGTCGAAAGCCTGCGCCGCCAGGGCCATGTGGTGGCCGTCACCGGCGACGGCGTCAACGATGCGCCGGCATTGAAAGCCGCCGATATCGGTGTGGCCATGGGACGTGGCGGCACGGATGTGGCGCGCGAGGCGGCCGACCTGATCCTGGTCGATGACAATTTCGCTTCCATCGTCGCCGGCATCGAGGAGGGGCGCGCTGCCTACGACAACCTGCGCAAGGTGATCCTGCTCTGCATCTCGACCGGCGCTGCCGAAATCCTGCTCATGCTGCTGGCCAGCCTGACCGGCCTGCCGCCGCCGCTATCGGCCGTGCAGCTTTTGTGGCTCAACCTTGTCACCAATGGCATCCAGGACGTGGCGCTGGCTTTCGAGAAGCCCGAGCCCGGCCTGCTGCAGCGCCGGCCGCGCCCGAAGCACAGCCGCATCTTCGACCGCCGCATGATCGAACAGGTGGCGCTGTCGGGCGTGGTGATCGGCGCGGCCGGCTTTGCTTTCTATGCCTGGCTGCTGCAGGGCCAGCATGTCCCGCTGGTGGCTGCCCAGGGGCTCACGCTGTGGCTGATCGTGTGGTTCGAGAATGCCCATGTGCTGAACTGCCGTTCGGAACGGCGCTCGCTGTTCCGCGTGCCGCTGTCGGGCAACTGGCTGCTGATCCTCGGCGTGATCGCCGCCCAGGGCCTGCAATTTGCCGCCGCCTCGCTGCCCGGCATCGGGCCGATGCTGCGGCTGGAAGATGTGTCGCTTCTGCACGGTGCGCTGCTCGCCCTGCCGGCGCTCATGCTGGTGGCGGCGATGGAGGTCTACAAGGCCATGCGGAAGGAAGACGGGCAAACCGCCTGAGGCTTATCCCCGCCCCAGCACGCGCTGCATCTTCTTCAGCAGGCGGCGGCGTTCGGCATCGCTTTTGGCATTGCGCAGCTCAGCCTGCACCTGCAGCATCAGGCGCGCATAGTCGTTGTGCCAGTCATGGCCCGACAGCGCCTCGGCTTCGGCATAACGATCCAGCCGTTTCTGTACCTGCGGCGTCTTCAGCAGCTTGGGATGCGGGTGGTTCAGGGCATAGAACTCGTCCAGCCGCGGCGCATAGACCTGCGGCAGCATGCCGTGGGGCAGCGCGTTCTTGTCCCACAGCGCGATGGCGGCGCGCAGCGCACCCACGGCATCGGGCTCGCCATGGGTCAGCATCAGGCCGCGCCGGATCGGCAGCCGGTCCTTCAGCCAGTCCAGCAGCTCGTCATGATCGGCATGGCCGGAATAGATCTCCAGCTTGCGGATGCGTGCCCGCACCTCCAGCTCGTCGCCCTGGATGCGCACTGCGCGTTCACCCTGCTCCAGCAGATAGCCCAGTGTGCCCGGCGCCATGTAGCCGATCAGCAGCACCGTGGCATTGGCGCGCCACAGGTTGTTCTTCAGGTGATGGCGGATGCGGCCGGCCTCGCACATGCCGCTGGCGGCGATGATGATCGCACCGCCGGTCACCTGCTCGATCTGCATGCTTTCCTGCACGCTCTTGGTGAAGCGCAGGTTGCCGCCCTCGAAAGGCTGGGCAGTCGATGCATGCACGCCGTTCTCGCGATGCAGATATTTTGCGAAGACATCGGTGACGTTGAGCGCCAGCGGTGAATCGACGAAGACCGGCACGCGCCTGATCGTGTCGTCATGCATCAGCTTGGTCAGGTCGGCCAGCAATTCCTGGGTGCGTTCCACGGCAAAAGCCGGAATCACCAGGTTGCCGCCCTGGGCCAGCGCCTCATTCACCTCCGTCGCCAGCGCGGCCCGCCGGCCGGCCGCGTCGAGTTTCGGTCGCGGCCGCCCGCCATAGGTGGCTTCCATCACCACCACGTCCAGATCGTGTGGCCCCTCGGCGGCATGCTGCAGCGCCTTGTGCTCCGGTCCGATATCGCCGGAAAACAGCAGCCGCAGCGGTTCGCGCTCGCCATTGGCGATTTTCAGTTCGATCGAGGCGGCGCCGAGGATATGGCCGGCATTCCACAGCCGCGCCTCGATGCCGGGGATCACCTCGAACCAGGTCTCGAAATCGCGCTTGGCGATCTGCTTCAGGCTGTCGACGGCATCCTGCTCTGTATAGATCGGCTGCACGATGCCGCGGCCGCGCCGCTGGTTGCGCCGGTTCAGCCGCTCGACCTCCATCTCCTGGATGCCGCCGGAATCGGGCAGCATGAAGCGCAGCAGGTCGGCGCTGCCCTCGGTGGTCATGATCGGCCCGGCAAAACCGGCCTTCACCAGTTTGGGGATCAGGCCGCTATGGTCGATATGGGCATGGGTCAGCAGCACGGCATCGATATGGCGCGGATCGAAGGGCCAGGCGCCGTAATTCAGCTCCTTCAGGGTCTTGTCGCCCTGGAACATGCCGCAATCGACCAGGATGCTGCGATTGCCCAGCTGCAGGCGATAGCAGGAACCGGTGACGACGCCAGCGGCGCCATGGAAACTCAGCGTGGCAGACATGATGGAACTTTTCCCCGATTACGCGCGACTGCCGTTGACGACGAAGCCGCTATCCTGCGCGGCCAGGTCGGCGGCGAAGCCCAGATCGGCCGGCAGGGCGGCATGGATGCGATATAACGGCTCGCCCTTGCGCGCGGTGTCGCCGGTTTTCTTCAGCAGGTCGACGCCGGCACCCTTGAAGGCCGGCGCACCGGCCATGCGGGCGATTCGCGCGATGCGCAGGCAGTCGATGCTCATCACCACGCCATCCTTGGGCGCCAGCACTTCATAGCCGGTCGGGCTGGGTGCGATGGTCAGGCCGCTGGGGCCCTGGGCATCGATGATGCGTTCCATGGCCTTCAGCGCCGCGCCGGAATCCAGCAGCTCGCGGGCGCGGCGCAGGCCTTGGCCGCCGGTGATGCCGGCATCGGCCTCGATCAGCGCGCCGGCCAGCAGGATGGACCGTTCGCGCAAATCCTGAGGTGCGTCCTTCTCGTTGCGCAGAACCGCCAGCACGTCGCGCGCCTCCAGCATCGGGCCGATGCCGTTGCCGATCGGCTCGCGGCCATCAGTGATCACGATCTCGATCGGCAGATCCAGCGCGCCGGCAACATACTGGAACAGCTTGCGCAGCCGCACGGCGTCTTCCTGGCTGCGCACCTTCGCCGTGGGTCCGACCGGGATATCGAGCACCAGATAGCGCGAACCGGCAGTCAGTTTCTTGGACAGGATCGAAGCGACCATCTGCTCGCGCGTGTCGATGCGCAGCGGGCGTTCCACCGTGATCAGCACGTCGTCGGCGGGCGAGAGATTCACCCGGCCGCCCCAGACCAGGCAGCCGCCGATCTTCTCGACGATGGCGCGCATCTCGTCGGTGCCGATATCGACGCGGGCCAGCACTTCCATCGTATCGGCGGTGCCGGCCGGCGAGGTGATGGCGCGCGACGAGGTTTTGGGGATCGTCAGGCCATGGGCCATCACGATGGGCACCACGATCATAGAGGTGCGGTTGCCGGGGATGCCGCCGATGCAATGCTTGTCGACCACCATCTTGTGGTTCCATTCCAGGCGATGGCCCACATTGGCCATGGCCCGCGTCAGGCTCAGCACCTCGTCCGCTGTCATGAAGCTGGCGCAGCCGACCAGGAAGGCGGCGATCTCCATCTTGGAATAGCGCAAAGCGGCGACATCGCGGATCACCGCGTGATACTCGGTCTCGCTCAGCACGCGGCCTTGGATCTTGGCGCGCACCGCCTCCAGGCTTTCCACCGGCCGTGGATGCTCGATGCTCACCGCCACGCCCTCATGCCGGGCGAACAGCCGGAAAGCCTCCTCGGAAAGCCCCAGCTCGTCGGGCGCCAGCAGGCCGGGATCGTCGACGATGTTCAGCGTGGCGGGTATGCAGTGACCATCGGCCTTCACCTCGATCTTGCCCAGGGCCTGAAATTCCTCGGCGCGATAGAGCGGGCAGGCACGGCTGAGATAGGCGATGCTTTCGCGGTGGGTATCGATGGCGACGCGTTTGAGCTTCAGCATTCCGGTTACGGGGTCCTATTGTCGGCCTGCCGGCCGTCGAGCTTATCGGCCAGTGCGTTCACGGCCCGGGTCAGGGCGAGGATTTCCTGTTCGCGCAGCAGGTCGATCTTCTGATGCAACAGTTCGATCTCGAGCTCGGCTTTCACGTTCACCTGGTAATCATCCTCGGCATGGCGCCGGTCGATTTCCGACAGGCGGTTCTGGCTCATCATGATGATCGGTGCAGTATAGGCGGCCTGGAAGGAGAGCAGCAGGTTGAGCAGGATGAAGGGGAACGGATCCCAGGCATTCCCGCCGGTCAGTGCGTTGCCGATGATCCAGGCGATCAGCAGCCCGGTCTGGATCAGGATGAAGCGCCAGGAGCCGACGGCCCGGGCCACGGTATCGGCGATGACCTGGCCGAGGCTGCGTTCCTCGCCCGGCGGTGCATGCCGGTGGCTGGCGCGACGGCGCCGCAGCTGGCGCAGCAGGTCGCGATCGCGGTCGGTCAGCGTGACGGTATTGGGCATGGCAGACTCCGGAACTGGCGGCGGTCGCGGTATTTTAACGGCAATCTAGCCGCCGGGTCAGCGGCCGGGATTGATGGAGGTCAAGCCGCGATCATTCCGCCGGTTGCATCGTGAGGATCTTGCGCGCCACCAGCACGGCCAGCGGTTCGGACTTGCCGCGCAGATGCACGGTTTCCGGCTGCCAGGACAGGGGCGCCATCGCGGCCGATCCGGCCCGTTCGGCCACCTCGGCCGAGATGACGAGTTCGGCGCCGAAATCCTTGGTGGCGCTTTCCAGCCGGCTGGCGGTGTTGACGGCATCGCCCACGGCGGTGAGGTGCATGGCGCTGCCATGGCCCATCTCGCCCACGATGGCCGGGCCGCAATGGATGCCGATGCCCAGCTTCAGCATCTGGTCCAGGTCCATCTTCAGCGCTTCGTTCAGGCGGCTCAGCCCCGCCGCCATGCGCTGTGCCGCGTCCAGCGCGCGGCGGCAGCCCTCCTCGGGCCCTTCCTCGATGCCGAACAGGGCCATCACGCCATCGCCGATGAACTTGTCGAGCCGCCCGCCGGCGCCTTCCACCGCTTCGCCCATCGCCTTGAAATACTGGTTCAGCACGAATACCACGTCATAGGGCAGCTTGCTTTCCGACAGCTTGGTGAAGCCGCGCAGGTCGGCGAACAGGATGGCGATGCGTCGCTCGGCACCCTGGGCATGGCTCGCGGTGCCATACACCACTTTCGCCGGCACGCCGGCCGGCAGCAAGGGCGTGATGGAGATGTCGGCCTCGGGCCGGATCTGGCAGGCCAGGCGCACGCCGGGCGGCGCGCCGATGCGTTCCAGCACGCGCTGCTCGGCGGCATCGGGCAACGGCAGCATGGCAAGGCCTTCGCCGCTCACCCGCACGCGGCAGGTGGAGCAGCGGCCCTGGCCGCCGCAGACGGCGGCATGGGGATAGCCGATGGCGCGGCTGGCCTCCAGCACATTCAGGGCGCCGGCCTGGCCGCGATAACGCCGGCCATCGGGATATTGAATGGTGATGCTGCCGCGCCGGCGTTGCAGCAGGGCCGACAAAATGCGGCCGATCAGGGCTGCTGCGAGCAGTACGATCATCACGCCATAGGCAAGCTCGATGGCGCGGAAGCCGAATTCCTGACCGGCTGGCCCGGGCCAGTTCAGGCCGGCGCGGAAGGCGTCCAGCCATTCCTCGCGCTGCATCAGCAGCATCACCGAACGCCCGCCGGAAACGAAACCCAGGATGGCCAGCATCGGCAGCAGCAAGGCGATGGCATACAGGAAGGGCCAGGCCCGTTCGAAGGCGGGTTTCAGCCGCAGCCAGTAATAGACGCCGATGCAGCCATGGCCCCAGGCGATCAGGATCAGCAGGTTCTGGCGCAGGCCAATCATCGGCTCCTGCACGAACAGCACCATCAGCACATAGGCGTAGGAATCATTGAGGTCGAAGGCGGCATTCATCGCCCGCGTGCCGATCACATGGTCGACGGCCAGCGGCGGCACCAGCAGGCCGAGGGAGATCTGCACCCAGCCCTGCCAGGGAATGCCGCGGTAATGACCGCGCCGCAGCCAGTTGTAGAGTGCGAGCATCGGGTGCAGCAGCACGGCACCGTAGAGCAGAATGCTGCCCGGCCAGCTGCGCCACAGCAGGGTGAACAGCGTCGAGCCCGCTTCCATGGCCGACAACGAGATCACGCCCAGCGCATGATTGATCAGATGGGTGAGCAGGAAGGTGAACAGCACCAGGCCGGAGGCCAGCTTGGTCCGGCTGTAGATGTCCTCGAATCGACCGCCCCCTGCCATGGGCAGAAGCCTAGGCGGGCGTCGCTTCCGCGTCCAGCAGGGATGGTTTCACACTCCCGCTATTGACTGCAGCCGCGCTATCGGCGGGCGCGAACAGCAGTTCGAGATAATTGCGGTAATGCCGGAACTGGGCCGCCACTGCCTTGGGATCACGCTGCACCTTCGAGAGGATATAGGCGCCCTCGGCCTGCACCAGGCTCATCTCGGCCAGGCTTTTCAGGTCGACCGACAGGCGCGGCCGGTAGAGCTTCATCGCCTCTTCCAGCTTGCCCATGATGCGGGCGGTCCAGTCGCTGAACACCGCACGCGTTACCGCCAGGGTGTTTTCGTCGAAAAGCTGCGCCTCGTAGATGAACGAGGCATAGAGGCAGCCGGGATAGGGTGCCGTCAGCTTGTCCAGCTCTTCCTCATACAGACCCATGCAGATCAACACCTGCTGCAGCGGATCGCGGCTTAAGCCTTCGGCCCGGGTCATGTTGGCTTCCAGCATCGCCAGATCATGGGCGGCATCGCGCTGCACCAGTGCGAGCGCCAGGTCGGCCTTGGTCTTGAAATGATAGAAGAAGCTGCCCTTGGTGATGCCGGCACGGCTGATCACCGCATCCACCGAGGTGGCGGCGAAGCCGGTTTCCAGGATCAGCGCCTGTGCCGCATCCATGATCGCTGTGCGGGTCGCCGTACCGTCGCGGGCCATTGGAACTCCTCTAAAGTACTCAATATAAACCGTCCGGTCGGTTTCACAAGACAGTGAATAACAATCCATTTTTCAATGTGAAACTGAGAAAATACCAATTAATTCAAATAAATAATTGATTCTCCCGGTTGCAGTCCAACTGGCCATATATACCTTGACGGATGGAAAAACTCTTATTTATACCGACTGGTCAGTTTTAAAACTTAGTCGGAGACGGACACGATGATCAAGGATACCCATGGCCAGGTCTACAGCGGGGCCACGGCCGATACCCTGGCGGGCTATGAAGAGGCGCTGGCCCAGTTCAACTGCTATCGCGGCAACCCGGTGGAGGCGATCGAGACGGTGATCGCCGGCCAGCCCGATTTCGCCATGGCCCATGCCATGCGCGCCCATCTGTATCTCAGCGGCACCGAGGCGGCCGGCCTGGCGCCGGCGCGCGACAGCATCGCGCTGGCCCGTCGGTATGCCCGCACCGAACGCGAGAAGCTGCATGTCGCCGCTGCCGAGGCGCTGGCCGATGGCCGCTTCGACGATGCCGGCGAACGCTTCGACGACATCCTGCTCGACCATCCGCACGACCTGCTGGCCCTGCAGATGGGCCACCTGTTCGATTTCTATCGCGGCCTGTCGCGCAACCTGCGCGACCGCGTGCTGCGCGTGCGCCCGGCCTGGGATGCCCGGCGCCCGGGCTGGCATGCGGTGCAGGGCATGCTGGCTTTTGGCCTGGAGGAAAGCGGCGATTATGCCCGCGCCGAGGAAGCCGGCCGGCAGGCCTGTGAACTGGAGCCGCGCGATGCCTGGGCCCATCACGCCGTGGCTCATGTGATGGAAATGCAGGGTCGGGTTGAGGATGGCATCCGCTGGTCGCGCGACCGCATTCCGCACTGGGCCGAAGACAACATGATGGCCGTGCATAACTGGTGGCATCTCACGCTGTTCCATCTGGACCGCGACGAGCATGACGAGGTGCTGGCGCTGTATGACCGGCATATCCGCGGCGGCCAATCCACCGTGGTACTCGACATGATCGATGCTTCAGCCATGCTGTGGCGGCTCTATCTGCGCGGCCTTGATGTCGGCATGAAACGCTGGGGTGAACTGGCCGAGGCCTGGTCGCCTCTAGTGCAGGACGGCATCTACAGCTTCAACGACGTGCATGCGTTGATCAGTTTCATCGGTGCCGGCCGGCGCGATCTGGTCGAACAGCAGATGACCACGCTGCGGCGCGCCGCCGCCGCCAAACGCGGCGACAATGCCGCCATGGCGGCGCAGGTCGGCCTGCCGCTGGCGCAGGCCCTGCTGTCCTTCCAGGGCGGGCATTATGCCGACACGGTGCAGCGCCTGCGCCCGCTGCGCTATATCGCCAGCCGTTTCGGCGGCAGCCATGCCCAGCGCGACCTGCTCGATCTCACCCTGATCGAGGCCGCCAAGCGCGATAGCGATCTCAGCCTGGTGCAGGCCCTGAGTGCGGAACGCCTGTTCGCCAAACCGGCCAGCCCGATCGCCCAGCGCTATCGCATGCTGGCCGAAGCAGGCCGGGCGGCGGCGTGACAGCGCCGCATAAATACCGGCAGAGGCCGCCGCCTATACCGTAAAGGCGGGCCGCACCTGGTCGGCCAGCGCGCGCATCACGGCTTTCCAGTGTTGCTCGGCTTCCGGCCCGGTCGCGGCAAAGGCCTTGGCGAAGGCCTGATATTGCAGGTCTGTCAGCTTGTTCTCCAAGGCTGCGCCCTTAGGGGTCAGCGTCAGCAAAGCGAGCCGGCGGTTCGTCGGCGCCGCTTTCTGCGCGACATATCCCTGCGCAACCAGGTCGCGCAGCGGCCTGTGTAGCGCCTGACGGGATACGGCCAGCATCTCGATCAGGCTGCCGATGGCAATGCCGGGTTGACGCGCCACCACATAGAGAATGCGGTGGTGCGGTCGCCCGAAGCCCAGCTTGTCGAGCACGCGGTTCGGTCCGGCCACGCCGGCGCGGTAGCCCAGGTAAAACAGCGAAATCGTCTCGTCCACCGATCCGCGCAGCGAATCGAGAATATCCCTGCGCGGGACCGGAATGCGCGAAGTGGGGGCTTTTTTGGCGACCGTCATGGGCAGAGTCCAGAAACCGGGGCGGATGCGTCTGCGCAGCATACACCAATGATTCCAGAGGGCTAGCGGCCCGAGCTGGTGCTGGGTGATCTATATATCAATACTATTGATATTATCAATAAGATTGATATATTCGCCGCCGTTCAAAGGCGATCCACCCCATGCACCGCATCATGTTCATCCTGCTCTGTTCTCTGATCTCACTGTCGTTGGCCGGTGCTGCCGCCTGGTTCCTGGCGCCGGCGGCGGCGTTGCGCGACCTTGTCGTCGCAGTCGAACGCAAACGCGCCGGACTCGCCGCGAAAACGATTCTCGTCCGGGACCAAGCCGTGGCCTACCTCGATGGCGGCCCGGTGACCGATCCCGCACCGATCCTGCTGGTCCATGGCAGCAGCGGCGAGAAGGACAACTGGAACCGCATCGCGCGCTTCCTCACGCCCCGTCATCGTGTGATCGCCATAGATCTGCCAGGCTTCGGCGACAGTCCACGCTGGCCTGTCCATGATATTGGGTTGCAGGGACAGGTTGCGGCGCTGGCGGCCATCGTCGACGCGCTTGGGCTGCCTAGGCTGCATCTCGGCGGCAATTCCATGGGCGCACGCGTCGCGGCGCTTTATGCCGCCGCGTATCCCGACCGTGTGCGCAGCCTGTGGCTTCCCGGCCCGAGCGGTGTCCTGTCGGCCATGCCGAGCGACCTGCTGCGGCATCTGCAGGCGGGCGGCGACAATCCGTTGTTCATCCGCAGCACGAAGGACTATCCCGCGTACCTGGGCTGGCTGATGGCGCATCCGCCATCCATTCCCGCGCCGATCCGGCGCGCATTGGCCGAACGCGCGCTCGGCAAGGCGGATTTCCATCGCAGGGTCTTCGACGCTTTTGCCCGCGAGACCGCGTCACTGGAACTCAGCATCAGCGGCATGACGGTACCGACCCGTATTGTCTGGGGTGAGCATGACCGCATCTGGCATGTCTCGGGCGCCACGTTGCTTGCCGATCGCCTGGCGCGGGCCTCGCTGCTGCTGCTGCCCTGCGGCCATCTGCCAATGATCGAGATGCCGGAAGCCGTCGCTGCCGACTATCTCGCTTTCCTTTCGTCTCTGCCCACATCCTAGGAGTCACCTCATGCCCGGAATGCTGTTTGCCCTGTTTGCCTATCTCGGTTTTGGTATCGCCGCGCTGGCCCTGGCGCTGTTCATCGCTGCCCCGCTCAGCGCCGGTCTGGGGCTGCCCATTCATATCGACGCCTCGCTCTGGCCCGAGTCATTGCCCTGGCTCGCCGGGGCCATCGATCTCGGCCTGATCGTATTGTTCGGCCTGCAGCACAGCGTGATGGCGCGGCCCGGCTTCAAGCGGTGGATGTCGGCGGCTGTGCCGGTGTATCTGCAGCGCGCCGTCTATCTGGTGGCGACGTCAATCATGGTGGCGGTGCTGATCGCGTTTTGGCAGCCGCTACCGGCCATGGTCTGGCAGGTGCAGGACAGCTTCAACGCCATGCTGATCTGGATGCTCTATGGCTTCGGCTGGCTGCTGCTGGTCGCCGCCACCTTCATGATCGACCATTTCGAACTCTTCGGCCTGTCGCAGCCTTTCCGCCAGTGGCGCGGCCTGCCGGTGCCGCATGACGAATTCCGCACGTCCTGGCTTTATCGCTACATGCGACATCCGATCTATACCGGCTGGCTGGTGATCTTCTGGGCCACGCCGCAGATGTCGGTGGGTCATCTGCTCTTCGCCATTGGCATGAGCGCCTATATCGTGGTCGGCATCATCTATGAAGAACGCGACCTGATCGCAACCTTCGGCGGCCGTTATCGCGATTATCGCCGCCGGGTTCCGGCCCTGATCCCCGGCCTGAAGATCTAGGAGCTGCTGCGATGCCGATGCTGGAAACGGCCGTGGGCCGCCTGTCCTGGTTCGACAATGGCTGCGATGGAGCCGGTGCGCCCCGTCTGATGCTGCTGCATTCCGGCGCTGCCTCGCACCGGCAATGGCGACCGCTGATCGCAGCGCTTGGCCGCGGCTGGCATATTGTCGCGCCTGATCTGATCGGCCATGGCGAAACGCCGATGCCCGATCACGGCAGGCCCACGCTGGAAGAGGAGATAGCCCTGCTGATGGCTTTGCTAGAGCGGATGGATGGTCCCGTGCATCTGGTTGGGCATTCCTATGGCGGCGCCATGGCGCTGGAACTGGCGCGTCGCCAGCCGCACCGCATCGCTTCGTTGGCAATTTACGAGCCGGTGGCTTTCAGCCTGCTGCGCAACAGCAGCCAGCGCGATGCCTGGGATGAAATCGCATCGGTGGCACAGCGCCACATCGAACTGGTGGAAAACGACGATACACGCGCCGCCGCCATCGCGTTCCTGGATTACTGGGTTGGGCCCGGCGCCCTGCAGGCGATGCCCGAGCACATGCAGGCTTATGTCACGGGCTGCATGAGCACGGTGGCGAGCGAATTTCGCGAACTGTTGCAGGCACGCGAAACCGCTGTTGACGATCTGAAATCCCTGGCCGTGCCGGTGCTGCTGCTTTGCGGCAGCGACACCACGCTGGCGGCGCGTGGCGTGATAGCCGAACTGCGTCGTCTGCTGCCGGCCGCGCGTCATATAAATCTGTCCGGTGCGGCCCATATGGCGCCGGTCACGCAGCCGGAGCGGGTGAATTCATATCTGATCGATTTCCTGCAGGCGGTCGCGGGGATGACGGAGCCGCAGATGGTCTGATCCCGCGCGGATGTTCCCATGATGATCCGCATGGTGGGACGTAAAATGCGGAACCGGGGTTGTAATCCGGCGTTCGGCTCATAAATATTCTCAGTAATCCGAGAAATATTTTTACCATCACCCGGTTTTCCGGGGGGCGAGCCGTTTTGATGACCGACTTAATTTCCACCGGCGGAGCTGTGCCGGCCTTGCCGCCGCTGCCGCGATCCGACTGGGCGCTGTTCCTCGATATCGACGGCACATTGCTCGATATCGCCGATGCACCCGACCGCGTCGTGGTGCCGGCCGATCTGCGCGAACATCTGCGCATCGCCGCCGACCGCCTGGACGGCGCGCTTGCCCTGGTTTCGGGTCGTGCGCTGGATAGCGTCGACCGGCTGTTCGATCCCCTGCGGCTCGCAGCCTCGGGCCAGCATGGCAGCGAATGGCGCCCCGCCCCGCATGCGCAGATTCGTCCTGTCGCCGGCCTGCCGCTGCCCGAAAGCCTGCATCACAGCATCGTCCGCCTGGCCGAGCTGCATCCCGGAATCCTGGTCGAACGCAAGAGCCATGCACTCGCTGTGCATTACCGCCACGCGCCCGAGCTGGGCCCGCAGCTCGGCGCGCGGCTGGCCGAAGCGCTGGAAGGCCATGCCGGCCTGATGCTGATGCCGGGCCGGCATGTCTGGGAAGTGAAGGATGCCGCTTTGTCGAAGGGCTCGGCGGTGGATCTGTTCCTGCGTGAGCCGACCTTTGCTAGCCGGCTGCCGGTCTTCATCGGCGACGACCGCACGGATGAGGATGGCTTTCGCGCCGTGGAACGTGCCGGCGGCCTGGCGTTGCCGGTGGGCGCGCTGAACCGGTCCTGGCCGGAACGCCACGGCTTCGCCGATGCGCAGGCCGTGCGCGGCTGGCTCGCCGCCTTTGCGGAGCGCACGGCATGACGGAACGGAAAAATCCGAAACAGGGTAATCTCGATCTCGGGGTGGTCGGCAACTGCGTGGTGGCCGCGCTGATCGACCGCGCGGGTCGCATCGTGTGGCATTGCGCGCCGCGTCTGGACGGCGACCCGGTCTTCTGCGACCTGCTGCAGCCGAAATACGCCGACGAGGGCGTCTTCACAATCGAACTGCGCGACCTCAAGCAGAGTGCGCAGCATTACATCGACAACACCGCCGTCCTGGTCACCACGCTCAGTGACGACCAGGGCGGCAGCATCCGTATCACCGATTTCTGTCCGCGCTTCAAGCAGCATGACCGCATCTATCGCCCGGCCATGCTGATCCGCCGCATCGAGCCGTTGGGCGGCACGCCGGTGGTGCGCATCCGCCTGCGCCCGCTCTTCGATTACGGCGCCACCCAGCCCAGCCGCACGCTCGGCAGCAACCATATCCGCTTCACCGCGCCTGGCGCTGCGCTCAGGCTCACCACCGATGCGCCAATCGCCTATATCGATACCGAAAGTGAATTCGTGCTGACCGGACCGGTCACGCTGATTTTTGGTCCCGATGAAAGCTTCACGGCCTCGATCACGCACATGGCGCGCGAATTCCAGGAGCGCACCATCGAATACTGGGTCGAATGGGCGCGCTATCTCTCAGTACCGTTCGAATGGCAGGAAGCGGTGATCCGCGCCGGCATCACGCTGAAACTCTGCGCGGCCGAGGAAACCGGCGGCATCCTGGCCGCGCTCACAACCTCGGTGCCCGAGGCCGCCAACACCCCGCGCAACTGGGATTACCGGTTCTGCTGGCTGCGCGATGCCTATTTCACCGTGCAGGCGCTGAACCGCCTGGGCGCGACGAAAACCATGGAGGATTTCCTCCGCTACATCACCACCGTGGTGGCGCTGAACCCCGATGGCGAATTGCAGCCGGTCTATGCGCTCAATCCATCGGGCAGCCTGGAGGAACGCAATGTTCCGGCCCTGCAGGGTTATCGGGGCATGGGACCGGTGCGGATCGGCAATGCCGCCTTCGCCCAGCGCCAGAACGACACCTATGGCTCCATCGTGCTGGCGGTGGCGCAGATGTTCTTCGACCGCCGCCTGCCACGCCGCGGCGACGTCGCCCTGTTCGAACAGCTCGAACGGCTGGGCGAGAAGGCGGCGGCGCTGGCGCTCACCCCCGATGCCGGGTTGTGGGAATTCCGTGGCCGTGCCCGTGTGCATACCCATTCGGCAGCGATGTGCTGGGCCGCCTGTCGTCGGTTGTCCAAGATCGCCGGCGCCCTGGGGCTGGCCGAGCGGGCGACCTACTGGGCCGATCATGCCCAGGTCATCCGCAAGGCAATCATGGAGCATGCCTGGAACGCGGAACTGAACAGCTTCGTCGAGAGTTTTAACGGTGCCGACCTCGATGCATCCCTGCTGCTGCTGCAGGAAATTGGTTTCGTCGCCGCCGACGATCCCCGTTTTCTCGGAACGCTGGAAGCGATCAGCCGCCAACTGCGCCGAGGCAACCATCTGATGCGGTATGTGGCACCGGACGATTTCGGTACGCCGCATAATGCCTTTTCGATCTGTACGTTCTGGTATGTCGACGCGCTGGCTGCCGTGGGACGACGGGAAGAAGCGCGCGAGATTTTCGAAAGCCTGCTGGCCTCGCGCAATCATCTCGGCCTGCTGTCGGAAGACATCGATACGACGACGGGTGAGCTATGGGGAAATTTCCCGCAGACCTATTCGATGGTTGGCTTGATCGTCTGCGCCATGCGGCTGTCAAAGACATGGGAGGAAGCGTTTTGGCGCGGCTCGTAGTGGTTTCCAACCGCGTGGCGATGCCGCGCGAACGCCTCAGCCGCGCCGGCGGCCTGGCCGTGGCCCTGCGCGAGGCGTTGCAGGCCCAGGGTGGTCTCTGGTTCGGCTGGAGCGGCGAGGTCAGCGAGCAGGCCGCGGCCGAACCCCGCCATGCGCGGCAGGGCCGCGTCGATTATGCCGTGCTCGATCTCACGCCCGACGAGCATCGCCAGTTCTACCTCGAATTCGCCAATGCCACGCTCTGGCCGCTCTGCCATTACCGGCTCGGCCTGATCCATTTCAACCGCGCGAGCTGGGAGGGCTATCTGGCCGTCAATGCCCGCTTCGCCGATGCGCTGGTGCCGCTGCTCAAGCCAGATGACGTGATCTGGGTGCACGATTATCACTTCATCCCGCTGGCGGCCGAACTGCGCCGGCGCGGCGTGCAGAACCGCATCGGCTTTTTCCTGCATATCCCCTTCCCGGCGCCGGAAGTGCTGGCCGCCTTGCCGGGCCATGAACGACTGGTGCGCGACCTGTGCGCCTATGATCTGGTCGGGTTCCAGACTTTGGGCGATGTGCGGTCCCTGAGCGAATACATCCTGCACGAAGCGGGCGGCACGGTGGGCGGCGACCTAGACGGCGCCGATGGCCGCATCACCGCCTATGGCCGTTCCCTGCGTGTCGGGGCCTTCCCGATCGGTATCGACACTGAGGATTTTGTGCGCATGGCGGCGACCGGCGCCAGCAGCACGGAAACCCAGCGCCTGAGCGAAAGCCTGGTCGGCCGCAATCTGGTGATTGGCGTCGACCGGCTGGATTATTCCAAGGGCATTCCGCAGCGCTTCGAGGCCTTTCATCACCTGCTCGGGTCAAGGCCAGAGCATCGCGGCAAGGTCACCTTCATGCAGATCGCGCCGATCTCGCGCGGCGAGGTGGCCCAGTATCGCAAGTTGCGCAACGAGCTCGATGGGCTCACCGGTCGCATCAACGGCAAATTCGCCGAGTTCGACTGGGTGCCGGTGCGTTATCTCAACAAGGCTTTCGCGCGCGAAACGCTGGCCGGTTTCTACCGCCATGCCAGGGTCGGTTTCGTCACCCCGCTGCGTGATGGCATGAACCTGGTCGCCAAGGAATATGTTGCCTCGCAGAATCCCGATGATCCCGGCGTGCTGGTGCTGTCGCGCTTCGCCGGCGCGGCGCGCGAGATGCAGGGCGCGCTGATCGTCAATCCCTACGATACCGAGGCCCTGGCCGAGGCGCTGGACCGCGCGCTGACCATGCCGCAGGAAGAACGCCGCTCGCGCTGGGAAGCGATGATGGCGGTGTTGCGGGCCAACACGATCACCCACTGGCGGGAAAACTTCCTCGCCCGGCTCAAGGCCTGACACTTTCATCGCGTCTGCCGCCGGCTATGCTGGCGTCATGGGCATGCTTCTGGTCAGCACCGCTTCGATCCCGGCGACGTCATCTGTCGTCCCGTGGTGGAGTTTCAGCAAAACCGCGATTGCCGCGACGGCGCTCGTGCTGGTGCGCGACGGCCTGCTCCATCTCGACGACATCCAACCCGACACGCCCTATACGTTGCGGCAGCTGCTGCAGCACAGGTCCGGCCTGCCCGATTACGGCGGCCTGGCGGAGTATCATGCGGCGGTGGAGCGCGGCGAGGATCCCTGGCCTGTATCCGACCTGCTGATGCGCTGCGATGCCGGCCGGTTGCGATATCCGCCCGGCGAAGGCTGGGGCTATTCCAATATCGGCTACTGGCATCTGACGCAGATCGTCGCGCATGCCGCCGGGCAGCCGTTCGGCATGGCGCTGGAGCAGCGTTTGCTCGGGCCGCTGGGCATCGGCGGTGTGCGGCTGGCGCAGGACCGCACCGATCTAACCGGCCTGCCGGGCATCATGGACGGCTACCATCCCGGCTGGGTCTATCATGGCCTGCTGACCGGGCCGCTCGATGCAGCGGCGCGCTTGCTGCACGAGCTGCTTACCGGCGATCTGCTGCCGCCCGATCTGCTGGATGCCATGCGCCTGCCCCATTGGCTGGGCGGACCGGTCACCGACCGGCCCTGGCTGGCGCCGGGATACGGCCTCGGCCTGATGTGCGGCGAAGCCGGCACTGGCCGGCATGTGGAAGGCCATAGCGGCGGCGGGCCGGGCAGCGTGGTGGCCGTCTATCACCGGCCTGCCGAGGGCATCACGGCGGCCGGGTTTTCGCCCGGCGCCGACATGGCCGCGCTGGAGGCAGCGGTTTTTAGATATACTTGACTCAGTCAACTATTCTGCCGAGACTGGCCCGGCTACCCCTGAGGAAACGCTATGGCCGGTCCCGCCCCAAAGCCGCCGCGCGCCCTGACACAGCAGGTCGAACGCATGCGGCAGTTCAACCGCTTCTACACCCACAAGATCGGCGTGCTGGAAGACGGCAAACTCTATGCACCCTTCTCACTGGCCGAGACCCGCGTGCTCTACGAACTGGCCCATCGCCAGCGTGTCACCGCCAGCGACCTGGTGCGGGACCTGAGCCTTGATGCCGGTTATCTCAGCCGCATGCTTGCCCGCTTTGCCAAACAGGGTCTGGTGACCCGCAAGCCGACCAAGGAAGATGCGCGCCAGAGCCTGCTGCAACTGACGGCGAAGGGCCGCCGGACCATGGCACCGTTGGAAGCGGCCTCCAATCGTGTGCTGGAACCGCTGCTGACGCGGCTGTCGCCCGCCGAGCGCACGCGGCTCTCTGGCGCCATGGCCACCATCGAGAGCCTGTTGGGCGGCACGCCGGCACCTGAGTCTGGGCAGAAGCGGTCCTGGCGCCTGCGCGGAATGCAGCCGGGCGATCTTGGCTGGGTGATCCAGGCCCATGGCCGGCTCTATGCGCAGGAATATGGCTGGGACCGCAGCTTCGAGGACATGGCGGCGGAAATCGCCGTCGGCATCATGAAGAGTTTCGATCCGGCCTGCGAACGCGTCTGGATTGCCGAGCTGGACGGCGAACCGGTAGGCTCTGTATTCCTGGTGAAGAAAAACAAGTCAGTCGCCAAGCTGCGGCTGCTGATCATCGATCCGAAGGCACGCGGCCTGGGCGTCGGCAAGGCGCTGGTGGCGGAATGCATCCGCTTCGCGCGCAAGGCCGGCTATAAAAAGATCACGCTGTGGACCAACAGCATCCTCGTTGCTGCGCGCGGCATCTATGAAAAGGCCGGCTTCAAGCTGGTGGCCAGCGAGAAGCATCGCAGCTTCGGCGTGGACCTGATCGGCGAAACCTGGGACCTCAAATTGTGAAGCCGCACTGGCCCATCCTGGCGGCGGCCAGCGTCGGCATCCAGGTCGGCGCCGCCATGGTGGCCACGCGCTTTGTAGTGGCTGAAAGCGGCCCGGCCACGCTGGCGATGTTCCGCTACCTGATCGGCGCGCTCTGCCTGCTGCCGGTCTTGTGGTGGCAGAAACAGCCGATGCGTTTCGCCCGGCGCGACATCCTGCCCATCGCCGGACTGGGCGTCATTCAATTCGGCTTGCTTATAGCCTTGCTGAATTTCGGCCTGTCGCTGATCCCGGCGGCGCGCGCGGCTTTGCTGTTCGCCAGTTTCCCGCTGCTCACCATGATCGTTGCCGCTCTGCTCGGGCGGGAACGGCTGACGCTGAACAAAAGCATCGGCGTGTTGCTCACCATGCTGGGCGTGGCGCTGGCGCTGGGCGAAAAGCTGTTCGATCCCGCTTCCGGCACGGGTTTGTTCGGCGAGGCCGCCGTTTTGCTGGCCGCGCTTTGCGGCGCCGTCTGCTCGGTACTCTACCGGCCCTACCTGCAGCGTTATCCCACTTTGCCCGTCGGCGCCTTCGCCATGCTGGCCAGCGTCGGCTTCCTGCTGCTGCTCAGCATCCCCGAGGGCCTGTTCGCGGATTGGCGCGGCTACAGCGCGCAGGGCTGGGCGGCCGTTCTGTTCATCGGTGTTTCCAGCGGCATCTTCTATGCCGTCTGGCTCTGGGCCCTGCGCCATGCCTCGCCCACGCGGGTGACGATTTTTCTGGGCTTAAGCCCGGTGACGGCCGGCCTGTTCGGCGCATTGTTCCTGGCCGAACCGCTCACGCTGCCGTTACTGGCCGGGCTGGTCGTTCTGCTGCTCGGCCTATGGCTGGCCCATCGTCCGGAGCGCGCGGCGTGCTAGATTGCACATCGTGGATCTCACACGCCGCATATTCCTTTCTGCCTCTGCTACCGCAATGGTCGGCAGCATTCTCCTGCCACGGAACGTGCAGGCCGCCGGTTATGGTCTGACCGCCGCGCCCGTCACGCTGCCCGTGGTGCCGGGCCAGCCACAGACACAGCTTTGGGGTTATAACGGCAGTTTTCCCGGCCCTATGCTGCGCGTGCGGCAGGGCGAGCGTCTGCGCGTCGTTTTGCAAAACAACCTGCCGCAGGACAGCAGCATCCACTGGCATGGCATCCGTCTGCCGCATGCGATGGACGGCGTGCCCGGCCTGACCCAGCCGCCGGTGAGGCCGGGCGAAAGCTTTGTCTATGAATTCGATTGTCCCGATGCCGGCACCTATTGGTATCACCCGCACTGGGCCAGTGCCGAACAGGTCGGGCGCGGCCTCTACGGCCTGCTGATCGTTGACGAGCATGCGCCGCCCAATGTGGATCGCGACGTCGCCTGGGTCTTAAGCGACCTGCGCCTCAATCGGCAGGCGCAGATCCAGGAGGATTTCGGCGATGCCGGCGACCTCACCCATGGCGGCCGGCTTGGCAACACCGCGCTGCTGAACGGCCGGCTGGCGGAACGCTTCGCGCTGGCGCCGGGCGAACGCATTCGCCTGCGCCTGCTCAATGCCGCGAATGCGCGCATCTTCCATCTGCGCTTCGGTGGCCACCGGCCATGGCTGGTGGCGCTGGACGGCCATCCGGTGAAACCGCGCCGGCTGGAGCAGGATCATCTCGTCTCGCTCGGCCCCGGCATGCGCGCCGACCTGATCCTCGATGCCGCTGGCGAACCGGGCAGCAGCCATACCGTGTTCGACGTCGAACGCGGCCAGGCCTATCGCCTGCTCGATCTGGTTTATGGTCCGCCCGCCGCCCGCCGCGCGCCCCGGCCTGATCCCGCACCCCTGCCGCCCAACCCGGCGGCCGAGCCCGATCTGGCCCGCGCCACCCGCTTAAGGCTGGACCTGACCGGCGGCGCCATGAGCCGGCTCGACAATCTGAAGGTGGATGGCCGGCAGATGAGCCTGCGCGATGCCTTCCGGCAGCACCGGGTCGCCTGGGCGCTGAACGGCCGGGCCCAGACCGGACATCAGCACGGGCACGGGCACGGGGACGGCCCGCTCTTTCGCCTCGAGCTAGGAAAAAGCTATAGTCTTGAAATAGTTAACGACACGGCCTGGCCGCATCCGGTGCATCTGCACGGGCATGCCTTCCGGGTGCTGGACGACCCGGACCGGCCGTTGCGCGACACGGTATTGCTGCAGCCGCGCAGCCGCAGCGAAATCGCCTTCGTGGCCGACAACCCGGGCGAATGGATGCTCCATTGCCATATCCTGGAGCATCAGGCCGCCGGCATGGTGGCGACCGTTCAGGTAGGCTGAATTTTTATCGGAAAACCGGGATTAACCGGCGACCTGCTTCTTGGCGACTTCCATCAATTCGGCCAGCTTGGCATGCAGGCGATGGTCGGAAATCTCCACATTCTTGGCCTTCAGGTCGGCCTGCACTTTGCGGATCACGTCGGCGTCGCCGGCTTCCTCGAAATCGGCCGCCACGACGTCCTTGGCATAGGCCTCGGCCTGGTCGCCGGTCAGGCCGATCTGCTCGGCCACCCACAGGCCCAGCAGCTTGTTGCGCCGCGCGGTCGCCTTGAAAGCGAGCTCCTCGTCATGGGCATGCTTCTTCTCGAAGGCATCCTTGCGGTCGTCGAAGGTGGTCATCCGGGCCTCGTTATCATGCGGTCTGGCGTGCCCGTTATATAGGAGAGCGGCGGGGCGTGCCGCAAGGGTCGGCGGCTGCGGCATTTTGCGGCGGAAAACCGCTCTTCCGCTCCAGCCAGCCGGTGGAATTTCCGGCGCTATTCTGCCGCCGGCCGATTGCGGCAGCGGTCCCCTTGCGCTATTCAAGGGCCGAGCAAATTCCCCCGCTTCCCCCAACAGATCACGGGTGTGCCATGACGCGCCGCAGACAGGTCTATGAGGGCAAGGCGAAGGTCCTGTTCGAAGGGCCGGAGCCGGGCACTCTGGTACAGTATTTCAAGGACGACGCGACCGCGTTCAACAACAAGAAAAAGGGCACCATCACCGGCAAGGGGGTGCTCAACAACCGCATCTCCGAATACCTGATGACGCGCTTGGGCGAGGTCGGCATCCCGACCCATTTCGTGCGCCGCCTGAACATGCGCGAGCAGCTGATCAAGGAAGTCGAGATCATCCCGCTCGAGACCGTGGTGCGCAATGTCGCCGCCGGTTCGCTGGCGACCCGGCTTGGTGTTGCCGAAGGCACCACGCTGCCGCGCTCCATCGTCGAGTTCTATTACAAGAACGACGAACTGGGCGATCCGCTGGTCTCGGAAGAACATATCACCTGCTTCGGCTGGGCCACGCCGCAGGAAATCGACGAGATCATGCATCTCGCGCTGCGCATCAACGACTTCCTGTCGGGCCTGTTCCTCGGCATCGGCATCCGTCTGGTCGATTTCAAGCTGGAATTCGGCCGCTGGTGGCAGAATGACGAGATGCGCATCATCCTGGCCGACGAGATCAGCCCGGATTCGGCGCGCCTGTGGGACCTGAAGACCAACGAGAAGATGGACAAGGACCGCTTCCGCCGCGATCTCGGCAATGTCGCCGAGGCCTACCAGGAAGTGGCGCGGCGCCTGGGTATCCTGCCCGAAGGCGGCCCGCGCGACATCAAGGGTCCGGACACGATGCAGTAAGAGGCGCGATACAGGCGCCGTGAGAATACCGCGGCGGCCCTGCTAGAGGCCGCCGCAGCTTTTTGAGCCGCAGTTTTTGAGAAGGACACAGAATTCCATGAAAGCCCGCGTCCATGTCAGCCTGAAGAACGGCGTGCTCGATCCCCAGGGCAAGGCGATTGGCCAGGCACTGCACAGCCTTGGCTTCGCCGATGTCGCCGAGGTGCGACAGGGCAAGCTGATCGAACTCGAACTGACCGGCGCGCTGGCCGCCAAGCCGAAGGCCGAAATCGAAGCGGCGGTGAAGGACATGGCGCAGAAGCTGCTGGCCAATACGGTGATCGAGAATTACTCGGTCGAACTGCTGGGTTGACGCCAGATGAAAGCCGCCCTGATCACCTTCCCCGGTTCCAACCGCGAGCGCGACATGCGTCTGGCGCTGACCAAGGTCAATGGCGGCAAGCCGCCGGTTGACGTGTGGCATGGCGACAGCGTTCTGCCCGAAGGCATCGACCTGATCGTGCTGCCTGGCGGTTTTTCCTATGGCGACTACCTGCGCTGCGGCGCCATGGCGGCGCATTCGCCGATCATGCGCGAGGTGAAGAAACGTGCCGAAGCCGGCGTGCGCGTGCTGGCGGTGTGCAACGGTTTCCAGATCGCCTGCGAGGCCGGCCTGCTGCCCGGCACGCTGATGACCAATGCCAGCCTGAAATTCATCTGCAAGGACGTGAACCTGCGGGTCGAGACCACGGCCAGCGAGTTCACTAAAAAGTACCGCAAGGGCCAGACCATCCGCGTGCCGGTGGCCCATCACGACGGCAACTACACGCTGGGCGCCGATGACGTGAAGCGGCTGGAAGACAACGACCAGATCGCCTTCCGCTATGCCGATCCGCTCGGCACCGTCTCGCCGGAAACCAACCTCAATGGCTCGGTCGGCAACATCGCCGGCATCTACAATACCAAGAAGACTGTGCTGGGCCTGATGCCGCACCCCGAAGACGCCACCGATCCCGTCTGCGGCGGCATGGATGGGTATGGCCTGTTCGAGAGCATCGCGGAGAGCCTGTCGTGAGTGACGTTAAGAAGGCCGTGCAGTATCCCAACGACCTGATGGGTCTGACGCGCGATGAATACGACCGCGTGCTGGAGATCATGGGCCGCGAGCCCAACCAGGTCGAACTCGGCATCTTCTCGGTGATGTGGTCGGAGCATTGCTCCTACAAGTCGTCGAAGAAATGGCTCAAGACCCTGCCGACGAAAGCCCCCTGGGTGATCCAGGGCCCGGGTGAAAATGCCGGCGTGATCGATATAGGCGACGGCCTGGCCGCCATCTTCAAGATGGAAAGCCACAACCATCCGTCTTTCATCGAGCCTTATCAGGGCGCGGCGACCGGCGTGGGCGGCATCCTGCGCGACGTCTTCACCATGGGCGCGCGGCCCGTTGCCAATCTCAACGCGCTGCGCTTCGGCGCACCGGATCATCCCAAGACCCGCCATCTGGTGTCGGGCGTGGTGCATGGCATCGGCGGCTACGGCAACTGCGTCGGCGTGCCCACCGTGGCCGGTGAGGTGAATTTCCATCCCAGCTACAACGGCAACATCCTGGTCAACGCCATGACCGTGGGCCTGGCGAAAACCGACAAGATTTTTTATTCGGCTGCGGCCGGCTTAGGCAATCCCGTTGTCTATGTCGGGTCCAAGACCGGGCGCGACGGCATCCATGGCGCCTCGATGGCCTCGGCCGAATTCACTGATGACAGTGAAGAAAAACGCCCCACCGTGCAGGTCGGCGATCCCTTCACCGAAAAGCTGCTGATCGAGGCCTGCCTCGAGCTGATGAACACCGACACCATCGTCGCGATCCAGGATATGGGCGCGGCGGGCCTGACCTCGTCGTCGTTTGAGATGGCCTCCAAGGGCGGCATGGGCATCGAGATCGATCTCGACAAGGTGCCGGCCCGCGAGACCGGCATGACGCCGTTCGAATTCATGCTCTCCGAAAGCCAGGAGCGCATGCTGATCATCCTCAAGCCGGGCTCGGAAGCCCAGGCCGAGGCGATCTTCCGCAAGTGGGAACTCGACTTCGCCGTGATCGGGCACCTGACCGATACCGGCCGCATGGTGCTGCGCTTCAACGGCGAGCAGGTCGGCGACCTGCCCATCGATCCGCTAGCCCAGGCCTCGCCCGAATATGACCGCCCCTGGGTGAAGACGCCGCCGCAGAAGCCGCTGGGCCGCGTCAACCACCCGCTGCCCTTCGTGGAGGCCCTCGGCAAGCTGGTCGGCATGCCCG
Source organism: Ferrovibrio sp. (assembly GCA_046294345.1). Lineage (GTDB taxonomy): Bacteria > Pseudomonadota > Alphaproteobacteria > Ferrovibrionales > Ferrovibrionaceae > Ferrovibrio. Next base: position 107,247 of record JBKBJT010000003.1, read on the forward strand.
ACATGGCCTCGCGCCGCTGGATCTGGGAGCAGTACGATTATCTGGTGCGCGGCGACACGGCGCAGGTCCCCGGCGGCGATGCCGCCGTCGTGCGCGTGGAAGACCATCCGAAGAAGGCGCTGGCGATGAGCGTGGACTGCACGCCGCGCTACTGCTTCGCCGATCCGGTCGAGGGCGGCAAGCAGGCGGTGGCTGAAACCTGGCGCAACATCACCGCCGTGGGCGCGCGGCCGCTGGCCATCACCGACAACATGAATTTCGGCAACCCCGAACGGCCTGAGATCATGGGGCAGTTCGTCGGCGCCGTGGACGGCATCCGCGAGGCCTGCCTGGCGCTGGATTATCCGGTCGTCTCGGGCAACGTCTCGCTCTACAACGAGACCAACGGCAAGGGCATCCTGCCCACGCCGGCCATCGGCGGCGTGGGCGTGCTCGACGACGTGGCCAAGATGGCGACGCTGGCCTTCAAGCTGCCGGGCGAAGCTATCCTGCTGGTCGGCAACACCCATGGCCATCTCGGCCAGTCGGTCTATCTGCGCGACATCTGCGGCCAGGAGGCCGGCCCGCCGCCGCCGGTCGACCTGAAGGTCGAGCGGACCAACGGCGATGCCGTGCGCATGCTGATCACCAAGGGCATGGTCTCGGCCGTGCATGACTGCTCCGATGGCGGTCTGGCCGTGGCCCTGGCCGAAATGGCCATGGCGTCCGGGATCGGCGCCGAGGTGAAGCTGCCCGAGGGCGATGCCTTCGAGATGGGCTTCGGCGAGGACCAGGCCCGTTATGTGGTCACCTGCCCGGCCGCGCAGGCGGAAGCCGTGATCGCCGCCCTGGAGGCGGCCGGCGTGCCGGTGCGCAAGCTGGGCCTGACCGGCGGGGACGCGTTGACCTTTGCCGGGCTCGGTACCATATCGATCCAGGCGCTGAAAACCGCCCATGAGGGCTGGATGCCGCGCTACATGGCCGGCGAACTGTAAAAGACCGGCGAACTGTAAAAGAATCGGGGATTCTGACGATGGCGATGGATGCCAGCGAGATCGAGAAGATGATCAAGGAAGCGCTGCCCGACGCTCAGGTCCGCATCGACGACCTGCGCGGCGACGGCGACCATTACGCCGCCACGGTGGTTTCGGCCGCTTTCGCCGGCAAGACCCGGGTGCAGCAGCATCAGATGGTTTATGCCGCGCTTAAAGGTCGCATGGGCGGCCAGCTGCATGCGCTGGCCCTCACCACGCAAACGCCTTAACACGAGACCTGCAGGGGATAGTCGCCATGAGCGAGAAAGAACAGACATTCGAACGCATCCGCGAAGAACTGGCCGGCAACGACGTCGTGCTGTTCATGAAGGGCACGCCGGTCTTTCCGCAATGCGGATTTTCGGCCACCGTCGTGCAGGTGCTTTCGCGGCTTGGCCTGAAATTCAAGGGCGTGGATATCCTGGCCGACCCGGCCATCCGCACCCATCTGAAGGAATTCTCCGACTGGCCGACCTTCCCGCAGCTTTACGTGAAGGGCGAGTTCGTCGGCGGCTGCGACATCGTGCGCGAGATGTACCAGAACGGCGAGCTGCAGGATTTTCTGAAGCAGAAGGGCGTCGCCTACCAAGAGGCGTAACGCCCCCTTCGCTCGTCCTATGGCATTCATGGGCGCGGACAGCTATCCTGTCCGCGCCTTTTTCTTTGTCGAGTCCGCCATGCCCAATACCGATGCCGAAACCCTGATCCAGGCCTATTACGACGCCTTCAATGCCAAGGATGTCGAGGGTTTCCTCGCCCTGCTCACCGATGACGTGGTGCATGACATCAACCAGGGTGAACGCCAGACCGGCAAGGCGGCCTTCCGTGTCTTCCTCGAGCGCATGAACCGCTGCTACGAGGAAAAGATCGTCGACCTGTTCGTGATGACCAATGCGGATGGCAGCCGTGCGGCGGCAGAGTTCACCGTGCTGGGCGTGTATCTGGAAAGCGACGAGGGCCTGCCGCCGGCCGAAGGCCAGCGCTACAGCCTGCCGGCCGGTGCCTTTTTCGAGATCCGCGACGGCAAGGTGGCGCGCATTTCCAACACCTACAATCTCAACGACTGGATCCGGCAGGTCGGCGGATGACCAGCGCCGGCGGCGCCATCCGTGTTGTCCGGTTCACGGGCGAACAGATGCGCGCCCGGCTCGACGATCTGGCGCGGCTGCGCATCGAGGTGTTCCGCGCCTGGCCCTATCTGTATGAAGGTTCGCTGGATTACGAGCGCGGCTATATCTCGCGGTATGCCAATGCCCGCACCGGCACCATCGTCGTGGCTCTGGACGGTGATGCGGTCGTTGGCGCCTCCACCGCGCTGGCGCTGGACGAGGAAGCGGATTACGTGCGTGCGCCGTTTGTGCAGGCCGGCATGGATACGGCGCAGATACTCTATTTCGGCGAATCCGTGCTGCTGCCGCAATATCGCGGCCACGGCATCGGCGTGAAGTTCTTTGAGGAACGCGAGGCGGCGGCGCTCGGCTTCGGTTATCCGCTCTGCTGCTTCTGTGGCGTGTTGCGGCCGGACGATCATCCGCTGAAGCCGGCGGATTACGTGCCGCTGGATGCCTTCTGGGGCAAACGCGGTTATGTCAAACGGCCCGATCTGATCGCCAGCTTTTCCTGGCGCGATATCGGCGACGCGGCCGAGACGGCCAAACCGATGGTCTACTGGATGAAGGACCTGCGGGCATGAAAATAGCCTGCGCGCAGTATCCCATTGGGCAATTCGCGTCGCTGGAAGACTGGCAGGCCAATGCCGCGTCCTGGGTGCGCCAGGCGGCCGATGCCGGCGCGCAGCTTCTGCTGTTTCCCGAATATGGCGGCATGGAACTGGCCTCCCTGCTGCCTCAGGATATGCAGCGCGACCTCACCGGCCAGATCGCGGCCATGCAGCAATACCACGATGCCTATGTCGAGACCTATGCCTCGCTGGCGCGGCAATATGGCGTGTTCGTCGTCGCACCCAGCCTGCCGGTGAAACAGGGCGATGGGTTCATCAACCGCGCCTATGTCTTCAGTCCGCAGGGCGCGATGGGTTTCCAGGACAAGCGCCAGATGACGCGCTTCGAGCGCGAGGACTGGATCATCCGGGGCGGCGCCGGGCTGAAAATCTTCGAAGCAAAGATCGGCAACGAGAGGATCCATTTCGGCATCAGTATCTGCTACGACATCGAATTCCCGCTGATCGCCCATGCCCAGGCCGCCGCCGGCGCGGATCTGCTGCTGGCACCCAGCTGCACGGATACGCTGGCTGGCGCCAACCGCGTGCTGGTCGGTGCCCGGGCGCGGGCGCTGGAGAACCAGGTCTACGTCGCCGTCGCGCCCACAGTGGGCGATGCCGCTTGGTCGCCGGCGGTGGACGTGAATGTCGGCTGGGCCGGCGTCTTCGCCGCGCCGGATCGCGGCCTGCCCGACGATGGCGTGATCGTGCAGGGCGAGCTCAATCGCCCCGGCTGGATTTACGCCGATCTGGATTTTGGCCTGCTGCGCCGCGCGCGCGACAATGCCCAGGTCTTCACCCGCCGCGACTGGGACGGCCAGATGATGCCGTCCCTCGCCGTCGCGGTCGAAACGCTCTGACGCTTACGCATCCACCAGTTCGCGCGCCGGCTTGTAGGCCTTCGCCGTCTCGGCCACGCGCTGGCCCAGGTGTTTCGCGGTCTCCAGGTCGCTGGCGATCGGGCCGTGTTCGGGGCCTTGGTCGGCATTCGACTGCGCCATGGCACCGAGGAAACTGCCCAGGCGGTTGAGGTCGTTCACGCTGCCCTTGGAATTGTTGTTGCCTGGCATCAGGCCGAGGCTGACCCAGATCATGCCGTGCTGCGCGGCGAAGACCGAGATCTGCATCAGCGTGTTCAGCTTGTCGCCCGACTGCGAGGCCGAGTTGGTGAAGCCGGCAGCCAGCTTGCCGTTCCATTTGCCCCAGACCTTCGACGTGCCGTCCATCCAGGTTTTGAACGGGCCTGACACGCTGCCCATGTAGGTGGGCGAACCGAACACGATGGCGTCGGCAGCATTCAGTTCGGCGACACGTGCCTCGGCCTCTGCCACCGGGATCAGCAGGGCTTTGGCGCCGGCCACGCGGGCAATGCCCTCGGCCACGGCTTCCGCCTGCTTCTGGGTGTGGCCGTAGCCGGAATGATAGACGATGGCAACCTTGGTCATTGGATAAGTCCCTGATTTGGATAAGAATTAATGATTACCTGAAGCGCATTAGTTACTTCAGGTAAGTATAAAATATGAGCTATTGATTTCTTTAGTAAAGTAGATACTTAAAAGTAAGTCCATTTCTTGAACCACACTGTAACCGCCGTCACGCCCTTCGGCGCACGGATCGGCCGCGACAAGGATTATGCTGATGTCCGCCATGTCCGATTCAGCCCCGCCTGCCCCGACTAAGTCCACCAGCCAGCCGGACGAGAAATTCGCCTGCCCGGTCGATGCCGTGCTGCGGCTGCTGATGGGGCCGTGGACCACCTACATCCTCTATGTGCTGCGCAGCCAGGGCCCGCGCCGCTTCGGCGAACTGAAGCGCGAGATCCACGGCATCTCGGCCAAGGTGCTGACCGAACGCCTGCGTATGCTGGAGGACGCGCGCCTGGTGCATCGCGACTATCGCGCCACCATTCCGCCGCAGGTGACCTATTCGCTGGCGCCGCGCGGCGAGGAGCTCAACCCGATGCTCGATATGGTGCGCGACATCGCGCTGCGCTGGCGCGATGAAGACGCGCCCCAGGCGGCACGTCAGGCGCTACCGCGGCAGGCGGCGGAGTAACGCCTCAAATCAGATTGTGGAATTTGAGCAGCGCGTCCAGGCGCTGCTTCAGCGCGGCCAGCGATACCGGCTTGACCATGTAACCGTCCACCTTGAGCTGCTTGGCGGTCAGCACGGTTTCCTGCTGCTTGTCGGCGGTGAGGAAGACCACCGGCGTCGCGGCGATATCCTCGTTCTTGAAGCCGCGCAGCATGCTGAGGTAGCCCAAGCCGTCCATCGGCTCCATATGCACGTCGCACAGCACCACCTGCGGCCGCGTGCGCACGGTTTCCTTGAATCCGTCGCCGCCTTCCTTGGCCTCGTTGATATGCTGAAAGCCGATCTGCCGCAGCAGGCCGGTGATCATGTGCCGCGTATAGGATTCATCCTCGATCACCAGGATGCGCAGATCCTTGTACCGGCTGCTGTCATCGATCATGCGGTTATGTCCTCGTTCTCAAGGATGATGGGCAGCAGATCGCGCAGTTCATCCAGCGTGGGGCCCAGCATTTCCGCCATCAGGGTCATCATGGCGGTATCCGCCTCGTCGCAGGCATCCTGCAGGTCGCTGGCGATGGTGCCCAGGCGTTTAGCGCCCACCGAATATGCGCCGCCCTTCAGGGCATGGGCCAACGGGCGCACGACCTGCGGATCGCCGCCCCGCACGGCTTCGGTGATTGCGGCCACGCGCTGGCCGGCATCGGCGACGAAATCGCGCAGAAGCTGTCGCGCCAGGTCGTTGAAACCGCCGAAACTCTCGTGCAGCTGCGACGGGTCGAAAATGTCGCGGTCCCAGCTTAGGCGCCGCGCTGCCGCCGGCGGCTGTTCAGCGGCCGTCATAGCGTCAGCCGGTCGGCGCAGCGGCAGGGCCCGGGGCAGCCATGTCTCCAGCATCGCGGCCAGGGCGCGGGAATTCACCGGCTTGCTCAGATAACCGTCCATGCCGGCCTCCAGGCATTGCTGCTCGGTGCCGGTCAACGCGTCGGCGGTGAGCGCGATGATCGGCAGGCGCGGTCGTCCGTCGGCTTCAAGGGCGCGGATGCGGGCGGTCAGCTCGAATCCGTCCATCTCGGGCATATGGAAATCGGTCAGCAGCAGGCCATGGCCGCCGCGCGCATACAGCGCCAGCGCCGCCGCGCCATGATCGCCGATCTCGCAGGCATAGCCCATGCGCGCCAGCATCTGTTCGATCACCAGGCGGTTGGTGGGATTGTCCTCCGCCACCAGGATCAGGGCATTGGCGGCCCGCGCGATTTCGATATCGGGCGGCGCGAAGGCCATGTCTTCGCGGAATGTCGCCGCCATGCTGGCGGGATCGATCCGTCCCGTGGCGATGCCGGCCGCGCGACGCAGGCTGGCGCCGCTGAGCGGATAGGTCAAGGCGATATGGAAACGGCTGCGCGCGGCGGCATCGAGCGTCGAAACCAGGGCTCGCGGCGCCAGCAGTCCGAATGTGATCTTGCCGCCTCCATCCTGCCGTTGGGCGCCGAGCCGATCCGGTGCCTGCAGGGCGCCATCGCCACACCGGGCATCCACCAGCACCAGGTCGAAATCCTGGGTCGCCGTCAGGTCCTGCGCCGCTGTCATGCCGGCCACGGCAGCGACCTCGGCGCCAGCGGCCTGCAGATGGCGCATCGCGACGGCCTGGTGTTCGGCCGGCAGGCCCACCAGCAGCGCGCTAAGGGCGTCGTAATCCTGCCCTGCGGTTTCGGCTGTATCGGCCAGCGGCAGCGGCAACTCGAACCAGAAGACGGAACCCTGGCCGAAACCGCTGTCGACGCCGATCCGCCCGCCCATCATCTCGCAAAGCCGGCGGCAGATCGAAAGCCCCAGGCCGGTGCCGCCATACTTCCGCGCGGTCGAGGAATCCGCCTGCTCGAAGGGCTGGAACAGCCGCTGCATCTGCTCCGGCGTCAGGCCGATGCCGCTGTCGCGCACCTCGAAGCGCAGCCAGTCGTCGCCGTTCTCTTTGGTCAGCGGCATCACCTTCAGGGTGACGGCACCCTCATGGGTGAACTTCACCGCGTTGCCGCCGAGATTGAGCAGCACCTGTCGCAGTCTGGTCGGATCGCCGATGCGCCGGTCGGCAAGTGAGGGATCAATATCGACCGCCAGCTCCAGCATCTTCTCATCGGCGCGCGATGCCAGCAGCTCGCCCACGCCATCCACCGTCTCGGCGAGGGAAAAGGCGACATGCTCGATATCCAGTCGTCCTGCCTCGATCTTGGAGAAATCGAGGATGTCGTTGATCACGGTCAGCAGGGCCTGGGCGGAATCGCGGATCACGCGGGCCATGCGGTGCTGTTCGCCGTTCAGGGGCGTGAGTTCCAGCATCTCGGCCATCGACATCACGCCGTTCATCGGCGTGCGGATCTCGTGGCTCATGGTGGCGAGGAAATTCGACTTCGCCCGCGTCGCCGCCTCGGCCTGGTCGCGCGCCGCCACCAGCTCGCGCTCGGCCCGCTGCCGCGCCGTCATCTCCACGCGCAGTTTCACCGCATAGGCAATGACCGCTGCCGCAATCGCCGTACCGAGCAGCAGCAGCAGGAGATTGCGCTCCAGATCGCGCCGTGCGGCGGCAGTCACCAGGTGCAGGTCCTGCGCCAGATACACATGCATCGGCATCGCCGCCTCGCCGCGCAGTTCCGTGCGCGTCATGATGTATTCTGTGCCGCCGAAGCCGACGCGCTGCACCAGGCCCGATGCCGGCGCCGCATCGATCAGCGCACGTTCCAGGCTGCCGGATCGACTCAGGGATTGCAGGGCATCGGCCACGTTGCCACCGGTCTTTTCAAGAACCGTGCGCAATTGCGGATGGCCCACCATGGCGCCGGCCGGGTCGGTGGCGAAGACGATGCTGCCGGCGTGGTTCAGCATGTCCTGACGCTCGCGCAGGATGTCGGACAGCGATTCAATCGTCATGTCGATGCCCAGCACGGCCCACAGGCGGCCATCGCGCCGCCGCAGCGCGCGCGCATGGGTGACGCCCAGCTTGCCGGTCGAGGCGAAGACATACGGTTTGGTCCAGATCGCGGCATGGCGACTGGCCAGGGCCTCGCGATACCATGGCCGTTGGCGCGGATCGTAGCCATCGGTCGGCAGGTCCAGCGCGACCCAGCCGCTGCCGTCGCGTGCGGCATAGAACCAGCGATTCTGCGGACCGGTGCGGCCCGCCTGCAACAGTCGTCGCCGCGTGCCCATGGCCGGATCGAGCCGGTCGCCGGCCCGCTCCGTCACGGCGGCCGGCACGTATTCCTGGCTGTGCAGGAAACGGCCATCGGGAAAACCGAGATAAAGGCCGTTGATCTGCGGCAGGCGCCGCACCGGGTGACCGGCCAGCGCAAAGAACAGCCGTTCGACATCGGCGAAAGCCAGCTCGTCCAGTCGCGCCTCGATCACGGCATCGGCAATCGCGATCGCCGGTATGAACAGCGTGTCGAAGCTGTCGCCGATCTCGGTGGTCAGCGCGGTCAGCGCCGCTTCGGCATTGGCGGCCAGCCGCGTTTCCTGGCGCTGCTGCAGCATCAGCGCCGCTAGCCCGCCGAGCAGCAGGATGGCTGCCACGGCCAGGATCGGCAATGCCTGTCGGCGCAACGCAGTGATCATTTGCCGGGCCGCCCTTCCCCCATAGGTGGTGAAAGTAAACGCCGACGCCGGCCTGCGGGCAACAAAAAAGGCCGCTCTGTCGAGCGGCCTTTTCCGTATTCGGTATGAACCGGTCTCTTAGCGCGAGTAGTACTCGACGACCAGGTTCGGTTCCATCTTGACCGGATAGGGCACATCGGCCAGCAGCGGCACGCGCGTGAAGGTGGCCTTCAGCTTGCCCTGGTCCATGTCGATATAGTCGGGCACGTCGCGCTCGCTCGACTTCACGGATTCCAGCACGAAGGGATAATCCTTCGCGGCGCCGCGCACTTCGATCACGTCGCCGATCTTCACCTGATAGCTCGGGATGGTGACGCGCTTGCCGTTGACCAGGATATGGCCGTGGTTGACGAACTGGCGGGCGGCGAACACGGTCGCCACCACCTTCATGCGGTAGACCACGGCATCCAGGCGGCGCTCGAGCAGGCCGACCAGGTTCTCCGAGGTGTCGCCGCGGCGACGGTTCGCTTCCGCATAGGCGCGGCGGAACTGCTTCTCGGTGATGTTGCCGTAATAGCCCTTCAGGCGCTGCTTGGCCATCAACTGCACGCCGTAATCCGACGGCTTCTTGCGCTTCTGGCCATGCTGGCCCGGCGGATATTCGCGCTTGTTGAGCGGGCTCTTGGCGCGGCCCCAGAGGTTTTCGCCGAGGCGGCGGTTAATCTTGTACTTGGATTCCTGACGCTTGGTCATTCTTCAGTCCTGAATTCGGCGCATGAGGGGAAGGCAGCCACGACGACCCGTTCATGCAAGGAATGCCGATCCCCCCGGTGAGGAGCCGGGGAGGGCGCGCGCATCATAGGGATGAACCGCCCCCCGTCAAGCTTGCATTGGGCCGACCGGCGCCGCGGAAGTGTGCAGCAAAGGCCAAATGACGCTGCCGGTTGCTCTATTTATTACTCAAAAGCGGCCAACCGGCCGCCATGAATACTCGATTTCTACTTATAGTGTAATTGAATCAAAGACTAAGCCAGCTTGCGCCCGATGGGTGCAACCTATACTACTTGAATATTCGCTCCGATCACGGAGCAGCTTGGGGGCACAAGCTGGGGCAAAAATCCGCAGCAATCGGGGCAGATCGCGTCCGTTCGACCGACGGGGGCGCGTGGCGCCGTTCGGCCGGCGCAATGCCGCCCGCAAGTATTTCCCCCCAAGTATTTCCCCAGACAAAACCAGACATACAGCCAGAAAACAGCCAGAGAGACAGGCGATGCGCATGTATAGCGTGACTATTGGCGTGGCAGGACCTTGCCCGATGCAGTTCCCCGTGCAGTCCCCGATGAGCCCGCAGGCCTGACCCCATGCGCAACCTCAGCATTTCCCTGCGCGTCTCTGCTGCCTTCGGCCTGATCCTCGCGCTGCTTCTGGCCGTCGCCGCCCTGGCCTACCAGAATGTGCGTTTCCTGGAGCGCGCCCAGCAGCAGACCGCGGAAAGCTTCCGCCTGCTGGATGCGCTGGCCGGCCTGGCCCAGGCGATGTCGGACCAGGAAACCGCCGTGCGCGGCTTCGCGCTGTCGGAAAACGAAAGTCATCTCGACACCGTGAATGCCGGCCGCGAGGCCAGCACGCGGCTGCTGGAGGAGCTGAAAACCCTTACCGCCGGCGACACCGAACAGGAAGAACGCCTGGCCCAGGCCACCAGCCGCATCGTCGACTGGCAGCTCAAATTCGCCGAAACGGCGGTCACCCGCCTGAAGGATGAAACCCGCCGCGAATCCGCCCTGCGCACCCTGCGCTCGCCGCTCAGCAAGGGGCAGATGGACGAGATCCGCGCCACCTTGAGCGAGATGCGCGATGCCGAACGCGAAGACCTCGCGCAGCGCAACCAGGCCCAGGATGCAGCCTTCATGCGGCTGATCGAGATCTCGGCCATCGGCTTGGGCGTGCTGCTGCTGGTGATCGTCGTGGCCATCGCCATGGTCCGACGCAGCGTGGTGCGGCCGGTGCAGGACATGACGGCGACCATGCGCCGGCTCGCTGATGGCGACCTGGCGGTGGACGTGACCGGGGCGGAGCATCGCGACGAGGTGGGCGAGATGGCCCGCGCGCTGCAGGTGTTCAAGGACGGCATGGTGGCTCGTCGCGACGCCGAGAGCGAGATCGAACGCCAGCGCGAGGCCTCCGAACAGCGTCGTGTGGCGCGCGAGGCGCAGGAACAGGCGGCGGCGCGCGAGATCGCCGACCTGGTCGGCGCCGTGGCGGCGGGCGACGTGGCGCGGCGATTGTCGGAAGAGGGCAAGGATGGTCTCTATCTCGCCATCGCCCAGGGCATCAACCGGCTCACCGCCGCCGTGGAAGGCATGATCGGCGAACTCGGCACCGTGCTGGGCGCCATGGCCGATGGCCGGCTGGATCGGCGCATCACCGGCGATTACGACGGTGCCTTCCGCAGGCTGAAAGACGACACCAACACGATGGCCGAGCGCCTGTCGGATATCGTGGCGCGGCTCAGCCAGGCGGCTGGGCAGGTGCGTTCGGCTTCCGACGAGATTTCCACCGGCAGCCAGGATCTGGCCAGCCGCACGGAATCCCAGGCCGCCAGCATCGAGCAGACCGCCGCCTCGATGCACGAGGTGACGGCGACGGTGAAGCAGAATGCCGACAACGCCCAGGCCGCCAACCAGCTGGCCACGGCCGCCCGCGACACCGCCGATCGCGGCGGCAGCGTGGTGCAGGAAGCCGTACAGGCCGTGACGCAGATCGAGCAGAGCGCGCAGAAGATCTCCGACATCGTCGGCCTGATCGACGAGATCGCCTTCCAGACCAACCTGCTCGCCCTCAATGCTTCCGTCGAAGCCGCGCGGGCCGGCGAAGCCGGCAAGGGTTTCGCCGTGGTGGCGCAGGAAGTCCGTGCGCTCGCGCAACGCAGCGCCAACGCGTCAAAGGACATCAAGGCGCTGATCGCGGATTCGAACGCGCAGGTGAAGACGGGCGCCGCTTTGGTGAACCGCACGGGCCAGTCGCTCAGCGAGATCGTCACTGCGATCAAGAAGGTCAGCGACATCGTGGCCGAGATCGCCGCCGCCAGCCGCGAGCAGGCGACGGGGCTGGAGCAGATCAACACCGCCGTGGCCGGCATGGACGAGATGACCCAGCGTAACGCCGCCCTGGTGGAACAGACCACGGCGGCGGCCCAGGCGCTGAACGGCCAAGCCGGCGAACTGGCCGACGCGGTCGGCTTCTTCCGCATCGGCAATGGCGCGCCAGCCGCCATGCCGCCCCAAGCGGCCAAAGCCGAACCGAAACCGGAACCGAAATCAGAGATGGCGCAAACCGCGCCCGCGCCTAAGCCGGCCCCCCAAGCCGCGCCGAAGCCGGCGCCGAAACCTCCGGCGAAGCCGGTGGCCAAACCGGTGCTCAGGCGCCCGCCCGCCGTCGCGGCTGCGGCGGTCGCCGTTGTGGATGACGACGACTGGAAGGAATTCTGACCGGCGCCATGGCCGACGGGTAGACATCCGCCGGCGCGGCATCACATCCTGATGTGGAATGTGATACGCCAACGGAGTCGTCATGCTGCTACATCTGAGCACCTGGGTCGAGGTCGAGGATTATCTCAAACACTCGACCGGGATCATCATCCCGATCGGCTCCACCGAGCAGCATGGCCCCAACGGCCTGGTCGGCACCGATGCGATCTGCGCCGAGGTGCTGGCCAAAGCGGTCGGCCAGGCGGCGCAGGCGCTGGTCGGCCCCACCATCAATGTCGGCATGGCGCAGCATCATCTGGGCTTTCCCGGTTCGATGACCCTGCGCCCCTCCACGTTGATCGCGCTGATCCGCGACATGGTGGTCAGCTTGAGCCGGCATGGTTTCGACCGCTTCTTTTTCCTCAACGGCCATGGCGGCAATGTCGCCACCGCCACGGCGGCGTTTTCCGAGATCTATGCCGAAGCCAGCATGGCACCTGCAGGCCAGAATGCTCCCAGCCTGCGCTGCACGATCAAGAACTGGTGGGAGGCACCGTCGGCCAAGCGCCTGTCGGGCGAACTCTTTCCCGGCGAGGAAGGGGCGCACGCCACGCCATCGGAAGTCTCGCTCACCTTCCACGCCTACCCGGAAGCCGTGAAGCAGGCCGAGATGAGCCCACGCGTCGCGCCCTGGGGCAGCTTCACGGATTCAGCCGATTACCGCAGCCGTTTTCCCGATGGCCGCATCGGCTCCAACCCGGCGCTGGCGACAAAGGAACACGGCAAGACCATCATGGAGGCCGTGGTGCCCGAGCTGGCCGAAAGTTATCGCAACTTTGTGGCCGCCTGACGCTGTTCATGAGCAAGGCGCTGCTGAACGACTATTACGCGGCATTGCGCGACGGCGATTTCGCCGCGCTGGAACGCATCGTGGCGCCCGATGTGACGGTGCGCTATTTCGGCCCGCCCGGTCTGCTGCCCTGGGTCGGCGTGCATGAGGGCTTCGAGGCCTATCGCCGCTTCCTCACTCAAGTGCGCGAGGCGCTGGAGATCGTCGAGGTGGCGCAGGAGGCGGTGATCGCCGAAAACGACTGGGTGGTGGTGCTGGGCCGCGGCCGCTGGCGCGCGAAGGCCACGCAACGCGACATTGCGGTGAACATGACCAACGCCTTCCGTTTTCAGAACGGCCGCGTCGCCGAATACCGCGTCTATACCGACACGGCGGCTTTTGCCGCTGCGCTGAAGCTGTGACGCAAACGCAATAAACGGGAAGCGGCGGCAGGGCGGCGGCGCTAGAGTGCGGCCATGACCGACATATCTTCCCGTATCGCCGCTCTCGACTGGCCCGCCCTGCATGCCGCCCTCAATGAGCGCGGTTTCGCCGTCACGTCGCCGCTGCTGTCCGAGTCCCAGTGCCGCGACCTGATCGCGCTGTATGACCGGCCCGAGGGTTTCCGCAGCCGCGTGGTGATGCAGCGCCATGGTTATGGCCAGGGGGAATACCGCTATTTCCAGTATCCGCTGCCCGAATCCGTGCAGGCTTTGCGCCAGGGCCTGTATCCGCCGCTGGCGCCGCTGGCCAATGACTGGCAGCAGCGTATGGGTCTGCCCATGCGTTTCCCCTCGCAGCATGAAGACTACAAGGCGCTCTGCCATGCCGCCGGCCAGACGCGGCCGACGCCGCTGCTGCTGAAATACGGTCCGGGTGATTACAATCGTCTGCATCAGGACCTCTACGGCGAGATGGTGTTTCCGCTGCAGGCCACCCTGCTGCTCAGCGACCGCAATGATTTCGAGGGCGGCGATTTCGTGCTGGTGGAGAACAAGCCGCGCAGCCAGAGCCGCGCCGAAGTGGTGCCGTTGCAGCGCGGCGCCGCCGTGATTTTCGCGGTGAACCAGCGTCCGGCGCGTGGGCCGCGTGGCGATTATCGTGTTGCATTGCGGCATGGCGTCGGCACGGTGCGGCGCGGCGACCGCCATACACTCGGCGTGATCTTCCATGATGCCGGGTGACGGGATTTCGTGACTGGTGTCACGTCACGAAAAGACCGCAATCTCGTCACACCCTCTGCATGCTTGCCCCGGTAAGATGAGCGCCATACCTGAGTTGCAGGTATCGAGAGTGAAAGGAGAGGGCGATGCAGGAGCGGTACGAGACGACCATGACGGCAACCGGCGTGACGGCGAAGGCCGGCAAGCAGGTCTGCTGGTTCGGCCGCGGTGAACCGGCCCTCAGCGACATGCTGGCCGATCCGATCACCCAGATGCTGATGCGCCGCGACGGCGTGCAGGAAGGCGAGGTCCGCCGCCTCGTGGCCCGCCTGCAGCGGCGTCAGGGTGGCGATGGCCTTGACCAGGCCGCAGCCGACTGACCCCGAAGCCCGCCAGGACGAGGGTCCGGCGGGCTTTTTGCGGCCACAGATATGCTATTCATTCTCACTTGCATTCGTAGATGATCTTCCGTAATCTGAGCGCCACACGCCGTTCGCGGGGCATCGCTTCCGGCCGCGGCGCGACGGGGCAGAGAATGAGTATGACGGAGTTGGATCAGACGCGTTCCGCAGGGCGCGGACAGGAGAGTGAGGCGGACGGGCTGGCACTGGCGCCGGGCGGCGAGTTACCCCGGCTGTCGAGCCGGACGCTGTTCCGCAGCGCGCGCGAGATCATCATCGAACATGACGGCGCCGATTACCGCCTGCGCCTTACCACCAACGGCAAGCTGATCCTGACAAAATGACCGGAGGTCAAATGATCAGAGGCCAAATGATCAGAGGTAAGGGCATGACCACGCATACTGTATCCATGGCCGCACCGATCAACCTGCTGGGCCAGGCCCTGCTCGGCGTGCTGGAAGCCTGCCGCGACATCCGCGTGATCAGTCGCGCCGGCTGAGGGACGGACACCGAGATACACAAAACGGCGCTGCAGCTCCCTCCCACCCTGCCTGCGGTTGCCGTGCGGCCGGCGATGCTCCCTCAGCATCCCGGCCGCATTCGTTTCTAGGCAGCGATCACCCAGCCCGCGTCATCGAGGCGCACGGCGAAGGGGATCAGGCTCTTGCCCTTGCAGGGCCCGAGAAAGCACTGGCCGCTTTCGGGCGCGAACAGCGCGCCATGGGTGCCGCATTGCAGGGCCGACATGTCGCGGTTGAAAAACGCATCCGGCCGCCAGTCCAGCGACGTGCGCGCATGCGGGCATTCATTCACATAGCCCAGCACCGCGCCCTGCCAGCGCAGCACGAAACACTCGAAGCGTTCCTTGCCCGCACCGAAGGTCAGGCCCTTCGCGCCGGGCTCGGGGATCTCGGCCAGCGCGACCAGCCGCGTGCCGGATGAAGGCTGGTTGGGACGCATGGCGTCAGGCCGACACGCCGCCCATCTTGCAGATCAGCTTCCAGCTTGCCGCATCCACCGGCGAAACCGAAAGCCGCGACTGCCGCAGCAGGGCCAGGTCTTTCAGCTTCGGTTCCGCCTTGATCTGTGCGAGCGTGACGGGCGTCTTCATCGGCATCAGCGCTTTCACGCTCACCATGCCGAACTTGCCGGTCTCATCGGTCGGATCCGGGTGATATAGTTTGCAGACTTCCACGATACCGACGATCTGCTTCTCGTCGACGGAATGATAGAAGAAGGCACGGTCGCCCAGCTTCATCGCCTTCATGTTGTTGGCGGCCTGGTAATTGCGCACGCCGTTCCAGCTCTCGACCTTCTTCTTCACTTGGCTCTCCCACGACCAGGCGGAAGGCTCGGATTTCATCAGCCAGTAGTTCATCGTCAGTCCTCGATTTTAAACGGCCGCGCCAGCAGGGCGGTCAGCATGGCCTCGATCCCGGCGCCTCTATGCAGCACGGCATCCACCGCCTGGCAGATCGGCATCTCGATGTGATGCGCGCGTGCCAGCGTGTCGATGGCCTGTGCGGTATGCACGCCCTCGGCCACGGTGCGGCGGCCGGCCATGATCTCGGTCAGGCTTTTGCCTTCGCCCAGGGCCATGCCGAGCGAGAGATTGCGCGATTGCGGCCCGGTGCAGGTCAGCACCAGATCGCCAAGGCCCGATAGGCCCATCAGCGTCTCGCGTCTCGCGCCAAGCGCCAGGCCCAGCCGGCTCATCTCAGCCAGGCCGCGCGTGATCAGCGCGGCGCGCGCATTGTCGCCCAGTTTGCGCCCCATCACGATGCCGCAGGCAATCGCCAGTACGTTCTTCACCGCGCCGCCGATCTGCGCGCCGATCACGTCATCGGAGAGGTACGGCCGGAAGGTCGGCTGGCCCAGACGCTGCACCAAAGCAGTGCCCAACGCCGCGTCAGTACAGGCGAGTGTTGCCGCCGCCGGCAGGTCACGCGCGACCTCAGAAGCGAAGGTCGGCCCGGTCAGGATCGCCACCGGCCGCGCTGGCAGCACATCGTGCAGCACGTCACTGGGCAGCTTGCCGCTGCCGATCTCCACGCCCTTGGCGGCGATCACCAGCGGCGCATGGCCGGGCAGGGTTGTCCAGATCTGCTGCGCAAAGGTCCGCAGGGTCTGCGCCGGCACGGCCAGCACCAATGCGTCGCAATCCTTCAGTGCGGCCAGATCGTCGGTGGCCTTCAGGCTGGCGGGCAGTTTTACATCGGGCAGATACAGCGTGTTGGCATGTCGCGTGTTGATGTCAGCGACGACCTCGGCATTGCGTGCCCAGATCAGCGTGTCGCCATGCCCGGCCGAAAGCGCGGCGAGTGCGGTGCCCCAGGCGCCGCCACCGATGACGCCGATGCGTTTCATGCCTTGGCTCCCGCGAAGGGTTTCGCCGCCGCCGTGGCATCCAGTGGCCAGCGTGCGCGGGCCGGCGTCTCCAGCGTGTCGATCATGTTCAGGCGAAACCGCTCAAGCCCGGCCCAGGCGATCATCGCACCATTGTCGGTGCAGAGTTTCAGCGGCGGCGCAGTGAAGGCCATGCCGTATTCCTCGGCCAGCGCCACCAGCCCCTCGCGCAGCGTCGCATTCGCCGCCACGCCGCCGGCCACCACGAAATGCTTGTCGCGCGCGCCGTGAGACTCATCGAACATGGCGATGGCATGTCGGGCCCGGTCGAGGATCACGGCCATCACGGTTGCCTGGAAACTGGCGGCCAGATCGGCCTTATCCTGTTCGGAAGGATCGGACCCACAACTTTCCAGCGCCAGCCGCACGGCAGTCTTCAGACCGGAGAAACTGAAATCGCAGCCCGGCTTGCGCCACAACGGCCGGGGCAGATCGAAACGTTTGGCATCGCCCTGGCGCGCCAGCCGCTCGATGGCCGGCCCACCGGGATAACCCAGGCCCAGCAGCTTGGCGGTCTTGTCGAAAGCCTCGCCGGCCGCATCGTCGATGGTGGTGCCCAGCCGGCGGTATTGCCCGACGCCCTCGACCGAGAGGAACTGGCAATGCCCGCCCGACACCAGCAGCAGCAGATAGGGGAAGGGCACGTCGTCGCTCAGCCGCACCGACAGCGCATGGCCTTCCAGGTGGTTCACCGCGATCAGCGGCCTGCCGGCGGCCCAGGCCAGCGTCTTGGCCGTCATCAGGCCGACCATCACGCCGCCGATCAGGCCCGGTCCGGCGGTGGCGGCGATGGCGTCCAGGTCGGTCAGCTCCAGGCCGGCCGCCTTCAGGCTTTCGGCCACCAGGCCGTCCAGATGCTCGATATGGGCGCGGGAGGCGATTTCGGGCACCACGCCGCCATAGGGCGCGTGTTCCCTCAGTTGCGAGAACAGGCTATGACTGACGATGCGCCGCGCCGGATCGCCCGTATCCTGCACCACGGCGCAGGCGGTCTCGTCGCAACTGGTTTCGATGCCCAGAACAAGCATCCGCCGGGGGTCCGTGTCGGTTTCAGTCAGTAGAAGATATAGAGTAGGCCTAGCATTATGACACCGCCGCAGCAAGCACAGGGCAGGCATGTGACTCCGGCCAAACCCGTTCTCACCATCGGCACGCGCGGCTCGCCCCTGGCGCTGGCCCAGGCGCACGAGACCCGCGATCGCCTGCTGGCCGCCCATTCCGGCCTGCGCGAGGCCGATATCGCCATCCGCATCATCAAGACGACCGGCGACCAGATCCAGGACCGGGCGCTGGCCGAGGCCGGCGGCAAGGGCCTGTTCACCAAGGAGATCGAGGACGCCCTGCTGGATGGCGGCATCGACCTGGCCGTGCATTCCATGAAGGACATGCCGACGCAGTTGCCGCCCGGGCTGGCGATGGCGGCCTATCTGCCGCGCGAGGATGTGCGCGATGTGCTGCTGGCGCTGAAACCCACCGCGCTGGCCGCGCTGCCCGAGGGTGCCATTGTCGGCACCTCGTCGCTGCGGCGCAAATCCTTCCTGCTGGCGCGCCGGCCCGACCTGCAGGTCGTCACCTTCCGCGGCAACGTGCAGACCCGTCTGCGCAAGCTGGAGGAGGGCATCGTCTCGGCTACCTTCCTCGCCCTGGCCGGCCTGCATCGCCTGAAAATCGCGCCGCCGGGCATGCAGGTGCTTTCCACCGACGAAATGCTGCCCGCCGTGGCGCAGGGCGCCATCGGCATCGAATGCCGCGACGGCGATTCCCGCGTGCTGGATTTCCTCAAACCCCTCGACGATGCCGCCACGCGTATCCGCGTCGAGGCCGAGCGCGCGCTGCTCGCCGTGCTGGATGGATCCTGCCGCACGCCGATTGCGGCCCTGGCCGAACTTGATGGCGACAGGATGCGATTGCGCGGCGCCATCGCGCGCCCCGATGGCAGCGAGCTGATCGAGATCGAGCGCAGCGGTATGGCTAAGGACGGCGTCGCCATGGGCCGCGATGCCGGCAATGAGCTGAAAGGCCGCATCGGCCCGGATTTCTTCAAAGCCTGACATGCGCGCGCTGATCACGCGGCCGGAACAGGAAGCGCAAAGCCTGCGCCGCAAATTGCAGACGCGTGGCATCGGGTCCGACTGCGCGCCGCTGCTCGACATCCGCATCCGTAACGATGCCGTTCTGCCGCTGGATGGCGTGACCGCGCTGCTGTTCACCTCGGTTAACGGCCTGCGGGCTTTTGTTGCCAACTGCAACCGCCGCGACCTTGCCGTCTATGCCGTGGGCGAAACCACGGCGGCGGCGGCGCGCAAGGCCGGCTTTGCCGAGGTCGAGGCCGCCGGCGGCGACGTGGAGAAACTTGCGGCGCTGGTGCGCCTGCGGCATCCGGTCGGCCAGGGCGCCTTGCTGCATGTTGCCGGCGCCACGCTGGCGGGCGATCTGCAGGCGATGCTGCGGGCCGATGGATACGATGTGCGCCGCGTCACGTTGTATGAGGCAGAGGCTGCCTCGGCCCTGCCGGCCGGCGTGGCGGCGGATTTCGCCGCGGGTCAATACGATGCGGCCCTGTTTTTCTCTCCCCGCACGGCGGCGGTATTTGTTACGCTGGCCCGGCAGGCCGGCATCGGCGACGGGGCGGCGGCCTGCACGGCTCTGGCCCTCAGTGCCAATGTGGCCGCTGTCCTGGCGCCGCTGGGCTGGGCCGAGATCCGCGTCGCGGCCACGCCGCGCGAGGATGATATGCTCGCCCTGCTGGATGGAATGACAACGAACCGGTCGGATGGATCATGAGCGACAAGCCGGACAACCAGGACAGGATCATCGACGCCGAGGTCGAGCCGCTCGGCGGCAAACGCAGCGGCAGCCGCATGGTCATCCTGCTGATCGGCGCAGTGGTCGTCAGCATCGTGATTGCCGTCGGCTGGCATTACTGGAGCAGCGGCAAGCTTGATACGGTGCTGGGCGGCAAGAGCGTGGCGCCCGCCGCCACGACGGCCCCCGCACCGGCGACTTCCGCACCGGCGACAACAGCCAGCATCCCCGTGCCGGCTCCGGCCAGTGCGCCTGCGCCTGATCCCGCCCTGCTCGCGCGTCTCGAAGACCAGGAAAAACGTCTTGCCGCCCTGACGGCCAGCCTGGAACGGCTGCAGCAACTGCCGGCCGCGAATGCCGGCGCCGATCCGGCCCTGCTGCAGAAGCTGGCCGACCTGGAGCAGCAGGTGGCCGGCCTACGCCAGACGCAGGAGGCCAACGCGGCGCAGCGCAGCACATTGCAAACCCAGATCGCCGATCTGCAGGCGCGCTTCACCGCGCTCAGCGAGGCGCGGCTCAACGCCCTGCGTGAGCCGCTTCTGCAACTCATCGCGTTTTCCGAAGCCCGCGAACTGGCACGGCGCGGCAGCGCCTTTGCGCGTGAAGCCACCTTGCTGGGCAGCTATGCCGAGGCCCAGGGCGGCATGCTGAAATCCGCCTTCGCCGGCCTGCAGCCCTTTGCCGAGCGCGGCATTCCGCCGGCGGCCGTGCTGGCTGCGCGGTTTCCGGCCCTGGCCGAGCAGCAGCGTGCGACGCCGGGCGGCGAAACCGTCGCTGCGGCCGAGAAACCCTGGTGGCAGCGCGCCGTCGACCGTGTCACCGGCCTGGTCAGCATCCGCCGCGTCGGCAGCGTCGACAGTTCCTCCGTCGAAGGCAGGCTGGAAACGGCCGAAGCCGCCCTGCGGGATGGCGACCTGGCGGCCGCGGTGGTCGCGCTGGATGGCGTGGCATTAATCCCGGCCCTGCAGGACTGGCGCGAACAGGCGCAGGCACGGCTCGATCTCGATGCCGCGCTGGATGCCCATGGCGCCGCGCTGCGCGCGCATCTGGCGATCCGCTGACATGCTGCGTCTGGCCAGGACGGCGATTGCCCTCGCGCTGCTGATGGCGCTGGCGGCGCTGGCCGCCTGGATCGCCGACCAGCCCGGCCGCATCCGCATTGCCTGGTTCGATCACATCGTGGAAGCGCCGGCGCCGCTGCTGGCGCTGGGCATCGTGCTGCTGGTCGTGGCGGCTTTCATCCTCACATGGATCGTTGCCTGGGCGGTGGCCCTGCCGCAGCGCCGCCGGCTGAAGCGCCAGGCGAAAGGCTATGCGAATTTCGCCGCCGGCATGGTGGCGGTGGCGGCCGGCGAGGCGGATCGCGCTGCGAAGCTGGCGGCAAAAGCGCAGAAGCAGCTCGACGATCCGGCGCTGGCCCGTCTGCTGGCGGCCCATGCGGCGCAGCTTGGCGGCAGGAACGAGGACGCGCAGCGTGCCTTCACCGCTTTGAGTCAGGATCCCGGCACGGCCTTCCTCGGCACGCGCGGCCTGCTGGCCGATGCGCGCAGCCGCGGCGACCGCGCGATGGCCCTGCAGCTGGCCGCGCGGGCTTCCGCCCTGCGGCCGGCCTCACCCTTTGCCGCCGAAGCCGAACTGCAATTGCTGGTCGAGGCCGGCGACTGGGGCGGCGCGCGCAAGCGGCTGGATCAGGCGCGACGCAAAAAAGCCGTCAGCCGCGAGGCGGCATCGGCGCTGGACGCGCGTCTCGATCTGGCCGAGGCGGCATCGGCCCTGCAGGCGGGCGATGTGCGCATGGTGCGCCAGCATGCCGAGAAGGCGGCGAAGCTGCTGCCCGAACATCCGGTGCCGCCGTTGCTGCTGGCCCGCGCTGCAGATCATCACGGCGCGCGTCAGGCCGCGGCAAACCTGCTATCGGCCGCCTTCGCCCGCCGGCCGTCCGAGGCGCTTGCCAATGCCTGGCTGGCCCTGCAGCAGGATGCTGCGCCCGCCGACCTGCTCGCCCGCGCCGAGGCCTTTGTGGCGGAACGCCGGCCGGAAGTGGAAAGTCGCCTGCTGCTGGCCGCCGCCGCGTTGCAGGCGCATGAATTTTCCGCCGCGCGCGTTGCGCTGGACCAGCTCGGCAGCCGGGGCGGCAGCTGGGCGGCCCGGCTGCAGGCGAAGCTGGCGGAAGAGGGCGATGGCGATGCCGCCGCCGCCGACCGCTGGCGCGAGAGCATCCGCAGCGCGCTGTGGCAATGCGGCCATTGCGGCAGCGGCCATGCCGACTGGCATCTGCTCTGCCCCGATTGCGGCAGTTTCGACAGCCTCGATCCGACGCGGCTGGGCGAGGCGATGCCGCTGGCCGCCGCGCCGCGACCGCTGCTGATGCTGGAAAAGCGCTGAGGTGGTCTAGCGCACCGCGTCTTGGTCGCCCTTGGGCAGCAGGTCGTAGGGCAGTTTGAAGCCCGGCAGGGCGGCGATGCGATCCCACCAGGATTTCACGTTGGGATAATCGGCGGGTTCGAACTTCGCCTCGGCCATGTGCACCACGGCGGCGAAGACGGCGATATCGGCGACGGTCGGCCGCTCGCCGACCAGGAAGCGTTTGCCTTCCAGCAGCGCGTCGAACTGGCCCAGCACCATGTCGGCGTATTTGCGCATGTAGTCCAGCACGGCGGGGTCGGGCTTGGCGAAACGCTCGAAGAAACGCGTGCGGCTGAGCGAGGATTCCAGACGGTCGGTTTCCCACATCAGCCATTCGCGGATGCGCTGAAGCTCCTGCGGTGTGGCACCGCCGAACTTGCCGGTCTGTTCGGCCAGATACAGCAGGATGGCGGCGGACTGGCACATCGTCTGGCCGTCATGCACCATGGCCGGCACCTGGCCGAAGCGGTTCAGCGCCAGGAAATCCGGTGTCTTGTGCTGGCCCTTGGCCAGGTCGATATGGCGGTAGTCGAATGGCAGGCCGCACAACGCCAGCATCAGGCCGACCTTGTAGGTCGGGGCGGACAGGAAACTGCCATACAGCGTATAGGCGGCGGCCATCAATTATACTCCCCCTCTGTCGCCCCATCCGGCCGGGCCTGTCATGCGCGCGACGGTCTGGGACAAGCATTTGTATTGCCGGTATTATTTTGGCCGGCTTTGCGACTTGCCAAGCCGTGCAGCGCCCCGTATTTTCCGCGCGCGGCCCGCCCGGGTCAACCCGGGGACGCGCGCCACGCCGGCGTAGCTCAGTTGGTAGAGCAAGACTTTCGTAAAGTCGAGGTCGGGGGTTCGAGTCCCTCCGCCGGCACCATTCCCGCCTTTCCCATAGCCGTCATGCCGTTTCGGGGCAGGCGTAGTCACAGTCTCTTCCGCATGAAGGCAGCAGCCCGAACGGGAGCTAGGACCGCAGCCTGCAGCGGGGTCTCGCCTGCACGCGCAAATCGTATTGACTCACTAATGGACCGCGGCACTATTCTTATTTTCATAGGTCCCGCGCTATAAAATACAATCTATGGATGCGATTGTTTTTGCTGATTATCAAAAAAACACGTCGCAACCGGATGACCTGATCGCCATCTTCTGTGATGTTCCCGCAGTACACCTGCATAGCGTAAAAACCCCGTGAGAGACTGATGCAGCGCCCGCAGCCCACCAAGACCGAACGCAGCTTCGGCGAAGACGAGATCATCGTCAGCAAGACCGACGCCAAGGGTCGCATCCTCTATGCCAACGAGGTGTTCTGCCGCGTCGGCCTCTATGAGGAACACGAGCTGGTCGGCGAGCCGCATTCCATCGTGCGCCATCCCGACATGCCGCGTGCCGTATTTCACCTGCTGTGGCAGACGATTTCCGGCGGCCGCGAGATTTTCGCCTATGTGAAGAACATGGCCAAGAACGGCGACTATTACTGGGTCTTCGCCCATGTGACGCCAAGCTACGGCAAGGATGGCCAGATCGATGGCTATCACTCCAACCGCCGCAAGCCGCGGTCCACGGCGATCCAGCAGATCGAAAAGCTGTATGCTAGGCTGCTGGAAGAGGAAAACCGGCATGCCGACCGCAAACAGGGCCTGACGGCCAGCGTGAAGCTGCTGGAAAGCATCCTGGCCGAACGCGGCCAGAGCTACGAAGAATTCGTGTTTTCGCTCGACGAAGCCGAGCGGAACGCCCGTGCCGGGAAACAGGCGGCCTGAACCGCCGGGAAGCCGGAACGCGCGTATTATAATGACAACCGGAGGGTAATGATGGCTTTGTTCGGCAAGGATCGACGACAGAAGGTGCTCGATGAGCTGTCGACCGTCTGCGACAAGGCGGCGGCCGGCGATCTTTCGGTGCGCGTCGTCGATACCCAGTCGCATGGCGATCTGGCGCCGGTGCTGCAGAGCCTGAACCGCCTGCTCGACCGTACCGATGCCTTCATCCGCGAATCCGGTGCCTCGCTCACCTATGCCGCCGAAGGCAAGTTCTTCCGGCCCTTCCTGCTGCGCGGCATGCCCGGCGATTTCCGCCGCGGCGCGCAGGTGATCAACAATGCGCGCGAGGCCATGCACCAGAAGGCACTGGCCGCCGCTGCCTTGGAAAAGCAGGTGACCGAGCAGCGCGCCGCCATGGAGGCGCAGGCCCGCAGCGAACGCCAGCAGCTGGCCGACCAGTTCGAGCGCGACGTGATGTCGATCGTCGGCGCCGTTCAGGGTTCGGCGGGCACCCTGCACGCCAACGCGGCCACCATGGCCGGCGAAATCCAGGACGTGCATGCCAAGGCGGATTCCGTGTCGCAATCGGCCGGCAATGCCACCCATAACGCGCAGGCCGTGGCGGCGGCGGCCGAACAGCTCAGCGCCTCGGTGTCCGAGATCGACCGCCAGGTGCGTGATTCACGCGTCGCCAGCGAGGCGGTGAAGGAAGAGGTCTCGCGCGCCAGCCTGGCCGTGCAGGAGCTGGCCACCGCCAACCGCAAGATCGACGAGGTGGTCGAGTTCATCAAATCGGTTGCCTTCCAGACCAATCTGCTGGCGCTGAATGCTTCCGTCGAGGCCGCCCGCGCCGGCGAGGCCGGAAAAGGCTTTGCTGTCGTGGCGCAGGAAGTGCGTAACCTGGCGCAGAAGACCGCCGAGGCGGCCAAAAGCATCGCCGACCAGATCGCCGCGATCCAGCATGCCTCCGACAAGACGGTCGCCGCCATCGAGATCATCAAGAGCCAGTCCGAGACGCTGAACGAACGCGTCGGCCTGATGTCGGATTCGGTGCAGGAGCAGGCCAGCGCCACCGCGAATATCAGCAACAACATCCAGGATGCCGCCGCCGGCATCGAAAGCGTGTCGTCGAACGTGCACGAGATCAGTGCGGCTGCCGGCACGGCCGGCGAGGCCGCCGATCAGGTCAGCAGCGCGGTGAGCAGCCTGAACGGCCAGGCCAGCCAGCTCGGCACGCAGGTGCGCAATTTCCTGGGCTACATCCGCTCGCTCTGAACGCGCGACCGGCCATCATCTGCCAGCCGGTCATGACGTGGCCGGCATCTCCAGGCGGTAGTCGCGGGCGAAGGCCGGAATCTCGTCGGCAGGCATCGGGCGGGCGATCAGGAAGCCCTGGCCGTAATCGCAGCCGGCACGGCGCAGGAAAGCAAGCTGTGCCGCCGTCTCGATCCCTTCCGCCACCACCTCCAGCCCGAGATCGTGGGCGATGTCGATGATGGCGTGCACCAGTCGCTCGCCGCGGTTAGTGCCGATGTCGGCAACGAAGGCATGGTCGATCTTGACCAGATGCGCCGGCAGGCGGGCCAGATAGCTCAGCGATGAATAGCCGGTGCCGAAATCGTCCAGCGCGATCCTCACACCGGATTCCGCCAACCGGTCGAGTGTTTCCAGATGGGCGCGGTCGCCAGCCATCATCAGTGTCTCGGTGATCTCGATGGTCAGCGGTTGCGGAATGTCGGCCTCGCCTTCCAGGGCGGCGGAAACACGGGTATGGAAGTCGCCGGCCTTGACCTGCTCGGGCGAGACATTGATGGCGATCCCGATATCCAGTCCCGCCTCATGCCAGTCGCGACGCTGCCGGCTGGCCTCGGCCAGCACGCGGTCGCCCAGCAGGCCGATCAGGCCATAGGATTCCGCGAAGGGAACGAACTGGACAGGGCTCAGCAGCCCGCGTTGCGGGTGCCGCCAGCGTGCCAGGCCTTCCGCCTTCACGATCCGGCCGCTGCCCAGATCGATGATCGGCTGGTAATGCAGCACGATGTCCTCGCCCTGCAGGGCGGCGCGCAGTTCGGCCACGGTGGTCAGCCGCTCGTCGACGGTTTCCTGCATGTCGGCCGTGAAAAAGCGGCAGGTGTTGCGGCCGGCCGCCTTGGCGGCATACATGGCCGAGTCGGCATGCTTGATCAGGTCGTCGCCAGCGCGGCCGTCATTGGGGAATACACTGATGCCGATGCTGCCGGAGATGAAATAATCGTGCTCTTCGATGCGGTAGGCACGCGCCAGCACCGCATTGATCTTCTCCGCCACCAGCCTGGCATCTTCCACCGTGCTGATCTCATCCAGCAGAACCACGAATTCGTCGCCACCGAGGCGGGCCACCGTGTCGCTTTCCCGCACCGTGGCCTGCAGGCGCCGTGCGGTTTCCATCAGCAGGGCATCGCCGGCGGTATGGCCAAGCGAATCATTGATCTCTTTGAAATAATCCAGGTCGATCATCAGCACCGCACCCGGGCGGCCATGGCGCATGGACCGCATGATGGCCTGCTGCAGGCGGTCGTTCAGCAGCCGCCGGTTGGGCAGTTCGGTCAGCATGTCGTAATGCGCCTGCCAAGTGACTCGGGCCTCGGCCTCCTTGCGGCTGGTGATGTCGATGAACATGCCGATATAGCTGGTCGGGTTGCCGGCAGCATCGTTGATCCGCGTCACCGACAGCCACTCGCAATACACATTGCCGTCCTTGCGGCGGTTCCACACCTCGCCCTGCCATATGCCGGTTGTGCGCAGGGTGTGCCACATGGCGGCATAAAAATCGCGATCCTGCTTGCCTGACGAGAGCAGCGACGGATTCTTGCCCATCACGTCGATGGCATCGTAACCCGTGATGGCGGTGAAGGCCGGATTGATGGCTATGATCCGGTTGTCGCGATCGCAGACGATGATGGCCTGCGGCGAATTGTCGAATACGGCAGCGGCCTGGCGCAGCTGCAGTTCCATGGCCTTGCGCGGCGTGATATCGGAATGCGTGCCGATCGCCCGGGTTGGGCGGCCCTGCTCGTCATGCTCGACCACCTTGCCGCGCACCAGCGCCCACATGTAGGTGCCGGCCTTGGTGCGCAGCCGCATCTCGATATTCAGCCGTTCGACCTCTCCGTTGCGGAAAGCATTGACGCGCTGGATCGCCTGTTTCGAATCCAGCGGATGCAGCAGATTGAACACCGTCTGCAGCATCGGCGGCAATTCGCTGCTGCGATAGCCCATGCGCGACAGGAACAACGGGCTGAATTCCATGTGATCGTGGGCGATGTCGTATTCCCAGACGCCTTCTTCGGCGCCATCCAGCGCGTGCTTCAGGCGTTCCTCGCTCTGGCGCAGCGCCTGCTCGCGGGTGTTCACGGCCTCGATCAGCCGATTGACCCCGCGGGTGATCGTCTGGATCTCCAGCGCGCCGGTCGGATGCAGGGACTCGACCCGCTCGCCCTGGGCGGCACGGTGCAGCAATGCGGCCAATCCATAGACGGGGTCGGCGACGCGACGGCTGATCAGGCGCATCAGCGCCAGCATGGCGGCGATGGCGGCCAAGCCAAGGGCCGCCTGCAGGCCTGCGGCGCGCCAGACCTGGGCCAGCAGAGGCTCGGCCGGCAAACTGGCCACCACATGCCAGCCGACCTGGGGAATATCGCGCGCGGCCGCGATCACCGTTTGCGGCATCCGGTCGTCGCGGATCAGGGGGTTGGCATTCAACTCTTCGCTGCCCTGGCGAAACAGCAGCCAGTCGGGTGCCGGTCGGCCCGGCCGCACCACGGGATTGCTGCTCAGGATCACGTTGCCGCGTGGGCTGACGATGTAGAAATCGCTGTCGGCGGCGCGACCTTCAAACACGGTCGGGAATGTTTCCAGATCCAGCGGCAGCAATACGGCACCGGTCAGCTGGCCGGCGGCATCGCGCAGCGGCATGGCGAAAGAGACGAGCATGCGGTCGGTGATGGTGCCGCGCACAGGTTCGCTGACGGCGAAACTCTGCGGATTGTTGCTCTGGCCGAACCGTTCCACCAGCGATGGCCAGGATCGCGTCTGCGGCTGCTGCCGCGAAAGCGGCGAGGCTGAACAGATCGGCACGCCATTGGCTTTCACCGTCACCAGCGTGGTGTAGCGCGGCAGCAGCAGCTCGGAATCTCGGAATACCTCGTGGCAGCGCCGCGGGTCCAGCGCCGCGATACCGGGGTGCCTCACAAGATTGCGCAGGATCCGCTCGGCATTGTCGAGGGTGGTCCCGGCCTGGGCTGCGGCGGCTGCTGCCGTCATGTCGGCGGTGGCGCGGGCCGCGGCGATACGGGTGCGGTAATCCCCGGCGATATGCAGGGCCAGCGCCGCCAGCAGGCAGAGCGCCACGCTGGCAAGCAGGATCTGGACATAATGCCTCAGCGGTCGCGCCGGCTGTCCGGAGGGATCTGGTCGCACCATGGCGCATGGGCTACCGCACGGAAGCCGGAAAAATAAGGTATAGATTTGATAATACTTCTGAAATTCGGTTTTTTTGCGCGCCGGGACGGAGACAATCGGGGTGCAATTTCCCGCTTGCCCGCCGGGCCGGCTGGATATCTGATCGCCCACCACCCGCAGATCAGCCCCGGACCTTACCGATGTATATCCCTGCCCATTTCGCCGCCCGCGACGCCGCCCCCCTTCAGGCCTTGATTGCCGGGCATGCTTTCGGCCTGCTGATTTCCGGCGGGGCGGCAGACATGGTGGCCAGTCATGTGCCGTTCCTCTACGAGCCGGGCCACGGCCCCCATGGCCGCCTGGTCTGCCATCTGGCGGCGGCCAACGGGCAGGCGGCGGCGCTGGACGGGCAGGCAGTGCTCTGCATTTTTCAGGGCGTGCATGGGTATGTGTCGCCGAACTGGTATGCGAAGAAGCCGGCGGTGCCGACCTGGAACTACGCCGCCGTGCATGCCTATGGCCGCGCCAGCGTGACCCGCGATCCCGCGCGCCTACGCGATATCGTCGAACGCCTGACGGCGGTTTACGAGGGTCCGGACGGCTGGAAGCTGAGCGATGAGCCCGACAGCTTCGCCGAAGCGCTGCTGCGCGGCATCGTCGGAATCGAGATTCCGGTCGAGCGGCTGGAAGGCAAGTTCAAGCTGAGCCAGAACCGCCCGGCCGCCGATGTCGCCGGCGTGATCACCAATCTGCGTCGGCTGGGCGGCGATGCGAATGTCGCATTGGCCGAGGCGATGCAGCAGGCGGCGGATGAAGCCGCCGCCCGCCGGCCGCAAGGCTAGTCAGGGAACGACCGCTCTCCCGATCGGCCGTTTTCAGGCCGGCGATTTCAGTCAGGCGATTTCAGTCGGCCGCATCCTTGGCGGCATCGTCGCCATTGTCCGTCTCGGGTTCGCCGGCTTCCAGGGCATCGACCTCGGCCTGCGCCAGCCGGTCATTTGCCGCCGACGTGCCCTCGAAGCGGAAATGTCCAACCAGTTCGGCCAGTTGCCGCGCCTGATCGGCCATGGCCTGCGCCGAGGCATTGGTCTGCTCGACCAGGGCGCCGTTGCGCTGGGTCATCTCGTCCATGTTGACCACGGCGCCGTTCACCTCTTCCAGGCCGCGCGCCTGTTCGGCGGACGCCGCTGCGATCTCGGCCACGATGTCGCTCACCTTCTTGATTGCCGTCACGATCTCGGTCAGCGACGTGCCGGCCTGGTTCACCAGGGTGGCACCGGTCTTCACCTGCGCGTTCGATTCCTGGATCAGCGCCTTGATATCCTTCGACGCATTGGCGCTGCGCTGTGCCAATGCGCGCACTTCCTGCGCCACGACCGCAAAGCCTTTTCCGGCCTCGCCGGCCCGCGCCGCCTCGACGGACGCGTTGAGCGCCAGCAGGTTGGTCTGGAAGGCGATTTCGTCGATCAGCGACACGATGTCGGAAATCTTCTGCGCGCTGGTTTCGATCTGCGTCACGGCAGCTACCGCGCGACCGACCACGCCGCCGCCTTTCTCCGCCGTGTCGCGGGCCGCCGTGGCCAGCTGGTTGGCGGCCTGGGCGTTGTCCGCATTTTGCTTCACCGTCGCCGTCACCTCGTGCATCGACGCCGCCGTCTGCTCCAGCGCCGCCGCT
Source organism: Ferrovibrio sp. (assembly GCA_046294345.1). Classification (GTDB taxonomy): domain Bacteria; phylum Pseudomonadota; class Alphaproteobacteria; order Ferrovibrionales; family Ferrovibrionaceae; genus Ferrovibrio. The sequence goes on from JBKBJT010000003.1 coordinate 136,948, forward strand.
TGGCTTTCCGTGCGCTGCGCCAGGTCCTGGCTGCCGGTCGATATCTCCGCCGACGCATCGCGCACCAGGGCCGCGGCCGAGGCCAGCTGCTTCATCGTGCCGGCCAGGCGGTCGCTCACCTGGTTGGCGTCGCCGGCCAGCCGCGAGAAGATGCCCTGATAATCGCCGCCGATGCGATGAGTCAGGTCGCCATCGGCCAGCTTGTGCAGCATGGTACCCAGATCGCCCAGCGCGCGGTCGACCGTGCCGAGCAGGCGGTTGACGTCTTGGCCCAGTTCGCGCATCACGCCGTCGATCTTCGCCGTATCGATACGCTGGCTCAGGTCGCCGGCATTGGCGGCGCCGACGATCTCGCCCACAGCGCTCTTCAGCAGGGCCTCCTGCGCCTTGCGTTCGCTCTCGAACCGCTCGCGGTCGGCTTCGATCTGGCTCTGCAGCTTGTCGGCTTCCTGGCCCTGGTCCTTGAACACCTGCACGGCGCGCGCCATGTCGCCGATCTCGTCGGTGCGGTCGACGCCGGTCACCTCGGCCTGCCAGTCGCGCTTGGCGAGGCGGTCCATGGTGCCGGTGGTGGCGACGATTGGATCGATCACGCGGCGGCCGATATAGAGCCAGCCGATCACCACCGCCGAGATCAAGCAGATTGCCGCGATGATGGCCATGCTGGTCTGCGCAATGTTGATGGCGGTCATCGAGGCCGCGGTCGAGCTGTCGGTCTCGCTGCGCGCGGATGTCACCAGCTGGTCGACGGCGTCGGCGAGTGCGCTGGCAGCGGAGCGAGCCTCGCTCAGGGACGACACGGCCTGGCGCGCGGCCGCCAGTTCCAGCATGCGGACCTGGAACAGGCCTTCCTCGCCCTCGCTCACCTTGGCCATGGCCTCCACGGTCTCGGCGATTTCCTTGTTCGGGAAGACCTCCTGCACGGTATCCAGCGCGCGCAGCATCTCGGCCTTGGTGTTGATGTTGTCTACCTGGATCAACTCGACCTGCTCGGGCGAGTCGGCCTGGGCAGCCACCGCCAGCATGCCGACGGTGAGGTTCACCTTGGCCACCAGGTCCTGGATGGCGCGCGCGCCAGCCACTTGCTTGTCGAGGATACTCTGGATCATCTCCGACGCACCCTGACCGGTGGCGCGCGAGACCAACTCGAATTCCATCGTCATGTCCATCACCGCCTGGTCCACCGCCGGCTGGGCGAGGAACAGGAAGTTGGCATGGTTGTCGGTCAGCGACTTGGTCAGCGCCTGACGCTTGGCGGCGAGCGCCAGGCGGTCCTTCACCGCGTCGTCGATGCGCTGCATGGCATCGGCCAGGCGCACCACGGTGTTTTCCACCTCTTCGCGGATTTCGGCGGGGGCGTCGCTGCCTTTCACCTGCGCCACGGTGCGGTCGATCTGCACCAGCTTGGCCTGCAGCTCGCCCAGCGCTGCCTTGCGCTCGCCTTCACCGGCGGCATAGGCCAGCGTCGGCGCTGCGGCGGCCAGGTCGGCGCTCTGCGCCGCCAGCGTGAGCGCGCTGCTCACCGCCGGGATGCTGCGCTCGGTCACGCCGCTGAGCGCGCCGCGCACCTGTCCGAAGAAGGCGAACGAGATCAGGCTGGAGACCACTGCCATTGCGGCGATGACGCCGACGGCAAGGAAAAGTTTCTGACGGATGCCGAGACGCATTCTTGCGCTCCCCCACACAATGACTCTGTGGATGGAATTTGCGCCCCGGCGGCACGCGGTGCAACCCTTAAACGCTTTTCACAACTTATGGTTAAGACCGATTGTGAAGGTGCTGACGCAACGGCAGTTCTGATTCAGAGCTTGAAGAAGCCGACCAGGGTGGCCAGTTGCCGGCCCTGTTCGGCGAGCGCCTGGGCCGAGGCGGAGGTTTGCTCCACCAGCGCGCCGTTACGCTGGGTCATCTCGTCCATC
>JBKBJT010000004.1:0-38800 GCA_046294345.1 Ferrovibrio sp.
CGATGCCCATCAGTTCCGGCGCGCAGCCGGCCACGGCGATCGACTTGATGCGGGCCAGCGGCTTCAGGCCATGGGCCTTGGCGAAGTCTTCCGAGCAGACCAGCGTGGCCGAGGCGCCGTCGGTCAGCGGCGAGGAGGTACCTGCGGTGACGGTGCCGGCGGCGTCGAAAGCCGGGTTCAGGCCGGCCAGGCCCTCGGCCGAGGTATCCGGGCGGATGCAGCCATCCAGCTCGACGCGGTTGTTGCCGTCGACGATGGCGACGATCTCGTCCTTCAGCTTGCCGGCCTTCTGCGCCGCGGCGGCCTTGGCGTGGCTCTCGACGGCCATCTGCTCCTGCGCCTTGCGGTCGATGCCGTATTTCTTGGCCAGGTTCTCGGCGGTGATGCCCATCGAGACATAGGCCTGCGGATAATCCTGCAGCAGCTTGGGGTTCGGCAGGGTGTTGAAGCCGCCCATCGGTACGCGGGTCATGCTTTCCACGCCGGCGCAGATGAAGGCCTCGCCGGCATTCATCTGGATGGCGCCGGCGGCCTGGTGGATGCTCTGCATCGACGAGCCGCAGAAACGGTTCACCGTGGTGGCGGCGGCGTCCTGCGGCAGGCCGGCCAGGAAGCTGATCAGGCGGGCGACGTTCAGGCCCTGCTCGCCCTCGGGGAAGGCGCAGCCCACGATCACGTCTTCGATGGCCTTCGGATCAACGCCGGTGCGCTCGACCAGGGCCTTGATCACCTGGGCGGTCAGATCGTCAGGACGGACCTTGGTGAGGGCGCCCTTGCGGGCCAGCGTGAAGGGCGAGCGGGCGTAGCCGGCAATCACCACGTTGCGCATGACGATATCTCCTTGGAGTGCGGACGGACTTTATCTGGTTGTCGAAAGGCCCCGGAGAAGTCTTCTCGGACGATCTCCGGGGAACAGGTATTACGGTGGTTATTCCGCGACGCTGGCGAGTTCGCCGTGGGTCTGCACGAATTCCTTCAGCGTCACCGGCTGGCGGTCGCGTTCGCGGGCCTTGAGGAATTCTTCCATCGTGCGGATGTCGTGCTTGAGTTCCAGTACGGCGGCCTCGATGTCGCGGCGCTGCTGCTCCAGGGCGCCGAGGCGGTCGCGCGAGCGCTTCAGGGTCAGGCGGAGCTGCTCCAGTTGACCGTCGCCCAGGTCGTAGAGGTCGATCATTTCGCGGATCTCGGCCAGGCTGAAGCCCAGCCGCTTGCCGCGCAGGATCAGCTGCAGGCGGGCGCGGTCGCGCTTGGTATAGACCCGCATCATGCCCTGACGGGACGGATGCAGCAGGCCCTTGTCCTCGTAAAACCGAATCGCGCGGGCCGTCACTTTGAATTCGTGGGCCAGATCGGTGATGGTGTAGGTCTTCTCCGACACGGCATGCCTCCCATTGGGCTTGTTTTGTGAGTCGGCAGGGAGTCTTAGTTTACGTTTACGTAAACGTCAAACAGAATCATGATTCCCAGCCGAGTTGGTAAAATTTTACTGGTAAACCGGCATTTTCAGTATATTCTAGCTGCAACCCAATTGGGAGGGAACAACAATGTCCGACAATCGGATTGAGTCCGGGGCCCGGATTCAGACCTACGCGGAATTCTGGCCCTTTTACCTGCGCGAACATGCCCGGCCGGTCACCCGGGCCTGGCATTACCTGGGCACCACCATCGGCCTGGCCTGCTTGGTCACGGCGATTGTCACCGGCAACCTGTACTGGCTGCTGGGTGGTCTGGTTTCGGGCTACGGGCCAGCCTGGATCGGCCATTTCTTCTTCGAGAAGAACAAGCCGGCCAGTTTCCGCTACCCGCTCTGGTCCTTCATCTCCGATTTCCGCATGTATTTCGCCTTCCTGGGCGGTTCGCTGGGCCGCGAGCTGGCGAAAGCGGGGGTTGCCGCCCCGACGACGGATGCTGCGGCGGCGCGGCAATAGCCTGTCGCGGCAGGAGCGGCTGGTCACGAAATCGCAACGGTTGACGTGCCAGTTTAACAATCGATGATGGCCGCAGGGCCGGCCTGCAGCGGTGGGGTTACCGCGGCAGCACAGTCGCGTTTCGGGATTCGCCAGCAATTATGCAAATCTACCTCCCCATCGCCGAGCTGTCCGTCAGTGTATGGCTGCTGCTCGGGCTGGGTGGGGCGGTGGGGTATCTCTCTGGCCTGTTCGGCGTCGGCGGCGGTTTTCTGCTCACCCCGCTGCTGATTTTCATCGGCGTGCCGCCGCCGGTGGCGGTGGCCACCTCGGCCAACCAGGTGGTGGCGGCCAGCGTCTCGGCCGTCTACGCGCATTGGCGCAAGAGCAACGTCGATTTCAAGATGGGCGGCGTGTTGCTGGTCGGCGGCCTGATCGGCTCCAGTTTCGGCGCCTATCTGTTCAGCCTGCTCAAGCGCATCGGCCAGCTCGATGCGGTGATCGCCCTGTCCTATGTGCTGATCCTTGGCCTGATCGGCAGTCTGATGCTGACCGAGAGCATCCGTGCCCTGCGCCGCAAATCCGGTGAAGGCATGCCGCTGCGCCGGCGCAAGCGGCTGCACGACCATCCCATGATCCGCGCGCTGCCCTTCAAGATGCGGTTCCGCAAGTCGCAGCTTTATATCAGCGCGCTGATGCCGCTCAGCCTCGGTGTGCTGGTCGGCATTTTGGCGGCGATCATGGGCGTGGGCGCCGGCTTCCTGCTGGTGCCGGCGATGATCTATCTGCTGGGCATGCCCACCGCGGTAGTGGTCGGCACGTCGCTGTTCCAGATCATCTTCGTCACCGCCAATGTCACCATGCTGCATGCGATCACGACGCAGACGGTGGATGTGACGCTGGCGCTGCTACTGCTGGTCGGCTCGGTGATCGGCGCGCAATATGGCGTGCGCCACGGCGCGCATCTGCGCGGCGAGCAGGTGCGCGGCCTTCTCGCGGCACTGGTATTGATTGTGGCGATTGCGCTGGCCTTCGAATTGGTGCTGACGCCCGACGATCTCTATTTTCTGGAAAGCGGCCCGCGATGATCCGCCTGGCCGTCATAGCTGTGCTGCTGCTCGGGTTTTCTGGCGATGGTCATGCCCAGGCTGCCCGCAACGCGCCGCGTGGTCCGGTGCCGGCCGATGCGCCGCTGATCACCGATCTGTCCTCGCATCTGATCGCCATCACATCCAGCTTCACCGGCACCGAGCTGCTGCTGTTCGGCGCCATCGACGAACCGGGCGAGGTGATCGTGGTGGTGCGTGGCCCGACTTCCACATCGGTGGTGCGGCGCAAGCGCCAGACTCTGGGTATGTGGCTGACGCGCCGTTCGGAAAGCTTCGATGGGGTGCCGGCCTATTATGCCGTGGCCAGCACGCGGCCGCTGGCCGAGATCGCGCCACCCAGCCTGTTACAGCGCCTGCAGATCGGTGCCAATGCCCTGCGGTTCCGTTATGTCGGCAAGCGCAATCCCGACGACGTGAACGAATTCCGCGCCGCCATCGTGCGGCAGAAGACGCGCGAGGGCCTGTATCAGGACAATACCGGCGCCGTGGATTTTCTCGGTCCCAAGCTGTTCCGCACCGCGATCAGTTTCCCCGCCACCGTGCCGGTCGGCACATACCAGACCGAAATCTATCTGGTGCGCGACGACCGCATCGTCGCGGCGCAATCCACCCCGCTATTCATCGACAAACAGGGCATCGAGCAGGAAGTCTACGATTTCTCGCGCCAGGAACCGGCCGTCTATGGTCTGGTCGCGGTGCTGCTGGCGGTGTTCGCCGGCTGGCTCGCCGCCGTCGCCTTCCGCCGCGGTTAAGCCGCTTCCGGACTGCCGCGACTTGTGTCAGTCTGTAGGCAGACCATTCTGGAAGAGTGACGCGTGATGGACAAGGAAACGCTTGAGCAGACCCGGCTCACGCTGCGCCGCTTCGTTCGCGAGCGGCTGGTTCCCCTGGAAAAACAGGTCGCCGACGACGACAGGGTGCCCGACGACATCCGTCGCGCCTTTGCCGAAATGGGCCTGTTCGGCATTTCCATTCCTGAGGAATACGGCGGCCTTGGCCTCGACCTAGCCGAAGAGGTTGAACTCATCTTCGAGATGGGCTGGACCTCGCCGGCCTTCCGCAGCATGTTCGGCAGCAATGTTGGCATCGGCAGCCAGGGCATCCTGATCGACGGCACGCCCGAGCAGAAGGAGAAATGGCTGCCCAAGCTGGCCAGCGGCGAGGTGATCGCATCCTTCGCGCTGACCGAGCCCGATGCCGGTTCCGATGCCGCTAGCCTGCGTACCCGCGCCGAACGCCAGGGCGATCATTACGTGATCAACGGCGCCAAGCGCTACATCACGAACGCGCCCCATGCCGGCATCTTCACCCTGATGGCGCGCACCGATCAGAACAACAAGGGTGCCGGCGGCATTACCGCCTTCATCGTCGAGGCCAATTCGCCGGGCCTGAGCATCGGCAAGCCGGATAAAAAAATGGGTCAGCGCGGCGCCCATACCGCCGACGTGATCTTCGACAATGTGAAGGTTCCGGCTGAAAACGTGATCGGGGGCAAGGAGGGCCAGGGCTTCAAGACCGCGATGAAGGTGCTGGACCGCGGTCGCCTGCATATCGCAGCGCTGTGCGTCGGCGCGGCCGAGCGCCTGATCCATGAATCGGTTTCCTACGCGCGCGAGCGCAAGCAGTTCGGTCAGCCGATCGCCGAATTCCAGCTGGTGCAGGCCATGCTGGCCGACAGCCGCACCGAGGCCTATGCCGCGCGCTGCATGATCCGCGAGGCTGCCGCGCGGTATGCCGCCGGCGAGAATGTCTCGATGGAGGCCTCCTGCTGCAAATACTACGCCTCCGAGATGGTCGGCCGCGTCGCCGACCGTGCGGTACAGATTCATGGCGGTGCCGGCTATATGCAGGAATACGCCGTCGAGCGCTTTTATCGCGATGTGCGGCTGTTCCGCCTCTACGAGGGTACCAGCCAGATCCAGCAGATCGTGATCGCCCGGCAGATGCTGCGCCAGGCCGAATCCGGCGCCGAGGGCTGAGCCGTGCCGGAGGACGGACCCAGTCGCAGCGCCGCCAAGACTGCGATCATACTCGTCGGCACCTGCTTTTTCCTGAACGCGCTGTCGCGCGGCGCGGGCGAGACCTTCACCACCTTCCTGCTGGCGCTGACCGAGGAATTCCAGGCCAACCGCGCCGATGTGGCGGCAATCTATTCGCTGCAGATGCTGCTGGCCGGCTGTACCGCGCCGCTGGCCGGCTATTGCTTCGACCGCTTCGGCCCGCTGCGGCTTTATATCGCCGGGCTGGCCATGCTGGTGCTCGGCCTGGTGCTGGCCTCCTTCGCCGGCCAGCTTTGGCAGCTTTATCTCTTCATCGGGATCGGGGTCGGCGCCTCCGCCGCTTCGCTGGGCAACGCGCCGCATTCGGCCCTGCTGGCGCGCTGGTTCGAGGGCGCGCAGCTCTCGCGCGCCATGAGCGTGGTCTATGCCGCCCTTGGCATAGGCTCGCTGATGCTGGTGCCGCTGGCGCAGTTCGTGATCGAGACCTGGGGCTGGCGCATCGCCTATCTCACCCTGGCCGGCATCGCCCTGCTGGCCCTGCCGGTCCTGCTGCTGCAGCACTGGCCCACGGTACAGGCCGGCCGTGTCCGGCTGCCGCAGGCCGGCGCCGATGCGCTGCCCGGCGCCGTGGCCGGCGATGACTGGACCCTGGGCAAGGCGCTGCGCACGACCGCCTTCTGGGGCCTGGCATCGGTGTTCTTCTTCACCTCCGCCGGCATGTTCTCGGTGATGGTGCAGGCCGTGGCCTATCTGGTCGAACTGGGCTACGCGCCGCTGCAGGCCGCCTCGATCTACGGCCTGGTCGGTGTGCTCACGCCTGTCGGCATCGTTGGCTTCGCCTGGCTCGATGGCCGCATCGGCCGTCATGCCTCGGCGGCGCTGTCTTATGCCTTCAGCCTGGCCGGCCTGGCCGCGCTCTGGGCGCTGGAGGGCTGGCGTTCGCCGGCGCTGCTCTGGGCCTTCATCCTGCTGGTCGGGCTGTCGTTTGGCGCCCGCGGCCCGATGGTGGGGGCAACGGCGGCCCGCATTTTCCAGGGCCGGCGCTTCGGCATGATTTTCGGCACCATCATGGTGGGCTCCGGCCTGGGCGTGTCGTCGGGGACCCTGATCGGGGCCAAGCTGCACGACCTGACCGGCGGCTACACGGCGGTGTTCCTGTTCGCCGCCTTCTGCGTCATCAACGGCGCCCTGCCTTTCTGGACCTACCGCTCGCTGCGCCGCCATGGCCCCTGACGGGATGGCCCCGAAATGGCCGGCGCGGGTATTGCACCCCGGCAATGATACGTAACCGGATGGGTTGAAAGGCGGTCGGGAATCCCTATCATTTCGCCGAAAGTTTTCCGGCCTTACCCCCTAGTTTCCGCCCCGAAAGGACGTCCCGATGAGCAAGTTCGGCCAGAGCCAGCCGGTTCGCCGCGTCGAAGACCAGCGTTTCATCACCGGCAAGGGGCGCTATACCGACGACATCAGCCTGCCCGGCCAAGTTTATGGCGTGATGCTGCGCTCGCCGCACGCCCACGCGAAAATCCTCAAGATCGATACCGCCGCCGCCCAGGCGGCGCCGGGCGTGCTGGCCGTCTATACCCATGCCGACCTGAAGGCGGCCAATGTCGGCGACCTGCCCTGCACCATTCCGCTGAAGAATCGCGACGGTTCCATGCGCGCCGATCCGCCGCGCCCGGCACTCGCCGACGGCATGGTGCGCCATGTCGGCGATCCGGTCGCCTTCGTGGTGGCGGAAACTGCTGCCCAGGCCCGCGACGCGGCCGAGATGATCGAGGTGGATTACGATGCCCTGCCGGCTGCTGCCGACATGGCGACCGCGATGGAACCGGGCCAGCCGCAGATCTGGCCGCAGGCGCCGAATAACCGCGCCTTCGACTGGGAGATCGGCGACAAGGCCAAGATCGACGCGCTGTTTGCTTCCGCTGCCAAGACGGTGAAGCTGACGCTGGAAAACAACCGCATCGTGGTCGCCTCGATGGAAGCCCGCGTGGCCTTGGGCGCCTTCGACAAGGACAGCGGCCGTTTCACGCTCTACACGCCCACCCAGGGCGTATGGGTGCAGAAGAAGCTGCTGGCCAAGATCCTCGGCCTGCCGGAAGAGAAATTCCATGTCGTCACCGGCGATGTCGGCGGCGGCTTCGGCATGAAGATCTTCATCTATCCCGAACAGGTGATGACGCTGTTCGCATCTCGCGCGCTGGGCCGGCCGGTGAAATGGACCTCGGATCGCGGCGAGGCCTTCCTGACCGACACCCATGGCCGCGCCAACCTGACCCATGCCGAGATGGCGCTGGACAAGGACCACAATTTCCTGGCCCTGCGCATCCACAACATCGCCGATATGGGCGCGTATCTGTCCACCTATGCGCCGATGATCCCCACCATGGCCGGCACCAAGGTGCTGTCCTCGGTCTATCGTTTCCAGGGCGTGTATGCGCGCGTCGAGGGTGTGTTCACCAACACCGTGCCGGTGGATGCCTATCGCGGCGCCGGCCGCCCGGAATCGAACTACATCATGGAGCGCCTGATCGACGTGGCCGCCCGCGAACTGGGCATCGACCGCGCCGAACTGCGCCGCAAGAACTACATTCCGCCCGCTGCCTTCCCGTGGACCAGCGCCATGGGCCTCACCTACGACTCGGGCGAATTCGAAAACACCTCGAACACCGCGCTGAAAGCCATCGACTGGGCCGGTTTCGAGGCTCGCCGCGCGGAAGCGAAAAAGCGCGGCAAGCGTCGCGGCATCGGCATGGCCTATTACCTTGAGGCCACCGGCGGCGCGCCGACCGAACGCGCCGAAATCCGCTTTGCCGAGGATGGTTTCGTCGAGGTCTATGTCGGCACCCAGTCGACCGGCCAGGGCCATGAGACTGCCTATACCCAGATCGTGGCCGAACAGCTCGGCGTCGATTTCGACAAGGTCCGCATCCTGCAGGGCGATTCCGATGCCATCCCCACGGGCGGCGGCACCGGCGGTGCCCGCTCGCTCTATTCCGAAGGCGGCGCGATCCTGAAAGCCAAGGATGGCGTGGTCGAAAAGGGCAAAGTGGTCGCCGCCGATATGCTGGAAACGGCAGCCAGCGACATCGAATTTGCCGCCGGCCGCTTCCGTGTCGCCGGCACCGACCGCGATGTCGGTATCGTCGAGGTGGCGCAGGAAGCCCGCAAGCGCAGCAATGCCAAGGCCGGCGAGGCGGCCGGCCTCGACACTGCCGCCGACTGGCAGGTGCAGGCGATCACCTTCCCTAATGGCTGCCATGCCTGCGAGGTCGAGATCGACGAGGCCACCGGCGTGGCCGAGGTGGTGCGTTACGTGGTGGCCGACGACATGGGCAAGGTGATCAATCCCACCATCGTCAAGGGCCAGATTCATGGCGGCGTGGTGCAGGGCGTGGGCCAGGCGCTGTATGAAAACGTCGTCTACGATGCCGACGGCCAGCTTCTGACCGGCAGCTTCACGGATTACTGCCTGCCGCGCGCCGACAACTTCCCGGAGATCGAGGTGATCCTCTGCGAGGTGCCGTGCAAGACCAACCCGCTGGGCGTCAAGGGCGCCGGCGAGGCGGGCGCTGTCGGCTCGGCGCCGGCCACGATCAACGCCGTGGTCGATGCGCTGGCCGATCTCGGCGTCAAGCATGTCGACATGCCGGCGACGCCGCAGAAGCTGTGGCGTATCCTCGGCGGCGACCTGGCTCAGGCCGCCGAATAGGCGATCTGCAGGCGGTTCAGGCCGCGCACCACGATTGAATCGCTCCAGTCCGGCGGGGCGGCCAGGGCGATGTCGCCCAGCCGCTCCAGCAGGATCGGGAAGGCAATCTGGCCTTCCAGCCGGGCCAGTGGCGCGCCGAGACAGAAGTGGATGCCGAAGCCGAAGGTGACGTGGCGGTTGCTGTCGGCGCGCGCGATGTCGAAACGGTCGGGGTCGTCGAATATCTCCGGATCGCGGTTGGCCGCCGCCAGCATCTGGAACACCCGGTCGCCCTTGCGCATCACCTTGCCGCGCAGGTCGTAATCGTCTGCCACCACGCGCACCTGCGCCAGCGACGGGCCATCCCAGCGCAGCATCTCTTCCACCGCACTAGCCGCTACTGCCGGGTCGCCTCGACTTTCGCGTAACTTGCCCAACTGGTCGGGATGCCGCAGCAGGGCCAGCAGGCCGTTGCCCAGCAGATGTGTGGTTGTTTCATGCCCGGCAAACAGCAGCAGCACGCAGGCCGCCACCAGTTCATCGCGGTTCAGGAAATCGCCGCGCTCGGCGGCCATGGCCAGACCGGTTATAACATCCTCGCGCGGCTTTTTCCGGCACTCTTCGACCAGCGAGCCGAAATACGCGTTCATCTCGGTTATCGCACCATTGGCGCGGGCGTATTTGTCGGGCGAGAGCCGCGAGGTCAGCACGAAACTGCCCAGATCGTCCGACCAGCGTTTCAGCAGCTCCACGTCCGCCTGCGGCACGCCCAGCAGGGCGGCGATCACCGTGGCGGGCAGGGGATAGGCAAAGGCCTGGATGAAATCCGCCTCGTTTTGCTGCAGCAGGTCGTCGATCAGGCCATGCACGATCTGCTCGATGCGCGGCCGCAGGGCGGCCACGGCAGACGAGGTGAAGGCGCGATTCATCAGCCCGCGCAGCCTTGTGTGGTCGGGCGGGTCATTGAACACCGCCCACAGCGCCATATGGGCGTTCAGGTCGGCCAGATCAGCGCGGGCATTGTCTGGCAGATGGGCGAAGAAGGGGCGCATGCGATCCGACGACAGGCGCGGATCGCGCAGGGAGGCGCGGATGTCGTCATGCCGGGTCAGCATCCAACCGCCCAGCCGTTTACTCCAATGCACCGGATCGTCCCGGCGCAGGCGGGCCAGCGCCGGATAAGGATCGGCGATCACGGCGGCATCATGGGCGTCGAACTGTATCGTCACCGCGTTATCCTCCTGCTCTTTTTTGCTATTCTGGCGCAGCATTTTTTATGCCTGCCAGTATGGAGAGGAAACGATGGTCCGTGAATACCCCGCGCAGCCGCTGGTCGGCCTGGGTGCCATCGTGTGGAAGGATGGAAAGGTTCTGATGGTGCAGCGCGGCAGGCCGCCGCGCGCCGGCATCTGGAGCCTGCCCGGCGGGGCGCAGCATCTGGGCGAGACGGTGGCCCAGGGCATCCACCGCGAAATCGCCGAGGAAACTGGGGTGCGGATCGAACTGCTCGGGCTGGTCGATGTGATCGACTCCGTCCAGACCGCACCGGATGGCCGTATCCTGTATCACTACACGATCATCGATTATGCCGCCCGCTGGGTCGAAGGCGAGGTCGTGGCCGGCGATGACGCCGCCGCCGCCGCCTGGTTCGACCCGGCCGAGCTGCATAAACTTGATCTTTGGGAAGAAACCCACCGCGTGATCGAAAAATCGCGCCTTTGGCTGGGCTAGACCGGTCTGGTTCTTTGCGCTTTCCCCGCCTTGTGGTTAAGTAGCTCCGGGGTTTCCGCTATTCTACCGTCGGGCGTGGGGGATGAATTTTCCAAAAGGCGCTGGGTCGCAGTTCCAGCCCACGAAATTCGAGGAGCGCGGCACGGCCGTGGCCTTCACCACGCCGGCGCTCAGCCAGGCGCGCGTGCGGATGGACAGCCGCGACAATCTCGAACTCACCGTTTCCGCTTTCTCCGGCGTGAAGGGCAACTACGTCATCCGCTGGAAGGACGTGCCCGAAATCTTTTCGCTCACCATGCACGACCGCGCGCTGCAGGAGGCCATCCTGTCGCGCAATTCCTGCCTGCCGCCGGATATCCGCGCTGCCACGCTGGAAACCGCCCGCACCGGCCTGGCCGGGCCCGAGGCCCAGCGCGCCGCGGAAGAAAGCATGACCGACGAGGAAAACGAGGTCCTGCTTACCCGCTACTATCTGTTCAAGTCGGCGCTGGAAAAGTTGTCCGGTGGTCAGATGAACCTGAATGTGTCGGATTTCACCACGGCTGCCGGTCGCGAGCGGATCAAGAGCGGCCTGGGCGTGATCGCCAAGGGCCTGGGCATGACCGCCAACGAATTATACGAGCGGCTGGAGCGCTGGGGCGGCTATCTGGCGCCGCTGGGCATGCCTGGCATGCAGAAGCAGTGCCGGGTGCGCCGCCTGATCGGCGGCATTGCCGACCTGGCCGACAACCTGACCCAGTGGGCGGATACCGACAAGTCCGAGGCCGCCTATCTGGCGCGCGGCGTGGCGCGGGTGGCTCAGTTCACTGACGACTTCGCACGCGACCTGGCCTCGGCGGCGGTGCGTCCGGTGGAATATGCCGATCGCGTGCTGGCCAACTGGGACAAGGCGATCGCGAATTTCCAGCGCGATGTCGAGCGTTTGTGGTGGACGGTCGATGGCTGGGAATTCATTATCCTGCTGTGGAAGGATGTTGAGGACCGCGACCGCGACAGTCAGCGCGCGGCGGTAACGGAAATTTATCGAGTTCTGCCGATGATTCCCGAAAAGGAAGCCATGGATCGACCCAACATGAAAGCGATGCAGGAAAGCTCGCGCATGCAGGTTCGCGCGCTCGAGGGGTGGAATTCCGGAGTGCTCGATATCGAAATGATACGCCGCGTCGAAACCACGAAACGGAGGCGGATATGACCGATCTTGCTTCCGAGCTGCGGGATATCGAGCGCAAGCTGTTCGAGATCCCGGACGAGAAGGTCGCCCAGCTGACCCTGCTGATCGAACGCTCGCGCGCCATCGTGCTGTCGGCGGCGATGGCCGATGCGGCGCTGGGCACCCTGCGTCCGCGCCTGGCCAAGACCCGGCCGCCGCGGCACCTGACATTGCAGCGCATTTTCTGTCATCCCTTCGAGGACCTGCTGATCCTGCCCGAGGATGGCGACAAGCAGTTCGGTCGCATCGCGCGCACCTCGCTCGCGCCCTGCTGGGATTTCATGTTGCAATGCCTGGACCAGGCGGCGGTGAAGGAGCTTGAGGCCAGCCTGCGCGCCTCGCAGGCGCCGGCCATCGGCGCCACGGCCGATCCGCGCATCGCCAAGCTGGGCGCCACCTTATGGGGCATTGCCGCGCGCCGTCTGCGCGAGGAGGTCAGCCGCGCCGAGAGCGAGGCGGATTATCGCGCCGAGCTGGTGGCGAAACTGGGCGGCGAAACCGTGTTTCTCGACCTGGCCGACATGATGGGCATGCTGGAGATCGCCGGCTCGCTGGAGGAACTGCGCGCCGAACTCTCGCCCAAGCCGGTCGGCAAGCTGCTGGACGAGCAGGTCGAGGCGATCAAGGACCATTACAACGCGTTGGCGGCCAGCGGCGCCGGCCTGCCGGGCTACATGATCGCCTTCGTGCTGGCGCGCATGAGCAATCCGTTCCAGGCCCTGCCGATCTTCGACGGGCTGGGCGACGCACCCACCGGCATCGAGGGGCTGAAGCCCGGCAAATACGCGCGCCGCATGATCGCCGGCGACAGCAAGCGCTTTTTCAAGGCCATCGGCCGCGCCGATGCCGGCAAGCTGGAAGCCGGCAACATCGCCGGCATGGTGGATGATTTCGTCAGCATGATCGGTCGCCTCAAGGCCGACGGCATGGCCGAGGGCCCGCAGCCCGAGATGGAGGCCGCCGGCGCCAAGCTGCGCGACATGGTGAAGGTGGGTGTGCTGGATGGTGCCGATGGCGCGATCCTCTCGGCGCTGGAGGCCCCTGGCGCCATCGAGCCGGGCCAGGAAGCCGCGATCAAGCAGGCGATCTTCGACGCCAAGGTGGCGGCCGAGAACCGGGTCTATGCGATCCAGAAGGTCGCCAGGGTGGCCGGCGAGATCGGTGCCGACAAGGATGTGGGCAATACCCTGAAGACGCTGGGCGCACAGATCGAGCAGGGCGGCAATACGCTGATTGCCGACATCAAGGCCGGCAAGCTGAACGGCCTGGGCAAGGATGCGGCCAAGCAGCAGGTTTATGGCGCCGTGCGCATGCTGGAACTGGTCAGTGGCGCCGCTGCCGCTTCCAAACTGATGAAGGATGGCCTCGCCGCCATCGACAAGATGCCGGCCTAGGCTTTGGCTTTTGCTGCGCTTTTCGCTTCGTAAGGCACGGCCTCGGCAGCGAAGCCGCTGAGCTGATCCGCCGCCAGCCCCAGCATCAGGCTGTCGCTGTCTTCGCGTTCGATGGTGGCGCGGATGTTGAAGGCCTGGTGCACATAGCCATGCTTGTCACCGATCCGGTACAGCAGGCTGCCATTCTGTCGCGATCCGACCGGCCCTGTCGGTGTGGCGCGCATGGCCAGCAGCGGCGACCGTCCGATCTCGACATCGTTGAGTTTCTCAGCCATCGCAGAGGCGCGAGCCAGGAAGGCCGGCGTATCCATGGCCTGTTCCTTGGTATTCGCCGGCAGCTCGCGGCTGAAGGACCCTGCCAGCACCTGGCCGGGCAGGGCCTTGGCGATGATGCGGGCCAGCGTGATGGTCACGTCGCCGACGATGTATTCGAAGCCGCGCGGCGTGGTGCCTTCCACCTGGTGATAGGAAAAATGGCTGCCGATGGAGAAGGCCGCGCGCAGGGTCGGCACCAGCCGAGAATCGCCTTTCTGCCGCGCCAGCGCGTTGTCGGCCAGGATCAGCAGCAGCGCCAGCCAGCAGCGCAGGTCGCCATCCAGTCCCTTGGCGCGGTTCCAGACATAGAAGCCGTCACCCACGGTGGAGCGTGCCAGTTCGGTGCGCAGGCCGGCGCCGTTCATGCGTTTGACGGCGCTATTGATCGAGTATTCCAGCGAAGACAGCTGCGCCACCTGTTCCAGCGGCGTGTGTTTTGAAAAACCCACGATGTCGAACAGGATCACCGCGCGGCTGGCGGTTTCCATCACCGCATAGCGCTTGACCAGGTTTTCGATCAGCAATGGGTTGATTTCACCCTTGGCACCGCCGATGGAAAACGGCAGGTCCATCTGCACTGCGCGGGCGCGCAGGGCCTTGCAGGTTTCGGCGAAGGTGCGTGGGCCCATCATGCGTTTGCCGCGGATCAGGCGCGGCAGGCCGGCGGCGCGGCCCAGCACGTTATAGGGTTCGGAGAAGCAGAAGCTGATGCGGCTGCCCTGATAGGTCCAGCCGGCGACGATGGTTTTCCCCAGGCGCCACGACGAATGCAGGACGAAATCGATCTCCCGCATGCCCTGGCGCACGGCATCGGGCTCGCTCATGCCGGCCGCCTCGCGCTCTCCGATGCGGCGCCCCCACCGGCGCCGTATTCGGCGCGACGATCTTACGGGTGCGGCAGGCCGCGCGCCAGACCGATCAATGCGCTGGTCGCGGCGTCATGCGGGTGCTGGGCGCTGCCGCCCAGTTCCTCCAGGATCGGCTTGGCCAGCTGCTTGCCCAGCTCGACGCCCCACTGGTCGAAGGAATTCACACCCCAGAGGATACCCTGCACGAAGATTTTGTGCTCGTAGAGGGCGATCAGCATGCCGAAATGATAGGGATCGAGCTTCGGCAGCACGATGGTGGTGCTCGGCCGGTTGCCGGGGAAGACCTTGTGGGGCGCCAGCATCGCCACCTGCTCAGGCGCCATGCCGGCTTCGCGCAATTCGGCCTCGGCCTCCGCCCGTGTACGACCGCGCATCAGCGCCTCGGCCTGGGCGAAGGCATTGGCCAGCAGGATGTCGTGGTGGCGGCCCAGCGGATAGCGTGTCTTCAGCGGCACGATGAAATCGGCCGCCACCGGCTGCGGTCCCTGGTGCAGAAGCTGATAGAAGGAATGCTGGCCGTTGGTGCCCGGTTCGCCGAAGATGATCGGCCCGGTGGCATAGCCGAGCGGCCGGCCCCACCGGTCGACACCCTTGCCGTTGCTCTCCATGTCAGCCTGCTGCAGATAGGGCGCCAGCTTGCACAGGCTTTGGTCGTAGGGCAGCACGGCAAGCGTGGTCAGGCCGAGGAAGTTGATGTTCCACACGCCCGCCAGCGCCATCAGCACCGGCAGGTTCTCGCGCAGCGGCGCGCTGGCGAAATGCCGGTCCATGGCGTGGGCGCCGGCCAGCAGGCTGCGGAAATTCTCCATCCCGATGCCCAGGGCGATGGGGAAGCCGATGGCCGACCACAGCGAATAGCGGCCGCCGACCCAATCCCAGAATTGCAATACCTGGTGCGGCGGAATGCCGAACTTGCCCGGCACCGCCGTGTTGGCCGAGATGCCCATGAAATGCCGCGGCCAGTCGATGATGCCGGGGCCGAGTTTTTCCTGCAGCCAGGCCCGCGCCGTCTCGGCATTGGCCATGGTTTCCTGGGTGGTGAAGGTTTTCGACGCCACCACGAACAGGGTGGTCTCGGCTTCGCATCGCTCCAGCGTGCGCGCGATGTCGGTGCCGTCCACGTTGCTGACGCAGTGGATCGCGATATCGGTGTCGCGGTCGGCATTCAGGGCTTCCAGCGCCATGCGCGGACCGAGGTCGGAGCCGCCGATCCCCATGCAGACGACATGGCGGAACGGTTTCTCCGTGATGCCGCGCCAGGTGCCGTCGCGGATCGCGGCGATGATCTCGGCCATGCGGTCCAGCTCGCGCTGCACCTGGGCGACGATATCGACGCCATCCACGCTCAGCGTCGCATCGGCCGGCAGGCGCAGGGCGGTGTGCAGCACCGCGCGGTCTTCGGTGATGTTGATATGCTCGCCGCGCAGCATGCGGTCGCGCCAATTCTCCACCTGTGCTTCGCGGGCGAGATCCAGCAGCAGCTCCAGCGTCTCGGCCTCGATGCGCTGGCGCGACAGGTCAAGCAGCATCTCGCCGCAGCGGAACGAGAATTTGCCAAAGCGTTCAGGATCGGCGGCGAACGCATCGCGCAGATGCCGGTTGCGGGTCGCCGTGGCATGGGCGGTAAGGGCGCGCCAGGCGGCGGTCTGGTCGATCGGCGGCGGCAGTGTCATCTCTCCTCCGTCGGTTCGGTCCGGGTTCAGGTTATCACATCGGGGCCGCTGCGCCCGCTGGATGCGCGCAGGCCGGTCATGCGTTCGGCGAAGTCCACCAGCGGGGCGATCCGCGCCTGCACGTCATCGTGCTGGCGGGCCGGGTCGGACTCGAACAGTTCAAAATACAGCCGCACGGTGGCGCCTTCGGTGCCGGTGCCCGACAGGCGCGCGATCACGCGGGCCTCTTCGCCGCAGACCACGCGCAGGCCCTGGCCCGTGCTGACCGACTGGTCGATGGGATCGGTATAGGCGAAATCATCGGCGGCGGTAACGACAAGATCGCCGATCCGGTGCCCGGGCAGGCCGGGCAGGGCGTCGCGCAGGCGCTGCAACGCCGCCGCGGCGACTTTGGCATCCACCGCCTCGTAATCGTGGCGGCTGTAATAATGCCGGCCGAAGCGGCGCCAATGGGCATCCAGCAGCGAAGCGATGGTTTCGCCGGGCTTCGCCGCCAGCAGGTTGAGCCAGAACAGCACGGCCCACAGGCCGTCCTTCTCGCGCACATGGGCCGACGACGTGCCGTAGCTTTCCTCGCCGCACAGCGTGATGCGGCCGGCATCCAGCAGGTTGCCGAAGAATTTCCAGCCGGTCGGCGTCTCGAAACAGGCCAGCCCCATGCCGGCGGCCACCGCGTCGGCGGCGCGGCTGGTCGGCATGGAGCGCGCGACGCCGGCGATGCCCGTGGCATAACCGGGCACCGATGTCGCATTGGCGGCCAGCACGGCGAGGCTGTCGCTGGGCGATACGGCGATCCCTTTGCCCAGGATCATGTTGCGGTCGCCATCGCCATCGGAGGCGGCCGCGAAATCCAGCCGGCTTTCCAGCACGGTTTCGCGATACAGCTCCTCGGCATGGGCCGGATTGGGATCGGGGTGATGCCCGCCGAAATCCTCCTTCGGCTCGGCGTTGATCACGGCATCACGCGATGCACCCAGCATTTCGACCAGCAGGCGTTTCGCATAAGGTCCGGTCACCGCATGCATGGCATCGAAGCGGAAGCGGAAATCAGGCCGCCGGATCAGCGCGCGGATCGCGTCGAAATCGAACAGGGTTTCCAGCAAGGCGGCGTAATCATCGACCGGGTCGATCACTTCCACCGCCATGCCGTTAATATGCTGCAGGCTGACATGGTCGAGATCGAGGTCGTGATGATCGAACACGCGATAGCGGTCGATCCGTGTGGTGCGCTGGTAGATCGCCTCGGTCACGCTCTCGGGCGCCGGGCCGCCATTGCCGACATTGAACTTGATGCCGAAATCGCCGTCCGGGCCGCCGGGATTGTGGCTGGCCGACAGGATCAGGCCGCCCTGGGCACCGTGGCGACGGATCACCGCGCTGGCCGCGGGCGTGGAGAGGATGCCGGCACGGCCGACCAGCATGCGGGCGATTCCGTTGGCCGCCGCCATGCGCAGGATCACCTGGATGGCCTGGCGGTTGAAGAAGCGCCCGTCGCCGCCCAGCACCAGCGTACCGCCGCGCAGGTCGCCCTGGGTATCGAACACCGACTGCACGAAGGCTTCCAGATATCCCGGCTGGCGGAAGACATTCACCTTCTTGCGCAGGCCCGACGTACCGGGCTTCTGCCCGTCGAAGGGCGTGATGGCAACCTCGCGCGGACTCATCGGCAATGGCTCGCTTGATTTAACGCGGCAGACGGCTGACCAGGTCGTAGCGCGCACCGGTTTTGGCCATCAGGATCACGGTGTGCAGGCGGGCAAACCCTTTTTCGATGGTCACGCCACGGCAGAGCGGGCCGGAATTGATGCCCGAGGCAACGAAGATCGCATCGTCACTTTTTACCAGGTCGTCGCCGCTCAGCCATTTGCTGCTGTCGAGGCCGAATTCCTTGACCTTGGCGGCTTCTTCCTCGCCCTGCGGATCGACGCGGCCGAAGAATTCGCCACCCAGTGCCTTGGTGAAGATCGCGGTGATCACGCCTTCGGGCGAACCGCCGGTACCAAACAGGGCATCCACGTTCTGGCCCTTCTGCAGGGCCATGAAGGCGCCGGCCACATCGCCGTTTTCCTGCAGCATGGTGCGGGCGCCGGCATCGTGGATGTCCTTGATCATCGCATGGTGCCGCTTGCGGTTCAGCACGAAGATGCGCAGTTCGGAAATCGGCTTGCCCAGTGCGGCTGACAGGGCTTCCAGCTTTTTCTTCACCGGCCAGGTCGGATCGACCTTACCCTTGGCAGCGGCAGGCACCACCAGCTTGTCCATGTAGAAGCTGGGGCCAAGGTCGAACATCGCGCCGCGCGGCGCCAGCGCGAAGACGGCCATCGAATTGTCGACGCCGTTGGCCATGTTGGTCGTGCCTTCGATGGGATCGACGGCGATTTCGATCTCGGGCTCGCCGCTGCCGATGCGTTCGCCGCGATACAGCAGCGGGGCGTGATCCTTTTCGCCTTCGCCGATCATCACCACGGCATTGATGTTGATCTGGCCCAGCGCCTTGCGCATGGCATCCACGGCGGCGCCGTCGCCTTCTTCCTTCTTGCTGCGGCCGACCCAGTCATAGGAGGCCAGCGCGGCGGCCTCGGTCACCAGGCGCAGGGCGAACGGGAAATCGGCGCGGTCGAAGGGACCGGGACGGGTAGTCATGGGCGGAAACTCCGAGGCAGAGATGGGCTGCGGATGCGGCCGGTTGGTCCGGACAGTTTATTCCTTGGAAATACGGCAAAAACCGGGCGAGGCCAAGGCGGAGCGGGTGTTTTTCGCGCCCTATTGATCAAAGCGCCGGCGCCAGAAATCCTGGCTCTGTTTTTCGCCGATATCGCAGCCTTTGGGATAGCGGTAGCCCGACTGGGTCCGCTGCAGCAGGGTTGGAGGGCGGTTGGTTTTCGGGGGCGGTTTCTGGGCGATTTCCAGGATCAGCTTGCGGCGCACGGCTTCCCCGAAGGTATCGAAGCCTTCCGCCACCACCACGAAGGAGCCCGGCCCGCCGATGACGCAGCCTTCGTAATACCGGTCCAGGTCCTCCAGCATGGGAAAACCCCAGGTATTCTGCTTGCCGTTCATGATCGGCAGGCCGTTGATCACGATGCCGGCGGCCAGCGCCTGGTCGCGCGCCAGGTCCACGGGCCCGCCGTCGTTGTTCGGCCCATCGCCCGAAATATCCAGCACCCGGCGCATGCCCTTGTAGGGGCCGCTGCCGAAGCGGGGAATGGCATGCAGGATCGCGCCGGTGATGCTGGTGCGCCGCGCCGTGCGGATCGGATGTTCCATCAGCCGCCGCGCCACGGCCTCGGCGCTGGCCTGGTCGGAAACCAGGGTCCAGTCCAGGATATCGCCCTGGGTATAGCTGTCGGCCCATTCGAAATAGGCCAGCGCGATCTTGCCGTGGATGCCGCCACGGATAGCTTTTACCACGGTCGGATGCATGATCGCGTTGGCATAGCCGTCGCGCTGCAGCCTGGCCTCGTCGGGGTCGATGCTGCCAGAGATGTCGACGGCCAGCAGCAATTCCAGATCGACCGGAATCTTGTCCGCCGCACCGGCATCGGCTGCCGGCAGCACCGGACCCAGACCCGCAAGCCACGCCAGTACCAGAAGGACCGGTAGCCTGAGCTGCATGGAATGAGGCTAGTACGGCTGCGACATCGCGTCCATCGCAGACTTGAATCCGGCGCCGGCCGACACTGGACAAGCCGGCCTCGCCTGCCGATGTTACGGCCATGAGCAGCGCATCCCGCCTTTACGATGTGGCCGTGATCGGCGGCGGCCTTGCCGGCCTGACCCAGGCTATCGCCTTGGCCCGGCACGGCCTTTCGGTCGCCGTGATCGACCGGGAGGATCCGACCCGGGCGCTCGCCGCCGGGTTCGACGGCCGGGTTTCGGCCATCGCGCTGGCTTCCCAGCGCATGCTGGCCGGCATCGGCCTGTGGGAGCATGTGGCCGAAGCCCAGCCGATGTGGGACATCCGCGTCTCCGACGGCGACTCGCTGCTGTTCGTGCATTACGACCATCGCGACCTGGGCGACCAGCCTTTCGGTTATCTGGTCGAGAACCGGGTCATGCGGCAGGCCCAGCAGGCCGCCATCGTGGCGTTGCCCAATCTCGACCTGATGGCGCCGATGACGGCCAGCGAGATCGATTATGGCGCGCCCGGCTCTGGCGCGCCGGCGCGACTCACTCTGGCCGATGGCCGGCGGATCGAGGCCCGTCTGGTGATCGGCGCCGATGGCCGGCAATCCGCGATCCGCCAGCAGGCCGGCATCCGCACCCTGAACTGGTCCTACGACCAGACCGGCATCGTCTGCACCGTGGGCCATGAATTGCCGCATGGCGGCGTGGCGCAGGAGCGCTTCCTGCCTGCCGGCCCCTTCGCCATCCTGCCGATGACCGATGCGGCCGACGGCACGCACCGCTCCTCTCTGGTCTGGACCGAGCCGACGCAGCGCGCCGCCGCCATCATGGCGCTGAACGACGCGGATTTCACCGCCGAGATGCGCCAGCGCTTCGGCGACGGTTACGGCGAGACGCGCATCCTCGGGCCGCGCTGGTCCTATCCGCTCACCTTCCTGCTGGCCCAGCGCTATACCGGCCACCGCCTGGCCCTGATCGGCGATGCGGCGCACGGCATCCATCCCATCGCCGGCCAGGGCCTCAATCTTGGCCTGCGCGACATCGCCGCCCTGACCGAGGCGCTGGTGGAGGCGAAGCGACTGGGCCTGGATATCGGCCGCGTCGACGTGCTGGAACGCTACGAGCGCTGGCGCCGCTTCGACAATGTGGTGCTCTCGGCCGTCACCGATGGCCTGACCCGGCTGTTTTCCAACGACATCGCGCCGATCCGCATCGCCCGCGACCTGGGCCTGGGGGTGGTGGAGCGCATTCCGCCGCTGAAGAAGCTGTTCATGCGCCATGCCATGGGCGATGTCGGGCAGCTGCCCCGGCTGCTGCGTGGCGAAAAACTGGGCTGACGGCAAAAAACGCAAAAATCCATTACGGTTTTCGGGTGCTGGATCGTCTCTAGAGGGGGAGACCTGTCTTTTGCCATCCGGAGCCGTGCATGAGCGTGAAAACCTTCAAGATCTGGTACCTGACCCATAAATGGACCAGCCTGATCTGCACGGCTTTCATGCTGCTGCTCTGCATCACCGGCCTGCCGCTGATCTTCCATCACGAGATCGAGCATTTGCTGGGCGATGCCATCGAGGCGCCGGCCCTGCCGGCCGGCACGCCGCTCGCCTCGCTGGATCATGTCGTCGCGGCGGCGCAGCAGGCCATGCCTGACGAAAAACCCCTGTTTGTCTCATGGGACCCGGATGAACCGGAGCTGGTCTTCGTCACCGCCGCCAAAACCCCGACCGAGACCCAGGATTTCCGTTTTGTCGCTCTGGATGCGCGCACCGCCCAGATCCTGAAAACCGATTCTTCCGACCAGCTCGATTTCATGCGGGTGATGTTCCGCCTGCATGTCGACCTGTTCGCCGGCCTACCGGGCATGCTGTTCCTGGGTTTCATGGGCCTGCTGTTCGTGGTGGCGATCATCACCGGCGTCGCCGTCTATGGCCCGCTGATGCGCAAGCTGGATTTCGGCACCGTGCGCAAGCAGCGCTCGACCCGCATCAAATGGCTCGACCTGCACAACATGCTGGGCATCGTCACGCTGGTCTGGGCGCTGGTGGTCGGCGGCACCGGCGTGATCAACACCTGGGCCGACCTGATCTTCAAATACTGGCAGCATGACCAACTCGCCCAGATGGTGGCGCCCTATGCCGGACAGCCGGTGCCGCAAAACCTGGGGTCGTTGCAGGCTGCCGTCGAGACCGCGCACCGCGCCGTGCCAGGCGCCACGCCGCGCTTCGTCGCTTTCCCCGGCACCAATTTCTCCAGCCCGCATCATTACGCGGTGTTCATGCGTGGCGACACGCCGTTGACCAGCCGCCTGCTGCAGCCCGTGCTGGTCGACGCCGTCACCGCCGAGCTCACCGACACGCGCAAGCTGCCCTGGTATGCCGCCACGCTGCTGGTGTCGCAGCCGCTGCATTTCGGGGATTACGGCGGGATGCCGCTGCAGGTGATCTGGGCATTGCTGGATATCGTCACCATCGTGGTGCTGGGCAGCGGGCTGTATCTGTGGTTGGCGCGCCGGCGCAGCAATCCGGTCGAACAGCGTATCGCCGAACTGGAACGCGAAGCCGCGATTACGCCCGCACTCGCCACCCGGAGTGCCGCGGAATGAAATCGCCTTTTCTGCGCCTGTGGGGCATGCCGATCCTGCTCGGCATCCTCAGCGGTATCGGCCTCGTCGCGGCTCTGGTCGCCGATGGCTGGGGCGATGCGCTGTCATGGATGACGCTGGGCCTGCTGGTCCTGCTGATGGCCTGGTGCTGGTTCAGGCCGGCGCGGCGTTAAGAGCGCCGCGGTTCGCGGCTTAAGCCACGCTCTTCCAGCCGCTTCAGGTAATCGGCCCAGAGGGCATCCTGGTCGTGGCCGCGGTCGTAGAACCATTCCCAGCTGTAGAGGCCGGTATCGTGCAAGTCGTCGAATTTCAGGCGCACGGCATAGGTGCCGACCGGCTCGATGCCGATGATGCCGACATGGCTGCGGCCGGGCACCAGCGTCTTCTGCCCGGGACCATGGCCCTGCACCTCGGCCGAAGGGCTTTCGACGCGCAGGAACTCCGCCGTGAAGGAAAAGGCCTTGCCGTCGGCGAAGGCGACCTCCAGCCGCTTCTCCGCCGAGATGTAGCGCAGGTCGGTACAGGCCGGGCGGCCGGCCTGTTGGTAAGGCGAGTTGGGATTCATTACCGGGCGTGCGCCGTTATTGAGCGTGTGCCGGGCGGTCGTCGATCTGGCGTGCCTCGTCCACCAGCATGATCGGAATGCCGTCGCGGATCGGGAAGGCCAGCCCTGCCTTTTCGCTCACCAGTTCGTTACGGGCGCGATCATAGGTCAGCGGCCCCTTGGTGACCGGACAGACCAGCAGTTCGAGCAGCTTGGGATCGACCGGCGCGGCAGTCTGGGCGTCGCTCATCGTCATCTCCTTCAGTTCAGCACGGGGCCGCGGCGCGGCCCGGTCGGATCCAGCAGGGCCATTTCCAGCAGAGTGGTCAACATGCCGGCGCGGGCCGGAAAATCCGGCGCTTCCAGCAGGGCCTGTTTCTCGCCCGGCGTGAACGGGCAGATCATCGCCAGCGAATGCACCAGCAGGTCGTCGGGCGCGGTGTTGATCGAGTCCCAGTCAGCCGGCAGGTTGTGGCGCTCGCAATAGCCGCGCAGGGCGGTCAGCAGCCGCGTGCGGTCGTATTGTCCGGGCGGCACGGCGGCCAGGTCGTCGGCGAAGGCGTCGTAATCGGCCTGCACCTGGCGATACAGCGTGCCGGCATCTTCCAGCTCGCGCGCGATGCCGAAGCGGCACAGGCCGCGCAGGGTGATCAGGATGCGGCCGTCGTCGGTCTCGGCCGCCGAGACGATCTGCCCGACGCAGCCGATGCGATAGACATCCTGGCGCTTGTGGCGCGCTTCGGGCTCGGTCGGCTGGATCATGCCGATCAGCCGGCTGCCGCCGATGGCGTCGCGTGTCATCGCCAGGTAACGCGGTTCGAAGATGTTGAGCGGCAGCAGGCCGCGCGGCAGCAGCAGCACGCCGGTCAGCGGAAAGATCGGGATGACGCCGTCGAGTTCGGCGACGGAGCCGGGCAGGGATTCCGTCTCGTCGCTCATGCGAACAGGATGGAGGACAGCCGGCGGCGCGCATCCACGGTGATCGGATCCATCGGGCCCAGCGCCTCGAAGATCTTCACCAGCTGCTTGCGTGCCGCTTCGTCGTTCCATTTGCGGTCGCGCTTGACGATGTCGAGCAGCTGGTCGACCGCCTCCTGCGCGCGGTTGGCGCCATGCAGCGCCAGCGCGTAGTCGAAGCGCGCCTGGTGGTCGTTCGGATTGGCGGCCACGGCGGCTTCCAGCGGCTTGAGCTGATGCGCCGCCTGCGAACCTTCCTCATGCAGCTGGATGGCCGAATGCGCGGCATGCACCTCGGCGTGATTCTTCTGCGCGTCGGGCACCTGGGCCAGCACTTCCTTGGCTTCCTCGATCTCGCCCATGCCCACCAGGGCGCGGGCCAGGCCGCCCAAGGCCACCGGATTCTCGGGCTCGGCGCCGAGCGCCGTCGAGAAGGCCTGCGCGGCTTCCGGGTAATCCTGCGCCGCCAGCGCGGCCTTGCCGGCCTCGATCGCCTGGGTCGCGGTGTCGTCTTCCAGCGCGCCGCCGGCCAGGCCCTCGACGAATTTCTTCAGCTGGCTTTCCGGCAGGGCGCCGACGAAGCCGTCCACCGGCTGGCCTTTCGAGAAGGCATAGACCGCCGGGATCGACTGGATGCGCAGCTGCTGGGCCAGCGGCTGGTTCTTCGGATCGTCGACATTGACCTTCACCAGGCGCAGCTTGCCGTTCGCCGCCTTGACGATCTTTTCCAGCATCGGCCCCAGCGTCTTGCAGGGGCCGCACCAGGGCGCCCAGAAATCCACCAGCACGGGCACGCTCATCGAGGCCTGCACCACATCCTGCATGAAGGTGGTGATGTCGGCATCCTTGATCACGTCGGCAGCGACGGCGGAACCGGGGGGCGGGTTGGGCGAGAGGTCCATGGCGGCGGTCATCGCATTCTTAATGGGAGTGAATGGTTCAGAGATAATGGCGCGGCGACCAAAAGCCAACAGCCGGCCGCCGCAAATGCCGACAGGCATGGCGAAAATATAGGCAGGGTTTCCGCCCCTTCAAGCGCGAAACCGGCCCCTTCCGGCACGGGAATCGCGAGATTCGCCATGGTATGCCTCTTGCTTTGCTTTCCGGGCGCATGACCCCGGACCGGATCGACATCGCCTGGATGCTGGTCGCGACTTGTATGATTTTCGTCATGCAGGCCGGCTTCTGCTGCCTTGAGAGCGGCTATGTCCGTGCCAAGAACAGCATCAACGTGGCGTTGAAGAACCTGGCCGACTTCTGCATCGCTGCCTTGCTGTTCTGGGCTTTCGGCTTCGCGCTCGCCTTCGGCGCCGGCGAGACCGGGCTGTTCGGCCTGACCCAGTGGTTCTTCGACGGCCGCGGCGAATTTTCGGCCGGAACCTTCTTCCTCTTCCAGCTCATGTTCTGCGGTACGGCGGCCACCATCGTCTCGGGCGCCATCGCCGAGCGCGTCGGCTTCGGCAGCTATATCGGCATCACCATCATCATTTCCGGCCTGGTCTATCCGGTCTATGCCCACTGGGCCTGGAATACCGGCCAGTTCGGCGGCGCGCCGGGCTGGCTGGCCGCTTTGGGTTTCATCGACTTCGCCGGGTCCAGCGTGGTGCATTCCATCGGCGGCTGGGTCTCGCTGGCCGCCGTGTTGATCGTCGGGCCGCGCGCCGGCCGTTTCCTGCCCGGCCTGCCCAGCATCCGTGGCCACGACCTGGTGATCTCCACGCTGGGCGTCATGCTGCTGTGGTTCGGCTGGTTCGGCTTCAACGGCGGCAGCACGCTGAGCCTCAACGATGCCGTGCCCGGCATCCTGATCAACACCACGCTGGGCGGCTGCGCCGGCGGCGTCGCCGGCCTGCTGGCCTCGCAGGTGATCCATAACCGCATCCGCGTGGAGGACTTTCTCAACGGCACGCTGGCCGGCCTGGTCGCCATCACCGCCAATTGCCACAACGTCTCGGGCCTGAGCGCGGTGCTGATCGGCGCCGTCGGCGGCCTGGTGGCGATGGCGGCGGCCGAAGCGATGGAGCGGCTGAAGCTCGACGATGCCGTCGGCGCCGTGCCGGTGCATCTGGCCGCCGGCATCTGGGGCACGCTGGCCGTGGCTTTGTTCGGCGATCCCGCCGGCTGGCCGGTCGAGAATGACCGTCTGACTCAGCTCGGCATCCAGGCGCTCGGCTGCCTGGCCGGCGGGCTCTACGCCTTCGGCACCACCTATATCCTGCTGCGCGCCATCGACCGCGTCTTCCCCTTGCGCGTTTCCGCCGAAGCCGAGATGGTCGGCCTCAACCAGGCCGAACACGGCGCCGGCTCGGCCATGCTCGATCTGGTCAACGACATGGAACGCCATCGCGGCGAAGGCCGCTTCGACCAGCCGGTGCGGGTCGCCATCGGCTCCGAGGTCGAACCCATCGCGCTCCAGTACAACCGCGTGATCGCCCGCGTCACCCGCGATGCCGAAGCCCTGCGCCGCGCGGTGGAGGACCTCAAGCGTGCCAAGGCTGCCGCCGAGGCCGCCAGCAACGCCAAGACGGCCTTCCTCGGCAACATGAGCCACGAGCTGCGCACACCGCTGAATGCCGTGATCGGCTTTTCCGAGATCCTCACCGGCGAATTGTTCGGTCCGCTGGGCGACCAGCGTTACCGCGACTATGCCGCCGACATCCTGGCCAGCGGCCGTCACCTGCTCAGCCTGGTCAACGACCTGCTCGACCATACCCGCATCGAGGCCGGCCAGGTGACGCTCACCGACGTGGAGCTCGATGTGATGGCGCAATGCGAGGCGGCCCTGCGCATGATGCGCGAACGCGCCGCCGCCGCCGATGTGCGGCTGGTCTCCGATTATGCCGAAAACCTGCCCGACCTGCTGGCCGACGAACGCGCCCTGCGCCAGATGCTGCTCAACCTGCTGGGCAACGCGGTGAAGTTCACGCCGCCCGGCGGCATCGTCAGCCTGAATGTGCGGCTGGAGCAGGACGGCCGGCTGGCGCTGGCGGTTTCCGATACCGGCATCGGCATGCGGCGCGAGGATGTGCCGCGCGCGCTGGAACCCTTCGTGCAGTTGCACGACCACCTGAACAAATCCTATGCCGGCACCGGCCTGGGCCTGCCCATGGTGCAGGCGCTGATCCGCCTGCATGGCGGCACCATCACCATCGACAGCCGCGAGGGCGACGGCACCACCGTCACCCTGCGTTTCCCGCGCCGCCGCGTGATCAAGATCGGTGTCGCCGCCGACTGATGGTTAGGCGGCGCGCTTTTTCTGCCGGTCCAGCTCGCGGCCCACGGCCAGCATGTGGCGGCGCAGCCAGGTCGAGCCGGGATCGTTCTGGTTCCGCGTCGGCCAGAACAGGTATTCCTCGTCGCCGTCGGGCTGGATCGGCGGCGTCACGGCGACAAGGCCCAGTTGCGCGCTGAGGCTGCCGATCAGCCGGCCCGGCACGAAGGCCACCAGGTCGCTGCGCGCCACGGCATGCAGGGCCTGCAGGTAGCTGGGCACGCTCAGCGCGATGGCACGGTGGATGCCGCGCGCCAGCAGCCAGGTGTCGATCGGGTCTTCGGCCAGACCCCGACCGATCACCGCCACATGCCGCGCCTTGAGGAACACGTCCAAACGTTTCAGCCGCCCCGCCTGCGGATGGCCGCGCCGCACCGCCAGGCCGTCGCTGTCGCCGAACAGGCGCTGGCGGTGAAAGCCGGGAAAGGCATCCGGATGGCAGTTGATCACCAGGTCGACATGGCGGGCAAATTCGGGCGTGATCACCGGCAGTCCGCGCCAGGGCGTGACATCCAGGCGCACGCCCGGCGCCTCGGCCACGATGCGCGCCAGCAGGGGCGCCAGCACCAGGTTCACCACATGGTCGGGAATCATCAGCGCGAAGCGGCGCTGGCTGGTGGCCGGGTCGAAGCCATCGGCCACGAACAGGCCACGCACCTGCTCCAGCGTATCCTTCAGCGGCGCGCGCAGGGCCTGGGCGCGCGGCGTCAGCTCCATGCGCGGCCCCACCCGCACCAGCAGCGGATCGTCCAGGATTTCGCGCAGGCGGCGCAGCGCATGGCTCATCGCCGGCTGCGACAGGCCGACGCGCGTGGCGGCGCGGCTGACGCTGGCATCGTTCAGCAGGGCGTCCAGCGCCACCAGCAGGTTGAGGTCGAGCGCGGTCAAATTCATGCCATGAATATACATCATACAAAGCATCGATTGGAAGAATGATCCTGCCGGCGGCACCATGCGGCGCAAGGAGGACGCGTCCCATGACCTTATCGACCAGCCAATCCGCGCCCAGTGAATCCACGTCCGATCCGTCGCGCATCCCGCCGGTGCAGCCGCCCTATGCGGCCGAGGTGCAGGCGGCGCTGGCGCGCCTGCCGGCGGACTGGACGCCGCCATTCCGTGTCTTCACCGTGCTGGCGCGCGACCCCGACCTGCTGCTGCGCTTCCTGCGCGGCGCGCCGGCCTATCGGCCGCTGGCGAAGCTCAGCCTGCGCCAGCGCGAGGTGCTGCTGCATCGCGTCACTGCCAATTGCCGCTGTCGTTA
This sequence comes from Ferrovibrio sp., assembly GCA_046294345.1. Taxonomy (GTDB): domain Bacteria; phylum Pseudomonadota; class Alphaproteobacteria; order Ferrovibrionales; family Ferrovibrionaceae; genus Ferrovibrio. Next base: position 28,165 of record JBKBJT010000004.1, read on the forward strand.
CGAATGGGGCATGCGGGCGCATTTCTTCAGCCGCCAGGCGGGGCTGACCGACGACCAGCTTTTCTCCACCGTCTATGGCAACGCAGAGGATTCCTGCTGGCAGGCCGAGGATGAGCGATTGCTGATCCGCCTGGCCGACGAGCTGCACGTGCGCTGCGACATCGCCGACGGATTGTGGCGCGCGCTGCGGGCGGCCTTTGCCGAAGAGGCGATCCTCGAGGCCCTGATGCTGGCCGGCTATTACCGCACGGTGGCCTATCTGGCCAACGGCCTGCGCCTGCCGCCCGAGCCCGGTATATGCCGGCCCTTTCCCATGGCCAAAACCGACACGGGAGCCGCAGCATGAGCGCCGCATCCGACAATACCCGCATCCTGCGCGACGCCTTCGCCCGCGTTGCTGCCGGCGAAGGCCGTGCCTTCGTCGATATCCTGGCCGAGGATGCCGTCTGGATCACGCTGGGCGACACGGCCTGGTCGAAACGCTTCGAGGGCAAGGCGGCGATCCTGCGCGATCTGCTCGGGCCGCTGCGGGCGCAGTTCAGCCAGCCCAACCGCGTGCGCGCCGAACGCTTCATCGCCGAGGGCGACATGGTGGCGGTGGAAGCGCAGGGCGATGCCGTCACCAGGGACGGCCAGCCCTATCGCAACCGCTATTGCCTGGTCTGCCGCATGCGCGACGGCCTGATCGTCGAGCTCACCGAATATGCCGATACGGCACTGATCGACCGTGTGCTGGGCCCGCCCATGCCGGCCATCCGGGCTTAGCGCGGTCAGGCCAGCGCTTTCTGCCGTTCCAGGTTGCTGGCCGTCAGGCGCCGCACGGCCTCGCGGTCGATCTGCGTGGCGTTGCCCTCTGCATCGAAGGGCGTCTTCCAGTCGAAGGCCCGCGCGGAGGCGCCGTGATCGTGCAGGTGCTCGTGCCGTGCCACGGCTTCGTGCCAGTCGGGAACGTGGTCGTCGGCCACCCACCACAGCACATAGGGCGGCCAGGCCGGTTTTTCGGGCGGCAGTTTCGGTTTCAGGAACCAGTCGCGGCCATGCGACAGCGCCTCGGCGTGGATGCCCGAATATGTATAGGCCAGCGGCGATTCCAGATCGGCCCACAGCGACAGCGTCGAAGGCGAATGCGCATCCGCACCGGTATAAAAGTGCGGATAAACGGCAACACCCCAGCTCGGCGGCCCCGGATCGCCGTCATAGCCCGAGCGCGCGATGAAGCCGGCGCTGATCTCCACGGCGGCCAGGTTGATGGCGTTGCGGGCGTGGAAAGCGTCATTCACCGGATCGGCCGAGGGCCGCCGGAAAATGCCGAAGGTATACAGGGCAACGCGCAAGCGTCAGGCGCTGTGCGGCAGCGGCCGGCGCAGCACTGCCGCGCTCCCCACCAGCAGGAAAAACGCCAACGCGATGCCCTGCGCGATGGCAAAGGGCGGCTCGGACAGGCTGGGCGCCAGTTCGTTCAGCAGGCCCACCTTCAGGAAGGCCTGCGCGATCAGCACGAAGACCAGGAAATACAAAACCGCCACGGCATTGACCGCATAGACACGGCGCCAGATGCCGGCCAGGCGAAAGCGATAGCGCGCCGCGCCCGCCGCCGCCACGGCGATCAGCGACAGCACGCCCACCACATGCGCGGGCATGATCTGGGCTGCGCGAAAGCCGAAACCGGTGGCGCTGGTCAGCAGCGCGCTGGCCAGGAACAGCGCGGTCCAGACCGGCTGGCGCTCGCGCCCGAACAGGCCCGCCACCACGACGATGCCGGCCACGATGGCGATCAGGCTGAGCGCGGTGTGGAAGGAAGTGAAGCTTGGCAGGTCGAGGATCATGCGCCCTGTGTAGCCCGCCGCAGTGGAATCGTCATCAACTTCCGGCGTCTAACCGATCCACATGGTCATGGCGTGCCGCAGGCTCTGCGCATCGGGCGGCGCGGTATCGGCGGGCGGCAGGCCCAGGTCGGCATGCAGGCCTGCGGGCGCGGCCGTGTCGCCGGCATCGGAACCCGGGGCGGAGTCCGGCCGGGGCAGCGCGGCCGGGACGAACAACAGGCGAGCCGGAAACAGGCGGGCCAGAAAGGCGAAGGCCGGAAAAGAGAAAGGGCGCGTCAGGTCCATGGAATGATCCGGAAAAGCTGCCCGCAGACTGCACCCGGTGGATTTTTGTGAAAATAAGCTGAATTATTGATATATTATCCCGATTATTGGGATAATTGATGCCAAGGACTCATGTCCGAGATCGAGGATTACCGGGCCTTCGTGGCCATCGTCGAGCGCGGCAGCCTCACCGCCGCCGCCGCCCAGCTCGGCCGCTCCCTGCAGGCGGTCAGCCGCTCGCTGCAGATGCTGGAAGACCAGCTCGGCGTCGAGCTGGTGGCGCGCACCACCCGGCGCTGCCGCCCCACCCAGGCGGGCGAGGATTTCCATCGCCGCCTGAAAGGCATCCTCGCCGATCTCGACTCCGCCCGCGCGGCGGTGGCCGAGGAAGGCGCGGTGATTTCCGGCCGTATCCGCGTGGCGGCCTCCTCGCGCTTCGGCGTGGCCTATCTGCTGCCCATTCTGGCGGCCTTCATGGAGCGCCATCCGGGTGTCGAGATCGATCTGTCGCTGGATGATCGTTACGTCGACCTGCTGGCCGACAATTTCGATCTCTCGGTGCAGTTCGGGCAGTTGTCCGATTCATCGCTGAAGGCGAAACGCCTGGGCCTGATCCGCCGCGTGGTGTTTGCATCGCCGCGGTATCTCGCCGCCCATGGCCGGCCAACCACGCCGGCCGATCTGAAATCGCATGACTGCGTGGCGCGGCTGACGCATCACAGCACCGATACCTGGCGTTTCGGCGAGGGCGCGGCTGAGGTCGAGATTCCGGTGAAGGGCCGCTTCCGCTCCGATTCCGCGCCGGCGCGCATCGCCGCCGTGGTGGAAGGACTGGGCATCGGCCTCGCGCCGCTCTACCAGATCCGCCCGCTGCTCGATGCCGGCCAGGTGGAAGTACTGCTGCCGGGCTTTGAGCCGACGCTCACGCCCGTGCATCTGGTCTGGCTGCCCGGCACGATGCCTTTGCGCCTGCGCCGCCTGATCGACTTCATCGCGACGCGGCTGTCGCTGGCGGGGGTGTGAGGCTTTTTGCCCTACGCTGTTTCAATACACGCGCGTGTCGAGGTTACAATTTCGCTGATATTTTCTTCAGGCAATCGAGATCAGTTTTATGCTTTAAAAGTTCTTTTTTATCAGCGTAGAAGTCCCGTTCCATTCTAAGAACTGTAATTGTTTTTAGTGAAATTATTCCAGGCAGAGAAGTGACGCGTACGATAGTAGAGTTAACATTAATTATGCTGCTGTCCCTATAAAACGTATCGTATTCAGCTTCATGGGGAGGGGTAAGTATGTCTATTTCGTAAGGGCGCGGTAATTCAATTTTCTTGTCTGGTTTGCAAAGGTTCTCTAAATGCTGCTGCGCCGCTAATCCTTCTGCGGCTAGTGCATCGATTAATCGCTGAGCATTTAATCGATTGGGATTAATCATCAAATCGATATCTCGGATATACTGTCGGCAGCCATAATGTCTAACAGCGAATCCACCAACTAAAACAAAGTCAACATGATTGGAAATCAGGCGATGAAGTAGAGGCGTGTGAATGACATTCACGTCCTACATCTCCACCACGATCTTCCCGAATGCCGCGCCCTTGCCCATGTGGCGATAGGCGTCGCGCACGCCGGTTTCGGAAAATTCGAAATGGCTGTCGATCACCGGCTTGGTTTTGGCCACCGCCATGGCGCGCAGCATGGCATCCAGGCCCTCCTTGCTGCCCACGGTCACGCCCTGGAGCCTGATCTGCTGCATCACCACCAGCGGGATATGCAGGTCGTTGCTGGGGCCTGAGAGCACGCCGATCATGCTGATCGTGCCACCTGGCCGGATGGCGCGGATGGATTGCATCAGCGTGCCGGCGCCGCCCAGCTCCACGATATGGTCGAGGCCAGCGCCGCCGGTCATGGCGCGCGCCGCCTTGCCCCATTCGGGATTGGTCTTGTAGTTGATGCCGTGATCGGCGCCGAGTTTCTTCGCCATCTCCAGCTTGGCGTCGCTTGAGGAGGTGACGATCACCTCCGCGCCGGCCAGCTTGGCGAATTGCAGCGCGAACAAAGCCACGCCGCCAGTGCCCTGGATCAGCACACGTTCGCCCGGCTGCACGCGGCCCATTGTGACGATGGCGCTCCAGGCGGTGAGCGCGGCGCAGGGCAGGGCGGCCGCCTCGGCATAACTCAGGTGATCGGGGATTTTCGCCAGCGCGCTGGCGGGGAAGATGCGCTGCTCGCACAGCCAGCCGTCGAACGGCCCGCCCATCGAGACGCTGAATTTCTCCACGCTGGGTTCGCCGGCCAGCCAGGCCGGGAAGAAATGCCCCAGCACGCGGTCGCCGGGTTTGAATTGGGTCACGCCGGGGCCGACCGCCACCACCTCGCCGGCGCCGTCGGAAACCGGGATCAGCGGCAGCTTCTGGCGCGGATTGTAGGTGCCCTGCGCCATCAGCCAGTCGCGGAAATTCAGCGAACAGGCCTTCACCGCCACCAGCACGTCGCCCGGATTCAGGTCGGTGCCCGGCTCGGGCCACGGGCGTTCCGCTAGGGCAAGCTGGTCGACGCTGAACCCGCGCAGTTCGATGACGCGCATGCAATCCTCCCGGTTTTATCCCGGCGATTGTGCGGCAGGCATTCCGGGCCGTCCAGTCTGTGTTAGGATCGGCCCCGGATCGATACTCTGGCCGCTACAGGGAGGCCACGCCCCATGCCGACGCTTTCGGTCAATGGTCTTAGTCTGGATGTGCAGGCGGAAGACGACATGCCGCTGCTCTGGGTTTTGCGCGACGTGCTGAACCTCACCGGCACCAAATACGGCTGCGGCATCGCCGCCTGCGGTGCCTGCACCGTGCTGATCGACGGCCAGCCGGTGCGCTCGTGTTCCCATCCGCTCTCGGCGATGGGCGAGGGGAAGATCGTCACCATCGAAGGCCTGTCGCCCGATACCTCGCATGCCGTGCAGCGCGCCTGGGCCGAACTCGACGTGCCGCAATGCGGCTATTGCCAGTCGGGCCAGATCCTGGCGGCCGTGGCCCTGCTGAACGAAACGCCGGACCCGACCGATGCCGATATTGACGCGGCGATGACCAATATCTGCCGCTGCGGCACCTATCCCGCCATCCGCGCCGCCATCCATCGCGCCGCCGAACTGGCGAAGGGCTAATCGCGACAGTGGTACGCGCATTGCTTGACCCGGCCATTCACGTCTTCCTGACTCACTCGCCGATGGTTTTCACCAGCTCGGTGGCATAGGGACGGAAGCCGTAGCCCAGATAGGCGCGTTCGGCCAGGCCGTTGCCGGCCAGCACACCGATCATGATCTGGCGCAGGCCGCGCGCGGCGGCGATCCGCTCGGCCTCGTCCAGCAGGGCGCGGCCGATACCGCTGCCGCGGGCTTCGGCGCGCACGAAGAATTCCACCACATAGGCATAGTCGCGCTTCTCGGCGCGCACATAGGGCGGGTGGCTCTCGAAGCTCAGGAACAGATGCCCCACCACCGCGCCGTCGCGTTCGGCCACCAGCGCCACGCCGCCGCTGCGCTCCACTTTTCCAAGCTGCGTGGCCAGCGTGTCCTCCGCGCCGGGCTTGTCGATGCGGCGGTCCTGCGAAATCGGATCTTCGTAGAGATTGAGCTGCCAGCTCTGCTCCAGCAGGGCCGGGCGGTCGGCCGGCGTGGCAAAGCGGACGACCAGCGTCATGCCGCGAAGCTCACCTCGCAGCGGCCGAGGCCTTCCGCCACGATCTCCACATGGTCGCCGGGTTTGGCCGGCAGCATGGCAAAGAAGGTGCCGGTCATGATCACGTCGCCGGCTTCCAGCGGCATTTCCTCCGCCGCCAGTCGGCCTGCCAGCCAGGCCAGGGCATGCAGCGGGTTGCCATAGACCATGTCGCCCTTGCCCTGCGTCACCGGCGCGCCGTTCACGCTCATGCTCATGCTTAAGCGCCGCAGGTCGAGGCCATCGAGTTTGCGCGCCGGGCTGCCCAGGACGAAGGCGCCGCCGCCGGCATTGTCAGCCAGCAGGTCGAAAGGCTTGGTATCCAGGTTACTGATGCGGCAGCCCACCACCTCGATGGCCGGCACGGCATAACCCACCGCGCGCAGCACATCCACCAGCGTCGGCTTCTCCATGGCCAGGTCGCGCTCCAGCACGATCGCCACTTCGCCTTCCAGCCGCGGCTGCATGATCCGGCCGGCGGCGATCTCGTCGCCATCGCCCAGCAGCATGTCGGCATAAAGCGTGCCCCAGGCGGGTTCGCTCAGGCCCATGGCCTTCTGGGCGGCGCGTGCGCTCAGGGCCACCTTGCGGCCGACGATGCGCCGGCCGTTTTTCAGCCAGTATTCGCGGTTGTGGGCCTGGATGGCATAGGCGGTGGCGAGGTCGGGATTGGCAAACAGCTCGCGCACGGGGGCGCAGGGCTTCATCGTCTCCTCGGCCACGCGCAGGCGGGTGGCGGCGGCTTCGATTTCGGGCGTGCTGTTCATCTCAGGCGGCTCCGGCGACGCTGTTGGTTTCGGCGGCGCTCACATTGACGGATTCGCCCGCCGCCACGATCTCGCCCCAGGTGGTGGCATCCACCGGAATGCCCTCGGCCTCGCGCTTCGCCCGCATGCGGCGCTCGGGCTCGCCGGCCACCAGCACGCCGTCAGAGTTCGGTGCTTTCGGCGACGCCTTCACGAAATCGACAAAAGCCGCCACCTCGCGCCGCCAGCTTTCCGCGCCGCCGAGTTTCGCGGGGTCGATGATCACCGAGAACATGTTGTTGGTGATGGTGCCGCTGGCCCAGCTGCCCTCATGCATGGTCACGCCGCCGGTCATCGCGCCAGCCAGCAATTCGGCGATCACCGCCAGGCCATAGCCCTTGTGCTCGCCGAAAGCGAGGATGGCCCCGATCGGCGGATTGAACATCGTCTTCGGATCGGTGGTGGCTAAGCCCTTGGCATCGATCAGCGTGCCGGGCGAAACCTGTTCGCCCTTGTTCATCGCCACACGCACCTTGCCCATGGCGATCTTGCTGGTCGCCATGTCCAGCACGATGGGTTCGCCGTCGGGCTCGGCGGCCGGAATGGCGCAGCAATAGGGATTGGTGGCAAAGCGCGCATCGGCGCCGCCAAAGGGCGCCACCAGCGGCGGCCGGCCGACGACATTCACGTAATGCGTCGAGACCAGGCCGGCGGCGGCGCATTGTTCGCCCCAATGGCCGATGCGGCCGATATGGTGGCTGTTGCGCAAGCTCACGATGCAGACGCCGAGGTCCTTGGCGCGGCGGATGCCCAGCTCCATCGCCTCGTGCCCGATCACCTGCCCGTAGCCCATGTTGCCGTCCAGATTGAGGATGGCGCCGGCATCCGACAGCACGCGCACCGAGGCATTCACCTTCAACCGCTTCTCCACCACGGCGAGGATGTATTGCGGCAGCATGCCGACGCCGTGGCTGTCATGGCCCGACAGGTTGGCCAGCACCAGGTTCTCGGCCACCAGGCTCGCCTCGCGCTCGTTGCTGCCGCCCGCCAGGCAGATATGGCGCACGGCGGCGCGCAGCTTGTCGGCGGCAATGGTGACGGTGGCGGCCATGATGGTCCTCGGATGCAGTCTCGGGAGGTTTCCGGTTTATCGGAAAGCTTGCGGGCGAACAACGGGGCGGGCAGACTGCGATCCATGATGCACCGCACCCTTTTCCTGCTGCCCCTCACGCTGCTGGCTGCCTGCGCCTCGCCGCTGGAAGACACCGCCGAGCGCGCCCGTTCTGCCCTGGTCGGCCTGGACGAGGCCGGGCTGAAACGCTGCCTGGGCGAACCGGTGGCGATCCACAGGGAAGGCGGCAACGACCTCTGGCTCTATTTCCGCGAGACCAGCCGCTCGGCCACGGCGATTTCCGACACTGGCTATACGCCCACCAATCGCGGCAGCGTTTCTTACGATTACTACCGCTATTGCGAGGCTGCCTTCACGATGCAGGGCGGCCGGGTGCGCGCGGTGGAGTTCACCGGCCGCACCTCGACGGGCCGCCTGACCCTGGAACCCTGCGGCGCGCTGGTCGAACGCTGCATGGCGGGAAGGTAGCCCATGATCACCTGTTTCCTGCGCTACGAAGTCGATGCCGACAAGCTGAAGGATTTCGAGGAATACGGCCGCATGTGGATCAGGCTGGTCAACAAGCTGGGTGGCCGGCATCACGGCTACCTGATGCCGAGCGAAGGCGAGAGCGACATCGCGCTGGCCAGCTTCACCTTTCCCAGCCTCGCGGCCTATGAGCAGTATCGCAAGGCGGCCGCCGAGGACGAGGAATGCAAGGCCGCCCTGGCCTTTTATGAACGTACCCGGTGCTTCCGCCGCTTCGAGCGCAGCTTCTTCCGCCCGGTTTTCGAGTAAGTCATCCCCTTGATCGTCATGCCCGCGAAAGCGGGCATCCCATTCTTGGTCAGACGTAAATGGGATCCCGGCTCTGGGCCGGGGTGACGCGACGCGTCCTTAATGCGCCGCGTCCCAGTTGGCGCCGCGGCCGGCTTCCACCACCAGCGGCACATCCAGCGTCGCGGCCGACTGCATCACGTCCTTGGCCACGCGGATCGCGTCGTCGACTTCCGACTCCGGCGCCTCGAAGACCAGTTCGTCATGCACCTGCAGCAGCATGCGGGTCTTGAGCCCCGCCTTCGCCAGCGCGGCCGGCAACTTCACCATGGCATGTTTGATGATGTCGGCGGCCGAGCCCTGGATCGGCGCGTTGATCGAGGCGCGTTCCAGGAAGGCGCGTTCGGCCGGGTTCTTGGTGTTGATGTTGGGGAAATGCACGCGCCGGCCGAACAGGGTCGAAACGTAACCCTGTTCCTTCACCTGTTTCCGGGTGCGGTCCATATAGTCGCGGATGCCGGGATAACGCTTGAAATAGGCTTCGATATAGCTCTGGGCCTCGCGCTGCGGGATGCCGAGCTGGGCGGCCAGGCCAAAGGCGCTCATGCCGTAGATGATGCCGAAATTGATCGCCTTCGCGGCGCGGCGCACCATCGGGTCCATGCCTTCCACTGGCGTGTTGAACACCTGGGATGCGGTCAGCGCGTGGATGTCGACGCCATCGCGGAAGGCCTGCTTCAGCGCGCCGATATCGGCGATATGGGCCAGGATGCGCAGCTCGATCTGCGAATAGTCGGCCGAGATCAGCACATGGCCGGGTTCGGCCACGAAGGCGCGGCGGATCTTGCGGCCTTCCTCGCTGCGGATCGGGATGTTCTGCAGGTTCGGGTCGTTGGAGGCGAAACGCCCGGTATTGGTGGACGAGATCGAATACGAGGTATGCACGCGGCCCGTGCGCGGATTGATCGAGGCGACCAGCGCATCGGTATAGGTGGATTTCAGCTTCTGCAGCTGCCGCCAGTCCAGCACCACGCGCGGCAACTCATGGCCCTGGGCGGCCAGCTCCTCCAGCACGTCGGCGCCGGTGGAATAGGCCCCGGTCTTGCCCTTCTTGCCGCCGGGCAGCGACATCCTGTCGAACAGGATTTCGCCCAGCTGCTTGGGCGAGCCGATATTGAAGCTTTCCCCGGCCAGCGCATGCGCCTTTTTCTCGAAGGTTTCCATGCGCTGCGCAAAATCGGCCGACAGACGGTTGAGTTCGGCGGGGTCGACCCGGATGCCGGCGCATTCCATCGCCGCCACCACGGCGGGCAGGCCGCGCTCCACCGTTTCGTACAGCGTCACCTGTTTCTCGGCCAGCAGGCGCGGTTTCAGCACATGATAAAGCCGCAGCGTGATATCGGCATCTTCGGCCGCATAGTCGCGCGCCTTGTCCAGCGCCACTTCCGAAAACGAGATGCGGCTGCGCCCGGTGCCGGTCACCTCGTCGTAGGAGATCGGCTTGTGGCCCAAATGCAGTTCGGAAAGCTCGTCCATGCCATGGCCGTGTTTGCCGGCATCCAGCACATAGGAGATCAGCATCGTGTCGTCATAGGACACGATCTCCAGGCCGTAACGATGCAGCACCGCCATGTCGTATTTGATGTTCTGGCCGATTTTCAGCACGGCCGGATCGGCCAGCAGGGGCTTCAGTGCGGCCAGCGCGTCATCCAGCGGAATCTGCTTCGGCGCGCCTTCGCCGCTCAAATCCAGCCCACCGCCGCCGGGCGGTACATGCCCCACCGGCACATAGCAGGCCTCATGCGGTTCGATGCAGAGGCTGAAACCCACCAGTTCGGCATGGGTGGGCGAGAGGTTGGTGGTCTCGGTATCGAAGGCGACGATGCCGATCTGTGTGGCGCGGTCGATCCATTGCCGCAGCGTGGCGATATCCTGCACCAGCGTGTAGCTTGCGGCCTTCTTGTCTGTTGACGGCGGCGTTTCCGGTCCGCCTTCGCCCTCAAACGCGACGGGCGTCGGCGCCTTGCGTGCACCATTGCCGTCCATGTCCGCCGTGCCGCGCAGTTTCAGCCGGCTTTCGATGCGGCTGGTCAGGCTGCGGAATTCCATCTCGTCGAGGAAGGTTTTCAGCTTGGGCCATTCCACGGGGCCGAGTTTGAGATCGTCGAGCCCCAGATCGAGCGGCACGTCGTCTTTCAGGCGCACAAG
>JBKBJT010000004.1:38810-135426 GCA_046294345.1 Ferrovibrio sp.
CGGCGATGCTGAAGCATCCGGTCCTCGCCGCACGCATCCTGATTCTGCCCGGCAATCACGACATCAATGTCGTCGATCGTTCGAACCCGGCGAAGCTCGACTTTCCGACCAGCCCGGGGAGGCGGCTGCGCGAGATGCGCGCCTTGTCGGCATTGGTCAGCAGGGTCTCGCGCCGCTTGGGCTGCTTGATCTCGGCGGCGCGGGCCAGCAGCGTGTCGAGGTCGCCGAAGGTATTGATCAGCTCGGCCGCCGTCTTGATGCCGATGCCGGGCACGCCGGGCACATTGTCGGTGCTGTCGCCGGCCAGCGACTGCACGTCCACCACCTTGTCGGGGGTGACGCCGAATTTCTCCATCACCTCGTCGGGGCCGATGCTGCGATCCTTCATCGGGTCCAGCATGCCGACACCGTCGCGCACAAGCTGCATCAGGTCCTTGTCGGAGGACACGACGCAGACCTCCATGCCGGCTTCGCGCGCCAGTTTGGCATAGGTGGCGATCAGGTCATCAGCCTCGAAGCCGTCCTTCTCGATGGCGGCCAGGCCAAAGGCGCGGGTGGCGCGGCGGATCGGCTCAAACTGCGGAATCAGGTCTTCCGGCGTCTCGGCGCGGTTGGCCTTGTATTCGGGATAGATCTCGTTACGGAAATTGGCGCGCGCGGCATCGAAGATCACCGCCATATGGCTGACGGCCTCGTCATGCTCGGCCTTGTCGCGCAGGGACGAGAGCATGTTGCAGAAGCCCGACACGGCGCCCACCGGCATGCCGTCGGACTTGCGCGTCAGCGGCGGCAGCGCGTGATAGGCCCGGAAGATGTAGCCCGAACCGTCGACCAGATAGAGGCGGTGTTTGGATGCCATGCCCTGAAACGCGGGCCCGGTCAGTGGCCGTGGGCGTGGGCGTGCGCGCCCTCTTTCAGCAGATAGAGCCGGCCGCAATAGGGGCAGTCGATCTCGTGCTTCTCGCCCATGTTCAGGTAGACGCGCGGATGGCCCAGCGCACCGCCGCCGCCGTCGCAGGCCACCACGGGGCTATCCACTTCGATGGTTTCAACAGGGGCACGTGCCGGGGATTGCATCGTTACACTCCGCAGAAAAGGGCGAAATCCGGTCTGCAGGGCAGGGGGCAGTTTGACCCGTTCCCCGCCCGGTGGTACCTACCGCGATACCTAAGCGATACCTACCGCAGCAGGCTCCGTTCCGCCAGTCTTTCAGGCCCATAAGGCTCCAGACCATGTCCGAATCCGCCGCCGTTTCCGGCTCTGCCTCGCCGGCCATTTCCGTCCGCGACCTGGTAAAGGTCTACGGCGCCGGAGGGCGCAGCGAAAAGCGCGCGCTGAACGGCATCGCGCTGGATATTCCGCGCGGCAGCTTCTTCGGTCTGCTCGGGCCGAACGGCGCCGGCAAGTCCACGCTGATCAACATCCTGGCCGGCCTGGTGCGCAAGACCTCCGGTCATGCCGCGATCTGGGGCTATGATATCGACAGCGATCCGCGCCGGGCGCGGGCCGCCATCGGCGTGGTGCCGCAGGAACTCAACCTCGATCCCTTCTTCACGCCGCGCGAGGCGATGGAATTCCAGGCGGGCCTCTATGGCGTGCCGAAATCCGAACGCCGCACCGATGAAATCCTCGCCGCCGTGGGCCTTTCCGACAAGGCCAATGCCTATGCCCGCACGCTCTCGGGCGGCATGCGCCGCCGTCTGCTGGTGGCCAAGGCGCTGGTGCATAATCCGCCCGTGCTGGTGCTCGACGAACCCACCGCCGGCGTGGATATCGAACTGCGCCAGCAGCTCTGGGCCTATGTGCGCGAACTCAACCGCGCCGGCACCACGGTGGTGCTCACCACGCATTACCTGGAAGAGGCCGAGGCGCTCTGCGACCACATCGCCATCATCAACCATGGCAATGTGGTGGCCCATGACGCGACGCCGAAATTGCTCTCGCGGCTCGACCGCAAGGATGTGATCGTCACCCTGGATGCCGATCTGGCCGCCGTGCCGGCCGCGCTGGCGGAACTCAACGCCGAACTGCTCGGGCCCCGCCGCCTGCGCCTGCATTACCGCCCCAGCCAGCAGCCGTTTTCCACCGTGCTGGCCCGCATCCAGCAGGCCGGGCTGGCGATCCACGACCTCTCCACCCAGGAAGCCGACCTGGAAGACCTGTTCCTGGAACTGACCAGAAGCAGGGCGGCGTAATCCCGCTTTTATAATCACGCTGGCTTGTGTCTTGTCCCCGTTGTTATTCTGCGGCGGGAAGCGCAAGACGAGGCTGGGCCATGCGCCTGATTACATTTTTATGCATTATTGCGGCGGCGCTGCCCGGGGTGGCGGCGGCGCAAGGAAACGTGCAGTGGAATGATTTTCCCCCAGCGCAGAGCCGCCTCAGCTTCGATGCTCCCGGCCTGTCCGGTCAGCCCAACAAAGCGCAGGAAGGGATCTGGATCGGCGAAGGCAAGAATAATGTCCGCCGTTTCGCATACTTCTTTTCCCCTTCGGTAAAAGACGGCAGCTACGCGATCGTTATCGTATTCAGCGTCAATGCAGATGCCACATATTTTGTGGAAGCCCCGGCCTTCGACAGTCTCATCACAACGTTCTTTGCGGACTTCCGCGATAAGTCAGTTACATGGGATGATGCTGCGAAGCAGACGGTGATGACACCGATTGGTGCAACGGGATACCGGCGTTTCACGGGTAAAGGACGTTCCTGTGTCAGCTTTGGCGGACTGTATGGCCAGAGCTCGGCCCTGCCATTTGCGCATGGCGTAAGCATGACCAGCGGCAGCGAACAGATATTCGGTTTCTACTGTGTCGCCAAAGGCCATCGTCTCTCGGCCGGCCACATCGAATTGGTGTTGTCTCGACTGGGCTTCGATGGTCTTGGTAAACCGCAACAGCCGGCGCCGTCGAATTTCGCGGCTGTGAATCAGGCGCAACCGGCAACTGCCGATGCATCACAGACAGAAGGTGAGGTGCGTCGTGCCGTAGCGCTGGTCTGGGAAGGCCATCCGGGACCCATAGACGCCAGCCTGATTTTCGATCCCAAGGCCGCAGTCTCACGCTTGAACGTGATACTGCCCGGCGAGGCTAAACCATGTACCGGTATTGCCCAGATGACGAAAGACTATGCCGGGACCTGGTCGGTGCAATGTCCGAGCGGCGCCCATGCCGGCGGCAGTTTCCGAGGTCTCGGCCGCGGCAAAGGTTCAATGGGTGAGGGACAGGATAATAAAGGAGCAAAGATCGCTTTCACTGTGGCTGGCGATTAAAGGCGTGCCGCCTTGATGTCCTGCATTTTAACCTCCTCTTAACCCCAACCGATTCTGATCGACGTGATGTTCCACCGGTCGCCGCGATTCGCGGCGGCGCAACGAGGAGGACAGCGTCATGGATGGCACTGTTGTTCAATCGCTTCCCAGCCGCCAGTCGGGCCAGTACTGGGATGCCGCGGCCACCAACTGGGAAGAGGAAATCTTCTCCTCCTTCCACAACGACCGCAAAGGCGTGATCCTTGCCGCGCTGAAAGCCGCCGCCGATCCACGCGCGGCCATGGCCGATTTCGGCTGCGGCGTGGGTATCTATCTGCCCGTGCTGGGCCGGCTGTTCGGCGAAGTGCATGGCTTCGAGCAATCGGCCGCCTGCGTCGATGTCGCGCGCCAGAAGACGCGCGGGCAAAGCAATATCAGCGTGCATGTGGCCAGCACCGCGCTGAAAAGCTGGCGCGGCCGTTTCGATGCCGTGCTGTGTGCCAATGCCGCCATTCATCCGCGCCGTGCGATCTGGCAGGGTGTGCTGGATTCCGCCCGCGCGCTGCTGCGCGACCGTGACGACAGGGGGAGCGGCAGGCTGATCCTCGTGGTGCCGGCACTGGGTTCGGCCAGATTGCTGGCGAAGGCCGAGCGCAACGCCGCCGAACCGCGCATCATCGTCAAACCCGACCAGCCGAATGGCGACAGCGGCGTGAGCATCGACGGCGTTTCGACCAAGCATTTCACCGCCGCCGAGCTGAAGCGCGAACTGGCTGCACGGGGCTTCCGTGCCATCCGGGTCCGGAAGGTGGAATATTCCTGGGCCTGCCACAGCATCCGCCCGCCGAAGGACCTCAGCGCCGCCAAACCCTGGGACTGGCTGGTGACGGCAAAGGTGGCCTAGAACCGGCCCTTGTCGTGTTCGCTTTATGTACCATTTAATCCGGGGTCGCGGGTGGCGCTGCCTGCATTCCGTCTAGCCCGTTTTAATAAAATCAACGGGTTAACATAGCAAAACCATCGCAAAACGACGCAAAAGCGCTGCGGCGCGACGCAAAGCCGATGTTCCGGGAGTCCAAATCCCCGGCCGGTGCCGTGGCCCGGCGCAAGGCCGCCGAATCTGCCAGTCTTTCCCGTCATCTGGCCGGCCGCGGCCCGGCGGCCCGCCTTGCTTTCCGGCCGGGCTCTCGGGTATGGTCCGGCCGACCGCAGCCCAGCGCACCCGTAGCTCAGCTGGATAGAGCGCTGCCCTCCGAAGGCAGAGGTCACAAGTTCGAATCTTGTCGGGTGCGCCAATCTTTCAGGCCATTGATTCCGCTTCTCTTTTAGCTGTCTGCCGGCTGCGGATGGCCGCAGGCGAGGTAGGTCGATGAAGGGCATCATCCTGGCGGGCGGCGCGGGCACCCGGCTGCATCCGGCGACGGCGGTCACCAGCAAGCAGCTGCTGCCGGTCTACGACAAGCCGATGATCTATCATCCGCTCACCACCCTGATGCTGGCCGGCATCCGCGAGATCCTCGTCATCACCACGCCGCGCGACCAGGCCGCCTTCAGCGCGCTCCTGAAGGACGGCAGCCAGTGGGGCCTGCAGATTTCCTATGCCGTGCAACCCGAGCCCAACGGCATCGCCCAGGCTTTCCTGATCGGCCGCGCCTTCGTCGGCGGCCAGCCCTGCGCGCTGGTGCTGGGCGACAATATCTTCTACGGCGAGGGGTTCAGCGCCGTGCTGCGCAAGGCGGCGCAACAACAGCAGGGCGCCACGGTGTTCGGCTACTGGGTGGCCGATCCGGAACGCTACGGCGTGCTGGAGCTCAACCCCGACAAGTCGGTGCGCGCGATCATCGAAAAACCCAACCCGGCGCCCAGCAACTGGGCGGTTACGGGCCTGTATTTCTACGATGCTGCGGTCAGCGACATCGCCGCGTCGCTGAAACCGTCCGCGCGTGGCGAACTGGAGATCACCGATCTCAACAACGTCTATCTCCAGCGCGGCCAGCTCAAGGTCGAGTTGTTCGGCCGCGGTTTCGCCTGGCTCGATACCGGCACGCCCGACAGCCTGCTCGATGCCTCCAACTTCATCGCCACTGTGGAAAAGCGCCAGGGCCTGAAGATCGCGGTGCCCGAAGAGGTCGCCTGGCGTCAGGGTTATATCGACGCCGCGCAGGTCGAGGCCATCGCCGCCGCCTATGGCAAGAATGCCTACGGCCAGTATCTGCGCCGCCTGCTCGCCGAGGACCGGCGCTAGCCGCCACTCCTGACTATCCGCTTGCCGTGACACCGGACCGGCAGTAAACTTGATAACATCCGTATACAGATTATAAGCCATGCCGCATGAACGGCAGGCGGGGGAGGGCAGCATGGCAGCAGCACAGGATCGTCCGGTCATCATCGTGGGTGGCGGCATCGGCGGGTTGGCGGCGGCTTTGGCACTGGCGCTGAAAGGCATCCCTTCGATCCTGCTGGAGCAGTCGGCCGAATTCCGCGAGGTGGGCGCCGGCATCCAGATCGGCCCCAATGCCTTCCGCCGCTTCGATCTCCTGGGCATCCGCAAGGCAGTGGATGCCATCGCCGTGTTCCCCAACAACCTGATCATGCGCGACGCCCTGACCGGCGAAGAGGTAACGCGCATCCCCATGGGCGAGCGCGCGCTGAAGCATTACGGCCAGCCCTATGGCGTGATCCACCGCGCCGACCTGCATGATGCCCTGCTGCAGGCCTGCCGCGCGCAGCCGCTGATCAGCCTGCATACCAGCGCGAAGGCGACCGGCCATGTCGATCATGGCGGCAGCGTGTCGGTCACGCTGGCCGATGGCACGGTGATCGATGGCAGTAGCATCATCGGTTGCGACGGGCTGTGGTCGGCGCTGCGCGAACATGTGGTGGGCGATGGCAAGCCGCGCGTCTCGGGCCATATCGCCTATCGTACCGTTTTGCCGCTGGCCGAAGTGCCCGAGGCCCAGCGCGAGAACAACGTGGTGCTGTGGGCCGGGCCGAAGACCCATCTGGTGCATTACCCGCTGCGCCGTGGCGAGCTCTACAACCTGGTCGCCGTGTTCCATTCCAACCGCTACGAGGAAGGCTGGAACAGCTATGGCGATGTGGCCGAGCTGAACGAGCGGTTCCAGAACCAGCAGCCGCAGGTGCATACCCTGCTGAACAAGATCGAGTCCTGGCGCATGTGGGTGCTGTGCGACCGCGAGCCGGTGGGCAACTGGACGAAAGGCCGCATCACCCTGCTGGGCGACGCGGCACATCCGATGCTGCAATACCTGGCGCAGGGTGCCTGCATGGCGATGGAAGACGCCGTCTGCCTGGCCGACAAGCTGGCGGCCAGGCGCGACGATCCGAATTCAGCCTTCCTGGCCTATCAGCAGGACCGCTACCTGCGCACGGCGCGGGTACAGCTGATGGCCCGCGTCTATGGCGATTTCTACCACGCCACCGGTCCGGTGCGCGAATTGCGCAATGCCTTCCTCAGCGGCCGAACCGCCGAGCAGGCCTATGCCGGAAACCAGTGGCTGTACGGCGGCTGAGGCTCAGCGCCGGACCGAGAGCGCGGCGAAGCCCGGGAGCGCTGCAACGGCCAGGCCCGTAGCCAATCCGATCGTCGGCAGCAGCCAAGCCGCGTAATCGACCCAGCCATGCAGGTCGCCGAAGCCGGACTTGGTGAGCATCAGCAGGCCGTAACCGATCACGACGATACCGACGATGCCCAGGCCGATGCTCCAGCGCAGGGCCAGGCCGAAGCGCACCTCGCCCTGGCGGGCCCGCAGCACAAGCGCGATCACCTCCACGGCGAAGACCACGAGGATGGCAATGATGAGTGTCGCATGGGCCAGCGCCATTTCAACCAGCGCGCCGAACACCATGCCGAAGCTGATACCGTTCATGTCATCCTCCCTTAGAAGCGACCTTTGACCATGGCGAAGTAGATCGGGCTGAGCAGCTGGTCTTTCATCACCCAGGGCGCCCAGTGTTCGCGCAGCGGGTCGATGAAGGGGATCGACGGCGTCAGCCGGCCTTCGTAGTCGAACTCGACCAGCATGGCCGAGCCGATATCGGTGATCAGCGGGCAGGAAGTGTAGCCATTGTAGCGCGCCATCGGCGGCTTGCCGGCGATCACAGAGACCAGGTTCTCGGCGGCGACCGGCACTTGGTGCTTCACGCTGGCCGCCGTCTTGCCGCGCCGCACGCCGGCCACATCGCCTACGGCGCAGACATTGGGATAACGCTTGTGCAGCAGCGTACCTTCATCCACCTCGATCCAGCCATCGGCCGCGAAAGGCCCACTCTGCCAGGCGAGCTTGCTGCTCTTCACCGCATCGGGCGCGCTCATCGGCGGCACCACATGCAGGAAATCATAGGCCAGTTCGACATTGCCGTTGGCCGTGCGGTAAGTGGCGCGTTTGCGACCCGGATCGACGCCCACCAGCAGATGGCCGTAATTCACCTTGATGCCCTTCTCCTTGTACAGCGCCGTCACCTTCTCATGCACAGGCGCCACGGCGAACACGGCATTGTTATGGGCGTTGTAGACGATCTCGGCCTTGCCGCGCGTGCCGGCGCGGGTCAGACGGGCATGGGTGAGGAAGGTGAGCTTGAGCGGTGCGCCGGCGCATTTCATTTCCGTCGCCGGACGGCCATGCAGGGCAACGCCACCCGTCTCGGTGAATTTCGCCAGCACGGCGGCCGTGGCGGCGGCAGCTTCCGGCCCGGCATAGACGCTGGCGATGCCATCGCGACCGATCAGATCGGTACTCATGCCCTCGATCTTGCCGTAATTGAGCTGCAGGCCGCTGGCCACCACCAGGTAATCGTAGGTCAGCGTTTCGCCCTTGCTGGTGACGACGCGATTGGCATCGGGATCGAATTCGGCGGCCATGGCCTCGACCCAGCGCACGCCGCCGGTCATCAGGTCGCGGTTATCGGCCACCACTTTCGATTTGTCCCAGATGCCGCCGGCGACCAGCGTAAAGCCGGGCTGATACCAGTGCTGGCGTTTGGCATCGAGGATGGTGATCTCGGCCCCGTCGAGGCGCTGTCGCAGTTGTGCCGCCATGCTCAGGCCGGCGGCACCGGCACCGATGATAACGATGCGCGCCTTGCTGGGAATTGGTGGCGCAGCCGAGGCCGGTTTGCCGACCGCCAGCGCGGCGGCCAGCATGGCGCTGCCCTGCAGCCATTGGCGCCGCGAAAGGTGCCTGTCTGACAGTAAATTTATGTGAAATCCAGGCGTGTTCGACATGATCTTCCTCCCGAGGTCTGGTTGTGGCGTTCTACTCTTCCGGTTTGAACAGGTGTCCGCCCAGGGCAGCCGCCAAGGTGCGGAAGGCGACCAGCGCGACAATGACGCTGGCAGCGGAAAGCGCGACCCAGCCTGTTGCAGCATGCGCTTCGGCGGGACGGGCGGCGATGATCTGGATCAACATCAGGGCAAAGGCCGCGCTGGGGAATGTGTAAGCCCACCAGGACGGCGCGAAGGGCAGGCGCGCAAAACGCGGCAGCAGCGACAGCAGTACAAGGGCAACGAAGCCAGCGATGCCGGCCATGATCCAGGCTGGCGCTTCGATCCTGCCGCCCTGCAGGGCGGCCATGGCCATGCAGCCGACTGAAGGTGGCGCCAGCAGGATCGCGAGCGCGGGCATCAGTTTGGGTGGCAGGGCCTCAGCATAGAACAGGCGGTGCAGCAGGACCGGTTGAATCGCGATCCACAGGCCGAGGCCAACCGAGAAGCTGAACCAGGACAGCGCAGGATAGCCCAGCTTCATGCCGGCCAGTGGCGCCAGGATGTTGCCGACCAGTGGGATGAAGATGGCCGGCGTCAGGGTGGCCAGCGGTGCAGGCTGGAGCAGCAGGCGGCGAACCAGCCAACCGGCCAGCATCAGATGCGTGATGGTGGCGAACAGCCAGAGTCCGCCGGCCAGATCGGGCCTATGCGGCAGCAGGGCGTTGGACAGCAGGATCAGACCCACCGTGATGGCGAAAATGAAGTTGCCGCGCACCGGGTGGCGGAATTCAGCCGCAACGGCGGCGGGATAACGCTGCCACTTCAGCAGGTAGGCGATGGCGATCAGGCCGAAGACGATGGCGGCGAGCAGCAGCAGCATTTCCCCAACCAGTGTCGGCGCGCCAAGCACCCGACCGGCCTCGCGCCAGGCCAGCCCCAGGCCGGCAATGCCGAGCACGGCGGCAAACAGCGGCAACGGGAAATGTTTCAGGCTGGGAGTGTTGGCTTGCGGATCGGTCATGACGGTATCTCTGCAAGGCTGCGCCAGACGATGTAGCCGGCGACAAGAAATATCAGCGTGGCGAAGATGCGGTTGAGCAGGCCCTTGTGGCTGGCGGCTTTCAGGGCGAGCCGTGTACCCGCCAGCCCGCCGAGAATGCCGCCAGCGATGAACCAGCCGGCAATCGTCCAGTCGATCAGGCCCGACCATGCGTAATTCGCTGCGGTGGTGAGACCGAAACTGCCCACGGAAAACAGCGACGAGGCGACGGCATTGATCATCGGCATGCCGCTGCCCAGCATGATGCCGGGCACAATCAAGAATCCGCCGCCGATGCCGAAGAAACCGCTGACCACGCCTGTGACAAGGCCGATCAGAACAAGTTTCAGGCCGATGGCCGGCGTGATGCGCACGTCGGGATTCCCCTCCGCCGCTTTGGGCCGCAGCATGGCGATGGCCACGACGACCATCACGGCAGCGAACAGCAGCAGCAGATGGCGGCCATCCACCAGCTTCCCGAAACTGGAACCAAGGGCGGCGCCGGCGATGCCCGAGGCGGCAAATACGGTGGCGCAGGGCCATTTCACTGTCTGTTTACGCGCATGCTGCAATAGGTTGGCGAAGGCATTCACCGCCACGGCCAGAGCGCTGGTGCCGATGGCTAGATGGGTATTGCCGATGCCGACCAGATAAAGCAGAGCCGGCACAGCCAGGATCGAGCCACCACCACCCACCAGAGCCAGGGAAAAGCCCACCGCGCTGCCCGAGGCAGCGGCAATGATGGCCTGACTGAGGGTGATGGCGGTCATGGGATTACAATGCGTCGACTGGCAGTTTCAGATAACGCACACCATTGGCCTCCGCCGGCGGCATATGGCCAGCGCGCATGTTGACCTGCACCGAAGGCAGGATCAGGCGGGGCATGTCCAGCGTGGCGTCGCGTTTGGTGCGCATGGCTACGAATTCATCCTCGCCGATGCCATCGCGGACATGGATGTTGTGGGCGCGCTCTTCCGCCACCGTAGTTTCCCAGCGGTATTCATTGCGGCCCGGCGCCTTGTAATCATGGCACATGAACAGACGGGTTTCCGGCGGCAAAGCGAAAAGCTTCTGGATCGAGCGGAAAAGCTGGCGGGCATCGCCGCCTGGGAAATCGCAGCGCGCCGTACCGTAATCGGGCATGAACAGGGTATCGCCCACAAAAGCCGCGTCGCCGATCACATAGGCCATGCAGGCCGGCGTGTGGCCGGGCGTGTGAATGGCCCTGGCCTTGATGTTGCCGATGCTGAAGCTTTCGCCATCGGTGAACAGGTGGTCGAACTGGCTGCCGTCGCGGGCGAAGTCCGTACCGGCGTTGAAAACCTTGCCGAAGGTGTTCTGCACCACCGTGATATTAAAACCGATGCCAAGCTTGCCACCCAGCTTCTGCTTCAGATACGGCGCGGCAGACAGATGATCTGCATGGACATGGGTTTCAAGTATCCACTCGACCTTCAGGCCTTCACCCTGCACATAGGCGATCACCGCATCGGCCGATTCCCTGTGGGTGCGGCCGGAAGCCGGGTCGAAATCCAGCACGGAGTCGACGACGGCGCAGACTTTGCTGGATGGATCAACGACCACGTAGCTGACAGTGAAGGTGGCTTCGTCGAAAAAGGCTTTCACGAGCGGTTGCATGACGGGGCTCTCCACTAGGCGGAAGCGGACTGGCGGTTCCACGGCATCAGGGCCAGCAGGCGGGCCATGCCGCAGAAGCCGGTCAGGCCGTCGAGCAGCAGCCCGGCGCCGACAAAACCGCTGAGCAGTATAAATTCGGGTGCGACGTGCCAGGCCAGAATGGCGCCGGCCAAGGCGAGGCTGCCGGCGATCAAGTGCACCTGGCGCTGCAGCGGCAGCGGCTTGGCCGGCGCGGTTTGCACCGGCAGGCCGGCGCGCTTCCACGCATTCACACCGCCATCCAGCACGTACGCATTACGGAAGCCTTTAGCCAGCAGGCGGCTTGCCGCCATCGTGGTGCGGGCGCCGCTGCGGCAGGTGAATACCGCCGTCTGGCGGCGGCTGTCGGGGAAATCGTGACGGTCGATGGAGCCCAGAGGCACCAGCTGTGCGCCTTCGATATGTTCGTGGGCGAATTCGCGCGGGCTGCGGATGTCGATCAGCACGACTTCACCAGCCTGCATCTTCTGTTGCAGCTTGCGGGGATCGATCTTGCGCAGGGTCGTCATGCTTACTCTCGCTTCTTCAGCAGGTCGGTTTGCAGAACTGCTCGTAGAGCAGGCGGATCAGGGGTTCGATGCGCGGATCGGCCAGGCGGTAATAGATGGTCTGGCCCTCGCGGCGGGTTTCCACCAGGCCGTCCTGCCGCAGGCGGTTCAGGTGCTGCGACAGGGCCGACTGACTCAAGCCCACCACATCGGCGAGGATGCCGACCGAGCGTTCGCCTTCCATCAGCTGGCACAGGGTCAGCAGGCGCTTCTCGTTGGCGATGTTGCGAAGGAAGTGACTGGCCTGGGCCGCGCTTGCGGTCAGTCGGTCGAGATCGACGGGGGCGGGCATCGCGATGGGCTCCTTATGACTGCTGCGGTTCGCCACGCAGCCACAGATAGATAGCGGGGATGACCAGCACGGTCAGCAGCGAACTGGAGGTCAGGCCGAACAGCATGCTCACCGCCAGGCCCTGGAAGATCGGGTCGGCCAGGATGAAGGCGGCGCCGATCATGGCCGCAGCGGCGGTCAGGAAGATCGGCTTGAAACGCGTGGCGCCGGCATCCAGCAGCACCTGGCGCAGCGGGGCGTCGCCCTGCCGGCGCTCGCGGATGAAATCGATCAGCAGGATCGAATTGCGCACCACGATGCCGGCGAGTGCGATGAAGCCGATCATCGAGGTAGCGGTGAAGGCCGCGCCGGTCAGCCAGTGGCCCAGCATGACGCCGATCATGGTGAGCGGCACCGGCACCAGGACCAGCAGGGGCAGCTTGAAGCTGCGGAACTGTGCGACCACCAGCAGATAGATGCCGAGCAGCGCGACGATGAAGGCGCCGCCCATGTCGCGGAAGGTGACGTACGTGACTTCCCATTCGCCGTCCCAGAGCAGACTGGTGACGGATTCATCCTTCGGCTGGCCGGCATAGCGGGTCGCCGGTTTTGGCAGGCTGCCCCAGTCATGGGCATCGATGGCGTCGGCCACGGCCAGCATGCCGTAGATCGGGGCCTCGTAGGCGCCAGCCAGATCGGCTGTCACCATTTCGGCGTAATGGCCGTCGCGGCGATAGATCGGGAAAGAGGCGGGCTCACGCTGGATGCGCACCACGTCGCCCAGTTCGACCAGCCGGCCGTCGCGGGTCGGCACCGGCGTGGCGAGCAGTTTTTCGCTCAGGAAGCGTTCGCTCCGCGGCAGGCTCAGGCTGATCTCGATCGGACTGATGCCATGGCCGCGATGGGAATAGCCGATGCGGCGGCCATTCAGCAGCGAAGACAATGTCTCGTAAAGCTCGACTTCCTCGACACGATGGAATTCCAGATTCTCCTGGTCGACCAGGAAACGCACGCGTTCGCTCTGGATGCCGAAGCTGTCGTCGTCATCGACGATGAAATCAATCTTGCGGAAAAGTTTGCGCACTTCGGCTGCCACGGCACGGCGTGTTTCGGCATCGGGGCCGTAAATTTCGGCCAGCAGGGTGGCCATCACCGGCGGACCGGGCGGCACTTCCACAACTTTCAGCGAACCGCCCGGTGGCAGTTGAAGGCCGGCGAGACGCTTGCGGATGTCGAGGGCAATTTCATGACTGTTGCGGTCGCGCTCGGCCTTGGGCACCAGGTTGACCTGCAGGTCGCCCTGCCAGGGCTGGCTGCGGAAGAAGTAATGCCGCACCAGGCCATTGAAGTTGAATGGCGCCGCGGTGCCGGCCTGGCTCTGGATGTCCTTCAGCTCGGGCAGGTCGGCCAGCCGCGCCACTGCCTCGCCCAGCAGGATATCGGTCTGCTCCAGGCTGCTGGAACGTGGCAGGTCGAGCATCACCTGCATCTCTGACTTGTTGTCGAAAGGCAGCAGCTTCACGGTGACCGACTTGGTATAGAACAGCACCAGCGACAGCATGGTGAGCCCGCCGACGATCAGCACGAAATTGCGCGCCTGCTTTGGCGTGGTGAGAATACGTTCGGCCACGCGCAGATACAGGCGGGCCAGGATGCCACCATGCTCGTCGTGGGACGCAGCATGGCCGCCGCCGGTCTTGTGGCCGCCCAGCTTCAGCATCAGCCAGGGCGTGACGGTGAAGGCAACGGCCAGCGAGAACAGCATCGCGGCCGAAGCATTGGCCGGGATCGGCGCCATGTAAGGACCCATCATACCCGAGACGAACATCATCGGCAGCAGGGCCACGATAATGGTGAAGGTGGCAACGATGGTCGGGTTGCCCACCTCGGCTACCGCTTCGATGGCGGTGGTGAGACGGTCGCGCAGGCTGTCCTTGTGCCAGTGGCGCACGATGTTCTCGATCACCACGATGGCATCGTCGACCAGGATGCCGATGGAGAAGATCAGCGCGAACATGCTGACGCGGTTGATGGTGTAGCCCATCAGCCAGGCGGCAAAGAAGGTGAGCAGGATGGTGGCGGGGATCACCACCAGCACCACCAGGCCCTCGCGCCAGCCCAGGAACACCGCCAGCAGGCCGACGATGGAAACCGAGGCCAGGATCAGGTGGAACAGCAGTTCGTCGGCCTTTTCGGCGGCGGTTTCGCCGTAATTGCGGGTGATGGAAAGCTCGACGCCCTTGGGCAGGATGGTGGTTTTCAGGATCTCGATCTGGCGGATGATGTCATCGGCGATCACCACGGCATTGCTGCCTGCCTTTTTTGCGATGGCGACGCTCACCGCCGGAACGCGCTCCATCTCGCCGTCAGCGCCACGCTTCCACGTCCAGGTATAATGGGTGATCGGCGCGCCATCGGCCGAGATGCGGGCCACGTCTTCCAGATAGACCGGACGGCCATCCAGCGTGGTGACCAGCAGCAGGTTGATATCCGGTCCGCCTTGCAGGGTCTGGCCGATGATGGCGGGCAGGGTGCCGCCGCGATCCAGCAGTGGCTCGGCGCGAAAAGAGCGGTTGGCACCGGTCAACTTCTCGACCAGTTGATTCAACGACACGCCATACAGCGAAAGCTTTTCCGGGTCGGGTTCGATGCGGATCTGGTCGGCGCGACCGCCGACGATGAAGGTCTTGCCGACATTGTCGATCTTCATCGCCTCGCGCGACAGGTTGGCGGCGATATTGTACAGGCCGTTGTCGTTCAGGCGGGCCGGGTTGCCGGCAGTCGGCGTCAGCGTCACGACCACGATGGGAACGTCGTTGATGCCATGGCCGATGATCAGCGGCTCGGGGATGCCGACCGGAATGCGGCTCAGGTTGGCGCGCACCTCGCTGTGTACGCGCAAGAGGGCGCTGTCCTGCTCGAAACCGGTCTTGAACCGCGCGGTGACCATCACGCGGTCGTCCTCGCTGTTCGAATAGATGTGGTCGACGCCGTCGATGGCCTTGATGATTTCTTCCAGCGGTCGGGTGACCAGTTCGACGGCATCCTCGGCTTTCAGGCCGTCGGCGCTGACGACGATATCCACCATCGGCACGCTGATCTGCGGCTCTTCCTCGCGGGGCAGCACGGCCAGGGCCAGGCCGCCGATGGCGAGAGAAAAAATCAGGAATAGCGGGGTGAGCGGCGATGCGATGAAGCTACGCGCAATCGCGCCGGACAGGCCGAGCTTCATGGCGTGACCAGGACGTCGCCGGCCTTGAGGCCCGAGAGCACTTCAATGCCTTCCGGCATGGTCTGGCCGATCTGGACCACCACTTCGCTGCCATCCTTCAGGCGCACCAGCGACACGCCGAAACGGTAGATCACGTATTCCGGCGGCACCAGGATGGCCTGGCGTTTGCCGGCGGCAACCCAGACGCTGGTGCGTTCGCCGACGAAGAAATCGCCCAGCCCCTGCGCGCTGACATCGGCGATCACGCGACCGCGGTCGAGCTGGGGATAGACCAGCACGACTTCGCCTTCGCCCAGGCCCTGTTCGCCGGTACCCAGGCCACGGGTGCCAACCAGCACCTTTTCGCCGGCCTTGAGGAAGCGGGCATGGCGTTCGGGCAGCATCATGCGCAGCACGTAGCGGCCGACCGCGATCTCGGCAATCGGTTCGCCGGGCTGCACGACAGTGCCCGTCGTAACCAGCGTTTTCAGGATACGGCCGCTTTCCGGCGCCAGCACGGCACCCTCGACGGCCTGCTGTTCGATCACGGCGCGTTCGGCGCGCAGCGCGGCGGCCTCGTTGTTGGCTGCTTCATAGGCGGCCCGGGTCTGGTCGGCGCGGGCTTTGGTGCCGACGCCCTTCTGCAGCAGGTCTTCGGCCCGCTTCAGTTCGATCTCGGCGAGCTGGCGCTGCGCCTGCGCCGCCTTGATGCGGGCATCGATGGCGTTGAGGCGGGGTGTCAGCTTGGGATCCACCACCAGGGCCAAGTGCTGGCCGGTGGTGACGGCATCGCCCTCACGCACCTCCAGCCTGGCGATGGTGCCGCCGATGCGGCTGCGGGCCTGGGTATTGTCGACGCTTTCGACGGTGGCGAACACCATCTTGCGGTCGACCACCTCGCGCGGTTCGACCGTGAAGTCGGCCGCCCGTACCGGCAGGGCCGCCAGCAGCAGGCCGGCGGTCAGCGCGGTCAAGAAAACGGCCTTGCGGCGATATGCGATCCCAAGCACTGACACCTGTCTGCTCCGCTTACTTGAAGGCGCAGCCGGGCTGGCGGCCGGTCAGCTTCAGGATCATCGCCAGCGGGCAGAAGCCGGTGAAGGCCGCCTGCAGCATATTGGCGCCGACGAAAGCGGTCAGCCACAGCCAGTTCAGGTTGTGATACTGCGACAGGGCCAGGCTGGCGAGGATAACAATGCCGGCAAAGGCGAAAACCATGCGGTCGATGTTCATGACGGGCTCCGGGGTTTAGTTAATTTAGTAGTTGCTAATTTAGTAAATACGAATATATATGTCAACGCAGCAGATGGACATTTTTGCTCATGTGTCTATCTCCATGAAAGACAAGGAGAATTGAAGCGATGGCGCAGGATTTCTGGGATAACCGCTTCTCCGGACCGGATTACCTGTTCGGCACCGAGCCGAATGCCTTCCTGCAAAGCCATGGCTTCCGCCTGCCTGCGAAAGGGCGTGCCCTGGCTGTGGCCGACGGCGAGGGGCGGAATGGCGTCTGGCTGGCACGGCAGGGGTTGCAGGTGCATGCCATCGATTTCTCCGGCGTGGCCCTGGAAAAGGCCCGGCGGCTGGCGGCGAGTCAGGGCGTAACATTGGAAACCGAGCAGGCCGACCTGTCACAATGGGTCTGGCCGGAAGCAGCTTACGACGTGGTGGCGGCGATTTTTATCCAGTTCGCCAATCCGGAGCTGCGCGCGCGCATTTTCGCCGGCATTCGTCGCGCCCTGAAGCCGGGGGGATTATTGCTTTTGCAGGGCTATCGGCCTGAGCAGCTGAATTACCGTACCGGCGGGCCGTCCCAAGTGGAGAACCTCTATACTCGCGACCTGCTTGAACAGGCCTTCAAGGACTGGGAGATCTTGCATCTGGCCTCGCATGACAGTGTTATCCATGAAGGCAGCGGTCATGACGGCATGTCGGCGCTGATCGATCTGGTGGCACGCAAACCGATCAGGTGATTCGCGTGGTGCCGCAACTTCTTCATCAAGCCAGCAGGACAATCTGACATGAGCACAGCAGCAAAGACCCGCGAAGTTTCGGTCGGCGAAAGCGGTCTCGGTCCCTACGGGCAGATCATCGTGGCCGGTCGGCATGTGATGGCGGCGGATGAAGCGGAAAGCCTTGGCGGCCGCGATACCGGCCCGGACCCATACGAGCTGGTGATGTCTGGTCTGGGCGCCTGCACGGCGATGACGATGCGCATGTATGCCGAACGCAAGCAATGGCCGCTGGTCCGCAGCTCGGTGCAGGTGCGGCACAGCAAGATCACCGGTGCCGACGGCAAACCACTCGACCGGTTCGAACGCGTGATCACCCTGGAAGGCGACCTGAGCGAGGAACAGCGCCAGCGCCTGCTGGAGATCGCGAATAAATGCCCGGTGCATCAGACGTTGACGCACGGCTCCGAGGTGCAGACGTCGCTGGCCTGATCAGTCGATGGCAGGTTTCTGCCGCGCCGTTGCCGCCAATAGCATGGCGATGAACAAACCAGCCGCGCCCAGGGCAAAGAGCAGGTTATACGAGCCGGTGCGGTCGAAGAGATACGAAAAGGCATAACCGACAGCGGCGGATGAGAGCGCGAAGCCGCCGGTGAGCCAGCCCCAGACCTGGCGGTGCGCGGCGAAGCCCACCAGTTCGGCGACGCGACCCGAGGCCAGCGCCGAAATGCCGGGCGTGAAGGCGCCCACCGTGATGGCCGAAATCGCCAGCGCCACCGGATGTGTGCTGAGCAGGGGTATGGCCACGGCGGCGGATTTGACCAGCAGCACACCGACAATGCTGCGGTAGAAGCCGAAACGCTCGGCGATCAATCCGGCCAGCAGCGGACCGCACAGCGCGCCGATGCCGAAGAACACCCAGAAAAGCCCGCCAACGGCGACGCCGCGGCCCAGGCCGCGCGCGATATAGTCGGCCCAGAACACGGTGTGCGGCACGAAACCGGCGGAATCGATGGTATAGGCCGCCAGCAGCAGCGCGACGGGCAGGGTGAAATTGCGCGGTGCCATACCGGTCTGCGTCGGCGCCGCCAAGGGTTCGATCCCCCATTGCCGCCAGGTCAGAGCCGCCAGCAGCAGGGTGAGCAGGCCGAGGCCAAGCCAGACCGGCATCGGTCCATGGCCGGCCACGGCCGGCACCAGCGTGCCTGAGGCGATCACGCCGATGCCGACCCCGGTGAAGACGATGCCGTTGCTGCGCGCCCGATGCGTGGCCGGGGCGCGTGCCAGCATCAGCGGCACGGCCGCCACCATCAGGATGCCGCCGGTGAAGCCGGCAAGGAAACGCCAGGGCGCGAACCAGACGAAGCCCCAGGGCAGGGCGCAGGCCAGCAGGCTCAGGCCCGTCAGCACCATGGCGCCGCGGGTGAGTATCGCCACTGGCATCAGGCGTGCGAGCGAAGCGGCCAGCAGACTGCCACCGACATAGCCAGCCAGATTGGTGGCGCCCAGATAGGCGGCATCGGCGGCGCTGAGCCAATCGCGTTCGATGAGAACGGGGATCAGCGGGGTATAGCCGAACCGTGCGAAACCGATGCCGACCAGAAGTGCGCAGAGCCCGGCCAGGGCGCCGTGCCAGACAGGATTGATCATGGAAACTGCAGGCCAAAAGAACGGGCCGGCATGTTAACCCGATGCCGGCCCATCGACGACCATTGTCGCCATATCATTTGGCGATGGCTCTTATGCGTTTTCGGCTTGGCTATTTTCCCAGCAGGCCTTTCAGCTTGTCGGTCGCGCCACCGGCCGCGCCGCCCGCCGCGCCGCCGATGGCGCCGGCGGGGTCCTTCAGCAGGTTGCCGAGTTGTTTCTGCAATTCGCCGGTGGCCACGCGTGAGGCCTGGGCGCTGATCGTGCCGAGCACCTTTTCGGCCACCTCGGCCGGGGTGGCGCCATTGCTGCCCTTGCCGATATCCTTCAACTGGATGGTGGGCAGGCTGGCCGAGATGACGCGGCCCTGCAATGCCGCATGGCTGGCGGCGATTTTGCCATCGCGGATCACCAGGTTTTCGATGATCACCTTGCGCTCGGGCTGCTTGCTGGCTTCGCCGCCCGTCGATGCCGAGCCGGCTTTTGGTTCGGTCTGGCCGCCGCCGAATTTAGCCGCATAAGCCTGCACGTTTTTCTGGATGGTTTCCAGATTGCCGCCGCTGCTGGCATATTCATAGCTGATCGATGGCTGGATGATCTGCACGTCCTTGATGATGATCGGGTTGGATTGCAGGCTGCCAATATCCAGCGTCACGCGGATATCGCCCAATGAGATTGCCTCCGCGCCGCTGAAGCCCTTGGGATTGCCGACCACCAGACCGCTGAGGCTGCCGCTACCCGAGGTGGGTTTGAGTTCGACTGATTTCAGAGTCACGCGTGTCTGGGTCGCTTCCGAGCCATAACGCTCGATCACCGCCTTAACCAGACTGTCAAGATTGGAGGCGAAGTAATAGGCCGCGCCAGCAATGGCGAGCACGACGATGGCCAGGGCCAGTGCGATTTTCTTGATCATGGCGGTGTCCTTCCCGTTATCCCTCACCTGTTGATTTACATTATCCGCCCGCGGGGCCGGCAGCGGCAACCGCTTTGTGCCAGCGACTAGCCATGCCCGGGGAATCTGGCTAAAGTCCGGACAACTGATATATCAGATGGGAGAAACGATGACCGGGACGAGGCTGTCCGACGATCCGCTGGCCGACCGCCTGGCCCGCTGTTATGCCTCGGCCGTGCATGACGTGCTGCGGGCCCAGGGCCACGATAATTGCGTGCTGCCGCCGGAAATTCGCCCGCTCAACCCAGCCCAGACCCTGGCCGGCCAGGTCTGGACCGTCAGCGGCCATATCGACCGTACCAAATCCGCCCACGAAACCCTGCTGGAATGGACGGGCGTCTTATCCAAGGCGCCGCCGGGCCGGGTGGTGGTCTGCCAGCCGCATAACCACGAGGTGGCGTTGATGGGCGAGCTTTCGGCCTCGGCGCTGCAGCTGAAGGGCGTGCGGGGTTATATCGTCGATGGCGGCTGTCGCGATGCGGCAATGGTGGAGCAGCTCGGTTTCCCGGTCTGGTGCAGTTTCTTCACGCCGTCCGATATCGTTGCACGGTGGGTGCCTGATTTTTTCGGCACGCCGGTTTCCATCGGCAGCGTGACGATCTCCCCCGGCGATTACGTGATCGCCGACCGCGATGGCGTGGTGGTGATTCCCGCCGCCATGGCCGAGGCTGTGATCGCCCGCACCGAAGAGGTGATGGGCACCGAAGGCGAAGTGCGCCGGAATATCATGGCCGGCATGGATCCGCAGGAGGCGTATCTGAAATATGGCAAGTTCTGATCACACAACCGATCCGCGCCTGCTGATCCTGGCCCCGGGCGACAATATCGCGGTGGCCCGGCTGGAAATCCCGGCCGATACGGAACTGCAGGTCGCGGGGCGCAAGGTGCGGCTGCAGCGTGCCCTGGGCTTTGGTCACAAGATCGCGGTGCGCGATATCGCCGCCGGCGAGAAGATTGTGAAATACGGCGCACCGATCGGACGCGCGACGGCAGATATCGCGCTGGGCGACTATGTGCACAACCACAATGTCGCCAGCGACTATATGCCCAATACGGTGGTGGTGGAGGCTGCTCCATGAGCGATGTGACGATGCGTGGCTGGCGGCGGGCCGATGGCCGCAAGGGAATCCGCAACTATGTGGCGGTGGCTTATCTGGTGGAATGTGCCCATCACGTGGTGAAGGAAATCGCCTGGCCCTATCGCGAGCAGGGCGCCCATGTGATCGGCTTCCCGGGCTGTTATCCCAATGCCTATGCGCTCAAGATGATGCAGCGGCTATGCACGCATCCCAATGTGGGTGCCGTGCTGCTGGTGTCGCTGGGCTGCGAGGGTTTCAACAAGAAGCTGCTGGAGCGCACGATCAGGGAGAGCGGCCGGCCGGTCGAGTTACTCGCGATCCAGGAAAACGGCGGTACGCGCGCGACCATCGACAAGGGTCGTGCCTGGGTGGAGACGCGATTGAAGGAACTGGCGGCGCAGCCGACCGAGCCGATGGAGGTTTCCGAACTGGTGGTCGGCACCATCTGCGGCGGTTCGGATGCCACGTCTGGTCTGACAGCCAATCCAGCGATGGGCCGGGCTTTCGATTTCCTGGTGCAGGAAAAGGCCGCGGCGATCTTCGAGGAAACCGGTGAACTGATCGGCATGGAAGGCTGGATGGCCGAACGCGCCGTCACGCCGGAGCTGGGCCGTGAACTCAAAGCCTGCGTTGCCAAGGCGGCGCGCTATTACGAGACGCTGGGCTATCCCAGTTTTGCGCCGGGCAATGCAGATGGCGGGCTCACCACCATCGAGGAAAAATCGCTGGGTGCCTATGCCAAAAGCGGCGCCTCGCCGATCAGCGGTATCATCAAGCCCGGCGACATTCCGCCGCGTGGCGGGCTGTATCTTCTGGATGTCGTCCCCGATGGCGAGGTGCGGTTCGGTTTTCCCAATATCAGCGACAATGCCGAGATCGCCGAACTGATCGCCTGCGGCTCGCATGTGATCCTGTTCTCCACGGGGCGTGGTTCGGTGGTGGGGTCGGCACTGGCGCCGGTGATCAAGGTCTGCGCCAATCCGCGCACCTATGCGCGCATGGCCGACGACATGGACGTGAATGCCGGCCGCATCCTGGAAGGTCAGGCCGATCTCGACACGGTCGGCCGCGAGATATTCGACCTGATCAAGCGTGTCGGCGCCGGCGAGATGACCCGGTCGGAAGGCCTGGGGCACCAGGAATTCA
The DNA here is from genome assembly GCA_046294345.1 of Ferrovibrio sp. Classification (GTDB taxonomy): domain Bacteria; phylum Pseudomonadota; class Alphaproteobacteria; order Ferrovibrionales; family Ferrovibrionaceae; genus Ferrovibrio. The sequence goes on from JBKBJT010000004.1 coordinate 60,807, forward strand.
TCCTCACCTACAAAAGTTTCGAACCGATTGGTCCGGCCTGCCTGCCGGCGGTCGCTTAAAGCAGCAGGAGACAGGCATGCGTCTGGAAGGCAAGACGGCGGTGGTGACAGCGGCGGCGCAGGGTATCGGCCGCGCTTCGGCCATCGCATTCGCCCGCGAGGGTGCGAAGGTAATCGCCACCGATCTGAACGAAAGCAGGCTGCAGGAACTTGGCGGCCTGCCGAATATCCGCACGCGCAAGCTGGACGTGATGGATCCGGCGGCCATTAAGGCGTTCGCAGCCGAAGCCGGGGCCGTCGATATCCTGTTCAACTGCGCCGGTTTCGTGCATCACGGCACGATCCTGGAAACCGAAGAGAAGGACTGGGATTTTTCCTTCGATCTCAATGTGCGGGCGATGTACCGCCTGACCCGGGCGCTGTTGCCGGCGATGATCGAGCGCGGCAAGGGTGGCTCCATCGTCAACATGTCCTCGGCCTGCTCCTCCGTCAAAGGCGCGCCGAACCGCTTCGTCTACGGTACCACGAAGGCCGCCGTGATCGGTCTGACCAAGTCGCTGGCCATCGATTTCATCAAGCAGGGCATCCGCGCCAATGCGATCTGCCCTGGAACGATCCAGACGCCCTCGCTGGATGACCGCATCGCCGCGCAGGCCGCGGCCGTGGGCGGCGTCGAGGAGGCCCGCGCCGGCTTCGTGGCGCGCCAGCCGCTCGGCCGGCTTGGCAGCGCCGAGGAAATTGCGGCGCTGGCGGTGTATCTCGCGTCCGACGAATCCGCCTTCACCACAGGCACCATCCACGTCATCGACGGCGGCTGGTCGATCTGATTCCAAGCTGACATTCAGGGAGACAGACAATGAAACTGTTGCGCTACGGCCCGACGGGCCAGGAAAAGCCGGGCCTGCTCGATGCCTCCGGCGCCATCCGCGATCTCTCCACTGTGGTGCCGGATATCGCCGGCAGCACGCTGACCCCGGCAGGCCTGGCCAAGCTGAAATCGCTCGATCCCATGGCCTTGCCGGCGGTGTCGGGCAATCCGCGTCTGGGGCCCTGCGTCAACCGGGTTGGCAAATTCATCTGCATCGGTCTGAATTATTCCGATCATGCCGCCGAGACCGGCGCCACCGTGCCGCCCGAGCCGATCATCTTCATGAAGGCGACCTCGGCGATCACCGGACCGAATGATGATGTGATCATCCCGAAGAATTCACAGAAGACCGACTGGGAGGTGGAGCTCGGCGTGGTGATCGGCAGCGAGGCGCGCTATGTCAGCGAGGCCGACGCCATGAAGCATGTTGCGGGCTATTGCGTGATCAACGACGTTTCAGAACGCGCCTTCCAGACCGAACGTCACGGCCAGTGGACCAAGGGCAAGAGCGCCGACAGCTTCGGGCCCATCGGCCCCTGGCTGGTCACCGCCGACGAGGTGCCCGATCCGCAGGGCCTAGCCATGTTCTGCGACGTGAATGGCAAACGCTTCCAGAACGGTTCGACCAAGACCATGGTCTATGGCGTGCGTTATCTGGTCAGCTATCTGAGCCAGTTCATGTCACTGCAGCCGGGGGACATCATCTCCACCGGCACGCCGCCGGGCGTCGGCATGGGCCAGAAGCCACCGGTGTATCTGAAGGATGGTGATACCATCCATCTCGGCATCGCGGGGCTGGGCGAGCAGCGCCAGACGGCGCGGAATTACCGCGCCTGAGGCAATCGCCCCGGATCAGAACGGTTCCGGCGCGGCGCGGCCGATGGAGCGGAAGTAGGCTTCGACGGCCGTGCGGCGCGGAATCGGGGCGACCGCGCCGTAGCCGATGGTGGTGAGCGCGGCGGCCGCATTGGCATAACTGGCGGCATCCAACGGGCTGGCGCCGCGCACCAGCTCGGCCAGGAAGGCGCCGTCGAAGCAATCGCCGGCGCCGGTGGCATCCACCGTCAGCACGCGGTGGCCAGCCAGTCGCCAGCGGCCTTCCGGATTGGCAATCAGCACACCTTCGGCGCCGCATTTCAGCACCACCAGCGGAACACCCATGGCCCGGTAGTAATCGAGGATTGCCGCCGGCTCGCTCAACCCGCTCAGGGCCGTGGCATCCTCCAGGCTGGGCAGGGCGATATCCGAAAGTTTCAGCGCGGCATGGATGGCTTCGCGCGCGGTTTCCAGCGGCCAGAGCTTCAGGCGCAGGTTGGTGTCGAAGGATACTTGCCTGCCGGCCTTGCGCATGCGGGCAATCGCCGCCATCGCGGTATCACGCATGCTGGTGCTGACCGCCAGCGTTATGCCGGACACATGCAATATCCTGGTGGCTTCCAGTGCCTCGCCGGGCAGGTCGGCCGGGGTCATCCGGCTGGCCGCCGAGTCCTTGCGATAGTAGGTAAAGGTATGACCACGTTCGTTGTGGGTGACGAAGTAGATTGCCGTTGCGGCATCCTCGCGGCGGCCGACTGTGCTGGTATCCACGCCCTCCTGGTGCCACAGATCGAGCAGCAGGTCGCCGAAGGGGTCGCGGCCCAGCAGGGTGCAGTAGCCGGCATGGGCCCCCTGGCGGGCCGCGGCAATCGCGCAGTTCGAGGTATCGCCACCGAAGCCACGCAAATACTGGTCGCTGTTCGTCCCGGCGGTCTGGTTGAATTCCACCATGGCTTCGCCGAGACAGAGAATATCGCATCCCATAATCGCAACGGCCTCCTGTCCCGTCTTTCCTAACCGAGACTGGCCGTGCGAGCAAGCCAACTGACATATCAGATATTATCTTGAGGCCGCCGGGGCCCGCTGCTACGGTGCTGGAAAGGCAGGAAAAAGGTCAGGCCGTCATGGCAAAGAACAGTACGGTTCGCTCCACCCGGCTGGAGCGCCCGAAATCCCTCACCGAGCTGGTGAAGGACCATGTCCGTAACCGGATCACCAACGGCGAACTGATGCTCGGCGAGGCGCTGTCAGAGAATGTGCTGGCCGCCCAGCTCGGCATTTCAAAGACACCGGTGCGCGAAGCCCTGCTGCAGCTCAAGCTGGAAGGGCTGGTCGACATCCAGCCTCAACGCGGCAGTTTCGTTTTCTCGCTGGCGCCCGACGAGGCGGCCGAGATGTGCCAGTATCGCGTCATCCTGGAAAGTGCGGCCCTGCGCGATGCGCTGTCCAACGATGAGGCCGGGCTGATCGATGCGCTGGAACAGAATGTGAAGCGCATGGCCAAGGCCGTGGCCGATGGCGACATTCCGGCCTATCGGCGGCTGGATACGGAATATCACCGTCACATTCTGGCACGGGCCAATAACCGCTTCCTGACTCAGGCGCACCAGCAGCTTGAAATGAAGATCCAGGCTTTGCGCGCCAGCGTCACATCGAAAGAGCGCACGGTGGGTGATTCACTCACCGAACACCAGAATATCGTGAAACTGCTAAAGACCCATGAACGCACCAAGGCACTGAACCTGCTGGGGGTGCATATCCGCGCCGCGTCGCGCGACTATCAGATCATCCTGCAGGAGCAGGCGCGTGGCCGGGAGCGCAAGAGTGGCTGAACGCAGCATGGCCGGTGCTGCGCCTGCACAACAGGAGGCCGGCCATTGGCGCGGCATCCTGTTCATGCTGCTGGGTACGGCGCTCTTCACCTTCAACGATGCGCTGGGCAAGTGGATGGTGGCCAGCGTGGCCGTGGGCCAGTTGCTGTTCATCCGCTCTGCCGCCGCGCTGGCGATCCTGCTGCCGATGGTGCATCGCGCCGGCTGGCGCCAGGTCTTTTTGCTGGAGCAACCCGGCCGACACGTCATCCGCCTGGCGCTGATTGTGGCGGAAGTGGCCTGCTTCTATCTTGCCGTGCGACATCTGCCGCTAGCCGATGTGATGGCGGTGTATCAGGCCACGCCGCTGATCGTCACCGTGCTGGCTATCCCCCTGCTGGGCGAGACCGTCGGCTGGCGGCGCGGCATTGCCGTGGCGGTCGGCTTCGGCGGCGTTCTGCTGGTGCTGCAGCCGCAGGCCGGCGTCTTCACGGCGCCGGCCTTGATCGCGCTGGCCGGCAGCCTGGCCTATGCACTGATGATGATCGCCACGCGCAAGCTGCGCTCGACCGGCGCGCTGTCGCTGATCGTCTATCACACGCTGGCCGTCGGCGGGGCTGGACTGCTGACCCTGCCCTGGGGCTGGTCGCCGGTGGGCATGCTGGATATTGCCTATCTGGCATTGATCGGGGTGGTGGCGACGCTGGCGCATATGAGCATGAACCAGGCCCTGCGGCTGGCGCCGGCCGCCATCGTGGTGCCCTATACCTATACCTCGCTGCTCTGGGCGATCCTGCTCGGCTGGCTGTTCTTCGCCGACCTGCCGACCATGCCGATGCTGGCCGGCGCCGGGATCATCGTCGCCAGTGGCCTGTTTGTTCTGCATCGCGAGCGGCTGGTCAGGCCGGCATAGCGATATCGCGTTGAGGGAGTGAAGCAATGACCGAGAAGAAGAAAACGCTGCGCAGCCGGGAATGGTTCGACAATCCGCATGATCCCGGCATGACGGCGCTGTATCTGGAGCGATACCTGAATTTCGGCCTGACGCTGGCCGAGTTGCGCGGCGGCAAGCCGATCATCGGCATTGCCCAGTCGGGCAGTGACCTGTCACCCTGCAACCGCCACCATATCGAGCTGGCCAAGCGTGTGCGCGATGGTATTCGCGATGCTGGTGGCATCCCGTTTGAATTTCCCACCCATCCGATCCAGGAAACCGGCAAACGGCCGACAGCGGCACTAGACCGCAACCTGCTTTATCTCGGTCTGGCAGAGTTACTCTATTCCTACCCGCTGGATGGCGTGGTGTTGACCACGGGCTGCGACAAGACCACGCCGGGCATGCTAATGGCCGCCGCCACGGTAGACATCCCTGCCATCGTCCTGTCGGGCGGACCGATGCTGGATGGCTGGTACAAGGGCCAGCTGGCCGGCTCGGGCACGGTGATCTGGTACGCGCGCCAGGAATTGGCCGCCGGCCGCATCAATTACGATGAATTCCTGGCCATGGTGGCCTCTTCTGCGCCCAGCCCGGGCCATTGCAACACCATGGGCACGGCGCTTTCCATGAACAGCATGGCCGAGGCGCTGGGCATGTCGCTGCCCGGCTGCGCTTCGATTCCGGCGCCCTATCGCGAACGTGCCCAGATGGCCTACGAGACCGGTCGGCGTGCGGTGGAAATCGTGCATGAGGACCTCCGACCGTCGAAGATCATGACGCGCAAGGCTTTTGAGAATGCCATCGTGGCGGCCAGCGCGCTGGGTGCCTCCACCAACTGCCCGCCGCATCTGAATGCCATCGCCCGCCATATGGGCGTCGATCTGGATGTGAAGGACTGGGACAAGGTGGGCTATCACATCCCGCTACTGGTGAACTGCATGCCGGCGGGTGCCCATCTGGGCGAGGGCTTCCATCGCGCCGGCGGCGTGCCGGTGGTGATGCGCGAACTGCTGGAGGCCGGCAAGCTGCATGCCGACGTGATCACAGTGAACGGCCGCACCATGGGCGAGAACGTGAAGGACGCGGTCTGCGAGGATCGCGACGTGATCCGGCCTTATGCCCAGCCACTCCTGCCGGAGGCCGGGTTCGCCGTGCTGTCGGGTACGTTGTTCGATTCGGCAGTAATGAAAACCTCAGTGATCTCGGCCGAATTCCGCCGCCAATACCTGGAACGGCCGGGTGATCCCGACGCTTTTGAGGGTACGGCCATCGTGTTCGAGGGGCCGGAGGATTATCACGCCCGGATCAACGATCCGGCCCTGCCGATCGACCAAAACAGCATCCTGGTGATCCGCAATACCGGGCCGGTCGGTTATCCGGGCGCGGCGGAAGTGGTGAACATGCTGCCGCCGGATCGTCTGGTGAAGCAGGGGATCAATCTGCTGCCCTGCATTGGCGATGGCCGCCAGAGCGGCACTTCGGCCAGTCCGTCGATCCTCAATGCCTCGCCCGAGGCTGCGGTCGGCGGCGGGCTCGCGCTGCTGAAGACGGGGGATCGAATCCGCATCGACCTGGCCAAGCGTAAAGCCGACATCATGATCTCCAGTGAAGAACTGGAGAAACGGCGCAAGGCCTGGACCCCGCCGCAGTTGGTGAACCAGACGCCGTGGCAGGAATTGCAGCGCCGGTATGTCGGACAATTGTCCACAGGCGGTTGCCTTGATTTTGCTACGGGATATCAGCGTATTGCCGAAACTTTTGGTGTGCCGCGGCATAATCACTGAACCGACGCGCAAGCAGCGCATGTATCGCCGAGCAATAAGTACGCGTCAGCTCTAAGTCGAAGGAATCAGGGCTTGGCAGGCGATTTTGTGCTGGCTAAACTGATATATGAGATGCTACGAAGGCGTGCCACGTCGCATTGAAAACCGACACAAAAAAACCCACAACGGGTCAGGCAGGGAGGAATAAAAAATGCGTAAGTCAGCCATGCGTAAAACCGCGGGGTGGGTTGTCGCCGCCGCCGTACTGGCCGGTGCCACTCCGGCACTGGCGCAGGAAAAGCTCACGGTCTGGTTCAACAAGGGCTTTTATCCCGCCGAAGACACCGCACTGAATGCGGTGATCGAGCGCTTCCAGCAGAAGACCGGCGTGAAGGTCGAACTCAGCCTGTTCGGCGTGGAAGACATCATCACCAAATCGGTCTCGGCCGTGGAAGCCAAGTCGCCGCCCGATGCCGCTTTCGGCTGGACCTTCGATTTCCGTACGGCCGGCAAGTGGGCCTATGAAGGCAAGCTGGAGGATCTCTCCGACATCATCACGCCCAACAAGGACAAGTTCCTGCCTGGCGTGCTGGACACCGCTTTCCTGCAGGGCCCGGGCGGCAAGCGCGCCTATTACGGCATGCCGATCTACCAGCAAACCATGCACGCCAATTACTGGAAGGACATGGTCGAGGAAGCCGGCTTCAAGGAAAGCGACATTCCGAAGGACTGGAAGGGCTACTGGTCCTTCTGGTGCGACAAGGTGCAGCCTGCCCTGCGCGCCAAGGGCAAGCGCGTCTATGGCATCGGCCATCCCTCCTCGGTGGAAGCCTCCGATACCTTCTACAGCTTCCTGTCCTATGTGAATGCCTACAATGCCATGCCGGTCGACAAGGACGGCAAGCTGCTGATCAACGATCCGAAGATCAAGGCCGGCATGGTCGCCGCCCTGAAGGACTATACGGATATCGTGATTAAGGGCTGCACGCCGCCCGGTTCGCTGTCGTGGAAGGATGTCGACAACAACGTGGCCTTCCATAACAAGACCACGCCGATGACGCATAACGCGACCATCTCGCTGCCCGGCAAGCACATGGACGACATGATGAATGCCAAGGAAGAGAAGGATCGTGCCCAGGCCAAGACCAATTACTACGACCTGATCCGTACCACCAACTGGCCGGCCAAACCCGATGGGCAGGCTCTGCCCAACCTGGTGTCGATCAAGCTGGCCGTAGTGTTCGCCGATGCGCCGAACAAGAAGCGGGGCAAGGAGTTCCTCGCTTTCCTGTCGCAACCCGAGAACCTGATCCCGTATACGGAAGGGTCGCTCGGCCGCTGGTTCCCGGTCACCAAGGAAGCGGCAGAACGCCCCTTCTGGCAGGAAGACCAGCATCGCAAGAACGTCTACCAGCAGTTCGTCAAGCAGCCCACCGTGCCGTTCCCGTTCGTCTATAATTATAAGTTCACCACGGTGAACGCGGAGAACGTCTGGGGCCGCGCGATGTCGCGTGTTGTGCAGGACAAGGTTTCGCCCGAGCAGGCTGTGGACGAGATGTTCGCCCGCATCAAGCAGCTCGTCGAAGGCTAACATTTAGATAGCGGCTGATCGTCGTGGTTGCAGTTACCGACGTGCAAGCCGGGGAAAAGGCCCCAGGCCGCCTCTCGCAGGAGGCGACCTGGGGTCTGATTTTCCTGGTCCCCTATATCGTACTGTTCCTCGCGCTGGTGATCTATCCGGTGGGCTACGGCCTCATCCTGGGCACCAATCCGAAAAGCTATCTGCGCCTGTGGGGCGATCCGATTTTCCTGCGCACCATCGTCAATACGGCGGTTTTTCTTGGTGTGGCGGTGAACCTGAAGCTGTTTCTGGCCCTGCTGCTGTCTGGCTTCTTCGTGCATGAGCAGCGCTGGATCCGATGGCTCAGTGTGATCTTCATCCTGCCCTGGGCGATTCCCTCGATTCCCACCATCCTGTCCTTCCGCTGGATGCTGAATGCGGAATGGGGAATGATCAATTCGCTGATCTTCCGCTTCACGCTGGAAGACGGGCCTAACTGGCTGCTCGACCGCTGGAGCGGTCTGGCCATGATCTGTGTGGTCCACATCTGGAAATATCTGCCGTTCTGGACGCTGATCATGCTGGCCGGCCGGCTAGCGATCCCCAAAGACCTTTATGAATCTGCCGATGTGGATGGCGCCAGCGGGCTGCAGAAATTCCGTTATGTCACCTTTCCGAGCATGCGGAACCTCTACATCACCTGCACCCTGCTTTCGACCATCATGAGCCTGGGCGATTTCAACTCGATCTATCTGCTTACCGGCGGTGGCCCGGCCGATGCAACCCAGACCCTTGCGACCCTGGGCATTCGCTATGCTTTCGGCATGTCGGAGGTCGAAGTCGGCGTCTCCACCGTCGTCGTGGCACTGCCTATCATGTTGCCGCTGCTGATCCTCATGCTGCGCCGCATGAAGAAGGGCGAACAGCCATGAAGAAGATATTGAATGAGGGGCGCCTTGTCCTAGTCGGCGTGCTGATCCTGGTCTGGACCCTGATCCCGATCTACCACCTATTCGTCATGTCGATCACGCCACGGGTGGAAACCTTCGCCGGCGCCATATGGCCGTCACGCCCGACACTGGAAAACTATGAAACGGTGGTGAAGCAGGGCCACTATTATCTGGAGCATTTCTGGCAGCAATTGTGGAACAGTGCCTTCGTTGCCGTGATGGTCTGCCTCATCACGCTGGCGATCTCTGCAACTGCCACTTTCGCCATCAGCCGGCTGAGGGTGCGGGGCGGTCGGTTGGTTTCCAACATGGCGCTGGCGACCTACCTGATCCCACCGGCTTTCCTGGCCATCCCAATGTACAAGGTGATGGGCATTTACGGCCTGCTGAACACACAATGGGCGCTGATTCTCACGATGGTGACCTTCGCCTCGCCATACGCGATCTGGGTACTGAAGCAATATGCCGACAAGCTGCCCTATGAACTGGATGAGGCAGCCCGCATTGATGGTGCAAGTCCGCTGCAGATTTTTCGCCTGATTTATCTGCCGCTGATGGCGCCGTCGCTGGTGGCGATCGGCACATATGCATTGTTGCTGGCCTGGAACGAGTATCTTTATGCCTTCCTGCTGCTGTCGGCCGACAGAGAGATCACCCTTGCCGTGGCTTTGGGGCATTTCCTCACCACCGATGATGCCCCGTTCAATGTGCTGATGGCGACGGGCGCGGTCTATGCCCTGCCGCCGGCAGCGGTTTACTACGCCTTCCGGCGCTACATGGTTTCCGGGCTCACTGCGGGGGCGGTGAAGTCGTAAACAGGTCAACGACAAGAAAGAGTGACAGGGAGTTCGAGATGGCGAGTGTGAGTGTGGAGGCGGTGCGCAAGCGCTATGGCGCGCTGGAAGTGATCCACGGCATTGATATCGCGATTCCGGACGGCGAGTTTGTCGTTCTGGTTGGCCCGTCGGGCTGCGGCAAGTCGACCCTGCTGCGCATGATCGCGGGGCTGGAAGAAATATCGGGCGGTTCCATTCGGATCGGCGACCGCGTGGTGAACCATGTGCCGTCGAAAGATCGCGACATCGCCATGGTGTTCCAGAATTACGCGCTGTATCCGCATATGACGGTGCGCGAGAATATGGGGTTCTCGCTGAAACTGCGCAAAGCTGAGCAGAACGTGATCGCTGAGCGGGTGCAACGTGCCGCTGAGATTCTCAGTCTGACTGAACTCCTTGACCGCTACCCGAAGCAACTCTCCGGCGGCCAACGTCAACGCGTTGCCATGGGCCGCGCCATCGTGCGCAACCCGCAGGTCTTCCTGTTCGACGAGCCTCTGAGCAATCTGGATGCCAAGTTGCGCGTGCAGATGCGTACCGAGATCAAGGCCTTGCACCAGCAGCTTCGCACCACGTCGATCTACGTGACCCATGACCAGATCGAGGCCATGACCATGGCCGACCGCATCGTGGTGATGCATGACGGAATCGTAGAGCAGATCGGCACACCGCTGGAGCTTTACGATACACCGGCCAACCTGTTCGTGGCCGGTTTCATCGGGTCGCCGGCGATCAACCTTATCCGTGGGGTTCTGCGTCGCGATGGCGGCCGTTCTTGGGTGGCGACCGAAGCGGGTATCGACCTGCCGCTGGATGGCACCGCGGCAGGTCATGACGGCCAGGCCGTGGTGTATGGTTTCCGACCCGAACATCTGACGCCGGTGAATGGCAGCGGCCTGCCTACGCGGGTGGAGGTGGTGGAGCCGACCGGCGCCAATACCTTCGTCTATGCCGAACTGGGTGGGGCGCAAATCTGCGGCGTGTTCAGCGAGCGGCGTGGGTTCACGGCCGGCGAAACGCTGCATATGGTGCCGCAGCTTGATCGCGTGCATCTGTTCGATGCCGCCAGCGGACGCCGCCTGGTGGCCTGATCTGGCGCTGCCCGACCGATAACCGGCATCGGCTGATGATCGGGACAGTCAATGATCGGCATTGATTGGGGCAGCAGCAATTTCCGCGCCTATCGTATCGGGCCTGATGGGACAGTGCAGGAACGGCGCGAAGCCGATTCCGGCATCGCCGGCCTGGAACGCACCGATTATCCGGCGATCCTACAACAGCGGATCGGCGACTGGCTGGCGGCGGATTCCGGCCCGGTGCTGCTGTCCGGTATGGTGGGCAGCCGGCAGGGCTGGCGCGAGGCGGCTTATGTGGCCTGCCCTGCGGGCTTGGCCGATCTGGCCGCTGCGCTCTGTTCGGTTGAAATCGGTAAGGGGCGGGTCGGCCATATCGTTCCCGGCCTGTCCTGCCGCGATGCCGATGATGTGCCGGATGTGATGCGGGGCGAGGAGATTCAGCTTTTTGGCCTTGATCTGTCCGCCGGCATGGTTATGGCCATCCTGCCCGGCACCCATTCCAAGCATGTGCGCCTGGTGGATGGTCGGGTGGCCGGTTTTGCCACGATGATGACCGGAGAGCTTTATGCGCTGCTGTCGACCCACGGGCTGATCGCGGCCATGCTCCCGCAGGAGCCGACTGATTTCGACGAGTCGGGGTTCCATGCCGGGCTTCTGGCTTCGGGGCAACCGGGTGGCTTGCTGCACCACCTGTTCGGGGTGCGCAGCCGGCGCCTGTTCGGGGAACTGGCCATCACGGCGGCGCCCGATTTTCTTTCCGGCCTGCTGATCGGACATGAGTTGCGCAGCGCCGAACGGCACGGCGAAGTACAAATCATCGCTGGCCAGAAGCTGGCGAAGCGGTATCTTAAAGCCTGCGGCTGGCTCGGAATCCCGGCCGCCATTGCTCCGGAAGATGCCGCGGCTCGCGGCCTGTACCGCCTGAGCCGCCTTCTGACGCGATAAGGCCACAGTGCTGGCATAAACAGCCTGGGAGGGCGCCATGAAAAGCTTTTCGACTTGGCTGCAGGAATGTCCGCTGATCGCCATTCTGCGTGGCATCCGCCCCGATGAAGCCGTTGAGATCGGCGATGCCCTGTTTGACGCCGGTTTCCGCATTATCGAGGTGCCGCTCAATTCACCAGATCCGATGGAGAGCATCGCGGCGCTCTCGAAGCATTTCGGCGATCGCGCCCTGATCGGCGCCGGCACGGTGATCGATCCCGGCTGCATCAAGCGGGTGGCGATGTCGGGCGGGCATCTGATCGTGGCGCCCAATGCCAATCCTGAAGTGGTGCACAAGGCGAAGGTACTGGACATGGCCGCGGTGCCCGGTGTGTTCACGCCCACTGAGGCCTTCGCGATGATCGCGGAAGGCGCAGATGCCCTGAAACTGTTCCCCGCCGAGGCAGCCAGCCCCGTGGTGCTGAAAAGCCTGCGCGCCGTGCTGCCGCCGCGCCTGCCGGTGCTGCCGGTCGGGGGTATTCACCCTGAGGATTTCGCCAGCTGGCAGGCCGCCGGTGCGGCCGGCTTCGGGCTGGGTTCCGCCTTGTACAAGCCGGGGTTCAGCGCCCGCAAGGTGGCCAAGCGGGCCAGGCGCGTCATGGCGGCGCTGGGCAGTCAGAGGAACTTGGCGGCAATGTCGGTGGATGAGGCCCGTCCGACGCTGTCGTAATGCTGGCGCAGGAACCGTGTGGCCTGCCTGCGGCCCAGTTCAAACAGGCCCTGCAGGAAATCCCAGTCGACATTGTATTTGCTGGCCGCGCCGAGTTTTGCCAGTTGCGTTTCGGCGTCGATGGTGTGGATGAACATGCGCTTCAGCCGGCCGCCGTCGTCGAAGCCAGCTTCGATCATGCGGGTAACGAAGGCGATGGCACGCATCTCGCGCACCAGGCTGGAATTGAAGCTTAAGGTGTTGACGCGGTCGAGGATCGCCTGCGGCGATTTCGGCAGCGAGGGGATGTTCATGGGGTTGATCTGCACGATCAGCACATCGCGGCTGTCGCAATTGTAGATCAGCGGATAGATCGGCGGGTTGCCCATGAAGCCGCCATCCCAGTAATGCCGGCCGCCGATCTTCACCGCCTGAAACAGATGTGGCAGGCAGGCCGAGGCGAGCAGGGCGTCGATCGACACCTCGGTGTTGTCGAAGATCTTGATCTTGCCGCTCAGCACATCGGTGGCGCAGACGAACAGCTTGACCGCCGTGCATTCGTGCAGGGCGTCGCAATCCAGGCTCTGCTGCAGAATCTTGCGCAGCGGGTTGTGATCCTTCGGCCCGGTCTGGTAGGGCGAGGCGATCCGGCTGCTCAGTTCCATCAGGTGGTAGCTGGGTGAATAATCGATTCCACCCAGCTTGAACCAGTGATCCAGCAGGCTGGGGCGGAACGGTGAAAAGCGGGCCGCATCAGCGACGCGCCGCCAGAAATCGTGCAGCGCCTGGCGAGCTTCGTTTATGCCGCCCTTGGCCAGGCCGTTTGCCAGGACCGCCGCATTCATTGCACCGGCCGATGTACCGGAGATGCCTTCGATGGTGAAGCAGTCTTCTTCCAACAGGCGATCCAGCACGCCCCAGGTGAACGCGCCATGGGTGCCGCCGCCCTGCAGGGCGAGGTTGATCGGCTTGCGCTTACGCGCATTCCGCGCCGTTTTTGCCGGCGTGCTTCTGGTCTTGCGGGATTTTGGCGGAGACGGCATTGGCGGGATGGTTTCGCCCATGTCAGAATGAAGCCATGAGCGACACTATGCAGATTTTCGACCGCGCCGTGAAGCGGCGTCATCGTCAGCGCGCGGCCTCGCAGGCGGCCGAATATGATTTCCTGCGTGCCGCTGTGGCCGACCGGCTGCTCGACCGGCTGGAGGACATCCGCCGCACATTCCCGCTGGCCCTGGTGCAGGGTTGCGATACGGCGTGGCTGCAGGGGCGGCTGCAGGGCAGGGGCGGGATCGAGACACTGGTCTCGATGGATGCCGTGCCCGCCACGGCGCGGGTGCATGTGGTGGCAGATGAGGAATTCCTGCCTTTCGCCGAGCAGCGTTTTGATCTGGTGATCGCGTTGCTGAACCTGCACTGGGTCAACGACCTGCCGGGGGCGCTGATCCAGATCCAGCGTGCGCTGAAACCCGACGGCCTGTTCCTGGGTGCAATGTTAGGCGGGGCGACCCTGAGTGAGCTGCGCCAGTCCTGGCTGGCCGCCGAATCCGAGCTGGAAGGTGGCGCAAGCCCCCGCGTGTCGCCTATGGCCGAGACACTGGACGGCGCCGCCCTGCTGCAGCGCGCCGGCTTCGCCCTGCCGGTGGCCGACAGCGAGGTGATCCGCGTCACCTATGCCGATGCCTTCCGCCTCATGCACGACCTTCGCGGCATGGGCGAGACGAATGCGACGCTCAGTCGCCGCAAAACATTTACGCGCCGTGCCACGCTGTTGCGCATGGCGGAAGTCTATCAGCAGCGTTTTCCTGCCGAAGATGGCCGTATCGCGGCCGGGTTTGAGGTGATCACGCTTACCGGCTGGTCGCCCCATGACAGCCAGCAGAAGCCGCTCCGCCCCGGCATGGCGGCCAACCGGCTGGCGGCAGCGCTGGATACCGTGGAATATCCCCTCGGCGACCGACCGGCGCCGAAACGCTGATTCAGCGGCCCGGTTCGAACAGCAGGCTGAGGATGCGGTTCAGTGCCGCATCGGCGGCCTTGCGCGCAGCCGCTTCATCTTCGGCCTCGGCCAGCCACAGCACGGTTTCGTTCATTGCGCCGGTCAGCAGGAAGGTCAGCGCTTCGGCGGATATCTGTCGGTCCTGGGGCAGTTCGGCCAGCGCTGCCTCAATCCCTTGGCGCAGCGAGCCCCGGCCATAACGCCCGTCGATCTCACGCCAGCGCTGCCAGCCGATCACCGATGGCGCATCCACAAGGAATATCTGCCGCGCATCCGGCTGCAGGCAGGCATCCAGGAAAGCCGCGCTGCCTTTGGTCAGGGCATCCAGCGGAGAGGTGGCTGTGGCGGCGGCGGCCTCGATGGCGGCCAGCACCTCGGCCGCGATGCTTTCCACCAATGCCTCGAACAGGGCCCGCTTGTCGGCGAAGTGGTAATACAGCGCGCCGCGCGTGACGCCGGCCTCGCGCACCACGTCTTCCGTGCCGGTACCGGCATAGCCCGTGGCCGCAAACAGCCTTCGCGCCGTGGCCAGCAGGGCGCCCCGCGTGGCGGCATGTTTTTCAGCCTTGGTCTGCTTTCTATCTTGCATACATACAGCCTGTATGTTTATATCCAGCCCAATCGCCGCTGTCCAGACCGATCAGCGGCGAATCGAAGAGGTCCCCGACTTACAGCCGGGATCATGCAGGAAAGGAGCCCTATCGTGAAACCGACCAGCTATTACCCGGTGATCTGTACTGCCAAGGTGGCGGAAACCGCAGCTTTCTATCGGGCCCATTTCGGCTTTGCGCCAGCCTTCGAGAGTGACTGGTACGTGCATCTCACCAGCCAGGCCGATCCGCGCGTGAATCTCGCCATCCTCGATCACGGGCATGCCACCATCCCCGCCGGTTTCCGCAAACCGGTGCAGGGTCTGCTGATCAATTTCGAGGTGGACGACGTGGACAGCGAATATGAGAAGGCGAAGGTTGCCGGCCTGGATATCCGGCTGGAACTACGCGACGAGGATTTCGGCCAGCGCCATTTCATCCTGGCCGATCCCAATGGCGTACTGATCGACGTGATCAAGCCGATCCCGCCTTCGGCCGAGTATGCCGCACAATATGACGCGGCTGCGCTGGAGAAGATCGGCGGCTAGACCAGCAGGTCGCGCAGCATCGCCACCAAAGGGATGTCGGCCGGGGGCATGGGCAACTCGCCCATCTTCACCGGCCGCACCCATTTCATCGCCTGGCCTTCGCGCGGCTGTGGCTGGCCCACCCAGCGCCGGCAGACATAGAGCGGCATCAGCAGGTGGAAATCCTCGTAAGCATGGCTGGCGAAGGCAAACGGCGCGAGGCAGGCCGCAGAGATATCCAGATGCAGTTCTTCATGCAGCTCTCGGATCAGGGCCGCTTCCGGCGTTTCATTCGGTTCGACCTTGCCGCCGGGGAATTCCCACATGCCGGCCAGCTTCTTGCCTTCGGGCCGCTGGGTCAGCAGCACGCGGCCATCGGTGTCGACCAGCGCCACCGCCACCACCAGCACCACCGGCTTGGGCGTCAGCAGGGCGGCAGCATCGCCCGGGCAGAGCGCGTCAGCTTCGGTAATCGGCATTGATGTCGATATATCCATGCGTCAGGTCGCAGGTCCACACCCGCGCCTTGCCCTTGCCGACGCCGACATCGACGGCGATGCGCACATCGCTGCTCTTGAAATGCTTGGTGGCATAGGCGTCGTCATGGTCAGGGCGGACCATGCCGTTTTTCGTCACCGGCTTGTCCCCGATCCTGACCACCAGCTTGTCGCGGTTGGCGGGCTCTGCCGATTTCCCGACGGCCATCACGATGCGGCCCCAGTTGGCATCGGCGCCGGCAATCGCGGTCTTCACCAGCGGCGAATTGGCGATCGCGCGGGCGATGATGCGCGCGGATGTGTCAGTCTTCGCACCGGTGACATCAACGGTCACCAGTTTCTGCGCGCCTTCGCCGTCGCGCGCCACCAGTTGCGCCAGTACGGCCATTACTTCGGTCAGCGCGCGGCGGAAATCGGCCAACCGCTTGTCGCTGGCCTTGGCCACCGGCGTATTGGCAGCCGCCCCCGTGGCGAACAGCAGCACGGTGTCCGACGTGGAGGTATCGCCATCCACCGTCAGGCAGTTGAAGCTCTGGTTATTGGCATCCTTCAGCAGGGCCTGCAGCGTGGCGGCCGGCAGCTTCGCGTCGGTGACAAAAAAGGCCAGCATCGTCGCCATATCCGGCGCGATCATGCCCGATCCCTTGCAGAAACCGTTGATCGTCACGGTCTTGCCATCGATCTTGCAGTTTGCCGTGGCCAGCTTGGGGAAGGTGTCGGTGGTCATGATCGCCTTGGCGGCGGTAGCCCAGGCATCGGCCGACAGGGCCTTCTTCATCTTCGGCAGCTGCGCCACGATCTTTTCAGCCGGCAGAATCTGGCCGATCACGCCGGTAGAGGCGAGATAGACGTCGTTTGACTTACAGCCGACGGCCTTCGCTGTGCCATCGGCCGTGGCCTTCACGGCCTTGGTGCCGGCCTTGCCGGTGAACACGTTGGCAATGCCGGCATTCACCACCAGGGCGCGGGCGGCGCCCTTGGGCAGGATCTTTCGGCACCATTCCACCGGTGCACCAGGCATGGAGGAACG
Organism: Ferrovibrio sp.; assembly: GCA_046294345.1. GTDB lineage: Bacteria > Pseudomonadota > Alphaproteobacteria > Ferrovibrionales > Ferrovibrionaceae > Ferrovibrio. Next base: position 77,700 of record JBKBJT010000004.1, read on the forward strand.
CGTGAACACGCCGGCCACAGTGGTGCCGGCGACAAACTCGATCAGCAGCAGATCGTCGCGGTCCTTGTAGCGCATGCCGGAATGGCCGGTGGCCAGACGTGCGCCGGCCACCGGCGGCAGGACGGGAAGCTTCTTCGGCGCGAGCGGGGAAACCGGATGCGCGGCCATGATCGTTTCTCCAGGGGCGATGTTATTTCTTGGGGGCCGGGGCGATGGCGGGCAGTTTGCCGGCCGGCGGCTGCCAGTCATACTGCTCGATCTTGGCATCCTTGCGCAGATCGGCAACGGTCTTTTCCACCACCTCGTTGCCCATGATCTCGTAGACCTGGCCGCGCACATCCTCGAATTTCGGCGCCTCGGCCTTGCGGCGGGCTTCCACCTTGATGACATGCCAGCCGAACTGGGTCTGCACCGGCGCCTCGGTTACCTGGCCAGGCTGCAGCTTGAAGGCGGCCTCGGCGAATTCCGGCACCATCTTGTCCTTGGTGAAGAATCCCAGGTCGCCGCCGGTCGCGGCCGTCGGGCCGGTCGAACGCTTCTTGGAAACCTCAGTAAAGTCGGCGCCTTTTTTCACCTCATCCAGAGCGGCCTTCGCGTCGGCTTCGGTGGCGGCCAGGATATGGCGGGCATGCACCTCTTCCTGCGGCGGCTGGGCCTTGATCAGCTCGTCGTAACGCGCCTTCAGCTTGGCCTCGGTCAGCTCGGTCTTCAGCTTGCGGTCCAGATAGGCCTGCTGCAGTACCTGCTCGCGCGCGGTCTGCAGTTGCGCCTTCACGGCCGGATCATCGCCCAGCTTGGCCTTCTCGGCGGCCATGCCCAGCAGCTTACGGGCAGCCAGTTCGTTGATCAGGCCGGGCAGCAACTGCTCGATCGGGATCTGGTTCATCGGAGCGGGAAGCTGGCTGTAGAAATCCAGCACGGCGGAGCGCGTGATCGGCTGGCCGTTCACCCGGGCCACCACGGGATCGTCACCGGCCGTCTTGGCCGGCTGGGCCTGAACAAGGGTGCTGCCGACAGCGACGAGGGCGACGGCAAGCAGGGAAGCGCGGAAGGAACGGATCACGGAAGGCTCGCTGAAAACGTGGATCGGGCCGCCGAGCATACGCTTTTTGCCGTACCGGACAAGGCGCCGGACTGTCGATAAAGGCGCGGATTATGCGCTTTCAGAGGCGATTACGGCCAGTTCCTGGCGGAGGTCGGCGATCAGGTTCCGGCTGACGGCCAGATTGGCGGCTTCGCGATCCAGCACCAGGCCAAAGGCCTTCAGTTTAAGCGCCTTGCGGTCGACCAGACCTTCCCGGTCGTGGCCCAGCGCGGAATCGCAGACGATATCGATCAGGCGGTCGATGGCGTGCAGGCGGCCCCAAAGATAGTCGTTCTCGCGATGCGCCCGGCTGAAAAAGCCGCCGAAGCGGCCGAGGTTCACGCCCTTCAGGGTGTTGCCGCGCCGGATCGCCACGGCATCCTCAGGGCTGATGCGGTCGATCTTGATCTCGTTGAATTCGCCCAGATCTCGCCAATTGGTGATGGTGAAGGTCAGCACGTCCCAGAACGGAAACCCGATATAGCTGACCAGCAGGTCGCGGCGTGCCGCCGGGCTCCAGTCCTCGGGCGAAACCTGTGCGAACAATGCATCCAGTCCGTCGGTGGTGCGATCCAGGTCGATATCGCGGCCAAGCGCATCGATCATGGCATCGATTGTGACCAGATTCGCGTTGGCAAAGGCGGTGGCGTCCTGTTCAAGATGCTCGACACGCTTCAGATCGATGCGCCGGAAGAACAGGGTCTTGATCGCCTCTTTGGTTCCGGCGGTGATCCCGTTGCCGCTATCGAAACGACGCAGGGTTTCCTGCGCCTCATACAGGGCGCGCTTCATGTCATCCAGTTGTTCGGCCCGCAGGCCGCGATGTTCCGTATCGCCCAATTTGCCGTAAAGCTGGTTCAGGCGCTGGACCAGGAAGCGCACGCGGCGCTGGCGGAAAGACACATCGAAGCGCAGCAGGAAGCGCACCCAGGCCGGCAGGGCATGCGGTGGCGTGCCCGGCGCTGCACGTTCGAAATGGGCCGCGGTATGGCAGACCTGACGGTCCTGCGCCCAATGCAGCAGCGCACGGCGGGCCCATTGCGCCTCGGCCGACCGCTCGCCATAACCGCAGGCATTGCAGATCAGCTTGCCGACGAAATCCAGCACGGCGCCCAGCTTCAACCGGACGTAGCCTTCATAGGCAAAACCCGCTTCGCGTACGGCGCGTTCGCTGGCCTGCAGGCGCCAGAGCCGGATTTCGCTTTCGCTTAAGGCGGAATCCAGGTTCTGCGGCGCGCTTTCGGCCACCAGCTGCGCGATCTGCGGCTGGGTGGCGTCGATCACGCCGCGCAGGTGCCGTACGCGCTCGTTGAAGCGGCTGACCCAGATCAGTTCGTCGGCAATCGGCTCGTTGCGCGGAATATCGCTGAGCGCGCCTTTCAGCACGCGGAAAAAGCCGGGTACGCGGCCAGTCGGCGGTGGCGGCGGACGCATCGGCTGCGGATCGATGTAGACCAGACGGCGATCCACCTCGCGATAGGCCGGGCGGCCACGGATCGCCTTCATGGCGGCGGCGAAGGGCTTGTTGGCCAGTACGCCGCCATCGACGAAGGAAGTGAGTTCCGGATCAAGTCCGGCCTTCAGATAATCAGCGAAGTTGCGCTGCACGAAGGCGGATTTTGTGCCCCAGTCGCGGCCCTGCTCCGCCAGCAGGCGGTCGACATCGCCCAACTGGGCCGGCGGGAAGGCGCCGGGGAAGGCCGAGGTGGCGCGGCCGGCAAAGGCCAGACCGGGTGCTTCCGGACGCGCGAAGTCGGAATGTTCCTCGCCGCCGGACCAGCGCCGATAGGCGAAACGCAGCACATGGCGGTGTTCACGGTCGCGCACGAAGGGCGGATCGTGGATCGGGATATGCTGTTGAAAGCCGTAGAAGTCGGTCAGCGTCACGAACAGGTCGAGCGCCAGGTTGGTCGGCATCAGCGACGAGCCGGCATGATCGGGATCGCCCATCGCTTCCAGGCCGGCCAGCAACTGGCGCAGCAGATGCTGGCCGTCGAAAGGCGGCTGGAACCAGCGCGAGCGGGTGAACAGCGACAGCTTGTCGAGGATTTCGGCATCGCCAAGCATGAGCCGACCGAAACGCGAGCGCGAAGCCAGCCACAGCACCGGCCGCATATAGGCCTTGCTCCACGGATTGGCCCGCTTTTCCGGATCGAGCAGGCGTGAGACATCGGCCTCGTTGAGCCAGAGATTGCGGAAATGGTCGATACGCAGGTCATGCGCCAGCGCACGGCCCAGAATGATGCCATTGATGCCACCGGCCGAGGCGCCGGCGATCACATCCACCACGACCCGCAGGTCGACATGCTTGCCCAGTTCCTGCAGCAGTTCGAAATAGGCATGTTCGCTGTCGTACTCGGTATCGCCGGGCCGTATCTTGTCGGCAAAGCGTGCCGTGGCACGGGCTTCGCCTTTGGGCAGCACGTGATAAGCGCGCGAGGCCCGCACGAGCTTGAGGATTTCCTTCACCACGCCATGCATGTAGATGGCGAGCGAGACGCCGCCGAAGCAGACCAGGGCGAGGCGTAGTTCCTTTTCCTGCACGTGGATGTTTCCCCCGGCGGCCGTCAGAACGAATCGGCCCGCTCAAGTGTGCCTTGAGCGGGCGGGCGGCTCAAGCGGCAGTTGTATGCAGCAGGGACTCGGCCGATGCATCCAGGCAGGCATCGCCCTCGGGCATCAGCCCGGCGAAATTTGGCCAAGCATGGGGCAGGCCGTGCCAGATGCGCAAATCCACCGCAACACCGCCTGAACGTGCAAGTTCGGCCAGCCGCAGGGTATCGTCACGCAATAGCTCGCTGTCGCTGACATGAAGGATCAACGGCGGAAGGCCGGTAAGGTCGCCATGGATTGGCGAGACCAGCGGGTCGGTTCTGGGAGTCTTGCCGGCATAGAGCTCGGCGGCGAAATGGATCTGTGCCGGCATGAACCAGGCGCAGCGTTCGAGATTCTCCTGCATCGCCTTGCCGCTGCCGGCTAGATCGGTCCATGGCGAAAACAGTGCCGCCGCCGCTGGCAGGGGCAGGCCCTGCTGCTTGCAGGCCAGCATCAGCGCCAGCGCCAGCCCGCCGCCCGCTGAATCGCCGGCCAGCCAGATGCGATCCGGCCGGTAGCCTTCCGCCAGCAGCCAGCGCCAGGCGCGCAGGGCATCCTCCAGTGCAGCAGGAAACGGGTGTTCGGGTGCCAGCCGGTAATCGAGGCTGAAGACGGCAACGCCCAGCCGTTTTGCCAGCCGTGCGGTGATGGCGCGGTGGGTGCGTGGCGCGCCGCAGATATAGCCGCCGCCATGCAGATAGAGCAGGGCCCGTCCGCGCCGTGGCTGTTCGGGTCGCAGCCATTCGCCACGCAGCCATTCGCCGTCCTGCATGTGCTTGACGCGTTCGGCTTTCATGCCGGCCGGCAGGCGGGCGCGGGTGAAGGCAAACATCAGGCCGCGCAGCAGGGGGATATCCGCGCGGCTGACCTTGCGCGGTTTGATCAATTGCCGCAATCCGCGGGCGATCAGCCGGGCCTGCAGGCTGGGCGTATCGTGCAGATGGGGCATACGGTGGCCCCTGACGGTGCGTCGATGCAGCATGCGGCGACCTTAGCCAGCCGTGAGGCTCGTCACAACCTTGCGTAATGCGGCGTGGCGTCTTGCCGGGGCGGGCCGGGCGTCGTAAACCGGACCGGTTATGACAGAGCTTTCCCATGCCGCTGCCGCCATTGCGGTCGACCGTGCCGGGCACGAGATGCGCCGTGGCCGGCCCGTGCTGCTGGCCATGGGCCTGGCGGAGCGAGTCCTGGTGCTGGCTGCGGAAACCCTGACCGAAGCGATGCTGGCCGAGGCGATGCGCCTGTCATCCGACGGTACGCTGGCGTTGACGGCCTCGCGGGCGGCCGTGCTGCATATCGGGCCCACCGGCGACGACACGATTTTACTGCCACTGGCGGATTTGCCGGCCCCGGATGCCGAGAAGGCGACGCTGATCCGAGACCTGGCCGATGCCAGCCGGGATCTCGCGGCGCCACTGCGCGGACCGTTCACACGCATCAAAGCGGCCGCGCCCGCCAGCGCGCGGCTGGCGGTGAAGCTGGCCAAGACAGCCTATCTCTTGCCGGCCGCCCTGCATGTGCCGTTGGCGAGGGATGCCGTCGTGCCGGCCAATCTGCTGACAGTCCCTGCCGAAGCCATCGCGGCCTATGACCTGGCAGAAGCGGAAACCCTGGTGCCGGTCAGCCAGGCGCGTCTGCCGGTGGCCGATGCCGAGAATGCCCAGCTTTATGCTTTCCGCCCCGCCGATGGCCGGCAGGAACATTTCGCCCTGGTGATCGGCGATCCCGATCCGACCAAACCGGTGCTGGTGCGGCTACATTCGGAATGCTTCACCGGCGACCTGCTGGGCTCGCTGCGCTGCGATTGTGGCGAGCAACTGCGTGGCGCCATCCGCACCATCGACGAGGCAGGCGGTGGCGTGCTGCTCTACCTGGCGCAGGAAGGCCGCGGCATCGGCCTGGTCAACAAGCTGCGCGCCTATCAGTTGCAGGACCAGGGCTTCGATACCGTGGATGCCAATCAGCGGATCGGCTTCGATGCCGACGAGCGCTGGTTCCTGCCAGCCGCCCGCATGTTGCAGCGGCTGGGATTCGGGACCGTCCGGCTGCTGACTAACAATCCGGAAAAGGTGAAGGGCCTGGAGGCCTGCGGCATCACCGTGGCGGAGCGGGTACCCCATAAATTCCCCTCCAATGCCCATAACGAGGCCTATCTGGCCGCCAAGCGCAAACGCTCCGGCCATTACCTCTGAAACATTGTTTCACCCGGCAGGAATTGCCGAGTGGCTGGCGAGCTACCTTTAATCCATTGATTTGGAAGGGGCCCTATCTGGCACGTGGCTTGCGAAGTCCTGTCTGAGAGGACCCGCATGTCTGAAGATTTTGCCATCGCTTCGCTCCCGTCCGCCGGGATGCAGCCCAAACCGCCGGCTAAACAGGCCGAGGCGGCGGGCAATGGCGATACGCGCGAGCGGCGCGGCATGTTCGGGCCGGGCGGGTTCAAGTTTTCCGATTTTCTCGACATCATCAATCCGCTGCAGCATATCCCGATCGTTTCGACCATCTACCGTGCCATCACCGGCGATCAGATCGAGGCTGGTTCACGCATGGCCGGCGGGGCGCTGTTCGGCGGCCCGATCGGTCTGGCCGCTTCGGTGGTCAGCGCCATGGTCAACGAAAGCACCGGCAAGGATCCGGGCGAGCATGCCATGGCGATGCTGGGCATCGACCTGGGCGGCGAGGAACAGCCGGCCACGGCGGTGGCGGCAAATGACGCCACCCCTGCCGATCAGGCAGCCCAGCAGCAGGCCGCCCAACAGCAGGCTGCGCTGGTTCAGGCGCAGATGCAGGCCCCGCGTCCCGATCTGCGCCCCGACCTGCGTCTGGCCGCCCGCATGGACGATCGTCGCAACGAGCAGCAGCCTGAGCAGGACAAATCGGCGGATGCCAAATCCGCTATCGAGTTGCCCAGTGACCTGTTCCAGGCCCTGAAGCAACAGGCCGCAGCCCAGGCTGTGCCAACCGGCCCGGCGCTGGAAGCCATCGCAGCAGCGCAGGCTCGCAACCCCCTGGCGGTTTCGCGCGGCCGGACGCAGCCGTCGGCTGTCAATGCTTCCGCGCCCGAGACGGTCGATGGCCGGACGTGGTTTCCGGCTTTCCCGTCCAATGCACCGGCACCCAGCCGCGCCGTCGGTTCCTCGCCGGTCACGCAGCAGAACGTGGCGGCGAAATACGGCGCCAAGCCTTCGCCACAGCAGGTTCACGGTCAGCCGCCATCGAACAACGACTGGGCCAATCGGGCGGCCGAGGCCTATCAGAAATATTTTGACATGCAGCAGCAGCGCGATCGCCAGCGCCCGGCGCAGCCCGCGCTGGATGCCACATACTGAGGCTTGCATAACCGGCCGCTTTGCCGCCTGATCCCGGCATGAACGATATCGTCGTCACGTCCGATGGTTTTTTGAAACATGGCGGTCTGCATTTCCGCTGCGCGCTGGGCAAGGGAGGCGTGAAGCCCGAGGCCGACAAGCGCGAGGGCGATGGCGCCACGCCACTTGGCCGGTATGTGCTGCGGCAGGTTTATTATCGCGCAGATCGTTTGGCCGCCCCGCAGACACGTTTGCCGGTCCAGGCACTGACGACAAAGGATGGTTGGTGCGACGATCCCGCTGATCCGGCTTATAATCGCCATGTCTTGCTGCCCTATGCCGCCGGCCACGAGAAACTCTGGCGCGAGGACCATGTCTACGACGTGATCGTGGTGCTGGGGCATAATGACGATCCACCCGTGCCCGGCATGGGGAGCGCGATTTTCCTGCATCTGGCGCGACCGGATTACAGCGGCACCGAGGGCTGTGTAGCGCTGGCGCAGCCCGATCTGCTGGCGTTACTCGCCGTGCTGCCGCCGAATGCGGCGATGCAGATCATCAGCGCGGATTGAAGCCGGCGCGCTGTGCCGTACGGTCGATAGCCTGCAATACCACCGCAGGCCGCGAGAAATGCAGGGGATGACCACCGCCAGTCGTCACGGTCAGGGCCGCGCCGGGAATTTCCTGCGCCAGCCTGCGGCCATGTATAGCTGGCGATACCGACGGATCGCCTTCATCCACGACGATCTCGACCGGCAGACGCAATGAGGGATAGAGCTGAGCCTGCCGGCGCAGGAATCCATCCAGTTCGCGGATGTCCTCGGCATTGGCGGCGTAACTGTCGGGCCGCAAGCTGAGTGCCAGCGGCGCCTGCACAAAAGCGGGGGGTATGCCACCAGGGCGGAACACTCGCTCTGCTCCGGCATCCTTCAGCAGATGCCCAAGCGGTGTGACCAGAGTATATTTCACCGCCGAACCCAACAGGGGCGCATCGGTCAGGCCAAACGGCATGGTCGGCACGCTGCGCCATGGATGCGTGGCCGGATTGATCAGTACGAGCGCAGCGGCATCGCCCGGGTGTTGCAGGGCGTAGCTCAGGGCCACAGCGCCACCATAGGAAAAGCCGAGCAGGATGGGGCGGCGGATGCCGAGCTCCTCAAGCGCGGCATGCAGCACGCGCGCCTGTTGATCTGGTGTCGCGGCATCCCCGCGCTCGGAATACCCATGGCCGGGCCGGTCCACCGCCACGGCATGGAAGCGGTCTTCCATCAGCGGAATCAGGCTGACGGCGAAATCTTGCGCTGCGCCATAGGCACCGTGGATCATCACCAGGGTCGGCCGGCCATCCTGGTTGCGGCCGGTTTCGATCACGTGCTGCTGCAGGCCGGCGGCGTTGATAATGCGGCCGGCGGGCGGGAAATCCGCCTCGGCCTGGCGGGTCAGGTGGGCCGTGGTCGCGCCTAACCCGAACAGGGCAAAGCCGACCAGGATCAGGGCAGTTACCATGGCGATCCTGCTGTGAGGTTTTACAGGTTTACGCAGCGCGGCGCCGACCGGATGATTGCCGCAGGGTAAACATGGCGTGATTGCGCAAGGCGCGGCGGCTGCCTAATCTGCCGGCAAGGAATTCTGGAGGAAACCATGGCATTGCCTGCCGTCGTCAAAGGTCGTCTCAGCCTGCCGGTGATCGCGTCGCCGATGTTCATCGTCTCGGGGCCTGAACTGGTAATTGCCCAGTGCAAGGCCGGCATCGTCGGTTCTTTTCCGGCCCTGAATGCCCGGCCGGCTGAAATGCTGGAAGAATGGCTGAAGCGCATCACGACCGAACTGGACGAATACCGCGCCAAGAACCCGGACAAGCCGGTGGCGCCCTATGCCGTCAACCAGATCGTGCATCATTCCAATGACCGCCTGAAGCACGACGTTGAGATGTGCGTTAAGTACAAGGTGCCGATCGTCATTACGTCGTTGCGTGCGCCGAACGAAGTTGTGGATGCGATCCACTCCTATGGCGGCATCGTTCTGCATGATGTGATCAACATCCGCCACGCCAAGAAGGCGCTGGAAGCCGGTGTGGACGGCCTGATCCTGGTCTGCGCCGGTGCCGGCGGTCATGCCGGAACGCTCAGCCCGTTTGCGCTGATCTCAGAGGTGCGCGAGTTTTTCGATGGGCCGATCGCGTTGTCGGGCTCGATCACCAGGGGCAACCAGGTCCTGGCCGCGCAGGCCATGGGCGCGGACTTCGCCTATATCGGCACGCGATTCATCGCCACCCAGGAAGCCAATGCGGTGCCGGAATACAAACAGATGCTGGTCGATACCGCGGCCAGCGACATCGTCTATTCCTCGCTGTTTACCGGCGTGCATGGCAATTACCTGAAGCCCAGCATCGCCAAGGCCGGTCTCGATCCTGACAATCTGCCCGAGGCCGACAAGAACACCATGAGCTTCGGCTCGGGCGGCAGCTCGAAATCCAAGGCCTGGCGCGATATCTGGGGGGCCGGCCAGGGCGTGGGTTCGATCAAGGACGTTCCGAGCGTGGCCGACCTCGTGGCCCGACTGAAGCGGGAATACGATGCGGCCAGGGCTGAATTGCTCGGCGATGCCAAGGCGCAGGCTGCGGAATAGCCGCTCTGCGGAACAAGCGGCCGTACTGCCTCGGTTCTTAGACGAGAGTCTTATTCAGCCCCCGTCCGGTCTGGTATAGATCGACGGCCAGAATAAGACAGTCGGGAGGAACAGATGGCGAGTCGCTATGAACAGGTCTTTGCCGCGGCCAAAGCCGATCCGGAAGCTTTCTGGGCCGAGGCGGCCGCGCCGCTGCACTGGTTCAGGAAATGGGACCGCGTGCTGGATGCCTCCAATCCGCCTTTCTATCGGTGGTTTGCCGGCGCCGAAACGAATACCTGCTACAATGCGCTCGACCGCCATATCGAGGCGGGCCATGGCGATCGCGTCGCCCTGATCTACGACTCCCCGGTTACAAGTACCGTCCGCCGTTTCACCACCCGCGAGTTGCGCGACCGTGTTGCCCGTCTGGCCGGTGCTCTGACCGCTTTGGGTGTTGCCAAGGGCGACCGTGTCATCATCTACATGTCGATGACGCCAGAGGCCGTCATGGCCATGCTGGCCTGCGCGCGCATCGGCGCGATCCATTCTGTGGTGTTCGGTGGCTTTGCGCCGCGTGAACTTGCTACCCGCATCGACGATGCCAAGCCGAAGCTGATCATTGCATCTTCCTGCGGCCTGGAGCCCGGTCGTGTGGTGGAATACAAGCCGCTGCTCGATCAGGCCATCGAGATGGCAACGCATAAGCCTCAGCATTGTCTGGTTCACCAGCGCCAGATGTATCAGGGGCCGATGACCGCCGGCCGCGACCTCGATTTCGATGCCGAAGCCGACAGGGCCGCGCCAGCCGATTGCGTGCCGGTGAAAGCCACCGACCCGCTCTATGTGCTCTATACTTCGGGCACCACGGGTATTCCCAAGGGTGTGGTGCGCCATAACGGCGGCCATATGGTGGCACTGCACTGGTCGATGCAGAATGTCTATGGCATGAAACCGGGCGAGGTATTCTGGGCCGCGTCCGATGTGGGCTGGGTGGTCGGGCATTCCTATATAGTCTATGCGCCGCTGCTGTTCGGCTGCACGACCGTGCTTTATGAAGGCAAGCCGGTCGGCACTCCCGATGCCGGCGCTTATTGGCGTGTGATCGAGCAGCACAAGGTGTCGGTGCTGTTCACCGCGCCGACAGCCTTCCGCGCCATCAAGAAGGAAGATCCGAAAGCCGAACTGATCGGTAAATACGATCTCTCCGGTTTTCGTACCCTGTTCCTAGCGGGTGAACGAGCCGATCCCGATACGGTGAAATGGGCGGAAGATAATCTCAAGCGGCCGGTGATCGACCATTGGTGGCAGACCGAGACCGGCTGGCCGGTGGCGTCCAACTGCATGGGCATAGAGCAACTGCCGGTCAAGCATGGCTCGCCCACACGGGTCGTGCCGGGTTATGACGTTCAGGTGGTGGACGATGACGGCCATCCGGTGAAGGCCGGCGATATCGGCAATATCGTGATCAAACTGCCGTTGCCACCGGGTTGCCTGCCCACATTGTGGAACAACGACGAGGGCTTCAAGAAAAGCTACCTCACGCGTTTTCCCGGCTATTACAATACCGGCGATGCCGGTTTCATCGATGAGGACGGTTATATCTTCATCATGAGCCGTACGGACGACATCATCAACGTGGCGGGGCATCGCCTGTCCACCGGAGGCATGGAAGAAGTGCTGGCCTCGCATCCCGATGTGGCCGAATGCGCCGTGGTTGGCGTGGCCGACCAACTGAAAGGCCAGGTGCCTCTCGGTTTCGTCGTGCTCAAGGCCGGCGTTACCCGACCGGAGGATCAGATTCTGCGCGAGCTGGTGCAGTTGGTGCGCGAGAAGATCGGGCCGGTGGCCGCCTTCAAGCAGGCCGTGGTGGTGAAACGGTTGCCGAAAACACGTTCCGGAAAGATACTGCGTGGCACGATGCAAAAGATTGCCGACGCGCAGGAATACCGCATGCCCGCCACCATCGACGACCCCGCCATTCTGGGTGAGATCGGTGAGGCGCTGCAGCCGCTCGGCTATGCCAAGCCGCACTAGTCCGTGACGGCCGTCTCTCGCCTGCGTGACTGGCTGGCGGCCTTTGCGGTCTATCGCGACCGACGGGTGTTGGCGATTGCGGTGCTTGGCTTCGCGTCCGGCCTGCCGCTGGCGCTGACCGGTCAGACCCTGCAGGCGTGGCTGACCGAATCGGGCGCTTCGCTGAAAGATATCGGCCTTTTCGCCCTGGTCGGTGTGCCCTACACGCTGAAATTCATCTGGGCACCGCTGGTCGACCGCCTGCCGCTGCCGCTGCTGACCCGCTGGCTGGGTCGGCGGCGCGGCTGGCTGGTTTTTGCGCAGGCCCTGCTGATGCTTGCCATCACCGCGCTGGCTTTCAGCAATCCGGGGCAGGCGCTCGCCTTCACCGCCCTCTGCGCCGTGGCCGTGGCCTTCGCTTCCGCCACGCAGGACATCGTGATCGATGCCTGGCGTGTGGAGATCCTGGAGGAGCGCCAGCTGGCCGCCGGCGCTGCTGCCATCGTGTTCGGCTACCGCATCGGCATGCTGGTCTCTTCGGCCGGTGCGCTGTACCTCGCCACGGTTTTCGCCTGGCCGCTGGTCTATCTGGCCATGGCGGCAATCCTGGTGATTGGCGCGGTCACCGTGTTGCTGGTTGGGGAACCGGCGGCAAAGCCATGTGGCGATGCCGAACGCCGCTTTGCCGAAGCCGAATCCTGGCTGTCCGTGCGCCCGCATCTGTCTGGCACAACGGCCGCCGTGATGGCGTGGCTCTATGCCAGCGTCGCCGGTCCCTTCCTGCAGTTCATGAGCCGCAAGGGTTGGATCGGTATCCTGCTATTCGTGATGCTGTTCAAACTGGGCGACAGCCTCGCGGGTGTGCTGGCCACCAGTTTCTATCTCAATCTTGGTTTCACCAAAGCCGAGATTGCGGAGGTAAGCAAACTCTACGGTTTCGCCGCCACCATGCTAGGGTTGTTTCTCGGTGGCTGGCTAATGCAAGCCGTTGGACTGTACCGCGCGCTGTGGGTCTGCGGCATCCTGCAGATGGGCTCCAACCTGTTGTTCGCCGTGCTGGCGATGCGCGGCCATGACCTGTGGTTTCTGGCGCTGACGGTCGGCGTCGAGAACCTCGCCAGTGGCATGGGCACTGCCGCCCTGGTCGCCTATCTCTCGGCGCTCTGCGACATCGCCTATACCGCCACGCAATATGCATTGCTGTCCTCGCTTACCGCCGTGGCCCGCACGGTGTTGTCGTCCTATGCCGGCTTCATGGCCGAATCGCTTGGCTGGCCAGTATTTTTCCTTGCTACCACGGTGGCCGCGTTGCCGGGGCTGATCTTGCTGGCCTGGCTGACACGGCGCGGCGCGGCCACGCGAATCGTGGAAAAACGCCCCGGAATTGTTCTGGCGGAAGACTGACCTTTTTTGCGGAATGTCTCGGCTTGGTATCGTTGGAATACCCAGATATGGGGCAGCTTGATCGATCCGACCCACAACATATTTTATTGCGGACGCGTTTTAGTATATGTGTCATATATTTGACACCATTGCGTCACGTAGTAGCGCCATAGTCGGATTTATGAACATGCAACTGCCGCTCTCCGTTCCCACGCTTGTCCCTCCCGCGCGCAATCCGCGTAGCGGCTGGCAATGCGTGTCCGCCGATGGCCGTTTCGAGGTGCGCCTGACCCGCAGCCCGGAAGACATCGCGGCGGCACAGCGTTTGCGCTATCAGGTGTTCTACGAAGAGATGGCCGCCGAGCCATCGCCAGAGATGGCGAAGCTGGGGCTGGATTTTGACCAGTTCGACCGCCTGTGCGACCACCTGATGGTGTTCGACCGCACCCGTCCGGAAGGCGAGCAGGCCGTTGGCACCTATCGTCTGCTGCGCCGTAGCATGGCCGAGATGCATGGCGGTTTCTATTCGGCCTCGGAATACGACCTCAAGCCGATGCTGGATTATGTCGGGACCAGCGGCGGGCTGCTCGAACTCGGCCGCTCCTGCGTGCATCGCGACTATCGCACCAATGCCACAATCCAGTTACTGTGGCGCGGGATCTCGACCTATGTGTCGGACCACAACATCAGTTTCATGTTCGGCTGCGCGTCCTTCCCTGGCGTCAATCCGCAGGATCATGCCCTGGCGCTCAGCTACCTCCACGCCAATCACCTGCCGCCGCAGGAATGGCGCGTGCGCGCGCTGCCCGAGCGTTACGTGTCGATGAATATAATGCCGGCCGACCAGATCAACCCCCGCGCCGCCCTGCATGCGCTGCCGCCGCTGATCAAGGCTTACCTGCGTCTGGGCGCTTATATTGGCGACGGCGCCGTGGTCGACCACCAGTTCGGCACGACGGATGTATTCATCCTGCTGCCGGTCGAGCGTATCGCGCCGAAATACCAGAATCGTTTCTCGCCCGACGAGGGCTTGGTGCAGACCGAATACCACGCCTGAACGGCGGACAATCCCGATTTTGACCAGGCGGCGCCGGTTGTCGGCGCCGCTTTTGTTTGCGTAACATTGTGCCCTGAGGAAACGACCGGCAAAGAACGGCGGGACGGGCATGAATATCGCGCATCTGCTGCATCGGGCGGCCAGTGTCTGGGGCGAGCGTCCGGCATTGTCGGTCGGCCGCGAGGTCAGGCTGACCTATTCGGATATGGGGCGCCGCGTGCCGCGCCTGGCCGCAGGGCTGATGGCCGCGGGCAAGCTGAAATCCGGCGACCGCGTCGCCATCGTGATGAAGAACAGCCCCGATTACTGGGAGGTTCTGTTCGCGCTCTGGCATGCCGGACTGGCCGCAGTGCCGATCAATGCCAAGTTGCACGCCCGCGAGGCTGCCTGGATCATCGACAACGTCCAGGCGAAGCTGGCTGTTGTCTCGGCTGCCTTCGCGGAAGATATTTCGGCCCTGAAACCCGAAATGCCGGAGCTGCAGCGGATCATCGTGGCTGAAGAAGCGGAATTCGCCAGTCTTTACTCCGCCGAGCCGCTGCCGCTGGCGACCGGAATCCGGCCTGACCACCTGGCCTGGCTCTTCTACACCTCCGGGACCACCGGGCGGCCCAAGGGCGCGATGCTTACCCATCGCAACCTGATGGTGGCCACAATGAACTATTTCGCCGATGTCGATCGTGTCGATCCGACCGACAGTATCATCCATTGCGCACCGATCAGCCACGGTTCGGGCATGTACGGCCTGCCACACCTGGCGCGGGGCGCCAACCAAGTGATCCCGGCATCGGGAGGCTTCGATCCGGCCGAGACGCTGGACCTGATCGCGCATTGGCCGGGCTGTAATTTTTTCTTCGCGCCGACCATGGTGCATCGCTTGATCCATGCCCCGCAGATTGCGGGCGTCGACACATCGAACCTGAAAACCATCGTCTATGGCGGTGGGCCGATGTATGTGGCGGACCTGCAGCAGGCCATGGCGGTGCTGGGGCCCAAGCTGGCGCAGATCTACGGCCAGGGCGAGGCGCCGATGACCATCACCGGCATGGACAAGCAGATGCACATCGATACCGGGCATCCGCGCCATCTGGCCCGCCTGGGCTCGGCCGGCATCGCCCGCACCGATGTGGAGGTGCGTGTGGTTGATGCCGACGACAACCCGCTGCCAGCCGGTGAAATCGGCGAGATTGTTTGTCGTGGTGAGATCGTGATGGCCGGCTACTGGCGGAATCCGGATGCTACGGCGCAGACTCTTCGCAATGGCTGGCTGCATACCGGCGACATGGGCAGCTTCGACGAGGATGGTTTCCTCACCCTGAAGGACCGCTCGAAGGACATGATCATTTCAGGCGGCAGCAACATCTATCCGCGCGAAGTGGAGGAAGTGCTGCTGCGGCATCCGGATGTCAGCGAGGTTTCGGTGGTAGGCAAACCCCATGCCGACTGGGGTGAAGAAGTGATCGCTTTCGTCGTTACGCGGCCTGGCGCGGAACTGAATGCCGGGCTGCTCGATCAGCTCTGTCTAGATAACATCGCCCGTTTCAAGCGGCCGAAGCAGTATCGTTTCATCGAGGCTTTGCCGAAGAACAACTACGGCAAGGTTCTGAAGACCGAGCTGCGGTCATTGCTGCAGAAGGAAAGCTGACGTGTCGGATTTGGTTTACATCAGCGAGCATGCCCGCAGGACACCGGACAAACCGGCGGTGATCATGGCCGGCTCAGGGCGGATCACCACGTTTCGACAACTGGAGGAGAATTCCAATCGCGCTGCGCATCTGTTCCGTAAGCTCGGCCTGGAGCCACGTTGCCATGTGGCAATGGTAATCGAGAACCGGCCGGAATTCTTCGACGCCTGCTTCGGTGCAGATCGTGCGGGCCTATTCTACACGACGATCAGTACCAAGCTGACCGCCGAGGAGTTGGCCTATATCGTCACGGATTCCGGTTCCACTGTGCTGATCATCAGTGATGCATTTGCATCCATGGCGGCCGATCTGCACCGGCTCTGCCCGCAGGTGAAGCATTTCCTGATGATCGGCGATGTGGCCGATGGCTTCGAAAGCTGGGAGGCAGCATTGGCAGTCATGCCGGCAACGCCGGTTCCTGATGGGATGCAGGGTCGTGACATGCTGTATTCTTCGGGCACCACGGGCAAACCCAAGGGCGTGAAGCGGCCGATCAATGGTGACCCGGTCGGCACGCGCAGCTATTTCGTCGATAATGGCTACAGTCTCTATGGTTATGGCGAGGACATGGTCTATCTCTGCCCGGCGCCGCTCTATCATGCTGCACCCCTGCGTTATTCCATGCTGGTATCGAAGGTGGGCGGCACACTGGTGGTCATGGAGCATTTCGATGCCGAAGAGTCATTGCGGCTGATCGAAAAGTATCATGTCACCCATTCCAACTGGGTGCCGACCATGTTCGTGCGCATGCTGAAGCTTCCGGCCGAGACGCGCAGCCGTTACGATCTTTCGTCCCATCGCGTTGCTATTCATGGTGCAGGGCCGATCTCGATGGCCACCAAGCAGCAGATGATCGACTGGTGGGGCCCGATCCTGCACGAATACTATGCTGCCTCCGAAGGCAACGGCATGACCTATATTACCAGCCAGGAATGGCTGACACATAAGGGGTCGGTCGGTCGCGCCATTATCGGCCGGCTGCATATCGTGGATGACGAGAGCGGTGTAGAACTGGCGCCCGGGCAGTCCGGGCTGGTCTATTTCGCCGACGGACAGCCCTTCACCTATCACAACGATGAGGCCAAGACACAGCAGGCCTTCAACGCCAAAGGCTGGAGTACGCTGGGGGATGTCGGCTATGTGGACGACGAGGGCTATCTCTATCTCACCGACCGCAAGGCCTTCATGATCATTTCCGGCGGCGTGAACATCTATCCGCAGGAAGCCGAGCATGTGCTGATCGAACATCCCAAGGTGGCTGATGTGGCGGTGATCGGCGTGCCCAATGAGGATTTTGGCGAAGAGGTGAAGGCGGTGGTGCAGCCGGCCGACATGGCCGATGCCGGCCCGGCGCTGGCCGAGGAATTGCTGGCCTATTGTCGGCAGCGTCTGGCCAGCATCAAATGCCCGCGTTCGATTGATTTTGAGGAAACCCTGCCGCGGCACGCCACCGGCAAGCTGTACAAGCGCCTGATCAAAGACCGTTACTGGGGCAATCGCACCAGTCGTATTGTCTAGGCGCCGGGTTTCCCCTTCGAGGTGGAATACTCGAAATGCAGCGGCTGTCCGCCATGCAGCAGCGGATAGATGGCATGCGCGGCTGAAGCCGCCTCGGCAAAACCGGTGAGGATCAGTTTGAGTTTGCCGGGATAGGTGGCGATATCACCGATGGCGAAGATGCCGGGTTGTGAGGTCTGGCAGGTCGCCGGATCGACCGGCACATGATGGCGTTCAATTTCCAGCCCCCATTGCGCAATGGGGCCGAGTTCGCTGCGCAGTCCGAAAAAGGCGAGCAGCGCATCGGCCGGTAGGCGTCGGCTTTCGCCTTCCAGAGATTTTACCACCACGGCCTGCAGCCGGCCGTTTTCGCCTTCCAGCCTGTCAAGCTGGTAGGGCACCACGATGTCGAGGCCATGGCCGTTCAGGGCGCGCAGTTTCGCCACGCTGTCGGGCGCGGCACGGAACTGGTCGCGCCGGTGCACGAAGTCGATATGGGTAGCGATACCGTGCAGCATCAGCGCCCAGTCCACGGCGGAATCACCCCCGCCAGCGATTACGATGCGTTTGCCACGATAATCCTCGGCACGACGCACAAGATATTGCACGCCGCTGCCGCCGGGTTGGCCTTCATAGGTTTCGATTTTGTCGAGCGGCGGGCGGTTGGGGCCGAAGGCGCCGGCGCCGGCGGCGATGATCACCGCGCGCGTTTCGATGGTCGTGCCCTTCGAAGTGACGAGCCGAAAGCCTGTATCGCCTGGCAGGTGGTCCAGTTTCTCCACCCGCTGACCCAGATGATAGACCGGTGCAAACGGTGCGGCCTGCGCTTCCAGATTCTCGACCAGGCCGGCGCCGGAGATCATCGGGAAGCCCGGAATGTCGTAGATTGGCTTTTCCGGATACAACGCACTGCACTGTCCACCGATGGCATCCAGTGCATCGATCACCTGGCATTTCAGGCCGACCATGCCGCATTCGAATACGGCGAACAGCCCGACCGGGCCGGCGCCAATCACGGCGATATCGGTTTTGTGGATCATGACAGACGACTCAATGAAACCTGGACGGGACGTGGTTTTGTAACGTCTCGCGCGTGGGGATGCCAGTCGTGCCAGCCAACCCTATGATCCATTGTGGCTTTGGGATGCGGTCGGGGGCAGACAGGGTGGACCCTACCACATGGTTTGCCGCGCGCGGTCGGCCCAGGTCCGATCGTATTCCTCGCCACCGATGCGCTGCTGGCTGAGCGAAGCGAGGATCTGGCCGGGGCTGGGCAGGCTATCCTTCGCCAGATGTCGGGCCGGCTTCCACAATTCGGCCCGGATCACGGCGCGGGCGCACTGGAAATACACAGCGTCCACCGTGATCACCGCCACCGACCGCGGCGATTTTTCCTCCACTGCGAAAGACGCCAGCAGATCGGGATCGATGCTCAGCTTCGCACGGCCGTTGACCCGCAGCGTATTGCCCAGGCCGGGCAAAAGGAACAGCAGGCCGACCCGCGGATCGCCCACGATGTTGCGCAGGGAATCGATGCGGTTATTGCCGCGGCGATCCGGCAGCAGCAGGGTCTTCTCATCGGCCACCCGCACGCAGCCGGATCGGTCGCCGCGCGGGGAGCAATCCAGTCCCTCCGGCCCGACCGTGGCCAGGGTGACAAAGGGCGAGGCCTCGATATAAGCACGGTACTCCGGCGAGATGTAGTCGATCTCTTTGACGGTTGAGGTCTCCTGGGGAACGCCATACAGCGTTTGCAGTTCGGCGAGGGAGTTGATGATGGTCATCGGGTAATCCTGGCAGGGGAGGCGGGCGGAACGCACTATGACCCGCGGAGATTGTGGCGGCCATCGACCTTAGCGGGAAATGTCTGCGGAATCGGTTCACAAGACATTACGGAATCTTTCGCTTTCGGGCGGTAAGATTACTGAATGGTAATTCAGGATTTCCGTTGGCTGGGCTGTAAAAATGACCCGACGACGGAGCGCGCGGTGCTCTGAACCGTTACGATGTGGATGCAAGAATCTCAGATGATCCAGTTTGGGCAGGTTTTTGGCAATGGCGGCAAGGCTGGCGCACTCGCGATCAGCCACCCGGCCCTGCGCGCCCTGTATGAGTTGTGGCAGGCAAAACGGGGTGACCGGCCGGCGCCGGCGCGCGGCGATTTCACCGTCGAGGAACTGCGGCCCTGGCTGGGGCATCTGATGATCATCGACTGCGACGGCGAGGATACCCGCTATCGCCTGTATGGCACCGACCTGGTGCGCATTTTCGGTTTTGATCTGACCGGCCGGCGCGTGACCGATTGCGCATCCCAGATCGGCGACAAGCCGATGCTGGAATACCGCCAGATCATCCGCAGCGGGAAACCGATCTATATCTCACGCGGCAGCCCTTCGGCGCGCGACTATCTGCTGATGGACAAACTGGCCCTGCCTTTGATGGAAGACGGCAAGGTGAACAAGATCCTCGCCGCGATCTATCTGTCCGATACCGAATGATGCCGGCCTCTAGCGGCCGGGTGTAATCAGGATCTTGCCTTTGCGGCCCTCACGCGCGGCATGGGCGAGGGCGTCCCTGATCCGTTCCAGCGGATAAGTCGCCTCTACGGTCACATGAATGGTGCCGTCGGCAATCAGCCGCGTAAGTTCGCCATAAACATTGCGCATCTCATCCGGGTTGGCGGTGGCGAACCAGCGCGCCAGCCAGAAGCCGCGCAGGTTGATATCGCGGAATACCACATCGCCAGGCGGCATCGCGCAGGGCTGACCCGACAGCATGCCGTAATTCACTACCACGCCGCCTTCGGCCAGCGACTGCGCCAGCCGGCCAGTGGCTTCGCCGGCCACCGCATCGATGGCGAGTTTCGGCAAGGCATCGGCACCGGTCAGGGTTCTCACGCGTGCCGGCAGGTCTGGACCATCGACCAGTACGCTGTCGGCCCCCAAGATCTGCAGTTCACCGGCAAGTTCCGCGCGGCGTACCACGTTGATGCTGCGCAGGCCTCGCCGCTTGGCCAATGCGATCACGCTATGGCCGACACCGGAATTGGCTGCATTCTGGATCACCCAGTCGCCGGCTTTCAGCGCGGTGAAATTCTGCAACATCAACATCGCCGTGGGCGGATTGACGGTCAGCATCGCGAGTTGCAACGGATCAACGCCGGCCGGCAATGCAAACAGTCTGGCCGCCTTGGCGATCAGGCTGCTGCGCCAGTTGCCGCGGCCGGCAAACAGCAAGAGCACGCGGTCGCCTGGTTTCAGATGACTCACACCCGCGCCGACCTCTCGCACGATGCCCACGCCTTCGCCGCCGGCCATCACCGGCAGGGGCGGCGGCGCGGCACCGTACTTGCCTTCGAATTGCAGCAGATCGGCCGGATTGATCGGCGCGGCCTCCACGTCGATCAGCACTTCGCCATCCTTCGGCTGGCCTGGATCGGGCAGGTCGATCAGTTCGGCCACCTCATGAGCCTTGCCGAATTGTGAATAACGGACGGCCTTGATCATCGTTGTTTTCCTGTGTCTGCCGGGTGGATTCCGGCGCCGAGTTTAGGCGCGTGTGTATCGCGGAAACCAGCAACGGAGACGCATGACCGAATTACATTTTTGTAACTAATTGATATTACTAAATAAAAACGTATCGATCCGATATCATTTCGCATACGTATGAAATGCAACGACCGGCAACCCGCCGGAAGAACATGGATAAGGACGATCAGCAATGTTCCAGTTTTCGGGTGCGTCGGCGAGCAGCGATCTGCGGGCCCAGTTCGACGCCATCAACAAGTCCCAGGCGGTAATTGAATTCACCCCGGACGGCAAGATTCTGCATGCCAATGCCAATTTCCTGAAGGCGTTGGGTTACACGCTCGACGAGATCGTGGGCCAGCATCACAGCCTGTTTGTCACGCCGGCCTATCGCGCCAGTGCCGAGTATCGCGACTTCTGGGCCAAGCTGGGACGCGGCGAATTTGATGTCGGCCAGTACAAGCGGATTGGCAAGGGCGGCAAGGAGATCTGGATCGAGGCCAGTTACAATCCGATTTTCGACAAACGCGGCCGTCCGTACAAGGTCGTCAAGTTCGCGACGGACATCACCCAACAGAAGATGACGATGGCCAATTACGAAGGCCAGCTTGCCGCCATCGACAAGGCGCAGGCGGTGATTGAATTCACTCTGGATGGCACGATCCTGCATGCCAACGAGAATTTCCTGAAGACGCTGGGCTATACGCTGGACGAAGTGAAGGGCAAGCATCACAGCCTGTTCGTCGAGCCGGCCTATCGCGACAGCGCAGAATACAAGGCTTTCTGGGCCAAGCTGGGGCGTGGTGAGTATGACGCCAACCAGTACAAGCGCATTGCCAAGGGCGGCAGGGAGGTGTGGATCCAGGCCAGCTATAATCCAATCATGGATGCCAATGGCCGGCCCTACAAGGTGGTGAAATACGCCACCGACATCACCGCGCAGACCAAAGCCGCGCAGATGATGCAACTGGCCGTGCAGCAGGTGCAGGCTGTGGTGGAAGCAACCAAAGCCAATGACCTGACTCATCGTATCGAGTTGGATGGCAAGACCGGCGAGATCCGCACGCTCTGCGAAGGCGTCAACGACCTGGTCGATACGCTGCGCGACATCATCGGCGGCATCCGCGAGGCATCCGAGACGATTGCCGCGGCTTCGGCCGAAATTTCCACCGGCAGCCAGGATCTGGCCAGTCGTACGGAATCACAGGCTGCCTCGATCGAAGAGACGGCGGCCTCTATGCACGAGGTCACCACGACGGTGAAGCAGAATGCCGACAATGCCCAGGCCGCCAGCCAGTTGGCCACCGCGGCGCGAGACACCGCCGAGAAGGGCGGCAATGTGGTGCGCGATGCCGTTTCGGCGGTGAATGAAATCGAAGCCAGCGCGCAGAAGATTTCAGACATCATCGGTCTGATCGACGAGATTGCCTTCCAGACCAATTTGCTGGCCCTGAATGCCAGCGTGGAAGCTGCCCGTGCTGGTGAAGCCGGCAAGGGCTTCGCCGTCGTGGCGCAGGAAGTGCGCGCCCTGGCCCAGCGTTCGGCCAATGCATCGAAGGATATCAAGGCACTGATTCAGACTTCGAACGGCCAGGTGAAAACCGGCGCGGCGCTGGTGAACCAGGCCGGCTCGTCGCTGACCGAGATCGTTTCGGCGATCAAGAAAGTTAGCGACATCGTCGCCGAAATCGCTGCTGCCTCGCGCGAACAGGCCTCGGGCCTGGAGCAGATCAACACCGCCGTAGGCCAGATGGACGAGATGACCCAGCGCAACGGCGCCCTGGTGGAAGAGACTTCGGCTTCGGCTCAGTCGCTGTCCAACCAGGCCGAGGAACTGGCCGCGCTGGTGCAGCGCTACAAGGTCGGCGGGCAGGCTGCCGTGGTTCATCCCGGACCGGCCGTTTCCCGGCCTGCGCTGAAGGTGGTGCCTCAGGCGCGTCCGGCGTCGAAAACGGTCCCGGCCCTGAAGGCGACTGCCGCGCGTGGCAATGCCGTGCCGAAGGCCGATGCCAACGAGTGGGAGCAGTTCTGATGGATACGCGGATCGAAGGCGGAGCCGTGAATGCCAGGAATGAGGTGCGTGAATATCTCACCTTCACGGCGGCCGGACAGGAATATGGCATCGACATCCTCAGTGTGCGGGAAATCCGCGGCTGGACAGTGGAGACACCGCTGCCCAACAGCCCGGCAGCGGTGCGTGGCATCATAAACCTGCGCGGACTGGTCGTGCCGATCTACGATCTGCGCATCCGCCTCGGCGCAGAGCGCAGCGTGCCGAGTGCCATCCATGTGGTGATCGTGGTGGAGGCCGCGAGCGGCTTCTACGGCCTGCTGGTGGATGCGGTCTCCGACATTCTTTCGGTAGCCGACCGCGAGCTGCAGCCGGTGCCGCAGACTGGTATGGATGGGGATCACGCTTTCCTCACCGCCTTGCTGGCGCGCGACACGCGGATGGTGTCTCTGCTCGATCTCGACCTTCTGGTCGGCGGCCGGGCGATTGATGCAATCGAAACACCGCTGCTGGCTGCCTGATCGGCCGGCAATCAAACAGGAAAAGGAGCGCCTTTGCGGCGCTCTTTTTTATTTATCTGACGAAGGCCAGCCGACGATAACTCAGCGCTTCCGCCACATGCGGACGGCGCACAGCCTCTGCACCTTCCAAGTCAGCCAGCGTGCGGGCCACGCGCAGCACACGGTGATAGCCGCGTGCGGTGAGATGCATGGCGCTGGCCGCCTGGGTCAGCAATTCGCGGCCGGCGGCGTCCAGCATGGCGATACGTTCCAGCAATTCGCCATCGGCCTCGGCATTGGTGCGCACCACGCGGCGGCCGTCGCGCGACAGACCGCCGCTTCCGGTATGGGCATAACGGTCGCGCTGGATTTCGCGTGCGGCCGCCACACGCGCGGCTACGGTGGCGGAAGCCTCGGCCGTGGATGGCGTGCCCAGATCGGCCGGGCTGACGGCGGGCACTTCCAGGGTCAGGTCGATACGGTCGAGCAGCGGGCCGGACAGGCGCGCCTGGTATTCGCCGGCGCATTTCGGCGCGCGGCTACAGGCCAGCGCCGGGTCGTCGAGATGGCCGCAGCGACAGGGGTTCATCGCCGCCACCAGCTGGATGCGAGCGGGATAACTGACATGGGCATTGGCACGGGCTACCACCGCCTGGCCGGTTTCCAGCGGCTGGCGCAGGGCATCCAGGGCCTGGCGGTTGAATTCGGGCAGTTCGTCGAGGAACAGCACGCCCAGATGCGCCAGGCTCACCTCGCCGGGTTTGGCGCGATGGCCGCCGCCGATCAGGGCCGCCATCGAGGCGGAATGGTGCGGGTTGCGAAAGGGCCGCTGCCGGGTGAGCCGCCCCTCGCTGATCTGGCCGGCCAGCGAGGCGATCATGCTCACCTCCAGGATTTCGCCGGCATCCAGCGGCGGCAGGATGCCAGGCAGACGCTGGGCCAGCATCGACTTGCCGGCCCCGGGTGGGCCGATGAAAAGCAGGTTATGGGCGCCGGCTGCAGCGATCTCCAATGCGCGTTTGGCGCTTTCCTGGCCCTTGATGTCGCGCAGGTCGGGAATCGTTTCGGCGGCAGGCTCGAAACTGTGTGCCGATGGGGGAGACAGCACCTGGCTGCCGCGGAAATGGTTGATCAGGGCGAGCAGACTGGGGGCGGCTACCACGCGTTCGGCATCGCCGGCCCAGGCTGCCTCGCTGCCCTGTGCGGCCGGGCAGATCAGGCCGCGATCCTCGCCATGGGCGGCGATCGCCGCCGGCAGCACGCCGCTCACCGTGCCGAGCGCGCCATCCAGGCCGAGTTCGCCGAGAGCCACAAAACCCTCCAGAGCATCGGGCGGCAGCACGTTCATCGCGGCCAGCAGGGCGAGCGCGATGGGCAGGTCGTAGTGGCTGCCTTCCTTGGGCAGGTCTGCGGGGGCGAGGTTGACGGTGATCCGCTTGGGCGGCAGCGACAGGCCGAGCGCGCCCAGTGCGCCGCGCACCCGCTCGCGGCTTTCGCCCACGGCCTTGTCGGCCAAACCAACCACCGCAAAGGCCGGCAGCCCGTTGGATAGCTGGACTTGAACATCCACGGGCATGACATCGATGCCCTGAAACGCCACGGTTCTGCAGCGTGCGACCATGCCCGGTTTTCCCGATGCGGTTTAATCCGACCTCCGGAATCGGTACGATCATTTACCGGAGATTGCAAATTCTATTTATGTTCCGCTGGAGAAAGGGGGCCGAGCAGCCCTTTGGCTGTCAGGGCAGGATGCGCCGGAATACGCCATCGCGCCGGACCAGGGCATGCCAGAGCGCGGCGGCGACATGCAGGACCAGCAACAGCAGGAACAGCTTGGCAGCGCCCTCGTGGATTTCCTCCATCGCTTCGTGCAACCAAGGTAGCGAGGCCAGGCTCGGCAGGTCGAACAGGCCCAGCACCGAAACGCTGCGCTGTCCGGCCAAGATCGAGGCGAGGCCGGTGACCGGCAGAACCAGCATCACCGCATACAGGCCCAGATGCGCCAGCCGGGCCAGCCATAATTCCAATGCGGGCGTTGCAGCCGGCAGTGGTGGCGCGCCGCGCAGGCGGATGGCGATGCGCGGCAACAGCAGGGCGGCCATGGTCAGGCCGGCCAGGATATGCCAGCCCATAATGCTCATACGGATATCGCCACGCGGCAGGTCTTCCATCACCTCGCCAAGGATGAAAGCACCCAGCATGAGCGGGACGATCAGCCAGTGCAGCAGAATCAGGGTGATTGGGTATCGGGTCGACATGCCAAGAACTCCAGGGTGGATGCGCCATTATCCACGCGCGCCCGATGATTCCCCTGCGCTGGATCAATTCTGGCCGCATTTCCTGACGGCAGGCTTGCGGCACTGCCGCCGGCGGGCTAGACAAAGTCCGCACCCTTTGGGGAGTAGCCGCCCGCCGGGCCGCCATTGCGGCCGCCAGAGCGGGGGCAGCGTCAACAGACTAGCCGCCGGGAGACCAGCCCCGACGGCTTGGCGCTGACCGACCGGTTCGGGCACCTGCTCCGAACCGACCTGGCGAGACCTTAGGCTAGCTTTTCCGAAGTCCGGACCGGGCGGCGGGAAACGCAGCCTATGGCCCTGTCCGCCGCCCGGTCCGTTGCGAGATGCCCCCGTGTTCAGCCTCGATGCATACAACCCCGACTCTCTCTCCGCCTTTCTCACCACCACCGGCCTCGTCGCCATTGCCGAGATCGGCGACAAAACACAGTTGCTGAGCCTGCTGCTGGCGGCCCGGTTTCGCCGGCCGCTGCCGATCCTGGCCGCGATCCTGTGCGCCACGCTGGCCAACCACGTGCTGGCCGCCATGCTGGGCGTTTGGGTCGAGGGGCTGGTCGAGCCGAAGATACTGCGCTGGGCGCTGGCGGCCTCTTTCCTGGCCATGGCGGCGTGGACACTGATCCCCGACAAGCTGGACGAGGATGACGCGCCGAAAACCCGCAATGGCGTGTTCGTCACCACTCTGATCGCCTTTTTCCTGGCCGAGATCGGCGACAAGACCCAACTTGCCACAACGGCTCTGGCCGCGCGGTTTGACGCAGTATTTCTGGTCACGGCGGCCAGCACGCTTGGCCTGCTGCTGGCCAATGCTCCTGTGGTTCTGCTAGGCAACCGGGCGGTGTCGCGCCTGCCGCTGAAGCCGATCCGCTTTATCGCCGCGGCGGCCTTTGCAGCGATGGGGCTGGCCATCCTGCTGGGCGGGTGAGGGCATAACCGGCATTGTCGTTCTACCATTTACGGAAGCGCTGGTGGTTTTCTTGTCGCGCGGACCGGGTAATATGCCGCCAGCCCCGGATCCGAGTGATCGAACATGACCAAGATTGCCGGCAAGCGCTACAAGGCCGCCGAGATCGAAACGCTGCTGGATGCGCTGAAGCGCCAGACCCGGCGCGCGCGCAAGAAGGCGGAGGAAGCCATCGCGCGGATCAGCCACGCTACCTACGAGCCCTATTACGAATACCGTGACTCGCTGACCGAGATCGAAGGCGTGCTGGTTCTGATCGAGGATCGCATGGAGCATGCCGAGCCCGATGCCCTGGCCAAGCTGCGAGACTACCACAGCCACTTGATCGTCGATCTTCTGCGCATGAAGATCGATGTGGTGCTGCGGGTCTTTCCGGCGCTGGAGGATACCGAAGTGCTGCCGATCGGCACGCAAAAGGTGTTCCTCGCCACGATCTGGGAATTGCGCGAAACCGTCGAACGGATCGACCGCGAGCATATCGAGGGCGTGCTGGACGACGACGCCCGCAAGCGGCTGGTGGTGGCTGAGACAATCCTGCGCGAGGTGTCGGAACGGGCGCCGAAGCTGATGGAACTGGCCGAGCAAGAGGGCAGGCAGGCCTGATCCTTGAGGTTCAGGGCTGCGAAAGTTCGTGATACTGGCGGGCGTAGAACATGCGATGCGCCGTCTGCGTCAGGGCGATGGCTTGCCGTTGGATCGTATCTGGGAGCGTTTTCTCGGATAGGCCCTCAAGTTGATAAGGCCCGGCCTTCATGCCATACCCCAGCAGATCACCCTTCGGGGTCAGGATCACGGCATGGCGGCCGTCGCCCACCGCGACATCGAAATTATGCGCCATGGCGATGCGACCGCCATTTTCGGGCACATGACGCAGATCGACGCCGAAGAACGGGCTGTCGTAGGACAGGCCGAGCAGGCCGAGCAGAGTCGGTCCGACATCCATACTGGAGCCTAGCGTGGTGCGACGCTCAGCGGCGATATGTTTCGGCGCCAGGAACAGCAAAGGCACCCGGAAAGCCTGTACCGGAATCTGCGCTGCCCCCCATACCTTCGGGCCATGGTCGCCGATCATCACGAAGACGGTGTCGTCGAACCATGGTTTCCGGCGGGCAGCATCGATGAACTGGCCCAGCGCCCAGTCGGCGTAGGCGGCGGCGTGGTCACGTTTGTTGGGCGCCGGTTTCAACGGCACGCGACCTTCCGGATAGAGGAACGGCCGGTGATTGGTGACAGTGAGTGCAGAGAAGAAGAATGGCTCGGGACCTGCGGCCAGCGTGTCGATGCGGTCCAGCGCCTCCTTGAACAGGTATTCATCGGCCACGCCCCAGATGGTTTTGAAGCTGCGATCCGCGATATCTCCCTCGCCCCAGACATGGTCGAAGCCGATGGTTTCCCAGAAATGGCCCATATTGTCGAAGGCGGTGGGGCCGCCATAGAGGAACGCCGTCTGGTAACCGAATTTCTTCAACAGGAAGGGCAGCGAGTTCATCCCTTCCGAGCCGGCGCGGCGGGCCGTCGAGATGCCGGGGATCGGCGGGAAGGATGTGAAGATCGCCTCCAGCGCGCGCACCGTGCGATCGCCTGTCGCATAGATGTTGGTGAATAGCAGTCCGTCCTGTGCCAGGCGGTGCCAGTTGGGGGACATCGTTTGCCAGTAGTCTTTCTGCTTTTCGGTGAAGACATCCTCGAAATAAACCGAGCCGTAGGACTCCTCGAGAATCAACACGACATTCAGCTTTTTCACTGGTGCCGGTCCATTATCCACATACCGGCGCAGGCTGCGCTCGCTGGGGGCTGCCAGATCGGTGGTGTTGTCCTGCCGCACCATGGCGCGCAGCAGCGGAATGGCCTGGTCCTCAGGGATACCGGCATAGACGCCGTCGTATTTGCCGTCATTCGTGAAATAAGCGTTGAACAGACTATGCAGCCCATTCACCGCCAATTCGTTGATCGTGCGGTGCAGGGCGGGTTCGTAGGGGCCGCGCAGGATGAAGGGCAGAGCGAGCGCAGTAGCGAGTACACCGGTAGCCAATGCCCGTCGCCATTCGCCTGCAACTGGTGGTGCCTTCAGCGCGGCTTGCAGCGGCCGACGCAGCGGCCAGTAAATCAGCAGCACGACCAGCCCAATCGGAGGCATGTAATACCGCAGATCGAAGGATTCGCGGATGTTGCCGATCACCTCCTTGGGGAAGATCAGGTAATAGACCGCGATGCCGTTGAAGCGGCTGTTGAATTCCTGCCAGAAAAACAGCTCGGCCACCGCGCTGAACACCGCCACGCCCAGCAGCAGGATCAGCAGGGCATGGGCGGCGACTCGCCCGCTCCGCCAGCCGAAGGGCCGGCGCAGCAGATAGAGGCCAGCCAGAAAGGGCAAACCCAGCAGGATCGCCGTGGCGATGTCATCGGCCAGGCCGATCAGCCAGGCGGCGATGAATGGAGCGACGGCGGCCGGGGTGTCGAGTGCGACCCAGATGGTCAGGATCAGGCGCACGATTGCGGCCAAACCCAGAAAAACGGCCAGGCAGACCAGCCAGAAACGAAGGCGGGGTGGGATGCGGGAAATCATACCCGCCTGCCTAGCGAGCCCGACTTACAGCAAGCTTACACGAGAGCCACAGGCAGGCGCGATTAGCTATTGGCCGGTCGTCTGAACCTGCAATGGAAGTCGAAGGATGAATTCGGCGCCTCCGCCAGGTGCGTCGCCCACCGAAACCTGCCCGCCATGGCTGCGCATGGTCTCGGCCACGATGGCCAGGCCCAGGCCCGCACCGGGATGCTGACGGTCGCGACCGCGCCAGAAGCGTTCGAAGATATGCTTGCGATGTTCAACCGGTATGCCAGGTCCATGGTCACGCACCGCGATGCTGCCATCAGGCGACACGATCACCATCACCTCGGTGCCCGGAGCGGTGTGGGCAAGAGCATTCTCCACCAGATTGCGCAGCGCATTTTCCAGCGCATCGGCCGAGGCTTCCACCAGCACCGGTTTTGAACTGGCGGTCAGAGCCACGGACTTGCCGTCACCAATGGCCAGCGGTGCCACGAAGGCCACCACAGTCTCGGCGATCCGGTTCAGGTCTGTGGGTTCGATTTTCAGCA
This sequence comes from Ferrovibrio sp., assembly GCA_046294345.1. Lineage (GTDB taxonomy): Bacteria > Pseudomonadota > Alphaproteobacteria > Ferrovibrionales > Ferrovibrionaceae > Ferrovibrio. The sequence goes on from JBKBJT010000004.1 coordinate 107,327, forward strand.
TCGCGCCTTCCAGCCGCGAGACCTGCAGCAACTGATTTACCAGCCGGTTCATGCGACCGATGTCCTCGGCCAGGCAGCGGGTGTTGGCATCATCGGGCAGTTCTGCCAGGCGCGCGGTCAGAACGGCCAGCGGCGTGCGCAGTTCATGGGCCGCATTGGCGGTGAAGCGGCGCTGTATCTCGAAGCCCTGTTCCAGGCGGTCGAGCGCGCTGTTGATCGCCAGCGGCAGGGGCAGAATTTCCTCCGGCACGCCGTGTGTGGGCAGACGCAGGTTGCGTGTTTCCGGGCCGATCTGCCGGGCCCGCAGCGATAATTCCCGGATTGGCCCCAGGCTGGTGCGGATGGTCCAGATGGCGATGAACAGCGCCGCTGCCAGCACGACGGGCAGAGTCCAGACGATGCGGGTGGCGAATTCGCTCAGCAGCGTGTCGACGAATACATCGGGATGAATACGACCCTGTGCAACGAAGATGCGATAACCGGCAGGCAGGTCGGCATCGTCGAGCAGGGCGTGATAGGGCGATTCCTGACCATCGGCATCCAGCAGCCGGAAAACGGAACCAGGCGTCATTCGTATGGCAGGGGGCAGATCCGAAACGCTTCGCCGCGCCTTGTCGCTGGAGGCAGCAACGATCCCGCCCTGCGCATCCAACACAGCGTACATGTAACCATCGCCGGACTCGCGATAGGCTTGCTGCAGTGACGCCGGCAGATCAATGACCAGCCGGCCATCGCGCAACTGGGCATGGCGCGCGACCTGGCTGGCCTGGACCTGCAGGCCGGCATCGTCGAGGTCGTCGAGGGCGAACCACGCATACTGGCTGATGACCAGGGCGACCAGCAGCATCGATCCCAGCAGCACCCCGCCCAACCGCCAGGCCAACCTGGCCTGCAGTGACCAGCCTGTATTCTGCCGGGTATCTGTCATGTCGCGTTGTCCGCCAGCATGTAGCCGACACCGCGCACAGTATGAATCTCGCCCGAGAAGCCGCCGCCTGCCAGCTTGCGGCGCAGACGATGCAGCAGAACCTCAAGCGAATTCGGGGTCACGTCGTCGTCGAAGCCATAGACGCGTTCCTCCAGGTGCCGTTTTGGCACCACGCGGCCGCTACGCCGCAGAAGATTTTCCAGCAGGGTCATCTCGCGTGCGGTGAGGGCGAGCGGCCTGCCATCCACCGTCACTTCGCGACCGGCGGTGTCGAAGCGGATATTGCCGGTTTCCAGCACTACGCCCAGCGCCCCGCTCGGTCGGCGCAGGAGGGCTTTCAGGCGCGCGATCAGTTCCGGCATGGCAAACGGCTTGAGCAGATAATCGTCGGCGCCACTATTCAGGCCAGTGACACGGTCTTCCACTTCATCACGCGCGGTGAGAATCAGCACTGGCGTGGTATCGCGCCGGGCCCGCAGTTCCTGCAGGATGACAAGACCGTCTTCATCCGGCAAACCGAGATCCAGCACGATGGCATCGTACCGCGACGTGGACAGCGCCGTTCTGGCCAGTTCCACGGTACCGACGGCATCCACGGTGAAACCCGTCCGAGCCAGGCTGCGCTGGATCAGGTCAAGCAGGCTGGTTTCGTCTTCGATCAAAAGCAGGCGCATGATGGTGGGCGGGACGCGGTATCGGCAGGTTGGGGCGAGCCAAGTAGTCTCGGTCGGGCAGCTTACCGGCAGCTTACGGTAAAAAACATGAACGGGCAGGCCCGAAGGGGGAGATGGCCGCTCCGACCCGCCGATTTGCCTGCCTCAGCGGTCGTGCGGATCGCCTTGGACATGAAATTCCGGTGACTGCGGCGAAATGGCCATTGCGCCCCTGGCCTGAGTCCGAGTAGAAGGGCGGCGGGACACGCCCCCCCAACGGGGCGCTTACTATCTGGAAGGATAGACAATGACCAAGCCTGCCGCGCGCCCTGCCGCAAAACCGGCCCGTGCGCATTTCTCCTCCGGCCCCTGCGCCAAGCGCCCCGGCTGGACCCCCGAAATCCTGAAAAACGCCCTGGTTGGCCGCTCGCATCGTTCGAAAGAGGGCAAGGCCCGTCTGGTCGAGGCCATCGAGCTGCACCGCAAGATCCTGGGCATTCCGGCCGACTACCGGATCGGCATCGTGCCGGCTTCCGATACCGGCGCCGTCGAGATGGCTTTGTGGTCGCTGCTCGGCCCGCGCGGCGTCGACGTACTGGCCTGGGAAAGCTTCGGCTCTGGCTGGGGTGGCGACATTTCCAAGGAGCTCAAGCTCAAGGATGTCCGCACGCTCAAGGCCGGCTATGGCGAGATTCCCGACCTGAAACAGGTGGACTGGACCCGCGATGTGGTCTTCACCTGGAACGGCACCACCTCGGGCGTGAAGGTTCCCAACGGCGACTGGATCGCCGACAACCGTGAAGGCCTGTCAATCTGCGACGCCACCTCGGCGGTGTTCGCCATGGACCTGCCTTGGTCCAAGCTGGATGTCACCACATGGTCGTGGCAGAAGGCGACCGGCGGCGAGGCCGCGCATGGCATGATCGTGCTCAGCCCGCGCGCAGTGCAGCGCCTGGAGACCTATACTCCGGCATGGCCGCTGCCGAAGATCTTCCGCATGGCCAAAGACGGCAAGCTGATCGAAGGCATCTTCAAGGGCGAGACGATCAACACGCCATCCATGCTCTGCGTCGAAGACATCATCGACGCCCTGAAATGGGGTGAGAGTGTCGGCGGCCTGCAGGGCATGATCGCCCGCTCGGAAGCCAACCTGAAGACGATCGCCGACTGGGCTGCCAAGACCGACTGGGTCGGTTTCCTGGCCAGTGATCCTGCCGTGCGGTCCAACACCTCGATCTGCCTCAAGGTGGTTGATCCGTGGTTCACCGCCCTGGGTCCGAAGGACCAGGAGGCGGCAGCCAAGCAGATTGCCGGCCTGCTGGAGAAAGAGGGCGTGGCGCTGGATATCGGCGCCTATCGCGACGCACCTCCGGGCCTGCGTATCTGGGGCGGCGCCACGGTGGATACCGCCGATGTGGCCGCGTTGTGCCCCTGGCTGGACTGGGCCTTCGCCGAGGTGAGGGCCACCTACAAGCCGGCCGCAGCCGCCTGATCATACTTTGAACGGGCGCCGCGGTTGCGGCGCCCGATTTTGCTCCATTCCAAATTCGAGGACTACACCATGGTCAAGGTTCTGATTTCCGACGAACTGAGCCCGGCCGCCGTCGACATCTTCAAGTCGCGTGGCGTGCAGGTCGATATCAAGACGGGCCTGAAGCCCGAGGAGTTGCTGGCCATCATCGGGGATTATGATGGCCTGGCGATCCGTTCGGCCACCAAGGTCACCGCCAAGGTGTTGGAAGCCGCCTCCAAGCTGAAGGTCGTCGGTCGTGCCGGCATCGGCGTAGACAATGTCGACATTCCGGCCGCCACCGCGCGCGGCGTCTGCGTGATGAACACGCCATTCGGCAATTCGATCACCACCGCCGAGCATGCCGTGGCCATGATGATGGCGCTGGCCCGCGAAATCCCGCAGGCTGACCGCTCTACCCAAGCCGGCAAGTGGGAGAAAAACCGCTTCATGGGCGTCGAGCTGTATGGCAAGACGCTGGGCCTGATCGGCTGCGGCAATATCGGCTCCATCGTGGCCGATCGGGCCCAGGGCCTGAAGATGCGCGTGGTGGGCTACGATCCGTTCCTGACGCCCGAGCGCGCCACGGCACTGGGCATCGAGAAGGTCGAGTTGGACGAGTTGCTGGCCCGCGCCGATTTCATCAGCCTGCACACCCCGCTGACCGAGCAGACCAAGAACATCCTGGATGCCAAGGCACTGGCCAAGTGCAAGAAGGGCGTGCGGATCGTCAATTGCGCCCGCGGCGGTCTGGTCAACGAGGCCGACCTGAAGGCGGCTTTGGACAGCGGCCATGTCTCGGGCGCGGCTTTCGACGTATTTGTCACCGAGCCGGCCAAGGAGAACGTGCTGTTTGGCCACGAGCGCTTCATTGCCACCCCGCATCTCGGCGCCTCGACCAACGAGGCGCAGGAGAATGTCGCCCTGCAGGTGGCCGAGCAGATTTCCGATTACCTGATCTCCGGCGCCGTCACTAACGCGTTGAACATGCCTTCGGTCTCGGCGGAAGACGCGCCGAAACTGAAACCCTACATGAAGCTGGCCGAACAGCTCGGCAGCTTCGTCGGCCAACTGGCCGAAGCCAATCTGACCAAGGTGATGATCGAATACGAAGGCCATGTGGCGACGCTGAACACGCGCCCGCTGACCGCCATCGTGCTGGAGGGCCTGTTGCGCCGCCAGCTCGACAGCGTCAACATGGTCAACGCTCCGCTGGTGGCCAAGGAGCGCAACATCGAGGTCTCCGAGGTGAAGCATGATCGCGAGGGCGACTACCACACGCTGATGCGCGTTACGATCCATGCCGACAAGGTGCGGCATCTGTCGGGTACGCTGTTCGCTGATAAACGGCCGCGCGTGGTGGAGATCAAGGGCATCGACATCGACGCCGAACTCGGCCCGAACATGCTCTATGTCACCAATGAAGACAAACCGGGCTTCATCGGCCGGCTGGGTACTGTGCTGGGCGATGCTGGCATCAATATCGCCACCTTCCATCTCGGCCGCGCCGCGCGGGGCCAGGAAGCCATCTGCCTGGTCGAGGTCGATGGTCCGATTCCGGCCGCCGTCGCTGCCAAGGTGAAGGAAATTCCCGGCGTACGGCAGGCCACCCCGTTGCAGTTCTGATCTCGTCAAGCGCGATTCGTCGCTTTACGCGGGTCGGGCCGGCCGCTTTACTGGCAATTGCCTCTCCGTAACAGGGAGCCTGCCATGGCCCGCCCGACCCGTTCTGTTTTTACCTTGCTCCTGCCACTGGCCTTGATTGCCTGCGGGCCGCCTTCGACCGATGAGGCTCTGCGCAAGGCCGAGAAGGCCGGCACGAAGGGCGAACTGGAAAAGGCACTCGGTCGACCGAGTGAAATCCAGAAACTCGGCCCGCTGGAACAGTGGAGCTATAAGACCAGCGATGGCTCGGTAACGTTTGTGATTGCCGGTGACAAGGTCACGCTCGCTTCGGGCGGTACGACAAAAAAGAATTGAATCCGTCTGCTCAGGTGGCGGGTGGGTAATCCCGCCCGCCAAAAATAGCGCTGCCTACCCGCACATGGGTGGCGCCCAGCATCACCGCCGTGTCGAAATCGCCGCTCATGCCCATGCTGAGCTGATCAAGTCCGTTGCGCTTCGCGATCTTGTTCAGCAGTGCGAAATGCGGCGCCGGTTCTTCCTCAGCGGGTGGGATGCACATCAGGCCCACCACCGGCAGGTCCAGTGCGCGGCAAGTCGCAATGAAGGCATCGGCGTCTTGCGGCGCGCAGCCAGCCTTCTGCGGTTCCTCGCCGGTATTCACCTGCACGAAGCAGGGCAGGCGGCGGCCGCTTTTCCCGAATTCTTTCGCCAGTTCCTGCGCCAGGCTTTCGCGGTCGAGCGTATGGATCACGTCGAAATGGGCCACCGCCTGCTTCACTTTGTTGGTCTGCAACGGACCGATCAGATGCAGCACCAGGTCGGGATACGTCTCGCGCAGGGGCGGATATTTCGCCATGCCTTCCTGTACGCGGTTTTCGCCGAAATGGCGCTGGCCGGCAGCCAGGGCCTCGATAATGGCTTCGGCCGGGAAGGTTTTGGCCACGGCGATCAGGGTCACGCCGGCCGGATCGCGGCCGGCTTCGGCTGCGGCCTCGGTAATCTGGTGGCGCACGGCGGCGAGGCGCTGGGCGAGAGAGGCTTCCGGCGGGGATACGGTCATGGCAGGCTGCGGCAATGAATCGACATCGGCGCACGCTAGCAACCCGGTCGGTCGGACGAAAGCCCCCCAGTCGGACTGGATTGGGTCGGCCTGCATCGTGGCCAGGTCTGATCCTGCTCACCGATGCCCGGCGGCTGCCCGATCCATTACCGGCGCTGCGCCGCCTACCGCAGGGCAGCGCGGTGATCCTGCGGCATTACGAATGGCCCTATGTGCGTCGTTTGGCCCTGGCGCGTGCCATGGCCGATCTGTGCCGGCAGCGCGGCCTGATCCTGCTGGTGGCCGGTGATGCGAGGCTGGCCCGTGCGGTCGGTGCGGCAGGTGTACATCTGCCGCAGGGATTGCTGCCGTTGGCAACGGGATTGCGGCGGCAGTTCGGGATGGTGACCGCGGCGGCCCATGATGCCGGCGCGGTGGCGCTGGCGGCGCGGGCCGGAGCTGATGCGGTTCTGGTTTCCCCGGTCTTTGCCACGCCCAGCCACCCCGGCGCAAAGGGACTCGGAGCAGTACGCTTTGCCGCTCTGGCGCGTCATGCGCGGCGCAAGGGCCTGCGGGTCTATGCCCTGGGGGGGGTGAACGCGGCGACGGCGCGGCGCCTCAAGGCAATAGCCATGGCCGGCATCGCCGGGATTAGCGATATTGTGCCATAAAAAAACCGCCGCCATCCGAAGATGGCGGCGGCTTTTGATGCCGTCCGGTGGGATCGGGTCAGAAGGAGTAGGCGTAGCTGAGCGAGAGCACCGCAGCCGGGCCGCAATTGGAACCGCCCGCGCAATGGGTCTTCTTCAGGTCGCTGTCGACATACTGTACGCCCGCGGTGAAGCCCCAGTAGGAGGCGAACAGGCCCACATTCCAGTCGAGGTACTTGTCGTCGGTGTTGCCGGAGCCGAAGAAGTTTTCCGGCTTGTCGATCGACTGCTGGCCGATATTGGCCACGATCTTCGGCTCGAACTCGGTGACCGGCAGCGGCACGGTGACGCCAGCGGTCAGATAGGTCGCGTCGCCCGACTTCAGCTGGAATTCCGGGCTGTAGTAGATGCCGGCGCTCGGGATAATGAAGCCGAAATCATAGGCAGCGGTCAGCTTGCCTTCGGTGAAGTTGTAGGTGTCGGCGGTGCTGGGCTGGTCCAGGTAATTGTAGCGGATCAGGCCGAGATCCAGGCTCAGCTTGTCGAAGGTGGCGCGGAAACCGCCCACAATGTCGATTTCAGCGCTGACGCTGTTGTTGAAGTCAACGTTGCTGCCCCAGAAGCCGAGGTAGCCGGCAAACGTTTCGTTGATCTGGAACGCGCCTTCGCCGCCAAGCTGGAAGGCCGGATGGCCGTCGGTCTGGCTGATGCCGCGGAAATAATATTCCGAAACCACGGCCGGGGTCAGGCTCAGGCTCAGGCGATCCTCGGCCATGGCCGGGGCTGCGGCGGCCGTCAGGGCCAGGGCAGCAAGAGCGGCGCGCTGGGCAAACTTTTTCATGGGAACTTCCCTCCGAATATCCAAAAATGTCGAAACCCGGAGGGACAATAAGCAGACAAGTTCCTGTGCAACAAATGCTTCTGGGCTAAAATGACAATTGTCAAATCCGACTGTGGCTCTTTGGTTACAGTCGTGCTTGGAAGTAATCACGATGACCAAAATCTGGGCACGCAGTCATGGGAAATTTTATTTCGCATGGACAAAATAAGTGCAGAAACTGCGCATTTTTGCGGCTTTTCATCACGAGGAACGGGTATGGCAACGAGTGAATCCTTGGTTTTGAGCGAAACTCCGGCTGATTCGCAGGGCGCGATCCGTCTTATCCGCCTGAACTATCCGGCCAAGCGCAATGCCCTGTCGCTGCCGTTGCGGGCGGAATTGCTGGCCGCAGTGGAAAACGCCATGACCGAGGATGCGGTGCGCGCCATCGTGCTGACCGGCAGCGGTGGGGCTTTTTGTGCCGGCGGCGATATTTCCTCGATGCAGAATGCGGGCGGCGTTGCCGGCAGGCAGCGGCTGGCCAACCTGCACCGGCTGGTGCGACTGCTGGTGGCGGGGCCAAAACCAGTGATCGCCGCGGTGGAAGGTTACGCATACGGTGCCGGAATGTCGCTGGCGTTGCTCTGCGATCAGGTTGTGGCGGCGAGTGACGCAAAATTCTGCTGCTCGTTCGGCAAGGTCGGCCTGATGCCCGACATGGCCGCGCTGTGGACCGTGCCGCAGCGGGTTGATGCCGGCTGGGTCAAGCGTCTGCTGATGCTGGCCGAGGAAGTCGACGGCGAAACGGCCGTGCGCATCGGCCTGGCCGACCAGATTGCGGCGCCGGGCGAGGCACTGAATACGGCATTGGCGCTGGCGGCCCGCTTCGCCGCCCAAGCGCCTCTGCCGATCGCCTTCACCAAGGCGGCGCTGGCGCGCGGACCGCAACCGCTGGAAGCCCTGCTAGCGCTAGAGGCCGACAATCAGGCGTTATTGTTCAACAGCGAGGATTTCGCCGAAGGGCGAGACGCCTTCTTGGCCAAGCGGAAGCCGGTGTTCAAGGGGCGCTGAAGCCTTACCGCAGGTTGCCGTTGTGGGGTGTCGCAGGGGAAGTGTGCGTGCCGTCATGCCCCACCGGCTTGCGGCCGGCTTTCCGCGCTCCTAGACTGCGCCCGCCTTAAATAACCGCGCCGCTTTTGTGAATGGGAGGAAGCGCATGCAGGGCCTTATCCAGGACCGTCCGTTGCTGATTTCGTCGCTGATCGAGTTTGCCGCGCTGTATCACGGCAATACCGAGATCGTGACCCGTAGCGTCGAAGGCCCGATTCACCGTTACACCTACCGCGACCTGAGCAGCCGCTCCAAGCAGCTGGCCAATGCGCTGACCCGGCTGGGCGTAAAGATGGGGGATCGCATCGGCACGCTGGCCTGGAACACCTATCGCCATTTCGAGCTGTATTACGGCGTCTCGGGCATGGGTGCGGTGCTGCACACGGTCAATCCTCGCCTGTTCCCCGAGCAGATCGACTACATCGTCAATCATGCCGAAGACCAGTATCTGTTCTTCGATCTTACTTTCGCGCCGCTGGTGGAAAAGCTGGCGCCGCAGCTCAAGACGGTGAAGGGCTTCGTGCTGATGAGCGACCGGGCCCATGTGCCGGCCGACTGCAAGATTCCCAACCTGATCGTTTACGAGGAGCTGATCGGCAAGGAGAACACCGAATTCAACTGGCCGCAATTCGACGAAAAGACGGCTTCCTCGCTCTGCTACACCTCCGGCACCACAGGCAACCCGAAGGGCGTGCTGTATTCGCATCGCTCCACCGTGCTGCATTCCTATGCCGTATGCCAGCGCGACGGCCTCAATCTCGGTTCGGCCGATTCAGCCCTGGTGATTGTGCCGCTGTTCCACGCCAATGCCTGGGGCGTGCCCTATGGCGCCTGCATGAGCGGCGCCAAGCTGGTATTCCCTGGCCCGGCGCTGGACGGCAAGAGCGTCTATGAATTGCTGCGCGACGAGAAATGCAACTTCTCGCTCGGCGTGCCCACGGTGTGGCTTGCCTTCTTCCAGCATGTCGACGCAAATCCGGGCCTGGACCTGAAGGCCGATATCAAGCTGGAACGCTGCGTGATCGGCGGCTCGGCGGCGCCGCGCGCGATGATCGAGCGCTTCGCCAAGCAGTTCAACTGCTTCGTTATCCATGCCTGGGGCATGACCGAGATGTCGCCGCTTGGCACCACAGGCAATCTACTGAAGAAGCATGCCACGCTGCCGCTGGAACAGCGGCTCGACGTGCAGTCCAAGCAGGGGCGCACCGTCTATGGCGTCGAGATCAAGATCACCGACGACGATGGCAACGAGTTGCCGCGCGACGGCAAGGCCTTCGGCAACGTGAAGGTGCGCGGCCCATGGATCACGGCCGGTTATTTCAAGGGCGAGGGCGGCAACGTGCTCGACAAGGACGGTTGGTTCACCACCGGTGATGTCGCTACGCTCGACCCTGACGGCTATATGCAGATCACCGACCGCGCCAAGGACGTGATCAAGTCGGGCGGCGAGTGGATTTCCTCAATCGATCTTGAGAATGCCGCCGTTGGCCATCCGGCCGTGCAGGAAGCCGCCGTGATCGGCGTCGCCCATGCCAAATGGCAGGAACGCCCTCTGTTGCTGGTAATCAAAAAGGCCGGGCAGGACACTACCAAGGAAGAGCTGATGAGCTTCCTGGAAGCCAAGGTGGCCAAGTGGTGGCTGCCCGACGACATCGTGTTCGTCACCGAACTGCCGCACACTGCCACCGGCAAGCTGCTCAAAACCAAGCTGCGCGAGCAGTTCAAGGATCACAAGCTGCCGACGCCGGGCGCGTGAGTTTAAAAACGGCCCAGGGGCTTAACCCCGGCGGAGCGATCCGCCGGGTTTTTTCATGGTGCCGCAAGCCAAGTGGCGCGATCAGGCTGCCTTCCTGATGGCTCGGATCAGATCCTGCGCCGCCAAGGATGCGGTGCGGCCCCGGCGCTGGAGTATGCCCATTGTGCGCTCCAGCTTCGGTTTGTGGATCGGTATTTCCCGCATGCCCGGGAAACGCAGCAGGGATGTGGTCAGGGAGGGCAAGGCGGCGATGCCGAGCCCCTGCCGGACCAGGGCGCCGGCCGTTGCAAGATGTTCGGGATCGTAACGCGACGGCGATTCAATGCCTGCGGCCGCGCAGGCTGCATCGATATGCTGGCGGACGCTGGAAGTGCGGGCCATCGTGATCATCGGCCAGTTGACCATCTCTGCCCAGCTGACGGCCCTTTTGCGGGCCAGCGGGTGATCGCTGCGACAGACCATCACGAAGCGGTCGACCATAAGGGGTATGAATTCGAAATCAGCGCCTTTGTCGGGAGTGACTGTAAGACCGAAATCCGCCGCACCACTGAGCACCAGTTCCTGGATATGATTGTGCAGGGTATCGCGGATCAGGATGTCGATGCCTGGATAATCGGCCTTGAAATCGGCCAATACCGGCGGGAGAGTCACGGCGGCAATCGAGGGTAACGCGGCGACCACCACGCGACCGCGCCGCCGCGCAAGATAGTCCTGCATGTCGGCTGTCGCAGCTTCGAACTCATCAATCAGGCGCATGGCAAGGCGCCGCAGTTCATGACCCTCGGGAGTCAGGACCACATTCCGGGTCGTTCGGTCGAACAGCCGCACATTCAGCATTTCCTCGAGCTTGCGGATCGTGGCGCTCAAGGCCGGTTGCGACAGGTGCAAGTGCTCGCCGGCTTCGCTGAAACTGCCAAGCTCGGCGACGACGCGAAATGCCTGCAACTGGCGGAGGGTGACATTAATAAGCATTAATTATGAATAGATAAAATAAATAGATTTGTAAAATAAGATTCGGGCCGTCAGCCTATCCCCCAGCAAGAATCCGGGAGGAAAATAAGTGGCAGGCGGCAGCGCTGAACGCGCGCAATCGGTTTTTGTGGGCTGTGGTGCCGGCTTCTCCGGCGACCGACTCGATGCACCATTGCCGGTGGTGCGCAGCCTGATCGCGGCTGGCGGTCCGGCCGCGATCATGTTTGAGACGCTGGGTGAACGCACCCTCGCCCTGGCACAACTGGCACGGCAGGAAGATGCCCGCCGTGGCTATGAGCCTTTGCTGGAACGGATGCTGGCGCCGGTGCTGGATGCCTGCCTGCAGAACAATATCCGTATACTTGGCAATTTCGGCGCCGCCAATCCGCGGGCAGCGGGCCTAGCCATCCGCGATCTCGGGCGCCGCCTGGGTTGCCGCTCGATGAAAATCGCGGTGGTCGGCGGCGACGATCTGCTGGCAACCGGCCGGATGCATGACCTAGAGGACGAGGCCGGACAGCCGCTGCGATTGGATGGCGTGATTTCCGCCAATGCCTATCTTGGTGCCGCACCGCTGGTGGAAGCCCTGTCCGCGGGCGCCGATATCGTCGTTGCCGGCCGGGTGGCGGATCCTGCCCTGGCCCTGGCACCGTTCATTCATCATCACGGCTGGGCGATGGACGACCTGCCGCGGATTGCCTGCGGCACGCTGGCGGGCCATCTGCTGGAATGCGGCGCTCAGGTCAGCGGCGGTTATTATGCCGATCCCGGCTTCAAGGATGTGCCAGACCTCCACGATGTCGGTTTTCCCATTGTCGCCATGCAGGCGGACGGCGCCTTCGTCATCGGCAAGGCCGATGGCACGGGAGGCCTCGTGAACCGACACAGCGTGACCGAGCAGATCCTCTATGAGATCCATGACCCGGCGCGTTACCTGACTCCTGATGTGGTGCTGGACGTCACGGCCGTCGAACTGTCGGAAATCGCCCCTGACCAGGTGGCTGTAAGCGGCGCCATTGGTCATGCGCGGCCTGAACGATTGAAAGTGACAATCGGCCTGGACGGCGGCTGGTTCGGCGAAGGCGAGATTTCCTATGCGGGCCCGAATGCGGCAGCACGGGCAAGGCTAGCCCTTGATGTCGTTCGCCGCCGCCTTGGCCCAGACATTCGCATGCGCGGAGACATCATCGGCCTCGCCAGCGTGTTCAACGACGACAATGGGCGCTGGCTTGCGTCGGAGCGCGCCGAGTCTGCGGATGTAAGGCTGCGCATAGCGGTGGCGGCTGCCGACCGCGCTGAGGCCGAGCGTGCCGGCGAGGAGATCCTTGCGTTGTATACCTGCGGCCCTGCCGGGGGTGGGGGCGTGCGCAGCCAGACCCGCCGGCGGATCGCCACGACCTCGGCGTATATTCGCCGAGACAGCATCGCTACGACTGTGGAGATGCTGTGATGAACGACACCCAGCAAGCCGGCACGACCGAGGTTCCGCTGCACCGGATCGCCCATGGCCGCACAGGCGACAAGGGCAACCGCCTGAATGTCAGCGTTATTGCCTATCGGCAGGAATACTACCCCCTGCTTTGCGAGCAGGTGACAGTCGAACGCGTACGGGCATTATTTGCCCATCGCGGCGTCACTACCGTGCAGCGCTATGAACTGCTCCATCTGTGGGCTCTGAATTTCGTCATCGACGATGTGCTGGAGGGCGGTGTGAATGATGCCCTCAATCTCGACGGCCACGGCAAGACGCATTCGTTCCTGGTGCTGTCGCTGCCCATGCGCGTTCCAGCGCTAATACTGCCAATCAACAACGAGGAGGAAACAGTAAAATGAAAAAGACAATTCTTACCGCGGTATCGGTCGCCGCTCTGCTGGCGACGGCGACTACCCTCGCGCCTGTCGCGCAGGCCAAGGACAAGCTGCTGATCGGTGCCACGTCGGCTTCATCCAGCCAGTATGGCTATTTTGTCGCGCTCTCGCAGTTGATCAACAGCAAGGTACCGACCGTGGAAACCGCCGTGGTCGAAACCGGCGCAACTGTCGACAACCTGCGCCGCATCGAACGCAAGCAGATCGACATGGGCTTGGTCACCACCAATGTGGGCTATCAGTCCTATGCCGGCGAAGGTGCGTTCGAAGGGAAGAAGGTCGATAACCGTCTGCTGTTCGTCTATTCGACCGCGCCGCAGAATGTCATTGTTCGCAATGACAGTGGCGTGACCACCCTGGCAGGGCTTGCCGGCAAGCGGTTCAATCCCGGCCTGAAAGGCTCCGCGACTGAGAAGACCGCGGAAGCCGTGTTCAAGGCGCTCGGCATCTCGGCCGATTATGTACGCGGATCCACCACCGACATCGTCGATGCGATGAAAGACAACAGGGTGATCGGCACGGTCAAATCGGGTGCCGGCATGAAGCTGGACGGCTCAAGCCTGGACATCGCCACCTTCACGCCGATCCGCGTGCTCGGCCTCGATGCCGCGCAGAAAAAAACCGTGGCGGAGAAATTTCCGGACCTGTCGGTGGTGGATGTGCCGGCCGGGGCGGCTGATGGCATTCCGGCTTACAGCACCTGGAGCTTTGGCCTTGCCGTGCATGCGCGCACCGACCTGCCGGAGGAAACCGCCTACCAGATCGCCAAGGCGGTCTTCGAGGACAAGTCCGTGCAGGTCGGCGCACTCAGCAGCCTGAAGGGGCTCGATCTGATGAAGCTGACGGTCGAGAACGGCACCATTCCGCTGCACCCGGGTGCCGCGCGGTACCTGAAGGAGAAAAGTATCGCCATTCCAGCCAAGCTGATGCCGAAAGGCTCCTGATCGCGGCAATTTCGGACGATATCGGGAGGTCCGGTACATGTATGCAATCGCGACCAAGGCCATGGCGGTCTTGCTGGGGATGTTCATCCTCTACACGTCGGCATTCGGCGCGTTTGAGGGCCTTATCCAGCGCGCCATTTTTGTCGGCCTGATCGTTCTGCTGGGCCTCCTGATGTTTCCGCTGGGTGTCGGCAAGCGCTGGCGACCGGCGGGTATTGCCATCGACCTCGCAGCGGCCGCGGTTTCGGTGGCCGCCTGTGCTTATACCGTGATCAATTATGATGAGATCATGGAGACGCTGCCGACGGCCACCAACCTCGAAATCGGCCTGACGATTGGCATCGTGCTGAGCGTTCTGGAGATTTCGCGTCGGGCAATTGGCGGTGTGTTTCCTGCGATTGCGCTGGCTGGCGTGGCCTATGCCTTGCTGGGCCAGTATCTGCCCGGACCGCTCGGCCATCGTGGCTTCGATATCTATTTTGTCACCGAGACGCTGCTGCTCGGCGACCTGGGCATCTGGGGATTGCTGGTCGGTGTGGCCAGCACCACCATCGGCGCCTTCATTCTGTTCGGCAGTGTATTGCTGTTCACGGGTGGCGGGCAGACCTTCATGGACCTGGCGATCCGGCTCAGCGGCCGCAGCCCCGGCGGCGCCGCCAAGATCGCCACGGTCGCCTCCGGCCTGTTCGGCACCATCAGCGGCAGCGCGGTAGCCAATGTGGCCACCACCGGGAATTTCACCATTCCGCTGATGAAACGCCTCGGTTATCCGCCGGCGCTGGCGGGCGGCATTGAGGCCGTTGCCTCGACCGGTGGGCAGATCGCACCGCCGGTCATGGGGGCCGCCGCCTTCGTGATGGCCGAGATCATCGGGCGTAGTTACGTCGATATCGCCAAGGCGGCAATCCTGCCGGCTTTCCTCTATTATCTCGGCGCATTTGCCACGATTCACTTTATCGCATTGAATCGGGGGCTGCGTACGGTGCCGGAGGACGAGATGCCGCCCTGGCGGCACGTTCTGGCGCCTGGCCGGATGGGGCCGATCGTCGTTGCCTTCGGCGCATTGCTGTTCGGCATCCTGACGGGCCGTTCGGTACAGACCGCCGCATTTTTCGGCGTTGCGGGGCTATTCATAAGTTATCTGGTGCTGAACGTCCGCTCGGCAGCGGATCTGCGGAGCTGTTTGCGCCTGATCGTCAACAGCCTGGAAGATGCAGGCAAGGCGCTGGTGATGATCGGCGTGCTGCTGGCCGGCGCGCAGATCCTGGTCAGCATGGTCAACCTCACCGGTCTGGGCGTGGCTCTGTCATCGTTGATCGTCAGCATGGCAGGCAATTCGATCTGGCTGATCGCGCTGGTGACGGCTCTGGTCTGCCTCGTGCTTGGCATGGGCATCCCCACCACGGCGGCCTATGTGCTGGTGGCGGCTGTTCTGGCACCGGCGCTCGCTAAGGTCGGCGTCGAGCCGATCATTGCTCATATGTTCGTCTTTTATTATGCCACCATCTCGGTGATCACGCCGCCTGTCTGTGTGGCGGTGTTCGTGGCGGCTGGAATCGCCCAAACCAATTGGATGTCCGTCGCGCGCGAGGCATGCAAGTTGGGGGCCGTGACTTATGTGATTCCGTTCATGTTCATTGCCTATCCGGGCATGCTGGCCAGCGGCACCTGGCTGGATATAGTTGAGGCGATAGTTTCCGGCACGGTATTCACGATGGCTTTTGCCGCATTGTTTGGTGGTGCCCGCTTTTTCCCATGGCGCTGGCTGGATGCCGTCGGTTTATTGCTGGTTGCCGGGCTGTCGGTATTCCCGACCTGGTATGGCCTGGGCGTGGCGACGGCGGCCCTGTCGGGCATGTGGTTGCTGCGGCGGCGCCTGCATCCGGCTCCGGCCACCGCCTGACCGTTACTCCAGCCGATACACAGCCTTTTCATCGGGCAGGCTGTCACTGACGACCCGCCCTTCTTCTGTCATATGGATCAGGTGCGCCAGCACCGAGCGTGCCGCTGCAGGATGAAGATACGATGGCACGTCATGGTACATCGCCGTCACCATCTGCGGAATGGTCTGCGGGCCGGCAGCCAGGCAGCGCATGATCTGGTCCTCGCGCCCTGCACGATGCTGCAGCAAGGCCTGCACGAAATGTTGCGGGCTGGCGCCAGTGCTGTGTTCGTCGATCGGTGCGCCATGCGTGGGATAGTAGCGTTGTTCGTCGCGCGGTAGCAGCTTGCGCAGCGAGGCGTAGTAATCCGTCATGTTGCCGTCGGGCGGCGAGATCACCGTGGTGGACCAACCCATCACATGATCGCCAGTGAACAGCGCCCGTTCCTCGTTTAAGCCGAAGCACAAGTGATTCGAGATGTGACCTGGTGTGTGCAGCGCTGAGAGCGTCCAACCATGGCCGTCCAGTGTATCGCCATCAGCCATGATCTCGTCAGGACGGAAATCATGGTCACCACCTTCCTCGACGGCCAGCGCGCCTCTGGGCATCGGATGCGGCCCGAAGGCGAAACTGGGCGCGCCGGTGCGGCGCTGCAGCTCGGCGGTGCCGGGTGAATGGTCGCGATGGGTATGGGTGATCAGGATATGGGTGACGGTTTCGTTGCGCAGGGCGTGGGTGAGGGCATCGATATGCGCCGGATCGGCGGGGCCGGGATCGATCACCGCCACTTTGCCCCGGCCGACGATATAGGTACCGGTGCCGTGGAAGGTGAATGCGGAGGGGTTTCGCGCCACCACGCGGCGCACCAGAGGGCTCAATTCCGCGACGGTACCGTAGCTGAAATCCAGGGTCTTGACGAAGGGGACTGACATATCAGCAGCCTCGCAAAAATTGACGTTACGTCAAGTGATTAGCATTCAACCGAGCGTGAATCCGATTGACCGTACCCGCATTGCTTCCTTAATGTGCCACCTCGCCAGGGCGACACCAAGAATCGCCGGCAATAAATTCTGTCTGGGAGGACGGCAAGCTGTCTGAGATAGTCCAGTTGCTGCTGAACGGGTTGGCGGCAGGCTGTATTTACGGCCTCATCGCGCTCGGTTTTGTGCTGATCTACAAAGCCACCGAAATGGTGAACTTCGCCCAGGGCGACCTGCTGATGCTGGGCGCCTTCGTGGCCTTCACCTTGATCGAGATGATGGGCTTCAACTACTGGCTCGCCTTCCTCGGCGCTGTGCTGTTCATGGCGGTATTCGGCTACCTGCTCGATACTTTGATCCTGCGGCAGGTGATCGGCCAGCCGCAATTCTCGGTGGTCATGCTCACCATCGGCCTTGGTTTCATCTTCCGCGCCGCCGCCTCGATGATCTGGGGCACCGAGACGCGCGCCTTTGCCACGCCGTTCACCGATGGTGTCAGCAATATCGGCGGCTTCGTCATCGCCGACGTGAACGTGTCCATCGTGGCCGGCACTGCCATCCTCTGCAGCGTGCTGTTTGCCTTCTTCCGCTACACCCGTATCGGCGTGGCCATGCAGGCCGCCTCGCAGAATCAGTTGGCGGCCTATTACATGGGCATCCCGGTAAAGATGGTGTTCTCGCTGATCTGGGCGATCTCGGCCGCCGTCGCCGCCGTGGCCGGTATCCTGCTGGCGCCGGTCTCGCTGATCGACGTTACCATTGGTTTGCTAGGCCTGAAGGCCTTTGCCGCCGCCGTGCTGGGCGGTTTCGGTTCGATCCCGGGCGCGGTGATCGGTGGCCTGGTGATCGGCGTGATCGAGCAGTTCTCCGGCGTCTACCTGCCGGAAGGCTTCAAGGATGTGGCCGCCTATGTGGTGATCCTGGCCGTGCTGTTCCTGCGTCCGCAGGGCCTGTTCGGCAATATCGGCCGCAAGCGGGTGTAGGGGTCTCAACAAGATGCGCTTCTTTTTCAAGACCGACTACAACCAGGACATCAACCTGTTCCGCGATAGCGTGGACCGGTTCTGGTACGGCCTGCTGCTGCTGGCTTTGCTGGGCGCGCCGTTTGTGCTGGAGGATTTCTGGCTCGGCGAGATTTCCTACGTACTCATCCTTTCCATCGTCGGCATCGGCCTGATGCTGCTGACCGGCTATACCGGACAGGTATCGCTCGGCCATGCCGCTTTCCTCGGCATCGGTGCTTACACCCATGCCGTGCTTCTTGGCCTAGGTGTGCCCTTCGTAGTCTCGGTCTTCGCGGCAACGGTGCTCTCGGCGCTGATCGGAGCCATCATCGGATTCCCGGCCCTTCGCCTGACCGGTATCTACCTTGCCATTGCCACCCTGGCTTTTGCCTTTATCATTGAGCAGATCCTGATCCGCTGGGAATCGGTGACCGGCGGCTTCAAGGGCTTTCCGGTCGAGCGGCCGGAGATATTCGGATACAGCATTACGGACGACCGCTTCTTCTACTATTTGTGTTTCGGCGCTCTGGTGCTGGCCGTGCTGGCAGCACTGAACCTGCTGCGCTCGCCCACCGGCCGTGCCTTCATCGCCATCCGCGATTCCGAGATCGCCGCACAGTCGATGGGTGTCAACCTTGCTGCCTATAAAACCCTGGCCTTCGCCGTTTCGGCCGGCTTCACCGGCTTTGGCGGTACGCTGTTCGCCCACAAGATCGGCTACCTGGCGCCTGATGCCTTCAATATTCTGCTCTCGATCCAGTTATTGCTTATGGTGGTGGTGGGCGGCCTGGGGTCGATCCACGGCGCCATCTTTGGTGCGATTTTCGTTGGCTCGCTGCCGCAGCTGATTGCCATCCTGCGCGACTATCTGCCCGAGCAGGTCGCTCGCCAGCCGGGTCTGGAACCGGGCCTGTTCGGGATCATCCTGGTCTTCTTTATCCTGTTCGAGCCGCTTGGCATCTATGGCCGCTGGCTGAAGATCAAGCTCTATTTCTCGCTGTTCCCGCTTTACAAGAAAGCGACGTTCAAGCGGCAGAAGACCTACACCAAGTCGGAGCGCTTCCGGTGACGCTGTTCCAGGCAGACAACATCGCCATCAACTTCGGCGGCATCAAGGCGGTCGACGGCGTCAGCTTCGCCATCGAGAAGGGCCAGGTCTTCACCATCATCGGCCCGAATGGCGCCGGCAAGACCACGGTGTTCAACCTGATCAGCCGTATCTATAATCCTACCGAAGGCAGGCTGCGCTTCGAAGGCCAGGACATCACCGAGGTGCCGCCGCACGAGATCGCGGCGCTTGGCATCGCGCGCACGTTCCAGAATATCGAACTCTTTGAGCATGCCACGGTGCTGCAGAATCTGCTGCTGGGACGGCATGCCCATCGCGGCGGCAATCCGCTCGCCGACCTGCTGTTTCTGCCCGGCGTGCGCCGGCGCGAGTTGGCGCACCGCGAGAAGGTCGAGCATGTGATCGATTTTCTCGATCTGCAGCATTACCGCGATACCATGATCGTGAACCTGCCCTATGGCGCGCGCAAAGTGGTGGAACTGGCCCGCGCGCTGTGCAGTGAGCCCAAGCTGTTGCTGCTGGACGAACCATCCTCGGGCCTCAATACCGAAGAGACCGAGGATATGGCCTGGTGGATTCAGGATATCAAGAATGACCTCGGTATCACCGTGCTGATGGTCGAACACGACATGGGGCTGGTGAACGAAGTGTCGGATCGCGTTCTGGCGCTTAACTATGGCCGCGTTCTGGCGCTTGGTACCCCGCAGGAAGTCCAGAGCCATCCCGAAGTCGTCAAAGCCTATCTGGGAGGCTGAGCCCGTGACCGAGCAGACCCAGGGCGATGTCATTCTTCGCTTGAGCAATATCGAGACCTTCTACGGCCCGATCATGGCCATCCGTGGCGTCAGCCTGGAAGTGCCGCGCGGCGCCATCGTCACCGTGCTGGGTGCCAACGGTGCCGGCAAGACCACGATCCTGAAGACGATCTGCGGCGTGATGGATCCGCAG
This sequence comes from Ferrovibrio sp., assembly GCA_046294345.1. GTDB lineage: Bacteria > Pseudomonadota > Alphaproteobacteria > Ferrovibrionales > Ferrovibrionaceae > Ferrovibrio. Next base: position 127,088 of record JBKBJT010000004.1, read on the forward strand.
AAGGGCAGCGTCATCTTCGAGGGTCGGGAAATCCAGAAGATGGACCCCGACAAGGTGATGCGGCTCGGCATCGGCCATGTGCCCGAGGGCCGCGAGACCTTCCCGTTCCTGACGGTGAAGGAAAACCTGATGATGGGCGCCTTCACCCGCAAGGACGCCGACGGCGTCGCCAAAGACATGGAGATGGTCTACCGCTATTTCCCGCGCCTGAAGGAGCGCGAGAGCCAGCCGGCGGGCTCGATGTCGGGTGGCGAGCAGCAGATGCTGGCGATCGGCCGTGCCCTGATGGGGCGCCCCAAGCTGCTGCTGCTGGACGAGCCCTCGCTCGGCCTGTCGCCCAAGCTGGTGAAGGAAATCTTCGAGATCATCGTGCGCATCAATGCCGAGCAGAAGACCACCATCCTGCTGGTCGAGCAGAATGCCAACGTGGCCTTGCATGCCGCACATTACGGTTATGTGCTGGAAGTTGGCCGTATTGTCATGGCTGATACCTGCGAGAAACTGCTCGAGAAGGAAGACATCAAGGAATTCTATCTCGGCATGAAGGAACAGGGCGTGCGCGGCAAGCGCCGCTGGAAGAAACGCAAGACCTGGCGTTAGCCCGGCGATACGGGCGAATGCCGGTTCGGGAGGACGGCCATGGCACAGATGCAGACCAACAAGGCGCAGATCAAAAAGGCCATCGATAGCAAGACCGGCGTCGAGGTCGACTCCGACATCCTGGAGATCATGGAGCGCGACACGCTGCCACGCTATTTCTGGCGTAAGGTGGGCGAGCGCGGCGACAAGGTGGCGATGCGCGAAAAGAACCTCGGCGTCTGGGGGTCGATCACCTGGCGGCAATACGGCGATAACGTGAAGCATGCCGGCCTTGGTCTCGCTGCTCTTGGCGTGAAGCGCGGCGAGGTCGTTTCGATCATCTCGGAAGGCAACCCGCAGTGGCTTTATGCCGATCTGGGCACCCAGAGCATCGGCGGCGTTACCAACGGCATCTATACCACCGACTCCGCGAAGCAGGTGGAATACATCGTCAACGACAGCTGTACGGTGGTCTATATCGCCGAGAACGAGGAGCAGCTCGACAAGATCCTCGAGGTGCGCGAGCGCTGCCCGACGCTGAAGAAAATCGTCGTGATCGACATGGAGGGCCTGTCGGACTTCCAGGATCCGATGGTGCTGTCCTTCGACGATCTGCTGGCCCAGGGCAGCAATTTCGAGAAGGCCAATCCCGGTTTCTGGGACGAGCAGCTCAAGCTCGGCAAATCGGAAGACCTGGCGATCCTGATCTATACCTCCGGCACCACCGGCGCACCCAAGGGGGCCATGATCAGTCATCGCAACCTGCTGTTCCAGATGGAAAATGCCGGCCGGTTGCTGGAGCAGATGGAAGAGGACGAACAGCTCAGCTTCCTGCCGCTCTGCCACATCGCCGAGCGCGGCTTCACCCTGTTATGGCCAATCCGCTCCGGTTCGACGGTGAATTTCGCCGAGAGCCCGGAAACCGTGCCGCAGAATTTGCAGGAAGTGCAGCCGACGGTGTTCTTCGCCGTGCCGCGCCTGTGGGAGAAATTCTATTCCGGCGTCGCCATCCGCATGAAGGATGCGACGGGCCTGGGCAAGCTGGCCTACAAGCTTGCCATCGGCATCGGCTATCGTATCGCCGAGGCGCGGTTGGAAGGGCAGGAGCCTGGTCTGGGTCTGAAGATCGCGTTCTGGTTCGCCGACCAGCTGGTACTGCGCAACATCAAGCGCATTATCGGCATCGACCGCTGCAAATGGCTGGTCACCGGCGCCGCCCCGATCTCACCCGACCTGATCAAATGGTATCTGGCGCTGGGCAAGGACATGCGCGAGGTCTACGGCCAGACCGAGAATGTCGGCCTTGCCACCTCGCCGCCGGAATACCGCGTCAAGTTGGGCAGCATCGGCCAGGCCGTGCCCAATACCCAGGTTAAGCTGAGTCCGGAAGGCGAAATCCTGCTCAAAGGGCCGCATGTCTTCATGGGCTATCTCAACAATCCCACCAAGACGGCCGAGACCATCGTTGACGGCTGGCTGCATACCGGCGACGTCGGCATGGTCGACAACGAAGGCTGGTATCGTATCACCGATCGCATGAAGGACATCATCATCACCGCGGGCGGCAAGAACATCACGCCGTCCGAGATCGAGAACCAGCTGAAATTCAGCCCCTATATCTCGGATGCGGTGGTGATCGGCGACCGGCGGAAGTATCTGACCTGCCTGATCATGATCGACCATGACAATGTGGTGAAATACGCCCAGGACCTGAACGTGCCGTTCACCAACTTCGCCTCGCTGTGCCGGGCCAAGGAAGTGCAGGAGCTGATCTGGCAGGAGATCGAAAGGGTGAACAAGAATTTCGCCCGAGTCGAGACGATCAAGAAATTCCGCCTGATCGACCAGCAGCTGACGGCCGAAGACGACGAACTGACGCCTACCATGAAGCTGAAGCGCAAGTTCGTGAACGAGAAATACAAGGCGATGATCGACGAGATGTATGCCGGCGGCGAGTGAGTCCGAGTGGTCCGGCCAATAGGTTATCTGGAGGAGGAAAGACATAAAATGCGTATCAAGTCAGTAGCGGTTGCCACGGCTCTATTTGCGGCTGTGGCTCTTGCCGGCGCGGCCCAGGCGCAGTCCGTGCGCGGGGTGACCAAGTCGGAAATTCTGATCGGCATGCATACCGATCTCAGCGGCGTGGCAGCCTCCTATGGCGTCAGTTCGTCGAACGCCATGCGGCTCGAATTCGAGAAGGTGAACGCGGCCGGCGGCATTCATGGCCGTAAGATCCGCCTGATCGTCGAGGATCATCAGTACCAGGTGCCGCGTGCCGTGCAGGCGGCCAACAAGCTGATCAACCGCGACAAGATCTTCATCATGGCAGCCGCACTCGGCACGCCGATGAACAACGCGGTGTTTGCCGAGCAGTTCAAGGCCGGCATCCCGAACATCAATCCGGTGACGGCGGCCCGTTCGATGGTCGAACCGCATCATCCGCTGAAGTTCCAGACCATTTCCAGCTACTACGACCATACCCGTGCCAGCATCAAGTATGTGATGGAGAAGAACGGCCGCAAGAAGCTGTGCACGTTGTATCAGGATACCGACTTCGGCATGGAAATCTTCGAGGCCGTGAAGGACCAGGCCAAGGCGATGAACATCCCGGTGGTTGAAACCGCCACCAACAAGCCGGCTGATTCGGATTTCTCGGCGCAAATCACCAAGCTGCGTGCGGCAGGTTGCGACGTTGTCGCTCTGGGCGCCATCGTGCGCGACGCCATCCTGTCCTACGGCACGGCGCGCAAGATGGGCTGGACCGATGTGGACTTCGTGTCGCAGTCGGCCAGCTTCGACCAGATCGTGGCCTCCGCGCCAGGCGGTGCCACCGAAGGCCTCTATGTCGGTGCCGGCACCGTGATGCCCTATCGCGATACGGCCGATGCCACCGTCGCGGCCTGGTGGGATGCCTATAAGGCCAAGTACGGCAACGATCCGAATATCGGCGCCGTTTATGGGACCAACACGGCCCAGTTGATCGTCACCGCCCTGAACAAGGCTGGCAAGGACCTGACCACCGAGGGGTTCCTTAAGGCGCTGGAAGGCATCACCGGCTATCGCGACATTTTCGGCGGCCCGGTGATCAATTTCGGCCCGCAGAAGCATCTGGGCACCAACGAGGTGCTGCTGTACCATATCCAGAAGGGCCGGTTCGTGCAGATTGCTGGCCCGCTCAAATACTGAGCAGGCCGAAGTATCAGGCAACTGAGACGCCCGCGGCGGTTGCCGCGGGCGTTTCTTTTTTTGCGTTGCAAATGGCCGCCCTGCACCTTGGCGACGCAATAAAATCCCCTATGCCGCCACGCAACATCCGGCTAGTCTGTTGAGGCAAATAATAAACTTTTTAGGGAGAGTGGAATGCGTGGGGTAACAGGGTTCGGCGTCGCCGCGGCGGGCGCCATTGCAGTTCTGGCTTCCGGTATGATCACCAGTGCAGCGAACGCGCAGAGCGTGCGCGGTGTCACCAGGTCCGAGATCGTCATCGGCATGCATACCGATCTGAGCGGTCCGGCGGCTTCCTATGGCGTCAGTTCCTCAAATGCCATGCGGCTCAAGTTCGAGGAGCTCAATGCCCAGGGCGGCGTACATGGCCGCAAGATCCGGCTGATCGTCGAGGATCATCAGTATCAGGTGCCGCGTGCCGTGCAGGCGGCCAACAAGCTGATCAACCGCGACAAGATTTTCCTGATGGCCGGCGCGCTTGGCACGCCGCACAACAATGCGGTATTCCCCGAGCAGTTCAAGGCTGGCGTGCCCAATCTGGCGCCGCTGACAGCCGCCCGTTCGATGAGCGAGCCGCATCATCCGCTCAAGTTCCAGACCTTCTCAAGTTACTACGACCATATCCGGGCGGGTATCAAATACCTGGTCGAGAAAAATGGCCGCAAGAAGATCTGCACGCTGTATCAGGACACCGACTTCGGCAAGGAAATCCTGGAAGCAACCCAGGACCAGGCCAAGGCGATGAACATGCAGGTGGTGGAAACGGCCACCAACACGCCGATCGCCACCGACTTCACCGCACAGATCGCCAAGCTGCGCGCGGCCGGCTGCGATCTGGTGGCGATGGGTTCCATCGTACGTGATGCCATCGTGCCGTACGCGACGGCGCGTAAGATGGGTTGGACCGACGTCGACTTCGTCGCCCAGTCCGCCAGCTTCGACCAGATCGTGGCCTCCGCCCCGGGCGGTTCGACCGAGGGCCTTTATGTCGGCGCTGGCACCGTGATGCCCTATCGCGACACGGCCACCGGCGCGGTTGCCGCCTGGTGGGATGCCTATAAGGCCAAGTACGGCACCGATCCGAATATCGGCGCCGTCTATGGTCACAACATCGCCGACCTGATCATCACGGCACTGGATCGCGCCGGGAAGGACGTCACCACCGAGAAGTTCCTCAAGGGGCTGGAGGGCATCAGTGGTTACCGCGACATCTTCGGCGGTCCGGTGATCAGCTTCGGTCCGCAAAAGCACCAGGGCACTACCGAGGTCCTGTTCTTCCAGATCCAGAAAGGCCGCTTTGTGCAGATTGCCGGCCCGCTGAAGTACTAAACCGAAGCACTGATCCGGTACGAATCAGTCTGACGCCCGCGGCAATGGCCGCGGGCGTTTTTTTTTTGCGCTGCGGCAGATAGGACAGTGAAGTTGACGTAACGTAACTTTGCGCTGCTGTCCCATGTGTTTCCCGGCTAGACTTCAGCCGTAAAACAATAACATCCATGGGGAGGTCCGCATGCGTAGGGTATCTGTACTCGCGGTCGCTGCGGCGACCAGTGTTGCTGCGTTTGCCGTCGCAGGTTTTGCCAGCGACGCGCTGGCCCAGGCCGGAAAAGTCCGGGGCGTCACCAAGACCGAAATCGTCATCGGCATGCACACCGATCTCAGCGGTGTGGCGGCGTCTTACGGCGTCAATTCCGCCAACGCGATGCGGCTGCGCATCGACGAGATCAATGCGCAGGGTGGCGTGCATGGCCGCAAAATCCGCCTGATCGTGGAAGACAACCAGTATCAGGTGCCGCGCGCGGTGCAAGCGGCCAACAAGCTGATCAACCGCGACAACATTTTCCTGATGGCCGGCGCGCTGGGCACGCCGATGAACAATGCCGTGCTGCCTGACCAGTTGAAGGCCGGTGTGCCGAATTTCTTCCCGATCACGGCCGCCCGGCAGATGTATCTGCCGTTCCACCGGCTGAAATTCGCCGGTGGTTCGACCTATTACGACCAGATCCGCGCCGGCATCAAATGGATGGTCGCCAACAAGGGTAGCAAGCAGATCTGCACGCTGTACCAGGACACCGATTTCGGCAAGGAAATCTTGGAAGCGGTGCAGGATCAGACCAAGGCGATGAAGCTGCCTCTGGTCGAAACGGCCACGAACAAGCCGGCCGATACCGACTTCACGGCGCAGATATCCAAGCTGCGGGCCGCGAATTGCGATCTTGTGGTGATGGGCACCATTATCCGCGATGCCATCGTGCCCTATGCCACGGCGCGCAAGATGGGCTGGAATGTGGATTTCCTTGGCCAGTCGGCGAATTACGACCAGATCGTGGCTGGCGCACCGGGTGGCGCCACCGAAGGCCTCTACACCATGGCCGGCACCATCCTGCCCTACCGCGATACGGCCAGTACCACCGTGGTGGCCTGGATGGACCGCTATAAGGCGAAATACGGCAACGATCCGAATATCGGCGCCGTCTATGGTCATGCCCTGATGGATCAGTTGATCTTCGCGCTTGAGCGTGCCGGCAAGGATCTGACCACCGACAAGCTGATCACCGCGATGGAAAGCATCAAGGGCTATCGCGACATCTTCGGCGGCCCGGTGGTCAGTTACGGCCCGGACAAGCATCAGGGATCGGATGAGAGCTTCCTGTTCCAGGTGCAGAAGGGCCGCTTTGTCATGATCGCTGGCCCGGTCAATTACGGCAGCTGATACCGTTTCCACCCCATGCCGCAGCCGGCCATTGGCCGGCTGCGGTTTTTTTACGGCCGCGTGGCAGGCCAGGTGCAATCGGCGCGCGGGCATGGCACAACAAACCATAGCGCTCTCCATCGTCTGGTATCCATGTCCGTCCTGCCGCCATCCGCTGTCCTGCCGCAAGCCTCGCGCGGCATCGGCTTCATGATCCTGGCCGTCTCACTGTTCGGCTGCATGGATGCACTGGTGAAATGGCTCACCGCCGGCTATCCGGTGCTGCAGATCATGTTCTTCCGCAGCCTCTGCGCCCTCATTCCGATCCTGTGGATGGTGGCGCGCGGCACCGGCGGTTTCGCCGTGCTGCGCACGCGCCGACTGGGCGCGCACGCCATGCGGTCTGGTTTCGGTCTGGCGGCGATGTTCGGTTTCTTCTCGGCCTATCAGTTCATGCCGCTGGCCGACGTGACAGCGATTGCCTTCTCCGGCCCGATCTTCATTGCCGGCCTGTCGGTCTGGCTGCTGGGCGAGCGCGTCGGCCTGCATCGCTGGTCGGCCATCGTGGTGGGCTTCATCGGCATGCTGGTCATCGTGCGGCCGGGTCCGGGCATGGTGCAGAACGGGGCGCTGCTCGTGGTGGCCGCCACTTTGCTCTATGCGCTGGCGATGATCCAGATCCGCAAGCTCAGCACCACCGAACCCTCCACGGCCATCGCTTTCTATTTCACCGCTTTCTGCACCATCGCCACCGCCCTGGCCCTGCCATTCGTCTGGGTCACGCCGGACTGGCGCGACCTGCCGCTGCTGCTGGGGGTTGGCCTGTTCGGCGGTGCCGCCCAGCTTTTCATGACGCGGGCCTACAGCCTGGCGCCGGCCGCCGTGGTGGCGCCGTTCGACTACACGCACCTGCTATGGTCGGTGCTGTTCGGCTGGTATCTGTGGAACGATTTTCCCGATGCGCAGACTTGGATCGGCTGTGCCATCGTCGTGGCCAGCGGACTGTATATCCTCTGGCGCGAGACGATGAAGCGCGCAGCAGTACCGCCGCTGATCACGGAGTAGGGGAAGGGAATTATCGGGAGATATGCGCGCTGGTCGGAGTGAGAGGATTCGAACCTCCGGCCCCTAGCTCCCGAAGCTAGTGCTCTACCAGGCTGAGCTACACTCCGACACCGGCGCGGGCGCCTGTATAGCGCCTGGGCGACCGCCCCGCAAGCGGCCCGGCCGGCGAATCCCGGATCAATCCCCAGAAATTGGCTGTTGGCTGATTGCCTGTCCGATCAGGGGGTTAGAGGGCCCGCTCGATGGCGAAATCGATCGCCTCGGCCAGTGCATCGCGCATGGCACCGGGGGCGAAGCCGGCCAGGGCCTGATGGGCCTTCTGGCCATAATGGCGGGCCCGGGCCAGGGTTTCCTGAATGGTGCCGTGGCGCTGGATGTAATTCAGGGCCAAAGACCAGTCTTCAGCCGTCTGCTGCTCGGGCTGCTCGATGGTGCGACGCCAGAATTCCCGTTCGGCCACACTGCCTTTGTTGAAGGCCAGCACGATCGGCAGGGTGACCTTGCCTTCCTTGAAATCGTCGCCGGTATTCTTGCCCAGGGTCGCGCCATCGGATGCATAATCCAGGGCGTCATCAACCAGCTGGAAGGCGATACCTAAATAGCGACCATAGTCGTCCAGCGCCTGGGCTTCCGCCTCCGGACGGTCGGCGATCACCGCACCAACGCGGCAGGCGGCGGCAAACAGCGCTGCCGTCTTGGACTCGATCACCTTGAGGTAATCGGCTTCCGAGGAATCCATGTCGTTCGCCGTCATCAGCTGCAGCACCTCGCCTTCGGC